>CAZNSZ010000077.1:0-7165 GCA_964575865.1 uncultured Bacteroides sp. | reverse complement strand
GTTAGGGGTTAGGGGTTAGGGGTTAGGGGTTAGATGTTAGATGTTAGAGGAGGTCGGGGGAGAGTTGCTCCACCTGGTCCCTGATCGCTGCCAGGAAGCGGGTGGCAGGTCCGCCGTCCAGCGCCCTGTGGTCATAGGTCAGGGAGAGCCCGATGAAGGGCAGGAAACCAAATGTCCCGTCCTCGAGTACCGCGGGCCGGTAAAGGATGGTATTCACGCCCAGGATGGCCACCTGCGGCAGGTTGATCACCGGGGTGAACATCTCCACCCCGTAATTGCCCAGGTTGGAGACCGTGAAAGAGGCCGCCTCGGGGGCCAGTAGATCCGGCGATACTTTCCCGTTCCGGGTATCGTCGGCCAGCTGCTTCAGTTTCAGGGAAAGCCCTTCCAGGGTAAGCTCATCTGCACCGGGCAGCGACGGAACCAGCAGTCCCCGCTCCGTATCCACCGCGAGGCCCAGGTTCACCCTGCTGAACCTCCGGATCTTTTCTCCCAGGAAGTGGGCATTGGCTTCCGGGAAATCCCGCAGGGCGCGGACGACTGCGAAGCACACCATGTCGTTCAGGGTCACATTGGCCCGGTATCCGTTCTCCAGCCGCTTCTTCACCTCTTTCCTGAGACCCAGCATTTTTGTGGCATTGGCGCTCATGTGGTGGGTAAGCTGTGCGGAATTCTGGAGGGAGCGGTGCATGGCACCGGAAATGATCTTCCGCACATTGGACAATGGGAGATCCTCATGGGGACCCATCCCGCCTGACGGCACTCCGGAAGGTTCCTCCCCCGTTTTTCCCGCTTCCAAAAGATCCCGGGAGGTGATCCTTCCGTAAGCGGAGGTAACCTGACCGGGCAGTGCGAATCCCTTTCCTTCCATTTTTTTCTGTGCCAGGGGAGTCAGCCGTTTGCCGCTCCTGATCTCCTCAACCACGTCGCGTTCAATGATCCTCCCCCCCGGACCGCTTCCGTGAATATTCTCAACCACCACCCGCTTCTCCCGTGCCAGTTTTCTGGCCCGGGGAGAGATGGCTTTGCGGCCATCCCCGGCAGAGCTTTGCGCCCCGGTTTCCATCTTCTCTTTCCCGGATGCAGATTCAGCATCCGGTCCTTCTGAAGGGATTGCTGCCGGACCTTCGATGGATTCATTCCCACTTCCTTTCTCCGCCTTTGCCGTTTCACCTCCGGGAGCAAAGGAATCGGCCGATTCCCCTTCTGCACCGATAACCGCCACGTTGCTGAGCACCGGTACCTCATCCCCCTCCTCATAGAAGCGGGCAAGCAGGATCCCGTCTTCCGGAGCCTCCTCCTCGAAGGCGGCCTTGTCCGTCTCATAGGCGAACAGGAGATCCCCCCTGGAAACCTCCTCTCCCACCTCTTTGTACCACTGCGTAAGGATGCAGCTTTCTACCGACTGGCCCTGCCTGGGCATAATCACAGCTTGAGCCATATTGTTTTATGATTAAAATCTCAGTATCTGCTCACTCCGACCCTAACACCTAACTTCTAACTTCTAACAAATAAAAATAACTTGTGAGGGGTCAGTGGTCAGGGGTTAGATGGAAACTATTTTTTGAAGTTCATTGCCAGATAAGACACTTGTCTATACAAGTGCAAATATATAACGATTTCCTAAGAAATAAAAACAGGTGAATCAAAAAGATTATCATGTTTTAAAATATTGTATATAAAATATTTAAAATCATACAACTTATTTGATTTTGTCATATGATATCCAATGCCTATATTTACAACTCATTGATTCTATCCGGTAAGCGATGGCTTTGAAACCGTCCCCCCAGTACAGGCGGCTCTACGAGGACCTCCGGAAACTGATCGAGGAAGGAACTTTCCGTCAGGGGGATCTGCTGCCCTCGGAAAATGAACTGTGTGCAGCGCACAGGCTGGCGAGGCCCACCGTCAGGAAAGCCCTCGACCTGCTGGTCAATGATGGGTTCATCGTGCGCCACCAGGGAAAAGGGAGCATCGTGAAAGGCCCTCCCAAGGGGATCGGGATCCTTTCCCTGTCCGGGACAACCTCGGCCATCGGGCAGGGCCACCTGACAACAAGGATTATCATTAAGCCGAACATCAGGGCATGGGAGCATGCCTTCGGTTATGAGATCGGGGAGAGGGAAAAGAGCATCGGATGCATCCACATGGAGCGGTTGCGGCTCATCAACGAGGTCCCGGTCTTCTACGACATCACCCTGCTCCCCAACCTCAACCTGCCCCGGTTCACTTCCAGGGCCTTTGAGAACAGATCCCTGTTTGAGATCCTGCGCAAACACTATCAGATCCAGGTCACAGGCGGAGAACAGAAGATCATGGCCATCAGGGCAGACGAGCGCATCCAGCACCACTTCAGGGTGGGGAAAAATCATCCGATCCTTCGCCTGGACAGAAAAATGGAAACCAGCAGGGCAGGATATGCATTTTTCAGCCAGATCTACTGCAATACCGATGATTACAGCCTGATTGGCAGGTTTTAACAGGCTATTCCTCAGGTCTCTAAGGATTCACTTACAGTTTGGGAAGCTTCCAGGGAGCCCTGTATGTGGCCATGGCCAGTTTGGCTGCCTCGGCGTCGTTGACCACCTCCCCTTTCTCTCCGTCCCAGAAGATTTTTCTTCCCGTCCGCAGGGCCATGTTCCCCAGGTGGGCCACCCGGGCGATGTGCCCTCCGATTTCCACGCTGGCGTTGGGAGTTTCCCTGCTTTTCATGCAATCGAGGAAGTTTTTCACATGCAGGTCGAGCCCGCTTTCTCCCCCCTTTTCCACCAGCGGAACCGGCTCCATGCGCTGGTTGCCCTGGGGCGCCTCGGCGATCACTTCCCATCCTCCCCTGTCGACCACCAGGGTCCCGTTCTCTCCGATAAAGGCCACCCCGTGTGCACGGCCGTAATTTCCTTTCCCGATGCCAAGGGTCGATTCCCATATCAGCCCGATGTTGTCGAATTCGTAAATGGCGTACTGGGTGTCCGGTGTTTCCCTGGCATCGTCGGGCCAGGCATAATTCCCTCCCGAAGACATCACCGATTTCGGCACATACTGATTCATTCCGTAAAGGGCATAATCGAGCAGATGAACCCCCCAGTCGGTCATCAGTCCGCCGGCATAGTCCCAGTACCAGCGGAAATTGAAATGGAACCTGTTGATGTTGAAGGGGCGCTTCGGGGCAGGCCCCAGCCAGAAATCGTAATCCACCCCTTCAGGGACAGGTCCGTCCGGTTCCACCGGCAGGCGGAATTTCCAGTCCAGGTACACCCACGCCTTCACGGTGCGGATCTTTCCCAGTTTGCCGCTGTGGACAAAATCCACTGCATTTTTCCAGTGTGGATCGCTCCGCTGCCACTGGCCCACCTGGACCACCCTGCCGTATTTCTGCTGCGCTTTGATCATCAGGTCCACTTCCTGGATGGAATTGGCCAGGGGCTTCTCCACATAAACATCCAATCCGGACTGGCAGGCATCCACCATGGGAAGGCAGTGCCAGTGGTCCGGGGTGCCGATGATGACCGCATCCAGGTCCTTGTTTTCAAGCAGTTTTCTGTAATCACCATAGAGTTGCGGTGCTTTGCCCTGTAGCTGGGTCGCTTCCGCGGCCTGCTTCTCCAGCACATTGCGGTCCACATCACAGATCCCCACACATTCCACGCCATCCATCTTCAGGAATGAACGGAGGTTGGACATCCCCATTCCGTTTACGCCGATGGCCCCTACCCTGATCCGGTCATTGGCCCCGAAGATGCGGGAGACGGCCCGGGCGGTTCCCGGCATGGCCGGTATCAATGTGGTCGCAGCTGCAAGGGTGGTCCCTTTTTGAATAAATGCTCTTCTTTTCATGGTGATGGCTTTACAATAAAACGGTTTCAGTGAGCACCTGAAGATAGAAAAAAAAGTTTATTCCCGGGACAGAAGTCTCCTTTACCGGTATTCCGGAACGGATTTTGCTGCTGGAACTGTACGATCCATTTAAACCCTGCTGCCATGAAAACACATCTACCCCTGATCTGCCTCTGCATCATTATCGCAGGCAGTTCTGAACTGATCGCCCAGAAGTCCGTTTATGAGATGCCATTTAAGAATCCGGTAAGGATTGCTGCCATGGAATCCGTCATCGACATGAAGGAGATCGCCGCCACTTACCAGACCGTTGGCAATACCTACATCATGGAAATCTCTGTTCCCGGTGAAGAGGTCATGGAACAGACCGGAACCACACATATCTCAGATGTGAAAGCGGTGGATGCCGTCAGGTTCCTGGAATACTACATGGAGGACCAGCTGCTGGACCCTTCTTCCCCGCCGGCGGGAAAGCTGGAGATGAGTGTGGTTTATTTCAACGAGAAAACACAGATGAACGCCGGTACGGTACTGGGGGTGCTGACGCTAGGCATCGCGACATTACTCGGTATTCCCCACTCCACTGCCGTTGCAGAGGTTGAGGTGGAGGCCGTGTTCACCGACGAAAGCAGCATGGTTTATGCCACCCACCGCGGCCATGGAAAAGGAAGGCACCTCCAGATCATTTACAGCAATGCCGGTTTCAGGGAAGCTCATCAGAAAGCGCTGAAACAGGCCCTGTCGGAACTCAATGAAAGGATACTGCTTGATCCTGCGGTCATGCAGATTCCCCGGCGGGCAATTCCCTGATGCGGATGTTCCGGAACTGGATGACCATGTGCACCCCGGCGTGTAACTGCACACCGATGGGGCCTTTCTCCGGAATGCGGACAGCCTGGTAATCCACAAAGGGCTCCCCGTTCAGGAATGTCTGAATGCGGTTGCCGCTGACCATGATCCGCAGGTGGTTCCATTCCCCTGCACGGTGAAACTCCGCAATTTTGTCCGTCTGGGCCGGATAACTCCCCTGCTCATCCACCGGCGCATAGATGCAGCCGGTCATGTCTTTCTGAAGGGACCGTGAGATCCCGATCTGAACCTGGTGGCTCTCCCCCCGGAGAAACACCCCGGAATCGTAGTCCCCCGAAGGCGTCATATATTCCAGCTCCAGTTCAAAGTTCCCGAACTGACCCGTGGTCCAGAGGATCGAGGCCAGCTGGTCCGTATTTTCCCCGACCAGCATCCCCTCTTCCACCCTCCAGTGTCCGGAGACTTCTTCGGGCGTACAGGTCCATCCATCCAGCGTTTTTCCGTCAAACAGGCTGTTGTAACCCGGTTGACAGGAGTGCATGGCCACCAGGGCCACTGCGAATGACAGGCATTTTATCAGGTTTCTCATATGCGGTTGGTTGATGAGGTTACACTTGATCAGGCACCACAAAAGGATGCCGGTACCTGCGTGTAAGCAGCAGGTTCGCTTCCCTGTTGTCGATGAACTCCTCGAACTCCCCGTTGAATTCGAGGGTCTCTCCCACCCGGTATGCGATGTTGGCCAGGTGGGGAAGGGCCGATGACATGTGTCCGTCCAGGATATCGCAATGGAGCTCCCCGTAATTGCCGGACCTGATCGCACTGATGAAATTTGAGAAATGTCCTTCCCCTTCCGGTGCAGCCAGGAAAGTCCTGTCACCCCCCACTGAAGCACCTTCCGCTCCTTCGGCCGAACCGGCAAATGGCTGATCCTCCCGCTCCCGGTATGCCTTCCACCGTGAACCATTCACTTCGAGCCAGCCTTCCGTACCGTAAAACAGGTTGCCGATCCTGACCCCGAGGGGTGCTTCCGCATTGGTGAACCTGCCCCGGGTCTCGAATTCAAGGATCTTTCCATCCTCATATTCGAAAACGGATGTCTGCGTGTTGGGGGTCTCCTGGGCACACTCCCGGGGCGAGATCCCGAAAATTCCGCCCATGGACTGGATTTTAACCGGGTGCGTGTTCTTTCCAAGACCCCACCGGGCGATGTCGAACTGGTGCGGTCCCTGGTTCCCCGTATCCCCGTTGCCCGTATCCCAGAACCAGTGCCAGTTGTAATGCCCCCTCTTTTCGTTGTAGGGCCGGTAGGCGGCGGGTCCCAGCCAGAGATCGTAATCCAGGCTCGCAGGTGGATCACTGTCAGGGGCGATCCCGAAAGAATCCCTGGGTTTGAAACAGGTGCCCCTGGCCATAAATACCTCACCGATCCCCCCTTTATGGAGAAAATCCATGGCCTGGATCACATTGCCAATGGAACGGTTCTGACACCCCACCTGCACCATCCGGTTATACCTGCGGGCAGCTTCCACCATCTTCCTTCCCTCCCAGACATTGTGGGAGACCGGTTTCTCCACATAGACGTGTTTTCCTGCCTGGCAGGCCCAGATGGTGGCCAGCGCATGCCAGTGGTTGGGTGTGGCCACCGCCACGGCATCCAGTTCAGGATCCTCGAGCAATTTCCGCATATCCTGGCAGGCAGCCGGTTTCACTCCATCCTGGCGCTCGGCAACCCGCTGAACCGATTCATCCAGAAACTGGGTATCCGCATCACAGACACCCGTAACGACCACCCCCTGACCGTAGAGGTCCGTGAATGCATCCATGAGTGCCTTTCCCCTCCCCCTCAAACCGATCACCGCCACGTTGACCCTGTCGTTGGCTCCCTGGATCCTGAAATAGGACCGTGCGGACAGCGGGGTCATGGCCACAGAGGCACCGGCGGCGCCCAGGGCCGTCTTCTTAATGAAACTTCTTCTGTTTTCCATAGGATTTCAAAAATTATTTGTGGTCTGCCGGCATGCCCTGCAAATGCTGAGATCCATGCCCTTTACTGTTAACTTCCCTAAATATAGCATTATATTTACAGATGAATGTTCCAAAACAAATACAACATGACCAGCAAGAAGGCCGGTGGGATCAACCTGCCGCTGATGCTTATTCTGTTTGCACTGACAACCGGTTGCCGGACCGTTCCTGAGACTGGAATGTCGGGATCCCAGCCCAATGTAATCTTCATTCTTGCCGACGACCTGGGATGGGCCGACCTGCCTGCTTATGGCAACCGTTTCAATGAAGCTCCGAACCTGACGCGGATGGCCCGGGAGGGGATCCGGTTCACCGATGCCTATGCGGCATGCCCGGTGTGCTCTCCCACCCGTGCCAGCATCATGAGCGGACAATATCCCGCCCGGGTGGGGATCACAGATTTTATCACAGGGCACTGGCGCCCCTTTGAAGAGGTGATCGTGCCAAAAAACAGGACCCAGTACCTGCCGCTGGAGGTACATACCCTGGG
>CAZNSZ010000076.1:8557-20515 GCA_964575865.1 uncultured Bacteroides sp. | reverse complement strand
AGTAACCTGGCATTTTTTACGCAGTAAATAAGCACGTTACGAATTGTAATCCTGATAATAAAATAGAGAGGGTGTCCTTTTGAGACACCCTCTTTTTTAACCATCCAGGAGGCTACTGGGTAATGGACCCTGCTCCTGTTTTGAAGTTCAGGTCGATGGTGGTATTGCCTGCAGCAATATTCACACGCTCCTGGTCACCACCCGTTCCGCGATACTCGATCACGTCGTTCAGGATGATGAACTCGTGCTGCCACCAGTCATAGTGCCACTTGTGCCAGGCATACATCCTGAGTTCACCGGCAAACAGATCCTTGGTGATGGTCACCACTTCATTGGCATTGTCCACGGTGAACAGGGCATCCGGATTGGGGGTGTCCCATACGCCGTCGGCACTGAGCGTGGCACCGATCAGGTACACCTCGGGAGAGGTCACGGAGATGGAGTCACGCTCCAGGTCCACCCATACCATGTAGTACCCCGATTCGGCCACGTCGGGCAGGTTGTTGCCGCCTTTCAGGTGGTCTCCCACGCCGGGCTGGCTGCCATCGGCCACACCAAAGTCGCCGACCCATTCCATCTGCGGGGCGAACTTAACCCCTGCATCGGCCACGCCGGATTCGATCCAGACGATTCTCCAGAAGGCATTGGGATGGCTGTGGACCGGAATCATTTCGATCCCGTTGGTCGCCCAGTCCCAGCCTCCGATGCTGGCACCGATCATGTAAAGCGATTCGGGGTATTCGGGCAGCGGTTCTGCATCACCGGTCTTGGTCTGGGTGGCTTCGTGTCCGTCTCCCAGGGTCCAGGTCATGGTGAAGGCATAAATCGCATACTCGGAGTTGTTGATGTTGGATCCACCCGGATCCAGGCTGGTCAGAGAACCTCCGAAATTGGTATTCACCTTGATCCCGGTGGAGCCTCCGCCCAGGTCATAATCCGCATCCAGGATGATCTTCCATCCGCCCGAGAAGCGCATTTTCCATTCGTTCTCAAGCATGGTGACATCCTCCACCGTAAAGGTGATGGAGTTGAGGTCAAAGGCACCCATGGTCATCGGGGTGTCATCGCTCCATCCGCCGGGGGTGGCGCCGCCGATCAGTCCCCATACCACCTTGGCAACCACGATCACGCCAAGTTCGGTATCCAGGGCCACGTAATAGAGCCCGTCTTCCGGAACAGTGAAGGGCGATTCGCTTTCAGTGTAGGAACCCCGCCATAGGCCGTTCTTGGGTTCTTCCACATCGAGGTCTCCCTCGGCCACCATGGCGAAGTCCGATCCGGGACCCCAGGAGGTGGCTTCACCGCCGACCACATTCACAACGTTGAATCCGGCAGAACCGCCTTCCACTGCAATGTACATTTCATAGAGGGTGGAGCGCTCTGCCTGGACCACCTCGTTTTTGGCCCGGGACATCAGCCCGTCACTGGAGAGTTCGGTCAGGGCGGTTCCGTCACCCTGGATGTAAAGACCGTCTTCCACCAGCACGGGGGGTTCGGGATCTTCATCATCCTTACAGGAAACCATGACCAGCATGGCCGCCATGGCCAGCACCAGCAGTCTGGCCCATCCTTTTACATTCTTGTTTTTCATAATTTTCATTTTTAAAATGGACGTGTGTATTGGTTGTTAATTCGCTAGGTTTGGATTTGCATCGATGACCCACTGCGGGATCGGGAAAGTGTTCCTGTCCGGTCCGTCGGCCTGTTTTTCCCACCAGGCATCGTTAAAGGTCCCGAACCGGATCTGGTCCTGGCGGCGGTGCCCTTCGAAGAACATTTCCCGGCCCCGTTCCGCTAAAAGGGACTCAAGGGTAAGATCGGCCCCCGTCCAGGGATCCACATTGGCCCGCTCACGGAGCGGATTGACATATTCCACCGCCTGGCCTGCCGCTTTGCCCTGCCGGAGCATTGCCTCGGCCTTCATGAGGTAAATGTCGGCCAGCCGGAAGATCGGGAAGTCGTTGGAAAGGTTGGCCTTGGCCCCTTTCTTGATTTCAAATTTAGCCACCCGGGCTCCCGACATCCGGATCTCCTGGTAGGTATAGGTCAGGTCCATCATCAGGGCCGGGATGTAAGGATCGATGATCAGGTTGGAACCGGCCACCGGGTCCACGATCTCCTGCCCGTCGGAAGTGTATTGCTGTCCGACCAGGAACCCTTCCTCCTTACGGATGTCCCCGTCCTCATAGCTGTTGTAGAAATCGCTTTGTGCCGCGCAGCCGTTCCAAGGCCCGGCGGTCATGTTGAAGGTCAGGTTGTGGTTGTAATGCAGGGTACGCATGTGCAGGTTGAATCCCTGGTAGGTATCCTCATCATAGGGGATGGTAAAGATATTTTCGGGCGACTCCTGGTTCTCCGTAACAAAGGGAGCCAGCGGATCGGCCTCCAGGCTGTATCCCAGGGCCAGGACACTGTCGCAGGCCTCTTCTGCCTCTGCCCAGTAGGCGGTCCGGGTATATACCTCTGCATTCAGGTAGAGCTTGGCCAGCAGGGAGAAGGCCATTCCTTTGGTCACTGCGTTCTTGGACCTGCCCGTCCCCAGGTGCGGAATGCTTTGCTCCACGTCGGCCACGATGGCCTGCCAGATATCGGCCCGGTCATCTTTGCCCGGCTGTTCCTCCGCATCCGAGAATGAGGTGACGAACGGGACATCCCCGTAGTTATCGATCAGCAGGTAATAATAGTAAGCCCGCATGATCTTGATCTTTGCCACCGTGGCCCTTGCTGCCGGATCCTCGTTTTCCTCGCCCAGCAGTTCCAGCAGCTGGTTGGCCTCCCCGACGCCCTGGTAATATCTGCTCCACATGGAACTGATGGCCTCGGTGGTGTTGGTCCAGGTATGCTGGTGAAGCACCCTCCATTTTCCGCCGTCGTCCCAGTCCGTATGCCGGGTGGGGAAAGTGACCTCGTCCGAGGGAACCTCCTGGCAGAACCACCAGCCGCCCCAGTCGAGGAAATCGCGCATGGGTTCGTAGATGGGACCGGTGATCAGGGCTCCCTGAATTTCATTCTCGGGATATTTATCACCGGGAAGCCGGTCATACAACTCCTCCTCCAGGTCCACACAGGAGGTGACGGCAATGGCGGCTATTAAAATGCTTGCTATCTTTTTCATGGCTTTCCAGTTTTAAAAGGTAACCTGTAATCCAAAGGTGTAGGTCCTGGTCTTGGGATAGACGTTGTACATGTCCAGCCCGAATTCCTTTCCGTCGTAGGAGGTCTCCGGGTCGATCCCGCTATATCCGGTCAGGGTCAGCAGGTTGTTGGAGGAAAAATAGATCCGGATCTTCTGGATCCAGTCGTTCTCCCTCAGCCCCACGTTGTACCCCACAGACAGGTTGTCAAGCCGGATGAAGGACCCATCCTCCAGGTAGTAACTGTTCACCTTGGGAGCATCGGTCAGGCCCCGCTCGATCTCGTCCTGCACCGATGTGAGTGTGTTCAGGGTGGGGAGGATGGTCGGATTTTCGAATACCATCCGGGTCACGTTCAGCACATCGTTCCCGTACACCCCCCGGATGGTGATGCTGGCATCAAAATCCCTGAAGAAGGTGAAGTAATTGGACCATCCCAGTTCGAAATCGGGGAGGGCGGTCCCCACGACCCTTCTCTCTGCATCCTCCACGTTGCGTGTGACCCCGCCTGCCGCAGTCCAGAAGAGGAATTTGCCATCATCCGAAAGACCCGCATACTCGGGCATGTAAAAGGTCCCCAGCTCATATCCTTCCTCGATCAGCTGGGTCCAGTTCTGGTCGCCTACCAGGCCGCGGCCCGATAACCAGCCCTTCTTCTTGTCCGCTTCCGTCCATTCGAAGTTTTCACTGGAGAGTGAGACGATCTTCTGCTTGTTGCGGGCAAATACCAGGGAGGTTTTCCAGGTGAAGTTCTCCCGGGTTACCGCTCCGAAGCTGACATTGAATTCGATCCCCTGGTTGCTGATCTCCCCCGCATTGGCCCAGGTTCTGCCCACGATGTTGGGCGGGACCGGGACCGCATATTCGGCCAGGAGGTCATAGGTGGTTTTGTAGTAATATTCCACCGAACCGTAAATCCGGTTAGCCAGGAATCCGTAATCGAGGCCCACATTGATCTCCCTGTTCTCCTCCCATTTCAGGTCCGGGTTGTCGTTATAGGGCTGGCTGAATTTCACAGCCGACTCCCCGGTCTCGAAATTCACGGTGGTGCCATCGATGTTGACCACCCCGATGGAATGGTAATTCCCGATCTCCTGGTTTCCGGAAAGACCGAATCCGGCGCGCAATTTGAGGATGCTCAGGGCGGTGAAATTGGTGAGAAAATCCTCCTGTTTCATATTCCAGGCCACCGATCCGGACGGGAACCAGCCCCATTTCTGGTTGGCCCCGAAACGGGAGGAACCGTCCCGTCGCACGGTCAGGGTTGCATAATACTTGTTGTTGTAATTGTATACGGCCCTTCCGAAAAAAGAGATCAGGCGGTTGGTTTCATACCAGGACCAGATATCGCCCACGGTGACATCGTTGAAGGCCTTGATGTTGAATGCCTGCACAAAGTCGGAGAGGGGTTCGCGGCCCTGTGCGCCGAAACCGTCATTTCGGTCCTCCTGGAAAGAATATCCGAGTACGGCATTGAGGTTGTGCCCGCCGCTCAATGAAGTGGAGTAGGAGAGGGTCGACTCCAGGATCTTCGATTCAAAATTGCTGTATTCCCTTTTTCCGTAGCCCGAGGAGGTCCCGCCCCTGACAGCTGCCGGTTCGAAATAGAAATTCTCGTTGTCGTCGCGGATATACCCCAGGTTCACTCCGGCCACCAGTCCTTCCACGATCTCGAAGTCAGCCTTCAGGTTCCCCAGGAAGCGTTTGGCATCCCGGGTGTTCTGGATCTGTTCGATCAGGGCCACCGGGTTGTAATAGTTGAAATCCCGTTGGGTCTCGTAGAAGGAACCATCCTCATTGTAGACCGGGTCGGTGGGGTTTCGCTGAAAAGCCTGGTAAAGCACATCGTTGGGGCCGCTTGCACCGTAATCCATGTAATCATTGCCCTCAATGGTTCCGGCCAGCGAGGCGCTGACCGTAAGCCGGTCGTTGATGGCTTTCTGGGTGAAATTGAGCCGTCCGATGGACCTTGTTTTGGAGGTTCCCCTGACCACCCCGTCCCAGTTGGAATGGGTGAGCGAGGCCCGGTAGCTGTTGGACGCCCCTCCCCCGGAGATGGCAAAGTTGTGTGACTGGGAGATCCCCGTACGGAAGATCTCGTCCTGCCAGTTGGTATTGGCCCCTCCGTCGGTGAAATTGAGGTTGTTCTCGGCCACATAATTACGAAGCTCCGCTGCGTCGAGCATGTCCAGGCGGTTGGCCACCTGGTCGAACGACACATAGCTGTTGAGATCCACGGTGGCGGGCTTCCCGAAATCGCCCTTTTTCGTCTGGATGATGATCACCCCGTTGGCACCGCGGGCCCCGTAAATGGCAGTCGATGAAGCATCTTTCAGCACATTGAAGGATTCGATGTCCTCGGGTGCGATGGTGGTGGGATCGACCCCGGGCACCCCGTCCACCACGTAAAGGGGATTGGTGTTGGAATCGAATCCGGAGGATCCCCTGATCTTCACCGAAAATCCCGCATTGGGATCGCCCCCCTTTTTGTTGATGCTGACCCCGGCGATCTTCCCCTGCATCCCCTGGATGGGATCGGTAAGCACACCGCTGTTCAGTTCATCGGCATCGATGCTGGCCACGGCACCGGTCTTGTCGCTCTTCTTCTGGGTCCCGTAGCCGATCACAACGATTTCATCCAGTTCGGTGGCCTCTTCGCTCATCCGCACATTGATCTCCGTCTGTCCTTCCACGGGTACCTCCAGGGTGCTGTATCCCACAAATGAAAAGACCAGGACAGCCTCTTCAGGAACCTGGATGGTATATTTCCCTTCAAAACTGGTGACCGAACCGATGGTGGTTCCTCTGGCGATGATCGTGACCCCCGGAAGTGCCTCCCCGGTGGCCTCATCGGTGACGGTCCCGGTGACGTTGATGGTTTGAGCGGCCAGGTTCAGGGGAACCAGTACCCAGAGCAGTAACAGGGCTTTCAGGATCAGTTTTGTTTGCTGGTTCATACGTTCAGTTTTAGTTTGTCATCCTGTATTAATAAGCATCAGACTCGCTGGACCTCTGGTACTCTTCTGATAAACTGATATTCTGCTGAGTCAGTCTGCGCAAAAGCGTCGCTAATTACGGAAATAAGCGCACACCGCTCAATATTTTCAGGTCCGAAACCGGCGAAAATCGCCGCAAACGTTTCCGCAAACGGTTGCAAACAAGGGTGGGAAGTTATGTTTCATAACACCTGTATTGTAAAAAGGTTGAAAAGCAACTTTCCTGACGGTCGCAGCTGTTCAGTTTGCGTACCGGAAGGTGGATATTTTTCTATCTTTACCTTGGGGACCAACGCCATGAAAACTCACCAGGTAACCATCAAGGACATCGCCAGGGAACTGGGCATTTCTCCATCCACTGTCAGCAGGGCTCTGAAGGACCACCCTGATATCAGCCCCTCCACCAAGACCCAGGTGAGGGAGCTGGTGGAAAAACTGAAATACAAACCCAACGCGGTGGCCCTGAGCCTCCGGTCCAGGAAAAGCTACACCATCGCCATTATTGTACCCCAGATCGTCCACCATTTCTTTGCATCGGTAATCTCGGGCATCGAGGAGGTAGCCCAGAAAGCGGGATACAATGTAATGATCTTCCAGTCCAATGAGTCCTATGACAGGGAGGTGGCCATCACCCAGTCGCTGGTATCGAACCAGGCTGACGGGCTGCTGGTTTCCATCGCAAAAACAAGCAGGAAATTCGGACATCTGAAAGAGCTGATGAACGGGGGGATGCCCCTGGTCTTTTTTGACAGGGCCTGCGAGGAACTGGAAACAGACCGGGTCATCGTGGATGATTTCAACGGGGCCTTCAATGCGGTGGAACACCTGATCCGCACCGGTTGCCGGCGGATCGCCCATTTTTCAGCCCCCCAGCACCTGCAGATCGGTTATCAGCGGAAGCGGGGATACATTTCGGCGCTGGAGAAACATGGCATCAAACCGGACGATTCCCTGATGATCAAGTGCGACACCCATGAGGAGGCCCTGGAAGCCACGCCGGAGATCATGCGCATGCCGGATCCGCCGGATGCCATATTTGCAGTCAATGACATGACCGCAACAGGGGTGATGAAAGTCCTGAAGCAGATGCGTTTCAGGATCCCGGAGGATGTTTCGGTCATCGGCTTTACCGACGGATTGGTGGCCACCGTGGCGGATCCTCCCCTGACCACCGTGAGCCAGCACGGGTTTGAGATGGGGAGGAAGGCAACAGAAATGCTGCTGAAACGGATTGACGCCCTTGAGGAAGATTATCCTGCCCTCACCGAAGTGATCCCCACCGAACTGGTTATCCGCGGAACCACCCGTTCCCTTTCCTGAAACTGGAATGCTTCCGCGAAAATCCGTGTTTCCGTCACGGAGATGCGCTCCGTTCACTGAAATTCCGCTCCCTTCCGCAAACGTTTGAAATAAGGGGTTTCTTGATATTCAGTAAATTAGATTGGATTTTTTGGCTGGTTTGTTTGAATTTAACCCCTCTTTTTTCATACTTTTGCATTGGAACTTGTTCCGCCTCTGATAAAACTGGTATTGCTTTTTTAGGATCTCTGGTACCACGGGAGCATTGTGGTCAGGGATTTTTTTTGTGTTCTCCCAGCCGGTTCCCGGAACATTCAAATAACATTGATCAAATGAAGAAGCCATCCTTAAAATTCTGGCAGATCTGGAACATGAGTTTCGGATTCCTGGGGATTCAATTCGGATTTGCCCTGCAGAACGGAAACGTGAGCAGGATCTTTCAGACACTGGGTGCCGAGATCGAACAGATCCCCATCCTGTGGATCGCCGCTCCGGTGACCGGCCTGATCGTTCAGCCCATCATTGGCCACATGAGCGATAACACATGGGGCCGCCTGGGGAGAAGAAGACCCTATTTTCTCGTCGGAGCCGTCATGGCCTCCCTGGCGCTGATCCTGATGCCCAACTCACCGGGCCTCTGGATTGCGGTGGGGATGCTGTGGATCATGGATGCCTCCATCAATGTCTCCATGGAACCTTTCAGGGCCTTTGTGGGAGACATGCTGCCCAATCACCAGCGGACACTGGGATTCACCATGCAGAGTTTCTTCATCGGCATCGGCGCATTCGTAGCTTCCTGGCTTCCTTACGCCCTTTCGGAATGGTTTCACATTCCCAACACCGCCCCTCCCGGTGAGATCCCCCAGACGGTCAGGCTCTCTTTTTACCTGGGTGGTGCTGTTTTTCTGCTGGCCGTGCTCTGGACGGTACTGAAGACCAGGGAATATTCCCCGGAGGAGTTAAGGCAGTTTCAGGAGCCGGAGGATCAACCGGTTCACCAGCATGCAGACGGAGAAGAACCGCTTCAGAAATACATGAGGAGGGGAATCATCTGGACCCTGGCGGGACTGCTGTTCACCTGGCCTGTCTACCGGTTTGAACTTGAAAAGGAACTGTATATACTGGCAGGGGGATTCGCTGCTTTCGGCATCCTTCAATTGATCACGGCACTGCTGGTCAGATCGGGGAAAACACGGAACGGTCTGGTGAGCATCATCACCGACCTTTACCGGATGCCGGTGACCATGAAACAGCTGGCCGTGGTCCAGTTCTTTTCGTGGTTTGCATTGTTCAGCATGTGGATCTATACCACACCCGCCGTTACCCAGCACATGTACGGCACCACGGATACCACCACGGCAGCCTATAACGAAGGGGCCAACCTGGTGAGCGGGATGTTTGGCTGGTATAACCTGTTTGCAGCGGTATTCGGCCTTATGGTGCTCCCCCTCCTGGCCCGGATCACCAACCGGAAAATCACCCATTCCCTGGCACTGGTGGTGGGAGGTGCCGGCCTGGCATCGATCATGGTCATCGGGAATCCCCAGTACATGATATTCTCCATGGTTGGGATCGGGCTCGCATGGGCCAGCATCCTGGCCATGCCTTATGCCATACTGACCGGATCGCTCCCGTCTCACAAAATGGGCGTTTATATGGGGATATTCAATTTTTTCATTGTGATCCCTCAGATCCTGGCAGCCACCATCCTTGGATTCATGGTCAGGTCGCTTTTTGCCGGCGACGCCATGTTTGCCCTGCTGACGGGAGGTATCTCCCTCCTGGTGGCTGCAGTGCTGATCCTATTTGTCAGGGATGTACACCGGTAAATTTTAAAAATGCAGAAGATGAATGGTCATTATATCAGGGACCCCTGGAGCATTGTCGAAGAAGGATTCGAGCCCTCCATGCAGGAGGCGTCGGAAAGTATATTCAGTCTGGGGAACGGTCACATGGGGCAGCGTGCCAATTTTGAAGAGCGGTATACCGGCCCAACACTCCAGGGCAACTACCTTGCCGGGGTGTACTACCCGGACAAGACCAGGGTGGGATGGTGGAAGAACGGCTATCCGGAATATTTTGCAAAGGTGCTGAACGCTCCCAACTGGATCGGGATCGACGTGGAGGTGGAAGGGGAGATGCTCGATCTTCACCGGCATCAACCGGCAGGCTTCAGGCGCGAACTCAATATGCGCCAGGGGTACCTGGAAAGAAGCTTCACGGTTGAGATCGGCGGGAAGAAGCTGGAGATTGAGGCCCGGCGCTTCCTGAGCATGAAGCGTGAAGAGATCGGAGCCATCCGTTACGCCGTCCGTTCCGTGGATTTCGGGGGCCGGATCGCACTGTTTCCCTATATCGAAGGGAACGTGGTGAACAGGGACTCCAACTACGGGGAAAAATTCTGGGAGATCGAGGAAACAGACGCTGGGCCCGGTACAGGGTACCTGAAGGCCCGGACCCGCAAGACCGGTTTTGTGACCTGCATGACCATGGGGTACGAACTGGAGCTGGATGAGGATTTCTTCTCACCCGAGGTGGAGGTGATCCATGAGGAGTCTTATGTGGGGAACCGGATCGGCCTGGAACTGGAGCCCGGCAGGGAGGTGATCCTCTATAAATACGTCTCGGTGCTGACATCCCTGAACCACGCACCTGATCAGATGGTGCACCGGGGCAGGGAACTCCTTGACCATGCCATGGGGGCACGGTTCGCCAGGTTATTTGAGGAGCATTCGGAAGTCTGGGAAAGGAACTGGGCCCATTCGGATATTGTCATTGAAGGGGATACCGCTGCACAGCAGGGCATCCGGTTCAATATCTTCCAGCTCAACCAGACCTATACGGGCAGGGATGAGCGGCTGAACATCGGGCCCAAGGGATTCACCGGGGAGAAATACGGGGGAAGCACCTACTGGGATACCGAGGCTTACCTGGTTCCTTTCTACCTCAGTACAGCGCCCCAGCAGGTCACCCGCAACCTGTTAATTTACAGGTATAAACACCTCCAGAAGGCGATCGAAAACGCTGAGAAGCTGGGCTTTTCAGGAGGAGCGGCCCTCTACCCGATGGTGACCATGAACGGAGAGGAGTGCCACAACGAATGGGAGATCACCTTCGAGGAGATCCACCGCAACGGAGCCATTGCCTTCGCCATCTATAATTACATCCGGTATACCGGGGATGCGGGGTACCTGGCAGAATACGGTCTCGAGGTACTGATCGCCATCTCACGGTTCTGGAAGCAAAGGGTGAACTGGTCCGATGTGAAGGGAAAGTATGTGATGCTGGGGGTGACCGGTCCCAATGAATACGAGAACAATGTGAACAACAACTGGTTTACCAACAAGATGGCCAGCTGGACCCTCACCTATACCCTGAAGGCCCTGGAATATGTTCAGGAAACCCATCCGGAAGCATACGGGCAGATCATGCTTCAAACCCGGTTTAATGAGCAGGAAGAGACCTCTGGCTGGAGGGATGTGATCGAAAACCTCTACCTTCCCTATGAGGAGAACAAGAAGGTTTTCCTGCAGCAGGAGGGGTACATGGACAAGAAGCAGATGAGGGTATCGGACCTGGATCCCGCGCAACGGCCCATCAACCAGCACTGGTCGTGGGACCGGATCCTGCGTTCCTGTTTCATCAAGCAGGCCGATGTGCTGCAGGGGATCTATGTCTTCGAGGACGAGTATGATACGGAGACCATCCGGAGGAATTTCGAATTCTATGAGCCCAGGACCGTTCACGAATCGTCCCTTTCGCCCTGTGTTCATTCCATCCTTGCCAGCCGGATCGGTGAAGCACAGCGGGCCTATGAACTCTACCTGCGGACCTCACGCCTGGACCTGGATGATTACAACAATGAGGTGAGCGAAGGATTGCACATCACCAGCATGGGAGGCACCTGGATGTCGGTGGTTCATGGTTTCGGGGGTATGCGTATCCGGGAAGGAATGCTCTCCTTTGATCCCCACCTGCCCGAACAGTGGAATTCACTTTCCTTCAAGATCCTGTTCCGCGGACGCACCCTCCAGATCACCATCCGGAAGGAGGAGGTGATTATTCAGAAGCTGGAAGGGGAGGACCTGGAGCTGCTCCTGTATGGTGTTAAAAAACAGGTAAATGCCAGTGTATCTGTGGTTGCAGATCCGGTGAAATAGCCTATTTTTGCACGGATTGAGGAACACCTATTCCTGCACGGATTGAGGAACACCATAAGAAGACAATAACATTAACGAACCATGACAGGCACACATCATACCCTTCTGACGGTCCGGAGCCATTTTGGAACCGGATCCGATGATCTGTTGCCTGGCCGGGAGACCTGACAACGCATATCGTATTGGTTAAAACGAGAAGGTCGGGTTAAACCCCGGCCTTTTTTTT
This sequence comes from uncultured Bacteroides sp., assembly GCA_964575865.1. Taxonomy (GTDB): domain Bacteria; phylum Bacteroidota; class Bacteroidia; order Bacteroidales. The sequence continues at coordinate 8,700 of CAZNSZ010000076.1, read as the reverse complement.
TGCTTTGCGGCGTGGCAGGCCGCCTGTGTTCAACCGCCCTTCCGCTGCCACCGGAAGGGCACAACAGGAATAAAAATGGAAACCCTGACTGCCATTGTGAAAGGGACCACCGCCAGGCTGGTCCATGTATGTAACGGGAAAGT
>CAZNSZ010000076.1:3500-8457 GCA_964575865.1 uncultured Bacteroides sp. | reverse complement strand
TCCTACAGGTCGAACCCAAGGTCTGTCAGGGTGGTCCTTTCGTGGATGTGGATGGCCCGAAACCCCAGTTCCTGGGATGCTTTGATGTTGTGGATGTTGTCGTCCAGAAAGAGGGTCTCCTCCGGCCGGATGTCCGCATCCCTGATCACATATTCCCACGCAGCAAGGTCGGGTTTGTGGTATCCGATCTCGAAGGAGTAGTAGATCCGGTCGAATACCCTGTTCATGGGTACCCCGGCCGCATCCAGGTACATTTTCTCGAACACGGGGGCATGCAGCGGACAGGTATTGCTGAGCATGTAGAGCCGGTAACGCTCCCTGAGCCTGCTCAGCAGCCTTGTCCGTTCAACCGGGATCCCCACCAGCATGGCACACCAGGCGTCATCGATGGCCTGATCCGACAGGTTCAGTCCCGAGATGCGGCGTACCTCGTTGCGGTATTCCTCCGTAGAGAGTTTTCCTGTTTCATATTTGAAGAACAGGTCGGTGAGCATGTTTTCCGGATACTGCATAAACAGGGAAGGCAATCCCAGTTCATAGAACTTCTGCTGGGTGGCCGTCACATTGATGTCGAGGATCACCCCCCCGAGGTCAAAGAGGATGTTCTTAATGGCCTGTGAATCTGGCATGCATTTCGTATATTCGTGAAACACCAAAGATAAGATAAAAACCAGCGCACCATGCGCATCGGCTCCACCCATTACCGCAGCATCTGGATGGGAGATGATCCCGGGGAGATCATGGTGATCGACCAGCGGAACCTGCCCTTCCGGTTCGATCTATTTTCGATGAAGGAGGGCGGGGATGCCTTCCGGGCCATAGCCGGTATGGTGGTGCGGGGGGCCCCTCTGATCGGGGTGACCGCCGCCTATGGCCTTTACCTGGAAGCAAGGCAGAGCCCTGCTTCCGGGTGGTGTGACCAGGTCATGGAAATGGGGGCAAAGCTCTTATCTGCCAGGCCGACGGCCGTAAACCTGAAGTATGCGGTGGAGCTGGCCCTGGGAGAAGTGGATTGCGCCGGATCACGCGAGGGGATGATCGACCGGCTGTTCCACCTGGCCGCATGGCTGGCCGAAGAGGAGGTGAACCGCTGCAGGGCCATCGGGGAGCATGGCCTTCCGCTGATCCGGGCACTTTACAGGGAACATCAACGGCCCGTCAACATCCTGACCCACTGTAATGCCGGCTGGCTGGCCTGCGTGGATTATGGTACCGCAACCGCACCTGTCTACCTGGCCCATGAGGAGGGAATCCCCGTTCATGTCTGGGTGGACGAGACCCGCCCCCGCAACCAGGGGGCCAGGCTTACCGCGTGGGAACTGGGCCAGCACGGTGTTCCCCATACGGTGGTGGTGGATAATGCGGGCGGACATCTGATGCAGACAGGAAAAGTGGACCTGGTGCTGGTGGGAAGCGACCGGACCACCCGGAACGGGGATGTGGCCAACAAGATCGGCACCTACCTGAAAGCGCTGGCAGCCAAAGAAAACGGAATTCCATTCTATGTGGCCCTTCCCTCCTCCAGCATCGATTTTCGGATGCACCACGGGAGGGAGATCCCCATCGAATTCCGTCATAAGGATGAAGTGACCCATGTGTCTGGCTGGGATGAACAGCATGGGCATGAGGTGGGTGTTCGGGTGGTACCGGAATCCTCTGAGGTGTTCAATCCGGGATTCGATGTAACCCCCGCCGGCCTGGTGACCGGGCTGATCACCGAGCGGGGGATCAGCCCCGCCACCGAAAAGGGAATAGCGGAGATGTTCGGTAAACAGGCATGACAGGGACGTCGGGATCTGAAAAAATCATGTTGTTTATTCCAAACCTACTGCATAGCTTTGCGTGTTTATTAAACCGGGGGATCAACATACCCCGTTGTCCAATCCATACCGGGAATGTCTGAAGTTATCATCAGGTACAGGGGGATCATCGTGACCCTTTCCATTGCACTGACCGTGCTGGCGGCATTGCTGCTGCCCCGGCTGGAGATCAGTCCGAGCCTGGATCAGTATGTGCCTGACCATCTGGAGAACAAGACCCATCTCAGGGAACTCAACGGTATTTTCGGAAGCAGCGAAATGATCCTGGTGATGCTGCACAGCGGAGACGTGGTGGACCGGGGCACCCTGGACAGGTTGCGGGCCATGGTGGACGATCTGGGAGAACTTGAAGGCATTGACCGTGTGATTTCCCCCTTCGATGCCCGCGAGATCTCTTACGAGGACGGATTCATGCTCATGGAACCATTCCTGGACGACATTCCCTCGGATCAATCTGCAAAAGCGCAACTGAAGGAGAGGATCAGGGACAACAAAATGGCCAGCCGCTTTTTTGCCGATGACTTCAGCCTGGTTTCCATGATCCTGATCAAGAACACAGACACCCCTGATACCATCATTGAGGAGATCGAAGAAGTGCTATCCGGTCATCCGGGAGAAGAAGAGGTCCTGATGGGAGGATTGCCCTTCATCACATACTCCATCAAGGGAAATATCAGGAGCGACATGTCCTTGCTGGTGCCTCTGGCGCTCATCCTGATGGTGGCCATGCTCTACTCATTTTTCAGGGAATGGAGGGGGGTGATCATGCCATTCATCATCGTGGCCATGAGCATCATCATGTCCTTCGGACTGATGGCGCTGCTGGGATGGAAGATTTCGCTGATCACCATCCTGATGCCGATCATGCTCATCGCCATAGCCAACGATTACGGCATCCATCTGATCGCCCACTACCACGAACTGATCCGCAAGCGGGGATACACCTCCATGATCGGGATCAGCAGCCGGATGTACAGGGACCTGAAGCGTCCCATCGTGATCACCGGGCTGACCACCATCGGGGGGATCCTTGGACTGCTCACCCACAGCATGGTCCCGGCCGCGCAGCTGGGGGTCCTGACCGCTTCGGGAATCGCTTTCGCACTGATTCTCAGTCTCTGGTTCCTGCCGGCCCTGCTCTCCTATTTCAAACTTCCCAGCGAGGCTGCGGTTCGGAGGCAGGAAAAGGCGGTCAGGACCAGCCGCTGGCTCAACAGGTTCGGGCGGTGGGTGAGCCACCATCCCCGCATGATTGTGGGAATGACCGCAGGGGTGGCAATCCTGGGCACCCTGGGGATCCTGCTTGTCAGGGTGGATACCAACATCGAGGGATATTTCCTGGGACGGTCGGAGGTCCGCCGATCCACCGAGCTTATCAGCGAACATTTTGGAGGTTCCCAGTACATTTCCGTGCTCTTTCACGGCGATGTGCTCCAGCCGGAGATGCTTCACCGGATGGAACGGTACGAGGCGGAGATCAGAAAAGATGCTGCGGTGGGAAGCGTGAACTCTCCCGTTACCCTGTTGAAAGAGCTGAGCAAAGGATTCTACGGGCCGGATGAGGAGGGATACGATCAGATTCCCGCCTCGGCCGACGAAGCCTACCAGTTCCTTGAGGTGTTCTCCATGGGGGGGAACGGGGAGGAAATCGAACAGTTCATCGATTACAATTTTGAATATGCCCGCATCCTGATCTCGGTGAAAGACGGGAGCAACCGGGCGGGCAAGGACCTGGTGAACCACCTGAAGGAGCTTACAGCGGACGATCCGGATGTGATGTTCATCACCGGCGACGGGCTGACAAAGATCGAACTGGCGGACATGGTCATCAAGGGGCAGATCCGCTCCCTGGCCTTTGCCATGGTGGTGGTCTTTCTGTTGCTTTATTTCATTTTCAGGTCCCATCGTGCGGGCCTGATCTCCACCATTCCGTTGTCCGTGGCCATCGTGGTCCTGTTCGGGCTCATGGGGATTCTGGGCATTTCACTGGATATCGCCACCGCGCTGCTCTCCTCCATCATGATCGGGGTGGGGATCGACTATACCATCCACTTCCTGTGGCGGTTCAAGGTCGAGCGGGCCAAAGGGCTGACCCACATGGATGCGGTCCAGGAAACCCTGTGTACAGCCGGAAGGGGGATCTTCTACAATGCCTTTTCGGTCATCGTGGGGTTCCTGGCACTGGGAATCTCCAATTTTGCCCCTATGCGTTATTTCAGCGCCCTGATCGTGATTTCCATTGCCACCTGCCTGATCAGCGCCCTGCTGGTGGTCCCCTCCATCGTCATCCTGGTCAAACCCAAATTCTTAGAGCCCAAATCTTTAGAATCCAAGTCACAATGAGATCAATTGCCCTTCTGCGAAAAGCCTTTTTCATTTGTCTGTTCATCCTGATCCCGGTCGCGGTCCTACGTGCACAGGAGGACCCGGAAGCCATCTTTACCCGGGCGGTTGACCGGGTGCTGACCAGCCAGATGGAACTCTCCATTCACATCCGGACCACCGAGAGCAACGGCCGCACCGCTGAGAAAGCATACGATATCCTGATGGGCAGGTTTGGCGAAGAGGATATGATGCGGATGGTGATGCAGGAACCGGAGCGTGCCAGGGGGGTTACCATCGTGATCACCCAGCTGCCCGGGGAGGAGGGGATCATCGAAGTGTTCACGCCCTCCAACGGGAAGGTGCGGAAAATGAAGGCAACCCCCGAAAACATGGAACGGGTGGGCTCCAGTTACATCCTTTCCGATTACTCGTCCAGCTCCATGGAGGAGATGCAGTTTACCATGGAGGGGACCGAGGAACTGGAAGGCAGCGCCTGTGACGTCATCGGTGTCCGGGAGGAGGGAAATCCGGAAGGGATGAAGGCCCGGTTCCTCATCGAAAAAAGCAGTGCCCGGATCCGGGAGATCCGGATCCTGGATGAGGGAGGCCAACCCACGTCGGTTACTGCACTTTCTGATTACCGTCCCGTTGAGGGACTTCAGGGAAAGGTGCAGCCCATGCACATCCACACCGAGGACCTGAAGGAGAAGACGGTGACCGACATGGAGATCACCCGTGTGGCCCATCGACCCGATCTGAAGAAGGAAGATTTCGTCCTCGAAGGAATCACGGAATAAAAGGAGGATTTTCGT
>CAZNSZ010000076.1:0-3400 GCA_964575865.1 uncultured Bacteroides sp. | reverse complement strand
TTCCCGGAGATCACGGAATAAAAGGGTACCTTTATCGGGGATATGCGCCCGGCAGGTGGAAAAGACCTGTCTTCGGCCACAAACATAGCAGTGCATGCATCAAATGTTCGATGCCCTACGTGCCTCCATGCCCATGGCCCTGGGGATTGCAGCCAGTCCCTCCCCGGTCCTCGCCCTGCTGATCCTGCTGATGACCCGCAGGGCCTCTTCGAATGCACTGTACTTTCTTGCTGGCTGGTTCACCGGCCTTCTGCTGGTGGGAATGATCACACTGTTTGGCTCAGGATTGCTCCAGATTACGCCGGGAAGTTCCGATGGCTCCGGGACCATCCGGATCATCCTGGGAGTACTTTTTTTGCTGCTGGCAGTGCTGATCGCAAGGCAGATCCCCCGGAAAGGACAGGATCCGGATCCCCCTGCATGGCTGGAAAAACTGGACAACTTCCGGTTTCCCCAGTCCTTTGCCTTCGGATTCTTCTTCGCGGTTCCCAACCTCAAGAACGCTTCCCTGGTGGTCACCGGGATCACAGGCATCCTCCCGTATGAGCTGGAACCTGCTGCCGGGGTGATCATATTGCTCCTTTTCTGCCTGATCGCCTCTGCCGGCGTGCTGGTACCTCCGGCCATCTATCTTCTTTTCGGGAAGCGGGCGGCAACGGTTTTCGGGATCATGAAACAGTGGCTGATCAGGTACCGGGCACTGATCCTTTTCCTGATTCTGATGGTTTTCGGGGTACTCTGGCTGGTGCAGGGGCTCGTGTAGCAGGCCGCAGAGGGATTTCAGCGGCCTGGGTGCAGATTTCTCTTGGCAGGGTGATCGTTTGCTGAGAAGCTGACTCGGCCTTCCGGTCATGAGGTGATACCTTGTTCGGGCATTCTGTCTTGATCGGAGGGTCATTTCCCTCCTAATGGACATTCAGTAACCGAATATCTACAATATGCGCAAATTGCGGATTGATAATTGTACAGTGCAAGACAATCATTATCTCGTTATTGCCTTCAAACGCCCATGATCGCCTAATGATTATATCAATACAGCTTCCAATCTGGCCAACAGGGCTCAGGATCCACTTTACTCCCGTTCCTTATGGATGTATTGGCAGGTTTCAGTAAATTGCGTAATATTGCAATCCTTAAAATCAGGGAAATAACCAGTCCCGGATATTTCAGGGCCCATAGCTCAGCTGGTTAGAGCACCTGACTCATAATCAGGGGGTCGCTGGTTCGAGCCCAGCTGGGCCCACAGTTGATAACCAACCACTTGGAGTAAGATCTGACTGGTTGGTTTTTTTGTTGGGATAAACATTTGAATAAACATCTTGTGAGTTAGGTGCATAGAAATACCATATTGGAACAGCGCTTACTTAAACGCCTGTGCTATAGCGTTGTATAAGCAAATATATCAATTATCAATATCATTTTGCAATATGGCCTGCCAAAGCTCTACTCATCCGCTGAAATGAAGTTCATTTATGAAACTTTGTTGATCCTGACAAAACTCAACGAATGAATAGTCAAATATCAGAATTATAGTACCGATCATTTGCAGGGCAGGGCTCCAGATTGTTAAAATTCCAGGAGATTCATACGGCTTTTTTCCTTCACTAGCTACTATATTCATATTCCTTTTCATAAAGAGGAACAATAATCTGATTATCCATCCTATTAGCTGATTCAGGATCATGAGACGGAAGGTAGACAGTTGGGTATTTCTTGGTGAATTCCTGGATCCTTACAAGTGTATCCTCAGAATCATTCGTTCCTACTCCATCTGGTATCCCGTTAACCATATTGCTCTCAGTATAGGAGGCGTCCCCGGCCAGGAAATAATAAATACCGTTCATTTTCACGATCACCGACATATGTGTAGCTACATGTCCTGGTGTAGCAACAATCATGATCGATCCATCTTTTGTTAACGAAAGCGACTTTTCAAATGGACCAAACGGTTTGGTATCCAAGCTTATCAATGTTGGATTTAGCCATTTAGGCCATCTGTGAGGCAGGTATCCGCCCATAATACCCGTTAAACCGCTAGCTGAATCATACTCATCTTTTTCAATTAGTATTTCAGAATTTGGGAAGTGATGCATTCCGCCTGCATGGTCTGTATGTAAATGGGTCATTATTACTTTTCCCACATCTTTACTGGGATCAATGCCCATATTTGAGAGTTGTGGACCGATTTCCTCTTCAGGCTTTACATCGAATTGTACAGCCATTGAATAATATGGGTGCCATTTGGGCAGATAGCCCTTACTACCTGTTTTATGTGTTTCTCCGGTATCCACTACAAATAAACCTTCATCGTGTTCAATAAGCCAGGCATAAATCGGTAACCAATCCGACCACTGTTTATCAAAAAAAACTTTGGTTAGCTTCGGGGCCATTCCATTTGCCCTACTAATTTGATTCAGTTTTACTTTGACTCTTCCTGTTTTTATTCTATGAATTTTCATTTCACATTAATTTTTTGATGATTAATTCTTCGTATTTCTGACTAAGGCTCCTTCAAGAAAGACCTTGGATATTACTGCATACAAATCTTGATTTGAATAATTGACCTTGCTAAACTGATCCACATCTACAGTCATTTCCGTAAGGTTGAAATATACCTTCATTAGGATTTCAAGATCAATGTCTTTTCTTACCGCTCCTTCAATCACGCCATCATTAAATAGTTTTCTATAGTAGTTATCAATTCGATATTCTCTGCCTTTTTCATAATATTCCCAGATTTCCGGAGTGTAGAGTTTAAGATCTTGAAGAAACTCCTCATTGATCTCAGTTAGCGTATTTCTGGTAAATTCAACTACTGAATTTAATTTACCGCAAAAGGATTGTTCATCATCACTGATTATTTCATTCAGACGATCATTGATTTCATTGTTAAGTTGATCGATGACAGCTTTAATTAGATCTTCCTTTGTTTGATAATACTTATAAATTGTACTCTTGCTGGTTCGCAAATCCCTGACGATACTGTCAATGGACATCCGGTGAAATCCATACCTGAGAAATTTACTTCTAGCAACGGCCAATATCCTTTGGTTTTGGTCTACACTCTTTTTCATGGTGAATAGCGCTATTAAATATGAACAGACCTTCCGTCTGGCAGCATTGTCTTCCCGTTTTCTAATAAATCCTTTAGATTATGAAGGTTTTTGGATACAGCTGTTTCTATCTTGTTTTTAAACAATCTTTCAAGCAGGACAGGTGAACCTGTATCTACTTCAAATGTGTCATCTAGATGTGTCTGTCCATTTGCCTGATTCAATTTGAAAGTCCTTCTAAATTTCGGACTTGAATTATCTATGGTTTCAATAGTAATAAGACCTGGTGGATTATATTCGATAACTTTGAACTTCTGCTGATCATTTTTTCGAATTTGATGGTAGAT
>CAZNSZ010000075.1:8658-20715 GCA_964575865.1 uncultured Bacteroides sp. | reverse complement strand
CACTTGAATTGGTATCAAACTCTAAGAATAAGTTCCGTATTCCTTATAATTTTTATGTGTTGGATGCCCCGTTGGCTTGCATGGAATCTTATGAAGTATATCTATTAAGCTCCTATGGGTGTTTTTGGCAAACTAAGGCATAATAATTGATTTCGAGGTTATAATTATTATCCCTCAATTGGCGCAAATATCATATAATGAGTTACTTTCTATTTTCAAAAATCGAAAGGAGGGTCGAAACATGGAAGATCCCGCCTGAAAATCCCGGATGAGCAACCGGCCTCAAGAATCGGCCTGAAAATCCCGGATGAGCTACCGGCCTCAAGAATCGGCCTGAAGTTCTCAGATGAGCAACCGGTCTCAAGAATCGACATGATGGATCCGCTGCCCTACTCAAAAATCATCCCGTAGGGCTTGGCAATGGCCTCCTCCAGCTGGAACAGGCTGATGTTGCGGCTGAAGCGGTGTTGTTCTTTCCCCATGAAGAAGATCAGGATGGTGGGGATGGTGAAGACCCGGTGCTGACCGGCAAGCGCCGGACTGAGCTCCGTATCCACATAGCCCATGCGCATCCTGGGGAACTCCTCCTCCAGCAGCTCCTTCACCTTGGGCTTCAGCACCTTGCATACGTTGCAGTGCTGGCTGGAGAAGTAGAGGAGCACCCCCTCTTCCTTAACGATGAGTTCATCAAGCCGTTCAAGAGTTTCAATGGATTCCATCAGGGGTGGATTGTCTGTTTTACTTCGGTCAACAACAAGATGCAGGGATCGCAATCTGCAGGGCCATCACCAGCGCCACTCAATAGGTCCCTTCGTTCAGCATCACCAGCATGCAGCCGCCCACAGGTTCGATCCCTGCGTGCTGCAGTTTTCCCATAAAATCAGGATTCACCGTTCCGGGATTGAAGATCACCCGTTTCGGATTCAGGGAAAAGATGTAGTCGTAATACTCTTCCTGCCTGGAGGATCCGATGTAGATGGAGACGGTGTGGACATTGTCGATGGGCGGTTGACCCACCAGGATCTCCTGTTCCTCGATCAGCCCGGTCCGGAACCCCACCGCCACCACCTCCTGGTCGTGCCGCATCAGGCTCTTCACCGCTTTGTAGGAAAAGCGGACCGGATTGGGACTGGCCCCGAGCACCACTGTTTTCTTGTTCTCCACGCAGGTTGTTATTCGACTAACACGCAAATATAGCGATTCTCATTCACTGCGCAATGGTGGTTTCGCGGGGATGGGGACAATCTGTAATCAGTTTAAATGGAGGCTGTTTGGAGCAGGACCACCGCGTACGCGGAAACGCCTTCTTCCCGCCCTGTGAACCCCAGTTTCTCCTCTGTGGTGGCCTTCACCGACACCTGTCCCGGGTCCACTCCAAGCGCTGCGGCGATATGGCGCCGCATGGCAGGGATCTGTGGGGCGATCTTCGGGGCCTGGAGGCAGAGGGTGGTATCCAGATTGCCTAACGTGTACCCGTGTGAACGGACCAGCTCCATGGTTTTATTCAGCAGTTCGGTGCTGGCGATCCCCCGGTAGGCGGGATCGGTATCCGGGAAGTGGGTGCCGATGTCCCCGAGGGCCAGGGCCCCCAGCAGGGCATCGCAGATGGCATGGAGCAGCACGTCGGCATCGGAATGGCCCACGGTCCCCTTCTCATGGGGGATCTCCACGCCGCCCAGCACGAGGGATTCACCCGCTGCGAGGCGGTGCACGTCGTATCCGAATCCGATCCGGTGGGACATGGCGGCCTGCACTACAGGTCGGCGAAGTCGAACCCGAGGGTGAACCGGAGGGTATTGGCCAGCGGACTGTTCTGTCCGTTGGTGGGCACCAGGTAGGAGAAGTCCAGTGCAAACACGTTCAGCCGGAGGCCCACGCCAACGGTGAAGTATTTGCGGTTCCCCTTGGTGGAGTGCTCGTGGAAATAACCGGTCCGGATGGCGAACTGGTTGCGGTACCAGTACTCTGCACCGATGCTGTAGGCGATCTCCCGGAACTCCTCGGTGATCACACTGTAGTTCCCGCTGTTTTTCAGCACGCCCGGGGCATCATAGAAGGACTGGAACATGCCGACCACCACCGATCCCGGGGGCTCCTTGCCCCTGATTACCACCTGTTCATTGGTGGCGGTATCGGTTTCCCAGACCGGCGGGGTGGGGACCAGCAGCTTGTTCAGGTCGACCATCCCGGAAATCTTGTTGTAGTCGTCGATGTGATAAGTAAAACGTCCGCCCAGCCTCAGGTTGGTGGGGATGGGGGTCTTGTCGGCATCCACCGTGTAGGAGACCGGGGTCCCCATGTTGGTGATGGACGCACCGGCGGCCCATTCGCCATCGCCCGAACCAAGGTCCACCTCACGCTGGTAGTAGAAGCCCAGGTCGGCGGCGAAGGAGATGCCCGGACGGGTTTCCTGCCCGTCGGCGGTGTTCTGCCCGCTGGTCAGGTCGGAACGGATGAACCGGAAGGCGATCCCCCCTGAGAAATAGTCGGTGAAAAGGCGGGAGTACCCGGCGTCCACCGCAAATTCATTGGGGTTGTACTGACCGGTGACCGTTCCGGTGATATCGGTGAACACAATGTTACCCAGTGAGAAATAGCGGAGCGAGGAGCTGATCACCTGCTGGTCGTCGATCCGGTAGAATCCGGCCAGGTAGGCCAGGTTGATGTCCGGGATCAGGTTCCTCAGCCAGGGGGTGTAGGAGATGGCAAAGCCCCCGCGGCTGTCCAGGAAGGCGTATTTTCCCATGTTCCAGTGCTGGGAATTCACGTCGGGTTCGCTGGCGACCCCCACATCTCCCATGGCACCCGACCGTGAATCGGGGGCAATGGTGAGGAACGGGAGGGAAGTTTGTATGGTGTTCAGCGCATCCGATCCATCCAGGTCGCCCGAATTGATCTGCCCCCACACTGCGGGCATGCTCAGCATCAGCGATCCGCTCATCAACGCGATCAATAACGATCTCAATCCTTTTGACATTGGTTTGTTTTTGGTCTGCAAATATAACGATTAATGTGATAACGGGCGGTCCGTAACCGCCTCCGCAGGCACTCTTTAAGTACGTAATTCGGTTTCCTTTAGTATATGCCCCCTTCAGTTTTTTAACATTTTCACCGCCGGCCCTACCGGGTGATGAGGAGTTTGCCGCTCTCCGAGGCCACTTCGCCCTCTTCCGTCCGGAGGGTGGCATTGTAGAGGTAGATCCCGCCGCCCAGTTTCTGGCCGCCCGCGGAGGTGCCGTCCCACTGCACCGGCTCCAGCCGGTATCCGGGCGAGAAGATCTGCCTGTCGAGGATCCGGACCATCTCCCCGTTCAGGGTGTAGATTTTGATCACCAGCCGCATCTCCCGGTCGGGCCGGTTGTGCTCCACGCTGAAGAAGGTCTCCTCGAAGAAGGGATTGGGGAAATTGAAGAGGTTTTTCAGCAGCATCTCCTCCGATTCCACCACCACGAATTCCAGCTCCGATTCGGCGGAGTTGTTGTGGATGTCCCAGATCTTCACCGCCAGCCGGTGCCGTCCCTCCTCCAGGTTGCTGTAAGGGTAGCGGATGGTCCCTGAATTGTAGCTGTCGGTGTTGGCCTGGAAGAATTCGTTGAGGATCACCGCCCGGGCCCGGTCCCCGTCCAGGGTGGCGGTCAGGTCGTGCCCGATGCCGTTCCCCGTGGTATTGATGCCGAAGTTGTCGCTCACCTGCACCAGCAGGGTGGGGTGGGGATCGGTGATCCCTCCCGGAACGAAAAGGGTATCGTTCATGTAGAGTTCGATCCGGGGCGGTTCGGTGTCGGAGGCGTTGTCGCTCCCGATGCCCCCCACGGCGAAGCCTTCCCACGAACCGTGGGCATCGATCTCGCTGTTGTTGCTGTAATAGCTGATCTTCCCGCTCCCGAAAGCGTAGTTGATGTCTTTGGGGACGAAGAACCCGAAGCTGAAGCGGCCGTCCTTCACCGTGGTCTTCCCGCTGTAAAGGATGTTGTTGCGCGTATAGAAGCTCCATTCCCGGCCGCCGTCGTTCTGCAGGGTCTCCACCAGTTTCTCCTTGTCGAACACCAGGGGGTAAACCGTTCCGTTGAAGGATTCCAGCATCGCTCCCCCCTGGGTCTCCAGATGGCCCGATACGGTGACCCACTGGAAGGCGGAAAGGGTGTCGGACGCCTCGGCGATATCCACACCGTTGATGGAATCGGTCACCACCCGCTGCTGGGGATAGACCAGCTTCATGGAGGGATCGCCCAGCAGGGTGAAATTGCGCTTGTTGATCCCCGACCCGGTGTTGTTCTTGCTGTAAAGGATGATGTCGCCCAGCCGGTTGCTCTCCCCGCTGCCGTCCTTCTCGAAAACCACCTCGTAGAACTTTTCGTTCAACTCGTGGTTGGGACCGGAGTAGACCAGCCGGGTGGTGGTGAACAGGGCGATCCCGCCCCCGGCCGGTGAGAGGAGCACTTCCTCGCCGGCGGAGGTGATCTCCTGGTCCTGCTTGTGGTCGTACTCGTCGTACCGGCTGAACTCGCAGGTGGCGGTCATGAAGAGGGGCAGCCGCCCGGCATTGGACCAGGAGAGGATGTCGTTGGTGGTCATGATCTTTTCGTGGGCCAGCCCGTTGGGTCCGCCGTGGCCTGTGTAATTGACGATCAGTGCGCCCCGGTTCACCTGGTCGTTGATGGCACGGGTCACGTCGGGGTAGCGCGGACCGGTGGCCAGGTTCTCCTGCGGGTAGGCATCCAGGTAGATCTTGTTGATGTTGTAGGCGGGATAGCGGGTCTTCACGTAGGTGGCCAGTTCGTCGGCCTGGCGCATGTGCACATTGTTGTCCTCGTCGTCCCCGATAAAGCAGAGCACGTTCCGCCATTCCCCCTGCCTGTCCGGCTCGCTGTACCCGATGATCTTGTCCACCAGCTCTTCAGCCTCCTCCACGGTGGAAGCCGGCAGCCTTCCGATCCCGATATCCAGCAGGCCCGTGATCATCGACTCATCCGTATCCAGCAACCCGAAGAAATCGTCGGAGACGTAGGAGGGGACCGGCGACAGGGAGTTGTCCGACTGGTAGGTGAGGATCAGGTTGGGATTGTTGGGGGTCCGGTTGCGGTTGTCGTAGGAGCCGTCGCCGAACAGCAGCAGGTAGCGGCAATACTCCCCTGCGCCCCCGGCCCGGTCGTAGAACATCTTCATGAAATTGCGGATGGCCGACACATCGGGGGTCCCTGATGAAAATTCGTTGAACACCTGCTGCTGCAGCACCACGGCCACCTCCATCCCATCCAGGGTTGTGCGGTGCTCCGCCAGCCGCTGCGCCTGCTCCAGGAACACCTCCGGGGTGATGATCACCATGTCGGGATGCCCCAGTCCGTGGAGGTCCTGGTTGGGGACCGCCCCCAGTCCGTCCCCTTCGATCTCCGGTGCCGGGAACTCCCCGCCCGGATTAAAGGCGATGAATTCCCTCAGCTGGTCTGTGGAGAGCCGGAACACCGCCTCGGATCCCTGCAGGGTATGGGGTACCCGTTTCGGATTGCCGGGATCGGTGATCTCCCAGACCACGGTGGTCGAACTGCTTCCGGACACCCGGAACTCGCTCACCCGGTCCGTTCCCACGCTTTCCATATCCCGGAAGGCGGTCTGCGATCCCCTGAGCTGCAGGGGCGCCCGGGCATTGAGGGTGATGGCGTTGAGCCACCCCTCGGAGTTGGAGTCGGGCCGGTTGTATTTGAGGGTGACGGTCAGGTTGTCCTGGCCCGGCACATGGGAATAGAGCCCCTTTCCCTCATAGGCGAAAGTGGCGGTATAGTTGCTCAGGTTGGTGCCCCGGCACTCGATGCTTCCCAGGGGCTGGTTGTTGGCCAGGGCGGAGAAGGTGGAGGTGACCCCCGAGCGGGCGGCGGCGATGATCCGGATGCGGGCCGCCTCACCAGTGATGCGGCCGGGCAGGGCGAAGGGGTAGTGTTCCTCCAGGTTCACATTGAAGTTATCCCCGAACCACTCCTTGCCCGACTTGATCAGGTTGTAGGTCTCGTCCTCGCGGTGGGCCAGGAAATCGTAGCCGGTGACCGTTTCTGTGGCCGGTTCGCTGCTCAGCTCCGTTGTTTCAGGACCGTCTGCCTCTCCCTGTCCGCTGGTGAGAAAATAATACCCCTTCCAGGAATAGGTGTGCAGGTCATGGAGGAACATGGCCTCCTCCGTGTCATATTCCCAGGCCACCGGTCCCTGTGCGTAAAATAAAATATAGTCCCCGGGACCGAACAACCCGTCGCTCCCCTTGGCCATGTGAAATGGAACGGACCGGAGGTCGTCGATGTATCCTTCCGAGAAGTTCTCGGGAAGAAGGCGTGCCCCGGAGCCGTAGATCCTCACTGTGGCGGGATTGGGAAGGCCCAGGGTGACCAGCTGCTGGTAGGTGAGCTTGTGGATCCCGCTCTGCTCCACGGCAATGCGGAACCACTCCCCCGAGGCCAGCACAGAGTGGTCGCTCCATTGCCCGGTCTGTGCACTTTTCAACGGGGCAAGGGCCATCTCGGGCTCCAGCTCGATCCGGAAGGAGACCACCTTCTGCAGGGTGCCATCTCCCGATCTGATGAATGGCCGGACGCTGACCACCGCATAGGGCTGCCCCTTTTCCCTGACCAGCTCCACCTTCACCCGGGGCGTTTTCCCCACGTTCGCGGTAGGGATCATGGGATCCGGCTGTACCGCCAGCGGAGCGGTCTCCGTGACCGTCACCCGGGCCCTCGGGACCGCATCACCGGTGTCCCACAGGATTTTTCTGGTGAGATATGGTAACGTATTTTCTCCATCCGCGTATAAACCATCAGGAAAGAAAGGTTGAGAAGGTGTTTCATCCCATTGAACAACAACGGATTCAACCTGTGCGGACAGGAAGAAAGGGAGGTGCAGAAGGAGGAGGAAAAACAGTTTTTTCATTGAAAAAAGTGAAAACGGCTAAGCGTACATGCAGGTTTCCAGTTTTTTGACGTTGATAGTATAACGCAGCAACAATTATGTTGTTGCGCGCAACAACAATAATGTTGCTGCGGGTTAGGGGTCAGAAGTTAGAGGTTAGAGTAAAAAAGCAACAGAAGTCAGATCGCAAAAGCAACAGAAGTCAGATCGCAAAAGCAACAGAAGTCAGATTTCAAAACTTACAGGGTTTGAGTAAGGAAAGCGGATATAAGGGAATGAGCGTCATGTTCTGGATGCTGGCCATCACCCTGCTGGAGGGGAGGGCGCAGGATCCGGCGTTTTCGCAGTTCTATGCCAATCCGCTCTTTCTCAATCCCGGGATGGCCGGACTGGAAGGGCCCGTGAAGGTGACCCTGGGGTACCGGAACCAGTGGCCGGGAGCCGTCGATCCCTACTCCACTTACCACGCTGCCTATGAGCAGTTCGTCGACCAGTTGCACGGTGGTGTGGGTGTCCATGTAATCAATGACCGCCAGGGAGGCGGTATTTTCAATACCCTGTCGGTGGATGCCATCTACGCCTATCACCTGCAGGTGAACCGGGAACTGATGGTGACCGGGGGATTCCAGGCTTCGGTGGGCCAGCGGAACATGAACGCGGAGGGACTCATCCTTCCCGATCAGCTGAGCGGAGCGGGTACCACCACCCTGGCTGGTTATTCGCGGGTTTATCCCGATTTCGCGGTGGGTTTCGGGGTTTTCTGGCGCCGGGTATACGGAGGGATCGCCGCCCACCACCTGCTTGAGCCTTATACTTCACCCTCGGAGGATCCCAATACCCGGTTGTTGAGAAAATATACGGCCCATGTGGGCGCCATGATCCCCATCTACGAGAAAAGGCTTGGACGGGAGGTGTTGCAGCTCTCTCCCAACCTGGTGTTCATGCAGCAGGATATCTACCAGCAGTTGAACTACGGACTGGAAGTGGTCTTCAGGAGCGTACTGGGAGGGATCTGGTTCAGGCAGGACCTCAATTTCTCCTACGGGACCCTGATTTTTTCCGCCGGATACGGCAACGACCAGTTCAGGGTGAGGTACAGTTACGATGCCAAATTATCGGCTCCGGAGGTACACATTCCGAGCCTGGGGGCACACGAAATTTCACTGGTGATAATTTTTGAAAACCTTTATAAATCAGAAAAACACAGGGCAATAAAATGTCCTAAAATTTAGTTAGTTTTGTTAGTTGTCTCAACGTGTACAGTTAAAAACAGAAAAAAATTGCAAGCCATGAAAATGATAATGAGACTGTTCCCGGTTCTTGTCGCAGGGATGTTGCTGTGGGGTTGCGGAGGCAAGGATATTACCTCTTCCGGTAAGGCATCCTCGACCACCGGATGGGCCTACAACACTCCCGAGAACGGAGGATTTGAAGTCAAAACCGCCGTGGAGCAGGAAACAGGACCCGGACTTACCCTCATCGAAGGAGGTACCTTCACCATGGGAAGCACCCAGGACGAGGTACTCTATGAGTGGGACAACGTACCCCGCAGGGTGACTGTCAGTTCGTTCTACATGGACATCACGGAGGTCCGGAACGTGGACTACCGCGAGTACATCCACTGGCTGAACAGGGTGTTCGGAATGAACAACCCGCAGGTGGTGCAGGCTGCGCTTCCCGATACGCTGGTGTGGCGCGATCCCATGGCTTACAACGAACCTTTCGTGGAGTATTACTTCCGCCATCCCTCCTTCAACGAGTACCCGGTGGTGGGCGTCAGCTGGCTCCAGGCCCAGGACTACTGCATCTGGAGGACCGACCGCGTGAATGAGAAGATCCTGGTGGACATGGGCCACATCGAGCTTTCCACCGATCAGCAGGATGAGCGGAACTTCAACACCGAAGCTTACATTTATGGGATCTATACCCCCAATATCGTCAACCCGATCCCCAGCCTCAATCCCAATGTGGAGTCACGGCTGGTGAATGTGGAGGACGGGATCCTGCTGCCCAAATACAGGCTGCCTACCGAGGCCGAGTGGGAATTTGCCGCCTACGGACTGGTGGGAAACACCGTGGACGAACTGATCTGGGAGCGCCGCACCTTCCCCTGGAACGGACACAATGTCCGCAACGACAATCCCAGGAACATGGGTGAGATGCGCGCCAACTTCGTGCGCGGGAAAGGGGACCTGATGGGGGTTGCCGGGAGTCTGAACGACGCCGGTTCCATCACCGTGCCGGTCAGATCTTACTGGCCCAATGATTACGGCCTCTATTGCATGGCCGGGAACGTGAACGAGTGGGTGCAGGATGTGTACCGCCCCATGAGCTACGCAGACGTATCCGATTTCCGTCCCTTCCGCGGGAACCAGTTCGACGAGCTGGTGACCGATGCCAATGGCAGCCCGGTGATCGACAGCCTGGGACGCCTCCGCAGGGAGCCCATTTCCGAGGCCGACGCCGAGGGCAGGTTCAACTACCGCAGGTCCGATTACAGGAACTACAGGGACGGTGATATGGAATCGGTGTTTGCGGAAGGTGAGCGCAGCACCCAGCCCTATGACGGGACCGGATCCATGTACGTGAACAACGAGGCGGAGCAGATCTCCCTTCTGAACGACCAGGTGCGGGTATATAAAGGCGGATCCTGGAAGGACCGTGCCTACTGGCTCAGTCCCGGAGAACGGAGGTACCTGCTGGAAACCGAGTCGAGGGACGACCTCGGGTTCCGCTGTGCCATGACACGTGTGGGTACACCGACCGGAATGTAAGATGATCCGTCTGAGGAATCACATCGAGAGGCTGTCTCCTGTGGGATGGCCTCTCTTTGGTTTAAAGGGGTAAGGTATGACCATCCAGCAGCTGCACCAGGCATTCCTCTCCTCCTCCGGGATCTGCACCGATACCCGGAAAGAGGTGAAGGATACCCTGTTCGTGGCCCTGAAAGGGGAACACTTTGACGGGAACCGTTTCGTTCCGGACGCCCTGGAGAAGGGGTGCCTCCTTGCCATCACCGATCGCACGGACCTCCCCCCTGATCCAAGGCTGGTGGTGGTCCCAAGCGCCCTGGAGGCCCTGCAGCAGCTGGCCCATTTTCACCGGATGAAACAGCCCGCCCGCATCCTGGCCATCACCGGGAGCAATGGCAAGACCACCACCAAGGAGCTTGCGGCCCGGGTACTGGAAACCACTTTCAGCGTGGCCTGTACCAGGGGGAACCTGAACAACCACATCGGGGTGCCCCTCACCCTTCTGGAACTGGACGGGGAGGAGGTGGCCGTGGTGGAGATGGGGGCCAACCATCCGGAAGAGATTGCCGCATTGTGCGAGATCGCTGCCCCCGGGGCGGGACTGATCACCAATGTGGGGAAGGCGCACCTGGAGGGGTTCGGATCCCTCGAAGGGGTGCTGAGGGCCAAAACCGAGATGTACCAGTACCTGGCCGGCCACGGCGGGAGCGCACTGGTGGACGGGACAGACCATCTGCTGATGGGGAGGGCCCGGGAGCTGGGCGTGCATACCCTGATCATCGGCCCGGAAGCGGACCTGCCGGTGGATGGCCGGATCACCGCACAGCACCCCTTTCTGGAGGTGGAGCTCCAGATTGCAGGGACAACCTACCCGCTCTCCACCAGCCTGGTGGGGGCCTTCAACCTTCAGAACATCATCCTTGCAGCCGGTGTGGGGCTCCATTTCGGGGTGCCTCCGGAGAAGATCGCCCGGGCCATCGCCGGCTATGTGCCCGTGAACAACCGCTCCCAGTTTGTGGTGGGGGAGCGGAACCGGGTGATCATGGATGCCTACAATGCCAATCCAAGCAGCATGCGCGGGGCCATCGAAGGGCTCCTGGCAGTGGGGAAGGCGCCATTGATGCTGATCCTTGGACAGATGGCCGAGCTGGGGGACACCTCAGCGGAGGAGCACGAGGCACTGGTGGAGTGGATCCGGGGACTGCCGCTGGACCGGGTATTGCTGGTGGGGCAACCCTTCGCCCAACCCCTCGCCCAAACTTTCGGCCCTCCGGGTGAAAGACCGGGAAAGAATGACGGTGGGGAACCGCAGGCCGCTGGGGATCTGCAGGCCGGTGAGGGGAAAAAGAAACAGAAAAGGGGTGAACCTTCTCCGGCGATCACTGTTTTCAAGGATAGGAAAGCGCTGGAGCAGCACCTGGAAGCGGAATCACTGTCTGGATACCATATCCTGGTCAAGGGCAGCCGGGTCAACGAACTGGAGCGGATCCTGCCCCTGCTTTAGGCCGGTCCCGGAAGTCATCCCGGGAGCGCCTGAAAAAGTAAGGTAGTCAACATAAAAAGAGCGAATCAGAGCAAAAGCTAAAAGAGCGGGTCAGCGCAAAAGCTTTAAGAGCGGATCTGAGCGAAAGCAGCAGTTACCGGTCAGAGAGGACAAATAGAACGGACCAAAGAGATTTTACCCCATGGCAAATAAACTGATGGATCCCATCGGGAAACTGATGGGACTTCGATACAAGTCGCACCCCTGGCACGGGGTGGATATCGGGCCCGACGCACCGGACCTGGTGATGTGCTTCATCGAGATGGTACCCCGGGACACGGTGAAATACGAGGTGGACAAGGTGTCGGGTTACCTGAAGATCGACCGGCCCCAGAAGTATTCCAATTCGGTGCCGGCACTGTACGGGTTCATCCCCCAGACCTTCAGCGGTCAGCGGGTGGCTGATCTGAGCAGGGAACGGACCGGGAACAGGGAGATCGTGGGGGACGACGATCCCATCGATATCTGCGTGCTCACCGAAAAGGAGATCTCCCACGGGGACATCCTGGTGCGTGCCAGGCCCATCGGGGGATTCCGGATGATCGACAACAACCAGGCCGACGACAAACTGGTGGCCGTGATGAACAACGATGCCCTTTATGAGGATTACCGGGAGATCTCGGACCTGCCGGAAAAGGTGGTGAACAGGCTCCGGCACTATTTCCTGACCTATAAGGATCTGCCCGGGAACCCGGCCGATGTGGAGATCACCCATGTGTATGGCAGGGATGAGGCCCTCGACCTGATTCGCCGGTCCATCGAGGACTACAGCCACCGCTTCGAAAACCTGGACACGCTGCTCTCCAACGTGTAACCAGTCGTGACGGGTGAAGCGGGAAGGGGGTGAAAGTACCGGTTCAGGCGCCGGTTCGG
>CAZNSZ010000075.1:7367-8558 GCA_964575865.1 uncultured Bacteroides sp. | reverse complement strand
ATGATCCAGACCCCGTAGTCATCGGACCAGTCGCCCAGTTCCAGCAACTCGAACAATACGGGCTGGACCCTCGCCAGTGCCTCCTCGGCCCTTTCACTGGGGGTGTCGGGCTCGGGCCAGAAATCGTCCCTCGCCCCTTCGGTCTGGAAGTAATTCACCCAGGCGAGCCGGTTCTCACCCTCCGTTCCGCGGGGTTTCAGCGCAATCAACTGCAATCCGCTAAAGTGGCTGGATACCGTGGGGATATACCTGGTTAACAGGAACTCCTGGAACTGCTCCATGGTGACACCGGGTTTCAGGTTGACCGACAGTTCATGGAGACCGAACGATCCTCCCGAAACGAAAGCGGGGGAAGGGGTGCCGGACAACCGGGTCACGGCCTCCCTGAGGGTCTGTTTGACGTTTTCAATTTCTCTGGTATATTGCTGGTACTGCGGATCGCCCCCGGTGGCGCCGCTCCGGATCAGTTCTGAGGTGTGGCGTGCCAGCTCCCCTGTCAGCCGCTGCAGCAGGGGATCCGAAACACCCACGTTGGCCGGTGCGACCGGTACCTCGCCAATATTGTCCTTGTTGCAGAAGTCCAGCAGGTACTCGTAATAGTTCTTCAGGGCCTCGGGCCGGCTGTGGTTGAGCACGATCCATTCCTCGGAAACGCGTGAGGCATCCCCCAGTTTTTCAATTTCCCTTGTCACCTCCGCCAGCTGGTCATATGCCTGCTGCCCTTCCGGGGTCAGTTTCCCCCCGTTCTCAAAATACCGGTTCCTCGCCGCTTCGGACTCGAACACCCAGATGGCACCCACCTTGTTTTCCGCGTTTCCACGGTCCCCTTTGGCAAAATAGACTTCGGTGCCGGGGAATGCCCTGGCAATGGCCGGAGCCAGCTGGTAGCAGAGAATGTCACAAAAGCTTTCAAGGGAAGCGCCTGGCTGGAGGGTGACCGAGATCTCACTGAATTCGATGACCGAACCCTTTCTGAGTGCCTGCCCGCCGGCAACTCCTGAGAAAAGGAGGAACACTGCGGATATAAGAATCCGGAAAGTGAATTGTTTCATCTTCTGCATTTAGGGCCCTGCATTCCGGTTCCAATGGTCCGTTTCTTTCACCCCGGTTGCCAGTTATCAGGTGAAGCCGTTCACCGGAACCCGATATCGAAGTTACAATCCAATTTGATACCAGTCAAATATTTAACTG
>CAZNSZ010000075.1:2155-7267 GCA_964575865.1 uncultured Bacteroides sp. | reverse complement strand
ACTTGTAGAGGAACCGCTTGATTTTCTGGGTGGGTGTTTTTTCAAAGGGTTCCTCCTGGCGGATCATGTGCTGAAGCTTTGAATTGCGCGACACGTGCGCATTCACCCGGGCCTGCAGCTCATTCAGGATCTCCTGGGCCCTGGCCTGGACCTGGTGCTGGAATTCAGCGGCATTTTCTTTGAGATGCTGGAACTTTTCCTCCACCTGTTCCAGGTTCAGGTGCACATGGGCCACCAGCTTTCCTTTCACCTGCATGACCAGCGATTCATTGACCGCAGCGTCGCTGTTGATTACGGCCTCGATCTCTTCGGGGTAGATGTTCTCCCCGTTGGGACCCAGGATCATGTTCTTGGAGCGGCCCCGGATGTAAAGGATCCCTTTCCTGTCCATATACCCCAGGTCTCCGGTGTGCAGGTAGCCGTCTTCGCTGAAAATCTGCGCGGTCAGGTTGTCTTCCCTGTAATATCCCTTCATGACATTGGGCCCGTGAACCATGATCTCTCCTTCGCCGGTTGCCGGGTCGGGATTTTCGATCCGGACCGTCACATTGTCCATAACCCTCCCCACGGAGCGGTAAACCGCATCCTTCGGTCCGAATCCGGCCACCATGGGCGAAGTCTCGGTAAGGCCGTAGCCGATGGCGTAAGGGAATCCCCCTTCGATAAGGAACTTTTCCACATCGGGCGCCAGCGGTGCCCCGCCCACGCCGAAGAAGCGTATTCTTCCCCCGAAGAACTTCATCAGTTTGCCGGCAGCTGCCCGGTAAAGCAGCCTTCGTGTCATCCCTGCCTTCAGCAGGGTACGGGTAACGGGTGACTTTTCCAGGGTGGGTTTGATCCTGGAGCGGTAGATCTTCTCGATGATCAGCGGAACGGTCAGCATGGTGGTGGGCGCCAGTTTCTGGAGGAGCGGCCCCAGGTAGGCGGCGGTGGGGGGACGGCTGATGTAGTGCACAGAGGCTCCGTTGAGCAGCGGGACCGCCATGCCGATGGTACATTCATAGGTGTGGGCCAGGGGAAGCACCGAAAGGAACACGTCCTCAGGGACCACCTGGTGAATGGATCGCACATCCTTTGCATTGCTCAGGATGTTCTTATGGGTCAGCATTACCCCCTTGGACCTACCTGTGGTCCCCGAGGTGTAGATGATGGCGGCCAGGTCGTCAGAGGCGGCCCGGGGGAAATTCACCCGCTCGCTGAACATGGCGGGATCCACCTGGAGTTTCACCAAAGTGTCGTCTGATTGATCCTCAGATCGAGCGGAAGGCTCTTCCCCGGTGTCCCGAGTCTCCTGTCTCCCCGGACCTTTCCCCGGTACCACGATTTTTCCGGAGTTGATCTCCATCAGGGTGAAATCATCCAGCCGGATGGCCATTTCCACCCCTGAAGGTAATTTTTTCGGAAGCCTGGGGATCATTTTCCCCGATACGATCAGCACCTTTGCTCCGGCATGCTCCAGGATGGAACTCACCTCGGGGCCCTGGAAGTCGGGAAGAATAGGGACGGTGACGGCCCCGGCCGTGAGGACCCCGAAATAGGCCATCCCCCAGTGGGGAGAGTTTTCGGCCAGGATGGCCACCCGGTCACCCGCATCAATTCCGGTCCCGTGCAGCATGCCCGCCACATAACGGACTCCCAGCTGCAGTTCGCGGTAGGTATAGGAAGGGCCGTCCACGCCTGACACTGCCGTCCGGTCCGCATATTTGTCCGCGCTGTGGGTGATGAGATCGGGGAGGATATGGATCCCGGCGTAGGGATCTGTCTGGTTCTTTTTCATTGCGCTCTTTTCTTAAGTTTTTATCTGACTGCACGTTTGCCCCCGGATTCCTCATTGCGCCAGTGACGCAACTGATCGAACCGCTTCCTTCCTTTAAGAAAAAATTCGGCAACAATGCTTCCCGGATATATTCCGGTTACAATAACGTCATTTTTACCGGGATTGTTCTCTGAGCCGGTCCCTCCATAACTGTTTTTCATCCCATAATAGGCGCTGTGGGCCCTCAGGACCGCCCCGAAATCCCGGAAGGAGCCCTGGAGGAGGAAACGGATGGCGGAAACCGCATCCAGGATCATGCGGATGAAAAGGATCCTGCGCCGCCGTGTTCCGTCCAGGTTTTTATACAGCAGCAACAGATTGTTCCGGAAGTTCAGGAAAGTTTTCCTTGGATTTCCGCGCTCCAGCGTACCGCCACCCACATGGTATACGGTGGATGCCGGCACATAGCGGATCTGTTGGCCCATCCGCTTCAACCGCCAGCAGAGGTCGATCTCCTCCATGTGGGCAAAGAACTGCTCGTCCAGTCCCCCCGCTTCCCGGTAAAGGGCGGTCCGGACCATCAGGCAGGCTCCCGATCCCCAGAATACCTCGGCCGGATCGTCATACTGACCGCGGTCCTCTTCCAGCACATCGAAGATCCTTCCCCGGCAGAAGGCGTACCCGTACCTGTCCAGGTACCCCCCGGCGGCCCCTGCATATTCAAAGTGTGTCCGCCTGTGGTAGTCCCTGATCTTTGGGGTGCAGGCTGCGGCCTGCGGATTGCTATCCATCTCCGTGATCAGCGGCTCCAGCCACCCTTCGGTGACCTCGATGTCGGAGTTGAGCAGCAGGACATACCGGGAGTCCAATGCTTCCACCGCACGGTTGTATCCCCCGCTGAATCCGTGGTTCTCAGTGAACCGGATCAGCTTCACGCCCGGGAATTCCTTCTCCAGAAAGGCAACCGATCCGTCTGTGGAGCCATTGTCGGCCACCACCACCTCGCACCCCGGAATATCGCTGTATTCCAGGAGGATGGGAAGGAACTGCTGCAGGTAGCCTTTCCCGTTCCAGTTGAGGATGACGATGGAGACTGTGGGCATGGGATCAGCGGTTTTTTATCTGTGATGGCTTCATCCGGCGGCGCTTCAACAGGTGAGGCATTGTTTGCTCCATCAGCTCCCCATGATGTTGCGGATGATGGACTGAAATTCTCCGAAGATGCGGTCATTGGCGCAGATGAAATTCTGTGCGAAGAGGGGGTTCCCGTCCCCTTCGAAATCAGAGACCTTTCCTCCCGCTTCTTTGACCAGCAGCATCCCGGCGGCAAGGTCCCACGGATGGAGCCCGTACTCGTAGAATCCGTCAAATCGCCCGCAGGCCACATAGGCGATGTCGGTGGCGGCCGAGCCCAGCCTGCGCAATCCGTTGGAGTTTTTCATGAAATAATCCACACTCTTCATGAACTCGTTCATGTAGGTGAAATTGGTGTAGGGAAAGCCGGTGGCGATCAAAGCCTGTCCCACACCGGGAACATCGCTGACCCTGATCCGTTCCCCGTTCAGCCAGGCACCGCCTCCCTTCCAGGTATAAAACATCTCATCCAGCCCGAATTCATACACCACCCCGGCCACCAGATCGCTCCCTTCGGCCAGTGCCACACTGATGGCAAAGGGGAACACCCCGTGGATGAAGTTGGTGGTCCCGTCCACCGGGTCGATCACCCAGTTGTAGACGGCACCCCGCTTGTCCCCGGTGCCCTCCTCGGCAATGAATCCGGCTTCGGGAAGCACTCCGGAGAGACCGTCCACCAGGATCTGTTCCGCTTTCTTATCCACCTCGGTGACAAAATTCTGCCGTCCTTTCTTCTCCACATTCAGCCCCCTGCGGTTCTCGTGGCGTTCACGGACATAGGCCGCTGCTGTACGGACCACCCCGATGGCATCCTGGCAGAGCCGTTCATATGATTCCTTTCCTGCGGTCCCGGTCATGCAATTCATTTTGGTGCTGCAAAGTAAGCCAAAATTTCGTTACGGCTGAAACGCTCAGGAGGGAAGCGAGCCGAGCAGGTCGGCCACCACGAAGGTACTCCCACCCGTGAAGATCAGGTCATCAGGCCCCGCTTCCCGCAGGGCGGCAGCATAGGCCTCCACCACCGATCCGTACACATTCCCTTTCAGTCCGAAAGCCTGTGCCTGTTTCTGCAGGTCCAGCGGGTCCATGGAACGGGGGACGCTGGATGGGGTGAAGTAATAGGTCGCATCGGCAGGGAGCTGGGAAAAGATCTGTGCGGCGGGCTTGCCCTGCACCATACCCCACACCATGTGCAGTTTTCGGCGGGGGATCTGTCCCAGCTGGCGGACCACCCGGGCGATCCCGTCCGGATTGTGGGCGGTGTCGCAGATGCTGCGGGGATTGGTCCCCACGGTCTGCCAGCGCCCCAGCAGCCCCGTGTTGGCGGTCACCGAGGCAAATCCCTTCTCCATGGACTGCTCCGGGATCTTCCATCCCTTTTCGGTCAGGGCATCCAGGGTGGTGAGGGCGGTCACCAGGTTCTCCATCTGATAATGCCCGTTCAGGTCACACCGGATGGTGCGCACCCGGTCACTGATCCGCTCCCGGATCCGGAATAGGGAATGCATGGACCGGTCTAAGGTCTGGAACATCGGTTCATAGGCCCGGTAGGCCAGGGAGACCGGTGCATGTTTCTCCTCGGCCAGTTCCAGGAGCACGCGCTCGGTGACCTCTCCTGCACGGCCGATGACCACCGGTACCCGTTCCTTGATGATCCCCCCTTTTTCGCGTGCGATGGAGGGCAGGTCATTCCCCAGGAATTCCATGTGATCCATGGCGATGTTGGTGATGACCGAAACCTCCGGAAGGACAATGTTGGTGGAGTCGAGCCTCCCGCCCAGCCCGGTCTCCACCACCGCCACATCCACCCCGCTGCGGGCGAAGTAATCGAAGGCCATGGCCACGGTCATTTCAAAAAAGGAGGGCTTCACTTTTTCGATGATCCCCCGGTGGCGGCTGACAAATCCGGTGACCTCCTCCTCCGGCACCGGCACCCCATTGATGCGGATTCGCTCCCTGAAATCCAGGAGGTGCGGGGAGGTATAGAGCCCGGTCCTGAAGCCCGCCTCCTGGAGCACTGAGGCCAGCATGTGGCAGACCGATCCTTTTCCGTTGGTCCCTGCCACGTGGATGGTTGAAAAGGTCCGGTGCGGGTGTCCGAAATAACGGTCCAGCTCCAGGGTGTTGTCCAGGTTGGCCTTGTAGGCTGCCTTTCCCACCCGCTGGTACATGGGCAGGCTGCTGAACAGAAAATCGATGGCCCCGGGGTAGGTCACGGGGAA
>CAZNSZ010000075.1:0-2055 GCA_964575865.1 uncultured Bacteroides sp. | reverse complement strand
TTCATGGAGCAGATCCCTACAGGGAATCACGGTTATCGGGGCGGATAGAATGGGGTGTCCCACCCGTTGTATTTCACTTTTCCGGGATGAAAGCGGTCCGGCCTGGGCTTCTTTTCCTGCGGGTATCCCAGGGCCACCAGGGCAAAGGGCTGGACATGATCCGGCAGTCCCAGCAGCCGGGAGAGGGCTGCTTTCCGGTGCTCCCTCGGATGAAGGCCAACCCAGCAGCTTCCCAGTCCCAGGGAATGCGCTGCCAGCAGCAGGTTCTGGGTGGCGGCACCGCAATCGACCACCCAGTAACCGTCGTCATGCTGCAGGGTGAGGTCCCCGCAGACCACCACCGCGTGGGAGGCGGTGGAGAGCATGGCTGCGTGGGGGTGCACCTCCATGATGCCTTCCATCACCTCCCGGCTGTCGATGACCACAAAATGCCACGGCTGACGGTTCACAGCTGAAGGGGCATACATGGCAGCGGTCAGCAACTTTGTAATTACTTCATTGTCAATTTTTTGATCTCCGTATCTCCGGATGCTGCGCCGGTCCAGCAGGTGGTTCAGTTCATCCATGGTGGTGGTTCATAACTGTGCGTAAATCGGTGCCCAATGTGAATAAAAGAAACAAGTGGCCGGGACAAAAAGTCCTATTTTTGAAGCCATAAGTGGAAGAGAACCTTTGCCTGTGCTCACAAGGGTAAAGTTAGTTTAATGGGAGGGGATTCATGGCCAACGCACCGAAAAAAAATCGCAAGATCTTCGTACTGGATACCAACGTGTTGCTGCACGATTACAAGTGCATGCACAATTTTGAAGAGCATGATGTGATCATACCCATCACCGTGCTCGAGGAGCTGGACCGGTTCAAGAAGGGGAACGACATGATCAATTACCATGCCCGGGAGTTCACCCGCGAGCTGGATAAACTGAGCGGGGATAAACTTTTCAACGGCGGGCTTTCCCTGGGGAAGGGCAAGGGCAAACTGAGCATCGAGACGGGAAAACAGCCATCGGAAAAACTGAAGACCTCCTTTCCGGAGAACACCCCCGATCACCGCATCCTGGCCATTGCCGAGTTCCTTTACCTGAAGAACGGGACCGAGCGTCCGGTGATCCTGATCACCAAGGATATCAACCTGAGGATGAAGGCCAAGTCGCTGGGGATCATGTCGCAGGATTACCACAATGACATGGTGCAGAACATCGAGGACATTTACGAGAGTGTGAAGGTCAACGATGTGACCGATCATACGGTGATCTCGGAACTTTACGAGACCATGGAGGGGGTACCCGTGGGACGTTTCGGGCTGAAGAAGCCGCCGGTGGCCCATCAGTATTTTATTTTCAAGAACGAGTCGCGGAGCGGACTGGGCCATTTCGATCCGTTCAACAAGCGGATCAACAAGGTGGAGAAGACCCGCACCTACGGCATCGATCCGCGAAACGCCGAACAGACCTTTGCACTGGATGCCCTGTCGAGGCCCGAGATCCAGCTGGTGGCCCTGACGGGGAAGGCGGGGACCGGGAAGACCCTGCTGGCGCTGGCCGCTGCCATCCACCAGCGGAAGGAGTACACGCAGATTTTCCTGGCACGGCCCATTATTCCGCTGGCCAACCGGGATATCGGGTACCTTCCCGGGGATGTGAACGAAAAGATCGGACCGTACATGCAGCCCCTGTTCGATAACCTGGCGGTCATCAAGCAGAAATTCAAGCAGCAGAGCAAGGAGTTTTCCCGGATCGAAGAGATGCAGCAGACCGAGAAGCTGGTGATCACCCCCCTGGCCTATATCCGGGGCAGAAGCCTTTCCAGGGTCTTTTTCATTGTGGACGAGGCGCAGAACCTGACTCCCCACGAGGTCAAGACCATCATCACCCGGGCAGGGGAGGGGACCAAGATGGTGTTCACCGGGGACATCCAGCAGATCGATTCCCCTTACCTGGATACCAAGTCCAACGGACTCACCTACCTGGCGGACCGCATGAAGGGGCAGGATATTTTTGCCCATGTGCACCTGGTGAAAGGGGAACGGAGCTACCTGGCCGATCTGGCCAGCAACCT
>CAZNSZ010000074.1:0-21403 GCA_964575865.1 uncultured Bacteroides sp. | reverse complement strand
TTGGTTAGGGGTTAGGGGTTAGGGGTTAGTTAGTCGAAAGTCGAAAGTCGAAAGTCGGGAGTCGAAAGTCGAAAGTCGGGAGTCGAAAGTCGAAAGTCGAAAGTCGAAAGTCGGGAGTCGGGAGTCGGGAGTCGAAAGTCGAAAGTCGAAAGTCGGGAGTCGATGGCTGCCATGTGTTCTCGAAATGTGTTCCGCGGTGATGGGATAACAATGAAGAGGGGGTGCGGGTTCATATGGAAGAAAGTACGGTCATATGGAGAGCGGGCCGGTTTTTACCGATCATCCCACCCGCCTTCAGGGTTCATGAGTTCCTTGCAACGTCGCGGAGTTTCTTGAGGCAGATTTTGAGCGCGAGGGTTAAATTTTAAGGAACCAGGAGAGCATGGGGATCGGGAACGGAACCAATTCGCCCTCGATCACCGCACCTGCAAAACCGAACTGAAATGCTTTCCTTTCATTTCTGGAGAACCGCAGGCCCGGAATAATCAGGGCGGCGGCATTGGGGCCGGCATAGATAAAGGAATCGCCCACCAGGGAGACATTCCTGCCCAGCCTTACCATTCCTGCGACGGAAAAGAGCGGTTCGCTTCCGGAAACGTCATCCCCGTTGGTGATGCCTGCATACCCGGCGGAAAAGGTGAGGTTGTTGTTATTATTCCCAAGGGTAACGGAGGCATACCCCAGGGCACCCACCGATCCGAAATCATACCAGCTCAGGGTCCCGGCAAGGACACCCAGACCGAAATGGAGGTTATCGGTGACCGGGATGGAGTACTTCGCGGAGATGATGATCGGAACCCCGAGCCACGAAGTGAGCCCGCCCAGGGTGAAGTTATCTGCCAGGCAGAAGTGCGCCTCCGGGCCGTACCAGTTGATCAGGGCATAATTTTCCCCTTTCTTCAGGGAGAGCCCGTTGGTGGTGATAAAATACCTGGAGGAGAAGATGTTGCTTCCCACATAAACGCCATCCCGCATTTCACGGGTCTGGACTTCACGGATCTCACGGATCTCATGCTTTGGTATGACCACCCTTCCGATGGATTCGGTGTCCATCAGTACTTCTCTCTCGTCCTGTGAAAGAATGTACCCGATGAATTCAGTTCCGTCGTTCTTGATCACGATATATACTTTTTGTACCCGGTCCCCTGCACGGGGAATGGTATCCTGACTGGCTGCGGAATGAAGGAAGAAGAATGCCAGGATGGTAACCGGCAAGATCTGGAATGCCCGTGTGTTTTTCATGGTGTAACTGTTGTTAGGACGACACAACCCTTTATACGCTCCGAAGTGAGATTGGGTTGCCCGGCGAAAGGTAAGAAAACAGTTCGATATCCCATATACGTCGGGCATCCGTCTTTAGGACAGTCCGCATGGGGAAAGTGAACAGTTCTGTTTGTACGAAGTTGAGTCCTCATGATAAAAACACCCAGCCGGGGTCTTATCCGGGTATTTATGCGGGGGTGGAATATTTCAAGCGGGGAAGGAATTATTCCACCTGGTTGACGATCACAGGAACTGTCTGCAGGTAAGCCCAGATGGCAGAGGCCTCTTCATCGGTGATCATGGGGGCCGGCCGCATGGGATACCTGAGCGGGGTATTGTCGGGCCGCATTCCGAACCGGAGGGTCCTGATGAATTCTTCTTCTGTCCAATCTCCCAGGCCCGTCTCCCTGTCCATGGTCAGGTTGGAGGATCGGATTTCGTTCATTTCCTTGTCAAACAGCACATTGCCTCCTCCAAAGTATCCTTCCGAGCGCTCCGGGTTCATTACATCAACGGTTGTAAAATCCGCACTGTGGCAGGCGAAACAATCAAATTTGGCATCGGCAAGGTATTTCCCAAAAGCCACCTTATCGGAAGGCGGAGGGGCCACGATGGGTTTTTCCGGATATGGAAGCGGTTTGAATACCGTACGGGAGAGCATTTTTGCCAGAAGGTTCGGCTTCGGCTCCGGTGTGATGTGTTCCGAAGGCTGAACAAGGGGGTGGTCGGAACGAAGGAATGCGATGATGCTGTACAGGTCCTCATCGGAAAGGTTGGGGAATTTGGGCATGTATACAGGGGCATATTGCCCGTCCTTTTTGACGCCCGTGCGCAGAAGGTAGGCAAGTTCCCCGTCCGTGTACCGGATCAGGCTGCTGTTTTCTGGATGCCTGGTTATGTTCGGGGCATAAATCTCCCCGAACCCAGCCGCATCGGCCATGTAGGCACCTCCCATCTTCCCGTCATTGGACCCATGGCATTGCGAGCAGAGGATAGCCGCCATACGGGCACCCTCTTCAATCCGCTCGGGAGTGATGTCCACAGTGAGATCCCTGGCTTCATTCTCATAATAGGGGATCCCTGAAAAGTTGACAACCATGGCCAGGATGAAGAGTACCAGGACCAGGCCCAGTGCAGAAAAGAGCACAATCTTTAACGGTTTTTTCATGACATACGGATAACATACCTAAAGGTATGACCTTAAGCATCCGAATGTCAATAACTTAAATGCTAAAAAGATGTTAAAGCCGGTCTTGTGAAATTACCAGGTCCGGTCCTTGAGGTAATCGTCCAGGGCCTCTTTGGTCATGGGCAACTCACCGGGATTATTCTCGACCCAGCGAAGGAAATCGGCCTTGATCTCATCGGTCCAGCGTCCGTCAATCTGCCCCGGAGTATACACTCCTTTCTGAAGCATTTCATGGCCGAACAGATCCCTGAGCATGATGAATTCGGAACGCACCACCACTTCTTCGGCCAGGTGTGCCGGGATAAAAAGGACGCCGGTCTTTTTCGCCAGGACCACATCACCTGGAAATACCGTTGCCCTTCCGATCCTGATGGGGACATTGATCCCCATGAGCATGCTCTCCATCAGGTATGAGGGATCGAAACCCCTGACAAATGCATTGAATCCTTCAATTTCAGACAGGCCTTCCATATCCCTGGATCCCGCATCAAACACCACCCCGTTCCCGGAGTTGGCGTAAATGGCATTTCCCAGGTTATCCCCGATCAGGGTTCCATCGATCACTTTTCCAAATCCGTCCGCCACATAGACATCTCCCTGCCGGAGGGCGTCGATGGGCCATGAGTTCATGGCACCGATCCGGCCAGCATCATGCCCCTTTTGGGTGAGCCGGTCCATCAACTCCGGCCTGCGCGGCATGTACTGTGCGGTCAATGCCCTTCCAACTACTGGTTCATCTTCGTGAAGGATCTCCCAGTTTCCTTCAAACTGGTTCATATAACCTTTGGAGCGGAGCACGCCCCATGCTTCCTCGATGGATACTTTCTTCATCCGGTCAATGATATCCTGCGGAACCTTCGGCCTTCCATCTTCGAACCGTTCCCCTTCCCATTCGCTGGTATAATAGATCAGCTCTTCCGGGCTGTCGAAGAATTGCCCGTAAACCCCTGTGGTCAGTACCATTAAAAATACAGCTGAAAGAATTCTTAAAAAATTCATGATCAATTTATTATAACTGTTTAACTAAATCTTCAATTCAATTTCTGATCTTCAACCTCAACCTCAACCCCCTAACCCCTTACCTATGACTGCCGACTTTCGACTGCCGACTTTCGACTATCGACTATCGACTTTCAACTATCGACTTTCGACTTTCGACTTTCTCCTCCACCACGTGGCCAGCGAGGAGCCGGTGATGTTCATCATGGGTCCGAATACGGCAGGGGCCAGGCCGATGGTGGCCACCTTTCCCATTTGAAGGGCGATCCCGGAGGCGAGTCCCCCGTTCTGCATTCCCACTTCCAGAGCAATGGTCCTGCAGGATTTTTCATCCATCCGGGCAAGTTTACATATCCAGTACCCCAGCAGGTAGCCCGTTGTATTGTGCAGCAGGCAGGCGACGATCAGAAGGAAACCAATCTCAAGGAGACTGTCCCTTCCTGCGGCGGTGATCACTGTGATGATGATCCCGATCCCTGCCATGGAAATAAGGGCCATCACCTGGTCGAGTGAGCTCCTGTTCTCCCTGGCCAGTTTCTTGAAAATGGCTGCGGCTGCCAGGGGAAGCAACAGGAACCATCCGAGGTCTTTTGCCAGCTGAGCGGCAGCCATGGATACGTTGATATCGGTGGTTTGATGCAGGATCAGGTTCTTCCCGCCGATGATCAGCGCGTACACCACGGCCTGGATGGTAATGCTCCGCCGGTTTTCCTTTCCGTAAGCCACCGCATTGAACATGAGTCCCCCGACAATGGGAAGGATCACGATGTTAATGATCCCGAGCATCATATTCCAGAAGTCCACCGGTACGAACTGCCCTGCCAGAAGCTTCATCAGCGAGGGGGTGATCAGGGGAGCCAGCATGGTGGCTACTGCGGTCAGGGTCACCGACAATGCCAGGTTGGCCTTGGCTATAAAAGACATCACATTGGATGCCAGCCCACTGGGAGAGGAGCCTACCAGAATGATCCCGGCGGCCACTTCAGGCGGGAATCCGAAGCTGGTTGCAATGACAAATCCGACCACCGGCATGATGGTGAACTGACAGGCGAGGCCAACCAGCACCCCTTTTGGCATTTTGACCACGCCTGCAAAATCCCGGAAACTCATCTGGGATCCCATGCCGAACATGATGATCTGCAGCAGGGGAACGATGGTGGATTGCAGCTCAAAACTGCCCCAGCGGATGAACAATTGCGGATAGAACATGGAAATGGTCACCGCCGCAAAGATCATGATGGTGTAGGAGAAGCCCCTGGATATCTCATTTCCCCGCACTCCGAAAGCCAGAAAAACAAAGAATGCCACCAGGGCGGGACCCAGGAGTTTATTCTCTCCGGTCAGGTAAGCGATTAAAAAAACAATGGCCGCCAGCGCGGCCAGCCCCAGCAAAATCTGAAAAGTGTACTTCTTCTTCATAAGCCAGCCTTGGGAAGATATGAAGTATTTTGATAATTTGTATGCAGAATCTGAAATATCTTAAATCTGTCTATGATGAAACATCCACACAAAGCAAACAACAGAAGATCGTTCCTGAAAAAGGCGGGACTGGGGGGACTGGGCCTGGGGATCATAATGAAGGGCCCGTTCGAAGAGGAGCTGGCTGCCATGACCGGGTCAGTGAGGCGCTACTCGGCACCTTCGGATCTGAAGATTACCGATATGAGGATCGCCCAGGTGGGGAATGTCCCCATTGTAAAGATATACACCAATCAGGATGTATACGGACTGGGGGATGTACGCGATGGTGCTGATAAGCGCTATGCACTGATGCTGAAGAGCCGCATCCTCGGAGAAAATCCGTGCAATGTGGAGCGGCTGTTCAGGATCATCAAACAGTTCGGGGGCCACGGGCGTCAGGGCGGAGGTGTATCCGGTGTGGAGATGGCCCTCTGGGACCTCACCGGAAAGGTATACAATGTACCCCTGTACCAGTTACTTGGCGGAAAGTACCGTGACCGCGTGCGGATCTATGTGGATACTCCCACGGTCAGGAATCCTTCCGGGTTTGCAGAAAAAATGAAGGGCAGGCTGGAGCAGGGATTCACCATCATGAAAATGGATATCGGGATCGGGCTGATCAGCGACATTCCCGGGACCCTGACCAATACGGAGCCCTGGGGGGATATGAGGGGATGGGACCAGCAGAGGGGCACCTACGGGAATACCATGCATCCTTTCACCCGCGTTCAGATCACCGACAAAGGGATCGAGGAGATGGTCAAATATGTGGCGGCCATGCGCGATACGATCGGATGGGAAGTCCCGGTTGGCATTGATCACCTGGGGCACCTGGGGGTCAACAGCATGATCCGGCTGGGTCATGCATTTGAACCCTACAACATCGCGTGGCTCGAAGACCTGATCCCCTGGCAGTACACGGAGCAATGGAAGGAGATCTCCATGTCCATCAATGTCCCCACCCTTACCGGTGAAGACATTTACCTGCTGGATGGTTTCAGGGAGCTGATCGAAAAACGCGCTGTGGACATGGTCCACCCTGATCCGGTTTCGGCAGGTGGATATCTGGAAACCAAGCGAATAGGTGATTTTGCACAGGAGCACGGGATCGCCATGGCCCTTCATCATGCTTCCAGTCCGGTCACATTCATGGGATGTGTCCATACGGCCGCTGCCACCGAGAACTTTGTGGCCCTGGAGCACCACTCGGTGGACAATCCGTGGTGGGAAGACCTGGTGACCGGAGTCGGAAAACCGATTGTCAGCCAGGGCTACGTAAAGGTGCCAGATTCCCCGGGTGTGGGGGTGGAGCTCAATGAGGATGCAGTCAGAGAGCACCTCAGAAGGGGAGAGGAATTGTTTGCCCCCACTGAGGAATGGAACGAGCGGAGCTCCTGGGACAGGCAGTGGAGCTGAGGGGACAATTGGATGTTGGGTTTCCAATCATTTGAACCATCTAATTCGGTTCACAATAAAGATATCATGACTATGAAATACCTGCCTGTGGTTCTTCTGCTCGTGCTTGGAGCGGGGTGCGTTAAGGATGGTGCCATCAATCCCGTGGACCTTCGATGTGAATACCTGGAGAATCCCCCGGTGGTCGATGTGCCCCATCCAAGGCTCTCCTGGATCAATGTGACCGGACAGGGTGAACGGGGTCAGGTCCAGACAGCCTATCAGATCAGGGTGGCCAGTTCGGAAGCGGGGCTGCAGAAGCCGGACCTGTGGGACAGCGGGAAAGAGAACTCGGATCAATCCATCAGGATCATTTACGGGGGCAGGCCCCTGGAGTCGGAGCAGGAGTGCTGGTGGCAGGTCAGGGTATGGGACCGGGACGGATCGGTCTCCGGGTGGAGCGAACCAGGGCACTGGCGGATGGGTCTGCTGGAGCCCGGGGACTGGAAGGCTAGCTGGATCGGTGCACCCTGGCAGGGCGAGGAAGCCCTTCCGAAACCTGCAGGCGGACCCGATGCCCTGCCTGCTTCCTTCGGTCCTCCTGCCCCCCTGCTGCGGAAAGCCTTCCATCTTGAAAAAGAGGTTTCAAAGGCGGTGGTGTATGTCACAGGCCTCGGTTATTTTGAACTTTACCTGAACGGAGAGAAAGTGGGGAAGGATGTGCTGGTCCCCAACCAGACCAATTACGGGAAACGCCCGGATCTGACCGAAGCGCTGATCTCTCTGCCGGATGCATTCAGGGAGTACAAGGTTATGTACCTGGCCTATGACGTTACTGAACGACTGAACAGGGGAGAAAACGTGATCGGCGGGATACTGGGGAACGGGTTTTACAACCCTGCCAAATTCTGGGCAGAGGGTTATGGCTCTCCCCGGTTCCTCTGCCAGCTCCACCTCACCTATTCCGACGGTTCCCGGGAACTGGTGGTTTCGGATACCAGCTGGAAAGCATCCAGAAGCCCCATCCTCATGGACATGGTCTATTACGGGGAACATTATGATGCCCGGATGGAGCAGCCGGGTTGGGCCGGTCCTGGATTCGATGACTCGGGATGGGAGGCGGCGGCACTGCGCCGTGCCCCTGAGGGAAAACTGGTTGCACACACGGCTTATACCGACCAGGTCACCGAACAATTCTCGCCTGTTTCCATCGAGAAACTGGGCGAGGGGCATTACCGTGTCGGATTCGGAACGGAGATCTCCGGCTGGGTCCGCCTGAACCAGGTCACCGCTCCCGAGGGCCACAGGGTGGAGATGCATTTCAACGGGAACCTCTATTCGGGAGACAACAGCTATGTTTTTCGCGGGGAGGGGCCCGAGGAGTATGCCCCGAGGTTCAACTGGTTTGTCTTCAGCGGGGTGGAGGTGACCAACTGGCCGGGGGAACTGCGTCCAGAACAGCTGACGGCAGAGGCGGTGAACACCCGCATCGATCCTTCCGCCACCTTTGAAACTTCCAATGAGCTGTTCAACGAAATCAACCGCATCTGGCGAAGGAGCCAGACCGATAACATGCATGGCGGGGTGGCCAGCGACTGTCCCCACAGGGAACGTTCCCCCTACACGGGAGATGGTCAGATCACCTGCATCACAGTGCTCCATAATTATGATGCCAGGAATTTCTATCACAAATGGATGCAGGACATCCTCGGGGCCCAGATCCCCGAAACCGGCTATGTCCCCAATGGAGCCCCCTGGCAACCGGGGTGCGGAGGGGGACCGGCCTGGGGCGCCGCCATCTGTGTGATACCCTGGGAGTTCTATGTTCATTACGGCTCCACCGATATGCTGGAGGATAACTACGAGGGGATGAAGGGATACCTTCGCTATATGCAGACCTGGGTGGACCGGGAGGGAATCATGCATTCACAGCGCACGGGAAGGGACGGATCGGTGCTCAGGTGGTTCAACCTGGGGGAATGGGTGGCCCCGGGACCCACCGTACCGGATGAGTTGGTGCATACCTTCTATCTCTGGTACTGCGCCGATATTACCGCCCGGGTTGCAGGGATCCTGGGCAGGGACCAGGAAGCCGGTGCTTATGAAAACCTGGCGCTTCGTACCCGGGAGGCTTTTCACAATCGGTTTTACAACGAGGAGAAAGGTTCTTACGGCGATGGGGGCGGGAACATCCTGGCCCTGCGCATGGGGGTTCCCGGGGAACGGTATGAACGGGTGGTGCAGGCGGTCAGGGAAGGTCTGCGCAAAAGCAGGGGACATCTGGATACAGGGATCATCGGGACCCGCTTCTTTTTCGAGGTCCTTTCGGAGAACGGAATGCACAACCTGGCTTTCGAGGCCATGAATAAAAGGACCGAACCCTCCTATGGCCGCTGGATCGAACTGGGATCCACCACCACCCGGGAACGGTGGGATGAAGGGGGTTCTCACAACCACCCCATGTTCGGAGGAGGGCTGGCCTGGTTATACCGGCATCTGGCAGGGATGCAGGCCGATCCGGATCAGCCGGGTTACCGGCACATTGTTTTCAGGCCCAATCCGGCAGGGTCCATGGAGCAGGTGACCTATTTCAACCAGACATCATACGGTGAGGCGGGGATCGCCTGGAAGAAAAAAGGTGAAGGACTGGACCTGGAGGTCAGGGTGCCTGTCAGCTGCGAGGCCACCCTCTACCTGCCTGCAGCGGATCATACCCGGATCACAGAAAGCGGAATGGTGGCGGAACAATCAGAAGGGGTTCGGCTAGTGGGCAGTGAAGCAGGCCGGGTGGTATACCATCTTCAAAGCGGGACCTATCATTTCACCGCTCCATATCCGGGTGCTCCTTAATCCAGTTCCCTGTGCCAGATGGTCACCTGTACGGACTGGCTCTCTCTCAGGTGGTCTGCCAGACGCTCCGCGCAGTAGACGGACCGGTGCTGTCCGCCTGTGCACCCAAAACTGACCATCAGGTGCGTGAACTGGCGCTCTTCATACTTATCCACCGACATATCCACCAGGGTAAACGCACTGCTGAGGAATTCATATACATCGGGCTGCTGTGACAGGTAGTCGATCACCGCTTTGTCTTTGCCGGTCAGGTCCCTGTAGGCCTCCTGTTTTCCCGGATTGGTGATGAACCTGCAATCGAACACGTAGCCCCCTCCGTGACCGCTCGGATCATCCGGGATCCCATGCCTGTAACTGAAGCTGTTGATGGTCACCGTCAGGGTCGATTTCCTCCCTGTCTTGTCCCTGAACCGCTTCAACCTGGGAGATGTTAAGAGCCGCTCAAACACCTTGAGCAGGGCAGGGATCCTGATGGGAAACTCCACGTTCTCCATGATCCATTTCAGATCGTTGAGCGCATAGGGAATGCTCTGGAGGAAATGGGTCTTTTTTTCATAGAATCCCCGGAAACCGAACGCTCCCATGGCCTGCATGATCCGGATCAGCACATAGCTGTAATAGGAATCCCTGAATGATCCGGGATCGGCTTCAGGATACCGCTTCAGGTGATCCACGTAATGGTCCAGCAGCTCTTCCCGGACCACGGGCGGAATGTCTGCTTTGGAATCGAAAAGAAGGGAGGCCACATCGTACTGCAATGCTCCCTTCCTTCCGCCCTGATAATCAATGAAATATGGCTTCCCTTCCCGCAGCATGACATTCCTGGACTGGAAATCCCTGTAGAGGAAAAAGCCGGTCTGCTGTTCCAGCAGGTGATCGATCAGGGTCTGGTAATCGTTTTCAAGCAACTGTTCATTGAAGGGAATGTTGGCCAGCTTAAGGAAGTAATATTTGAAATAGCTCAGATCCCATTGCATGCTCTGGCGGTCGAAGCTGGAACGCGGGTAACAGAGCGAGTAGTCCAGGTCCCTTCCTCCCCTGATCTGGAATTGAAGAAGTTCCTCCAGAACCTCCTTGTAAATACCCTTGAGTGATTCGGGGAAACTGCCGTTCTCGCGCACCTGGAAGATATGGTCGAAAAGACTGGTCTCTCCAAGATCCTCCTGCAGGTACGCATTCCGGTCCAGGTCCTCCAGGTAGATCTCCGGAACAGGCAGTCCCAATGATCGGAAATGCCGGCTGAAGTGGAGGAAGGCCCTGTTTTCCTCCCGGTCGTGGTTGATGGCTCCGATCACCGAGGAGCTGCTTCCGGAAATCCGGTAATACTCCCTGGCGGATCCTGAGGCCGGCAGCTTGTTCATGCCGGTCGCATTCTCTCCCGACCACTTCCTGTAGAGGTCGCTCAGTAATTCAAGCTTGGTATGGGTTCCCGTTGCCATATCTGTATAACGTCGCTTCCCGTCAAAGATATTTATTTCGGGAGAGCGGACTCCACCAGCTTTTTAACAGGGTCGGCCGCAGCCAGCAGGGTTCCCCCGTAAGCCTTCCCGGCTTCCAGGAAGACAGGGGTTGTCAGGGAGCCGTCTTCCTTTGACAATTCTCCGTTGAGGGCTTTCAATCCCCACCGGGCGATCTCCGAGAGGTTGCTGGCATGGGGTTCCGCTTCCCGGAGCCCCGGGATGGAATCCAGGACCGGGGCGAGCCGGTCACCCAGCTCTGACCATGTCTTCAGTGTTGTTTCCAGTTGCATTCTGACCTGCTCATCACCCGACTCCAGCCAGCGATCCACCCCTTCCCCGAAACGATATGCATCATAGCTTTCGGGGGGTGCGGCATCAACAACCCGGTCGAGCGGGGTGTGGGTATAGAGCTCCGGGTCATACAGGACCATCCGGTTGAATAGAAGGTCCTCCTGCAGCAATTCCACCAGTGTGCGAACCGGTGCAAGCCAGGGTTCGTCCACCCATCTTCGCAGCAGGTTCTCGCGGTAGGCATGATGCCTGATTCCCCGCTCATCCAGTTCCCCGTCCAGCCACATCATCCGCCGGTACATGTCTTTTTCATCTCCGGTCAGTACTGCCGGACTCCACAGCTTTTCAGCCACAGCGGCAGCCCTGGGCCAGATGCGCGACTCCATGGTCTGTTCATTTACCATTTCCGACCACATACACGCCTCCCCGCCCAGGATGTTCTTTTTTTGAAGATCGGTCAGCGGCTCCAGCCGTTTGAACTCGGGAAGCGGATTGCCATGCTCCATATCGCTTCCGCCGGAACGGTTACCGGTCAGCTGCAGCTTGAACATGGAGATGTTGGTGGTGCCGTAAATGGAATCTCCCTCCAGCGTGCTTTCGACGGTGGAATTCCCATAATCCGATTTAAACGTAAAGGTGAGCTGGTTCCCGTTCAGGCTGGCCTTTTCGAAACCGGCCGGGATCCCCATGAACGAAAGGATGCCCCTCAGCTGTTCCCCGGAACCGAACAGGTAGAGCGCTCCATCCACGCGCAGATCATTCATCCGCAGGGTAATGTCCCAGCTTTTCCAGAGTGCCGTGTCGATCTCTATATCCACTGCTCCCGGGATGACCTCCGGATCGACCCGGTAATGAAATCCGGCAGGGCGTTTGTGGTCCAGGTAGTACCCCGAGGAGAGGACTGCCCCGTATCCTGCCCTTGCTGCTTCCC
The DNA here is from genome assembly GCA_964575865.1 of uncultured Bacteroides sp. GTDB lineage: Bacteria > Bacteroidota > Bacteroidia > Bacteroidales. Next base: position 9,564 of record CAZNSZ010000074.1, on the reverse strand, counting down.
ATAACGATGTGTGGTTCCTCCATGCCTGAACTGCAGTACCTTCCACAGGCAGATCCGGATGGATGATCTCGTCCCAGCCCATCATCTGCCGCTGATGGCTCCTGAGGATCCCGTGCAGCCGCCGGTTGAAGGTTGCCTGCAGGGCATGTGCATCCGCAAGGTTGTTCTCTTTCATGAACCGCTGGATGGCCTGGTTATTGTCCCACTGGCTGGTGGCCACCTCATCTCCGCCGATGTGGATGAAGGGATCGGGAAACAATCCGGCCATTTCCCCGAAAAAAGTGTCCAGAAAACCGTAGACCTCTTCGCGGGTGGGATCCATCACCGGTTCCAGAACACCGAACACCGTATCCGGGGTATAGGGGCCCGGTGCACTGGCCAGCCAGGGGTATCCTGCAAACCATGAGGTGGAATGGCCCGGGAGATCGAATTCAGGGACCACCCGGATCCCCCTGTCCGCAGCATAAGCGATCACTTCCCTTACATCTTCCCTGGAGTAATACTTCCCTCCGGAACCCATCTCATGCAGCAGGGGAAACCGGACGGATTCCACCCTGAAAGCCTGATAATCGGAAAGGTGCCAGTGGAGAACATTCAACTTCACGGCTGCCATCCCGTCCAGGTTCCTCATGATCACCTCTTTGGGAATCCAGTGCCTGCAGGCATCGATCATGAGTCCCCGCCAGGGATACCTGGGCCGGTCCTCCAGCCTGAGACGCGGAAATGACCATTGGCCGCTTTCCATTTGCAGCAATTGCCGCAATGTCTCCAGCCCGTGCAGGATACCCCATTCCTCCGGGGCCTCGAGCAAGATGCCCTTTGCCGAGATCCGGATGGAATAGGCTTCATTGTTTACTTTCCGGGGATAATCCGGCGAGGATTTCCCGCATTTCAGGATCAAAGTCACCGGCGAATTCCCATCACCTGAGAAACCGCATTTTTCGGCAAGGAAATCAGAGAAACGTTCCGTCGCACGTTCCATCCTGGGGGTAACCGCTCCCCGGAAAACAGGCTGTGGCATGCTCTCCAGGATCAGATTCCCCTGACGAAGGTTCAAGGATGCGGGCAACGGAACCAGTTGCACCCGGCTCCTGTCCTTATCACTGACGGGCGGGGGTTTGGGCCTCAGAAAACCGAACCACGCAACGGCGGCCAGGGCTACCGCCGCAAGCAGTATCCAGGCAAGTACTCTTAGCAATTTCTTCATGAAGAGATTCAATTCAGGTACCGGAGTATTTTTTCCAAAGGAAAGGATTTTCCGTGACCCGGATAAATGGTCTTTGCTCCCCCGTCGATCACCCTGGTCCAGCTTTTTTTAAGGAGTTCAATATCTTCTGCATAAATGGGGAGCTTTGGTTTCAGAACAAAAGGGAACCGGTTGTGGGCCAGGCATCCGACCAGGGCGTCCCCCGAGTCCAGCAGGATGCTTACCGAACCACTGGTATGTCCGGGGGTATGAATAATTTTCCCGTGAATCCCGTAAGGTTCCAGCGGGAAATCACTGTCACCGAGCACCACATCTGCCTTTACTCCTGGAAAGCTTGCACTTTTCATCATGAGCGGTTTCAGGGTGGCCCTGGAAATCTTTCCCCAGGCAGTGACCCCATGGGCCCAGTGAAAGATACCCTCCTCAAGGTTTTTCCGGTCATTTTCGTGGATGGCGATTTTTGCACCTGTGATCTCTTTCAGATCCTTCGCTCCGCCCACATGGTCGAAATCCCCGTGCGACAGTACGATAAGCTGAATCTCATCGGGTTCGATACCCAGCCGGCGGAGGGTCTCCGGAAACCGGTCAGTCCCTTTGCCATAGCCTGCATCGTACAGCACCGCGCCCTGGTCCCTGATCACGTAGAACGTGTTGATCCCGGAGGTGACCGGATAAATCTGCTGTGTCATGGATTCTATGATTTGTTTCAATAAACGCTATGAGCCAATGTGATCCAAGTTAGCAATTAATTGCTTCCATTTCCAGTCAGGCGGCACCTGTTTATGCAAGGAAATGAACCTTTTACTTGAATAATTAACCGGATTGAGATAACTTCATGTAATCATGAGAAAAGGAACGCTTACCCGCAGGCAATTCATGGTCACAGGTGCTGCTGGCACCCTGGCCATCGCCTCAGGAATGAAATTTTCCCCTGACCGGCCAGTGGTCAGTGTGGTCAGGATCAGGAACGGTGATACACATGCCGCAGTGAAGGAGGCGATCGATCTGCTTGGGGGGATCGCTGTGGTCACCAGGGACAAACAAAGGATCATGCTGAAGCCCAACCTTGTGGGACCCGATCCGAGATCCACCACCAAGCCCGAAGTGATCCGGGCACTTGCCGAACTGATGATCGGAGAAGGAAAGGAGGTCTGCATCGCGGAAGGTTCGGCTGCCGCACCCGGATTCAATCTGGACGAGGAGGGGATCTATCACTCCAGTGATCCGGGAGTTCTGGATCCGATGCAGAAATACATATTTGATCAACTGGGTTACACAGAGATGGCAGCCATGCTGAATGTGCCCCTGATCAATCTGCATTCGGGAGAAATGGTCCGCATCAGGGTACCCGATCCCCTGGTGTATGATCAGGTCACCGTTCACAGGTCCCTTTCAGATGTGGATATGTTGTGTTCGGTACCCATGATGAAGACCCATGTGCTGGCCACGGTGACCCTGGGCATGAAAAACCTCATCGGCCTCTATCCCGGGAGCGCTTACTGCTCGGTGAGGTCCTGCGTACACAATGATGCCAGCGCCAAAGGATCTCCCGGAATTGCCTACGAGGTCCTGGACATGGTCAAGGCATGCACGCCGGGCCTGGTGGTGATTGACGGATCGACGGCCATGGAAGGGAACGGACCGTCAGACGGAGAACTGGTCGATGCCAGGCTGATCATTGCAGGCACCCATCCGCTGGCCACCGATATGGTGGCTGCCGATCTCATGGGATTCAGGCCGGAAGAGGTCCCGTTGTTCACCACAGCCTTCCGCTCGGGAATGAGACCGACGGGCCTGGATGGGATCGAAGTCAGGGGTTCGGTGCCGGAGCAGGTCAGGATGGCATTCAAAAAACCGGATATTGTGCCCTGGCCAGAGGTCAGCAGCTGGTTCGGCGCGAAACAAGTCTAACCCATGGAATGTTAACATACAGGCAAACAAATCATCCTCCCAGTCATGCCAGGTGACGATTTCATGTTCAGTGTCAATACACTGGTTGGATGTAACTATGACATTCTCAAACAACTGGAGAAGAGATTCCGGGTGGAGGAGCCATACCTGAGGAAATACCGGGGAACCAAAAGACTGAGCCGGTTGCTGACAGCGCTGTCCTACTTTGACAGGATGCGGTACAGGGCCCTCTCCAAAAACATGGAGATCAGGAAGCCGCCTGTTTATGTGCTCGGGCACTGGCGAACGGGAACTACACTGATGCACAGTTTGTTATGCAGCTCAAAATATGTCTCTTACCCTACCACCTACCAGACGGTATTTCCCAATAACCTTTTTTTCCTGAATGGCTTCCTTAAAAGCGTCATGCAATACTTCCTTCCTGAAAAGAGGCTGGTGGACCATGTCAAGATGCACGTGGATTATCCACAGGAAGAAGATTTTGCCCTGGGCAATGAGGCGGGATTCAGTTTTTATTACTGGTTCTATTTCCCCAGGGATTGGAAGGTGTTTTCGGATCATTTCCTGGACCTTTCCTCAGGGGAGGAAAAAACACGGCAGATGTATGCCAGCCGGTATATCCGTTTTATCAAACGCTGCATGCTGAATGTGGGAGGGGAGCAATACATTGCCAAAAATCCGCCCAATCTGGCAAGGATACCGTTCCTGCTCGATCTGTTTCCGGGTTCCAGGTTTGTAACCATGAGGCGCAATCCTTATGAAGTCCTCACCTCCACTTTCCGTTTTTACAAAGGTTTTCTGAGAACCCTTCAACTTCAGGATTTCGACGATCCGTCGCTCTGGGATTTCATATTTCACAACTACAAGTACCTGCACCGCCGGTATCTGCGGGACAAGGCCCTCATCCCTCCGGATCAGCTTGTGGAGATCAGTTACGAGCAGCTGACCGCAGATCCCGAAGGAACCCTCAACATGCTTCTGGACGGGATGCTGTCGGACCTGGAATCAGACCGGGATAAACTGGATCCGTTGCTTGCCAGGCACCGCGATCACACGTTCAAGAAATATGAGTATGAACCCGCTTTCATTGAACGTGTGAACCGCGAACTGGGGGACCTTATCCCGATGCAGGGATACCAGGTCCTCTGAAAAGCCCCGGTCACCAGCAGGCATCATTGACCGACCCGGGTGTTCCAAGATCCCCTGTGGTATATGCGGAAGAGGAGGTGCACCAGTTGGAACCTGAAATGGCATCTGAAGGATTCATAGAGGCCGGATGGAGTCCGATCGAACTTCCTGACCCCCCCGGAAAGGCAGCATCGCCATAATCAACCGAGAAGATCACTGAGCCCGGACCTGTCCCCGTTCCTTCATTCAATATGGAGAGTGTGGCCCCTGTATTGGACAGGGTGATATCGGACCCATAGATGTACGAAATGGCAGCAGATGTAGCCTGTGCGGTTCGTTGCAGCACCACGTATCCTGAAGGGGGCAGCTCGATGGGATCCGAGATAACATGGCTGTTGAGGTCATCCCTGGTCAGCACCAGGTTCTGCAATTGTATGGTCCGTCCGGAATTATTGTATATCTCAAACCATTCCCCCTCGGTGTCCGAAAGTGAAGCAGGGTCATACATGATCTCCGTGATCAGCAGCTCTCCGTATGCAATGGCACCGGCTGGGACCGATGGAGTTTCGCCAAGTTCGACCACCTCGACCGGAATGGGTGTTTCATCCAGGAGCACCTGAAAAGAGGCCTGCCCGTCTGCGGGGGAGGCGTCTACATGAACTTCATAATGGCGGTTGGGAAGGGGATCGGCAATGGAACCTGAAATGGTTTTACTGCCATCTGATCCGTCAGGATTCTGATAGGTGAGGTCCACCTGGATCTCCATGGGCAGGGTTTTAAAATAGCCGGTGCGCATTTCATCCTTCACATAGACCAGTGATCCCTCAGCGGTGGAGACCGTGGTGCTGTAATCAGAAAAGCTGCCGGATACTGTTTCCGAATAATGAACACTTACCATGGTGTTCGCCAGCTGACAGGTTACCTCCACCGACACTGTGGCCCCACTGCTGATGGAGAATAAACCTGATGCGCCAAAGTAATACGGATTTTCAAACATTGCGGGAAGATTGTTGTCCGAATGGGCTTCCACATAATAGCTGCCCACTTCGAGTTCGACGGCATCGGGCAATGCCGATACGCTTTCAAACGAGGTGACCAGCACACCGCTTTCATTGTAAACCAATACCTTAAAATCTTCCGTCTGGGCAGTCGATTTCAATGTGTTGCTCAGTTCGGTTATTTCCAGGGAGAGACCGATATCGATCTGCAACCAGCCCGTTTCCACCCTGGACCGGGTTGAGGATGGGTCTTCTTTCTGACAGGAGCTGGCCACCAGGAGAATGGAGGTCATGAGAATGAAGCTGAATCTTTTCATTGCGGTTTGTTTTTAATGGGTACATGAATGTTGACGTTTATTCATGTGCCCATCCGCTTCAGATCAGCCTGATGAGAGCCACTATTAATGCATGTTCTGCATGGCCTCGATGCGCCATTCGCACAACTGCTTCAGGCGGTTCAGCACATTGGAGGTCACCCGGTTATGAATGGATTCCCAGAGGATGCTGATGAGCTTCCGGCGCCGTTGCCAGTCCTCTTTCCCATAGAAATTGAAGCCCACTGCCGAGAGGAGCTGGGATTGTTCGGTTTCCCCCATTTCAGGAATGGAAGACCGGACATAAAGGGAGAAGATACCGATGGGATATCCTCCAGTACAGTTGTACAACAGGTAACGGGCATTGTCAAAGTCGAACGGATCCGGTGTTTTCTTGATCCGGATGGCATTGAGCAGGAAAAGTGGAATGATCTTCATCCCGAAAAAACTCTTCATGAAACCGAAGGGATACTTCTGCCATCCAAATGGCTGGATCCGGATATGTTTCAGGTCATCTTCGATCCGGTCCACACGGGCGATGTGGTTGGGCCAGCAGGTGGAATCGCCGTTCCATTGCAGCAGTTCATTGAACACATAACTCACCGGAGCTTCCACCCCGATTTTGTGGATATTCAGGACCGAGTAGTGGTTGGGATCGATGCCGATGCGCTGCATGACGCGTTTGTTGTAGTCGTCCCTTGCCTCCTCCGTTTTGAATTTGATAAGGGTGGGAATTTCAGGTCTGTTCAGGACAAAATAGCGCATATCGGTGTACAATCCCCTGCTCCTGTTGGGGGGATGTTTCCCGGTCTCCGGGATGGTCCTGTTCATTTGCTCTTTGGACACGTACTCACCTGGCATCAGACAACCGTTTATTCCTCAAGGAAATCTGGAATCACATCCATATTGCCCAGCTCCATGGTAATCAGGTAGGCCAGCCTGGATATCCGTACCGCTTTGTCGTATTCGATCTTTTCCGGATCGTCTCCCGGTTGATGGAGATCTTCGTGTGAGCCCGAGAAAAAGAAGAAGGAGGGAATCCCCTGATCGGAGTAACTGGCATGATCGCTGGATCCCGAATAGGGATGGCCGAAATCATAGATCAGTGGCAGATTGACGCTTTTTTGGTTGATTTCCTCAATGAACGGAACCAGCTTTTCCTTGTAACGTGAACTCCCCAGCACGTAATGGCTTCCGGTTTCCCTGTTCTCCCTGGTGGTGCGCCCGATCATATCCAGATTGACATTGAATTTGATGGCTTCCGTGTCCAGCGGGCCGGAATTGACAAAGAAGTGGGACCCCTGAAGACCCATCTCTTCGGCCGTGTAGGTGACAAAGACCACCGACCGGCGCGGGGGATTCATGGCGACCGCCTCAGCGATCTCCAGGACCCCGGCACTTCCGCTGGCATTGTCATCCGCTCCATTGGCCACCTGACCTGAGGGGTAGGTGACATGATCGAGGTGTGCACCGACTGCCACGTATTCGTTGTGCAGTTCCGGATCGGTACCGGGAACAACGGCCACCACATTCTTCAGGACGATATCGGTTCTTTCTGCCACCGGGAAATGGGTATCGACCGTCACATCCTTCAGGGTGAAGGTCCTGTATTTCCCCAGTCCTTTCTCCTCCACCAGGGCCGGACCGCTTTTCTGCCCTTCGAAGAGGATGCCCATAACCGAATCGGTGACCATATAAATCATGGGGATCCGGAGATCACCTCCGTTCTTGCTGCTTCCCAGGTACTGGTATGATTCGCTTTTCAGCTGGCTGGGGAGCATATTAAAATTGAGCATGACACGGGTTACCTTATCCGGTGCCAGCAAAATGGCTGCAGGCCTTTGCCTGAACAGGGGCATTGCTTTCTTTTGTAAACCCATCATGGATGTGTACTGCCGGTGAATGGAATCCGGGAGGACCGCTTCACCATCCTTCTCCGGTGCACCGGTCATCAGCACCACCAGTTTTCCCTCCACATCGATTTTTTCATAATCATCCCATCCGTAACCGGGCTCGCTGATCCCGTATCCAACGAACACCACCTCCAGCGGTTCGTCCGGAAAATACCTGCCCTCCAATATCTTGAAATCCTTCTGGTGATGAAGGACCAGTTCGTCATTACCGGTACGGACGGTCCAGGTGGCTTCGTCGCCAAGGATGACTTTCTGATAGGGGACTTCCTGAAAATACCCGTCCATGTGACCCGAGTCGCTTTCAAGGGGCCTCAGTCCGGCAGATGCGAACTGGGATGCTGCATACTGGGCAGCGATCTCATATTCCGGAGATGTGGCGGCCCTCCCGGCCATAAAATCGGAGGCCAGGAAAAAGATGTGATCGCGCATTTCGGCTTCGGTAATGGATTCCATTGGATTGGCAGATGGATCCTGTCCTTGCAGCCCTGTTGTGATAAACATCATCGATCCTGCCAGAAAAAGAAAAGGCGTCGTTCTCATATGGTGTCGGATTTGAACGGTTGAATTGCGTCAGTTTCTCAAAGGTAATCATCACGGAAAATTTCGGGTAATATTTTCGGCCGGATCGGAGTTTCGGGTTTGAAAAATTTGGCGGATCCGATAACCAATGCTCTCCGGATTCGTATACATCACAAAGCCCGCCATGGACGATCTTACAGAATTCAACAGGCTCCTTCAGGAAATCCTTCACAGTGATTCCGGCCACCTGCTGAGTCCGGAAGAAATCTACTTCGACACGCTGGTCACCGATGTGATCGAGCTGGTTGGCTCCCACCTTGTCGTTTGGATGAACTGACTTACCGGTTATTCAGGCCTGGATTCATAAATTTTCCGGTCATTGCTGCAAATTCCGGAAGATCCCATAAAGGTTCCCAGGCGGGATCTTTCTCCAGAAGAGTTACTGACAACTGGCTGGGTATGGACAGGAGTTGATCCAGGATCCGGATGGCTTCATGATGTTCTCCAACCATGGTATAGATCTTCGCCATCTCTTCGAGCATATAGATCCCCCTGTAATAATCCTTGTCCAATGGCATCAGCTCAAGGGCCCGTTCACCTTCCCTGATGGCCTCCTCTTTCAATCCAAGACCTGCAAATGCGATTCCCAGTGAACTGTGGTATCTCGGATCACCCGGGTTCTGCCTGATCATATTTTCCAGATGAATCCGGGCGGAATCATACTGGATTCGCGATTCCTCCATACGGTCTTGTAAGCTGTAAAGACAGCCCAGATAAATGCTTTTTGGGAGGTAAAGGAACTGGTCATCCAGCACTTCAAATTCTTCCGCTGTCAGCCTGTTCAGAGCATCCTCATAATGCGCGTCCATCAGATCCATCAGAAAACCATAATGGGTAAGGCTCTGGCTGAAACCATGCTCCCTCAAGCTCCGGGCCTCTTCCAGCGCGGCCCTGCCCGGTCCGGTCCCTTCCCTCCAGAGCAGGTTGAGGGCTGTTTTATTCACCATGGTTCCATCGACGGTCCCCCCCATCAGGTGGTACTGGTTAAAATATGTAAGAGATGTTTCATAATCGCGCAGAAGCAGGAAGGTCTCCGCCAGCTCAAGCCTGGGGATCCTGCTCTGCGGATCTGCTTCCGCGCATATCTGAAAATATTGAATGGCCCGGTCCAACTCCCCCTTCCTGCGATAAATGGAAGCCAGGCTGAGGTTTAATTCAAAACCATCAATCACCTGGCCCTTAATTGCTTCAAATTCATGCAGCGCCTGATCGTACTCATAGGTCACATAATAATAGAGTCCTTTTGCCATCCCTACTTCCGGATTATCCGGATCGATGGAGCGGGCAAGGTCCATTGCCTGCTGCGCCTTTGAAAGTCGTTCCGGGGTGCGGTCAAAGTTCATGTGATACATCCACAGGCTGGTGGTGGAGCGTTTTATATGTGCGAGAAAGAATTCCGGATCCAGCTGTACAGCTTTCTCATAATACCTCATGGCCTGTCTGAAATCCTGTTCGGTCTCATCCGTATGATAGAATTTCTCCCCTGTCAGAAAAGCGAGATAGGCATCGGGATT
>CAZNSZ010000073.1:0-21406 GCA_964575865.1 uncultured Bacteroides sp. | reverse complement strand
TTTCACACAAGTACGCTGGAATGTTCATGAAACGATCACTGTTGTTGCTGGTTTACCTTACGGGGGCTTTGCTGGCTGCAGGTGCAGCATCCTGGTGGATTACCCGCGGGCGGCCGCCGGTGGAGCAAGTTCACCGCCTCAGGCAGAAACTCCACCAGGTACGGATGCTTCAGGCCGCGAACTCCCGGGTCAATCCACGTTTTCTGACCGGGGTGGCTGCAGGCTATGATTCAACCATGGTGATGTGGGATGAAGAGAATGAAAAACTTGTTTTCCTGAGGGACTACCGGAAGGTCCGGGACCGTGCAGCGCTGGCTGAGGCGGCCGTGGATGAAGCCATCCGTGAAAGCCTCATGCAACAGCAGCAGATGAAGGAATCGGTGAACACAAGAATAGTGGGACTCAAGCAGCAGGTCATGAATTTCGAGGAGGATTTCGGCCATTTCCCTTACATTAAACCGGATCGTGACAGGCTGGCTGCAGTGCGCCTCTCATTATCCGAAGGGGCCATGTTGTATGACAAGGAAGCATACATGGAGGCATCAGTGATCATTGGCCAGCTGGAATCTGAGATGGCCATCCTTCAGGAAAAATATGAGCGGATTCAGGAAGCGTATTATGCCGGCATCCCGCTCTGGGACAGCTGGGCCGGCGAGGCATTGCAAGATTCACGACGGCATGGGACCGTGGTGGTGATCATCGAGAAAATGACCCGCCGGTGCCTGGTGTACAGGAACGGTGCGCTGATCCACAGCTTTGGCGTGGAGCTGGGACCCAACTGGATGGGTCCCAAACGGTGGGAAGGAGACCGTGCCACACCCGAGGGGAACTACACCATTGCCCAAATGAAATCGGGGGCGGCCACCAGGTACCACAAGGCACTGCTGATCGATTATCCCAACCAGGAAGATAAAAAAAGATTCCGGGGGGATCTGGAGAAGGGGAATATTCCCGGAGGCAGGGAACGGATGGGCCATTCCATAGAAATCCACGGAATGGGGGGAAAGGGGAGTGACTGGACCGATGGGTGTATTGCCCTTGCCAACCAGGACATGGATCTGTTGTATTCCCTGTGTGAGAAGGGTACCAGGGTAACCATCCTGGGTGCACTCGGCCCTGCGGCAGGGTACAGCGCCTATTCAGATATGGTGACCGAATGAAAAAGACAGCACTGGCCCTGGCCGGAATGGCGGTGATCCTGCTGGCCGTGGTTGCGGTCAGGCTGGTCACGCTCTATGGATCCACACGGACCCCTCAGCGGAGCGTGCTTACACGTGAAGAAGTCTCCGTCGAGAAGATCCGGCTGGAGGCAGCACTGGATTCCCGGCAGAGGGAACTGGCTTCGAACATACCCCGTTCAGGGTACCTGGTGATCAATACCACCCGCAATGAGTTTTATTTGTACCGCGATCGGCAGATGATCAAAAAGGACCTCTGCTCAACCGGAAGCTACATGCTGCTGAAGAACGGGGATCACCAGCAGTGGATATTCAGGACACCCAAGGGGGTGTTCCGGGTAAGGGGTAAAACCACCCGGCCGGTCTGGAGAAAACCCGACTGGGCCTTTATTGAAGCCGGTCTGAAGCCGCCGCCTGCAGGCCATCCCTCCCGGTATGAGGCCGGGGTGCTGGGATCATATGCGCTGGACCTGGGCGATGGATACCTGATCCATGGAACGCTCTATCAGCGGTTCCTGGGTCTTCCGGTCACCCACGGATGCGTCCGCCTGGGGGATGAAAACCTGGAACTGGTCTACAGGACCGTCCCGGTTGGGGGCCGGGTATATATCTTTTAGCGGATTGAACCCAGTGGTCAATGACAGCATGAGACAGATCATCATTGAATGAGGAATGAGAAAAATGTATTTGAACCGCATAACAGGATGGAGGGGGGTGCTTGTCTCCGGATGCATCACCCTGCTGGTTTCGGCCTGGTTGCTGTCTCCGGTTTGGACAAAGGCCGGATGGCAGAAAGAATCTGCTGCTCAGGTGCCTGAAGGGGCTGATGAAGCAGCAGTGCTTCATCCCGGACTGTTGCCCCTTCAGAGAGAGATCCTGTGGAACGAGTCCCTGATCCTGCTCTCTGAGGAGGACTCCATGCACATGGGGGTCAACCTGGCTGATACCACCGTATCGCTTTACCTGCAAGGTGTCCCTGTTTACCGGATCCCGGTCACCCGGTTCAGCATCGACCCGCTCTTAAAGGGCATGCCGGCAAGGGCATATTTGAAAACATTCGGCCGTCCCTTCCCGGTAACCGACCGCACCGCCACCATCATCAGGGAGCCCATTGTGGTCAGGGAAGCACCGGAAAGCCAGGAGGAGGCTGAGATCAGCGCATGGGCACCCGATACCCTCATCCAGCAACCGGCTTTCTTCCGCCTGGTCCTGGACAACGGGATCGACCTGGTGGTCATGCAGGACGAGGTCAGCACATTCCGTGACAGGCTGGTCAGGGCCCGTTTCCTGACCGGTTTGAGACTGGAGCGCAGTGTACGCTTTTTCCATTACAGGCCCCGTATCACCCTGCAGATTCCCGCGCAGGATGTCAGGGCCTTTTACCGGGCCCTTCCGCAACGTACGGATGTGGCTCTGAATTACCCACTTAAAATCGAACAAAGCGATGAAACCTGAATTATCCATAGATCCCCGCATCATGCAGCTCCTGAAAAGGGGGCTGGTGGTAGCCGCTGTGGCAGCATTGCTGGTCCTGTTCTACCGCTCCCTCAGGCAGGGTCCGGGCCAGAAAAAGAGCTGGGGCTGAAGTAGCGGGTATTGATTTTCTGACTACATTTAGGGTCTTCGGGGGTATAGCTCAGATGGCCAGAGCGCGTGGTTCGCAATCACGAGGTCGGGGGTTCGATTCCCCCTACCTCCACTGCCATAACGAACAACACTGCACCTAAAACTACACACTCATGGAGAATTCCGGAGCGGGGACACCCCTGCGCACCCCACCGAAGGAGCGGCTTCAATCGCTGGATACCCTTCGGGGATTCGATATGGTCATGCTGATGGCGGGATGCGCCATCATCGCCACCCTGGCGGAAGCTACGGGATGGGGCTGGCTCGAAACCCTGGCCCTTCAGACCGAACATGTGGAATGGAAAGGATTCCGGTTCTATGACCTGATCTTTCCCCTTTTCATGTTTGTCAGCGGGGTGGCCATTCCCTATGCCATTCATTCGAAGATTGAAAAAGGGGTTCCCAGGGCACAGCTTCTGAAGAAAATATCCATCCGCCTTGTTGCGCTGATCGCCCTGGGATTGCTCTACAACGGGGCCACCCAGCGCGGATTCACCAACTTGAGGGTAGCCAGTGTGCTGGCACAGATCGGTTTCGGATATTTTTTCGCGGCACTGATCTTTCTTTACAGCCGCCACATCCGTACCGCTGCGTTGTGGCTTGTCGGGATCCTTGCAGGAGTCAGCGTTCTGCAGCTGTTCGTCCCTGTCCCGGGATACGGGGCCGGGACATTCGAACCGGCCACCACCATCAATGCCTTCCTGGACCAGCGGCTGATCCCCGGCAGGCTGTACGATGAAGTATTCGATCCGGAGGGATTTCTTTGTATCGTCTCCGCCATCGGGGTCACCCTGATGGGCGCTTTTGCCGGATATGTCATCAGGAGCGTGAAGCTCTCCCAGGAGAGGAAATCGCTATACATTGCGATGGCCGGTGCCATCCTGGTGCTCCTGGCCCTGGCCCTCAGTCCCGTCTATCCCATCATCAAGAAAATGTGGACCGTTCCCTATGTGCTGCTGGCCGGTGGAATCAGCGCCCTGCTGCTTTCCCTCTTCTACTATGTGATCGATGTGAGGGGCAGCAAGCGCTGGACACTGTTTTTCCGGGTTTTCGGAATGAACTCCATTACCATCTATGTGGGAGCCAGGATCGTCAGTTTCTATGGCATCAGCCGCTTTTTCCTCAACTGGATCTCGGTGCACTTCAGTGAGGAGTGGGGTGCTGTGTTCATCGCCATCGGTGTGCTCATTCTCCAGTGGGCCCTCCTTTACTTCCTTTACAAGAAGCGGATCTTCCTGCGGGTCTGAACGGTTTTCTTCAGGACGGATCCCCAGGAGCGGGCATTAAACAGAAAGGTGGCTGGGTTGTTTATGCTATAAGACCACATCTTCTGTATCGCATCAAGCCCATGAAAACTGCCTTTGAAAAGATCCGTAATCTGCTTGGAAAACCCTATGAGGACCTTGCGTTCCTTTTGCACTGTTTCGCAGAGGTGCTGGAGGAGAACGGTGAGGCCGGACTGGCCGCACAGATCCCCTGGATCACTGAAGGGGAACCCTCCTTCGGTCCGGGGGACCAGCGCAAATTGTTCCACCTCTATTCCATTAGTTTTCAGCTTCTGAACCTGTCAGAGGTGAACGGTGCCGTTCAAAACAGGCGACAGAAGCAGGAAAAAGAAGGCCTGGAGAGTGTCAACGGCCTCTGGGGAAGCGTGTTCAGGGAGCTGAAGGAACAGGGGGCCAGGGAGGAACTGATCCTTGAGACCTTCCGGGAGGTAGAGGTGGAACCGGTCCTCACGGCCCATCCCACCGAAGCCAAGAGACCGGTGGTGCTCAGTCTCTACCGCGAACTATACCTCTTGCTGCTCAAGCGGGAGAACTCCATGTACAACTCCTTCGAGCGGGAGGAGATGAAACATGACATCAAACGGATCCTGCATAAGCTATGGTTCATCGGTGAGATCTTCATCGAAAAGCCGGCCATCGAATCGGAGCTTGAGAACGTGCTGTATTATTTCTACAAAGTATTTCCGGAAGTGCTGCCATTTCTTGACTTCAGGCTCAAACAGGCCTGGAGGGAGGCGGGATTCAGTGAGGGACCCGTGGAGGAGAACGGGTGGTTGCCCACCATCACTTTCGGGAACTGGGTGGGGGGTGACCGGGACGGGCACCCGCTGGTGACCGCAGGTATAACGGCCTATACCCTCAGGCAATTCCGCATCCATGCGTTTCTTCTGCTGCTGCGTCAACTGGATGACCTTTCTGACAAATTAAGCATCTATTGCGATGAAAAGGACCTTTCCCCCCGTTTCCGGGAAAGGATGTTGGAACTGGAAGAGTCGCTGGCCCCTGCTTTTACCAATGACCAGTATGAGCCCTTCAAGCACTTCATCAAATTGCTGAAGCTTAAACTCCCGGTTGCCGAACGTCAGGGAGGAGGCATCGAACTGAAGGATAAACCCGGGTCCTACAACAACTCCTCGGCACTGACAGCTGACCTGGGGATCCTGAAAGAAGCGCTTGAAAATTTCGGAGCCCGCTCACTGGCCATGTATGATGTACAACGGGTGCTGCGGCACCTGGAGGTTTTCGGGTTTCATCTGGCGCACCTGGATGTGCGCCAGAACAGCCAGTATTACGAGGAGGCCCTGCTGGAGCTGATCCGGAGCGGTTTACCGGATCAATATGCGCAGCTGGCAGGTGACCGGAAGCTGCTGGAAGGGTTCATTGCGGCGGAGCTCGGGAACAACCGGCCCTTCATTGCCCTGCCTGATCTGCTTGAGTCCGAAAAGGCCAGGGAGGCGGTGGAGACTTTCAGGACACTGGCCAGCCACATCCGCGTGTATTCTGAACGTGCACTGGGTTCGCTGATCGTCAGTATGACCAGGAATGTGACAGACCTCTTCACGGTCTTTTTATTTGTGCGCGAGGCAGGGCTTTCCAGGGTGACCCCTTCCGGGCTGGTCTGTCCCATGCCTGTGGTCCCGTTGTTCGAGACCATCGACGATCTGAAAAGGAGTCCCGGGATCCTGGACAGCTTTCTCTCCCATCCGGTGACCAGAAACAGCCTTGAGTACCTCCGCAGCAGAAGGGGTTGGAAGGATCCGGTTCAGGATGTGATGATCGGCTACAGCGACAGCAACAAGGACGGGGGGATCCTGGCCAGCGCCTGGTACCTGTATGACGCCCAGGTGAAACTATCCGCGGTGGGCCGGAAGCACGGCATCCGGATCCGCTTCTTCCATGGAAAGGGAGGAACCATCAGCCGCGGGGCCGGACCCACCCACTGGTTTCTCAGATCCCTGCCCGAAGAGACCCTCCGGGGATTGATCCGGGTCACCGAGCAGGGGGAGACCATTGAAAGGAAATACGCCAACAAGGGAAATGCGGCCTATAACCTGGAACTCCTTCTGGCCGGCACGACCAGGCGGGCCGTGCTTTCCAGGCTCGAACACCCGGAACCGGATCCGGACCGTGAAGAGGTGTTCGCCTACATGGCCGGTGAGAGTTACCGGGCATTTAAGAAACTGACCACCCACCGGTCCTTCATCCGCTTTTATGAGCAGGCCACTCCCATCGATGTGATCGAATCGAGCAAGATCGGTTCCAGGCCGGCGCGGCGGCGCGGTAAAAGGTCCCTGGAGGACCTGCGGGCCATCCCCTGGGTGTTCAGCTGGACCCAGTCGCGCATGCACATTTCAAGCTGGTACGGCGTGGGCAGCACCCTGATGAAGATGAAAGAATCGGAGCCATCCAGGTACAGCAAGCTGAAGAAGATGGTCAGGTCCGACACCTTTGCCCGTTATGTGCTGACCAATATCGATACCAGCCTGGCAGCTACGGATGAGGGGATCATGGAAATGTATGCGGGGCTGGTGGAGGACAAGAAGGTGAGGGACGATATCCTCTCCCTGCTGATGAACGAGCTGGAACTCACCAGGAACACCATGCTTGATCTGCTGGAGAGCCCCATGGCCGTTCGCAGGAAGAACCACCACTATTCCACCGGGCTGAGGGCCGATGTCCTGGTCCACCTGCACAGGGAACAGGTCTCCCTCCTGAGGGCCTGGAGAAAGTCCCTGCGCGAAGGGGATTCAGGGGAGACGGAACAGCTGCTCCAGAACCTGCTCCGCAGCGTGAATGCTATCGCTAACGCCATGGGAACCACCGGTTAACAGGAGTGGTGTTGAAAAATACGGCAGGTGGTGAATAATCCAACACCATATTCAAAGATTTGAATATCAGGTTGATCACACCTGACTCCGGGTGATGTGTTGAATAAGTCAACACCATCCGGGAGGTCCGGTTTGGTTGAAAACCCTTGTAAAGAGCAAAATATCAGATGATTAATTAGTTTCGGCATGGCATTTGGTTACTGGTTGACAGGTTTAAAGAATCCTGATCATCAACTTAACCATCCAATGCTATGAAACCGATTTCGTTATTTAACAGGCTGCTGGCGTTGCTGTTCATAAGCGGTACGTTTATCCATGCATCCCCGGCAGGGGCATCTTCCCCATCAGGGGGTCCCCTTCACCTTCTCAGCGATCTCCAGCTGGAACATGCTTCCCGCGGGATCGTCCATACCTATAACCAGGCCAGCGGACTGGCACCGGTCACACTGGAAACCCTTGATCCCGCTTTGATACCCGGGGAGCTGCAGAGGGAAGGAACCCTGGGCATGCTGACCGGGGGAGCCCTGCAATACCTGGGCGGCACCGAATACTGGCGCATGGCGGTGGGACGGCAGGTGATCATTCCGGTGATGAATGCCGCCCATCCGCTGAGGGAACAATTCGAACAGCAGGGTCTCTCCCCTGCAGGGTTTGCAGAGCTCCTTTCCGGAGAGGGGGGATTCTACTTTGGAGGATACCCGGAGGCCGAGGCCATGCTGTCTGATTTTCTGGGGACCGTTCCGGAAGCGTTGCCAGGCAAAGGGGTGAATGATATAGCAACCCTGGTGGAACTGCTGCAGTCAGATCCGCAGGCCATCGGGTTCTGCCCCATTTCGGCTGTGACCGGGCCTGAGGCGTATACCCTGGTCCAGGGAATCAGCCTGGTCCCCATCGATATGAACGGCAACGGTCACCTTGAGCATTCAGAGAATATTTACCGCAGTGCAGCTGACCTGGTGAGGGGGATCGCCATCGGGAAATACCCGCGGTCGCTCACCACCCGCATCTATGCTGTTTCTGCCGAAGAGCCCTCCGCTGCAGAAGAGATCGCATTTCTGGAGTGGCTCGCTTCGGATGGCCAGACCACGCTCTCTGAATTGGGGTGGCTGGGACTGACGGCCCTGGATCGTCCCTCTGCAATAAACCACATAGGGAACGACCGGTCACAGCTTGCCGGCCAGGAGGTGGCACCTGCGGCCACCAGGGCCGTATTGATCATCGGTGCGCTCCTGCTGGCCATTCTGGCTGTGGCCCTTGTTGTATTCAACCGGATCAGCCTCAGGCCTTCCGCACCCGGATACATCACTCCCGGACCCGGAACCCCCGGAAGGGCACCCTTCTCCTTTCCCGCAGGCTTCTTTTTCGACACTTCGCATACCTGGACCTACCTTGAGAAAGATGGCCGGGTGAAGGTCGGTCTGGATCAGTTCCTGCTGCATGTGACCGGGCCAGTGACCAGGGTGGAGATGAAAGATCCGGGGACCGTGGTCAGGAAAGGCGAACCGTTGCTGAGTATCATTCAGCAGGGGAAGAAGCTGGTGATCCACGCACCGCTCACCGGAAAGGTAACCGCATGCAATGAATCCCTGAGGACCCACCCTGACCGGATCAACCAGTCGCCCTACGATCAGGGCTGGATCTACCTGGTGGAGCCCGAACGGTGGGTCTCCGAACTGAGGCAGTATTACCTGGGGGATACCTATAAGGAGTGGCTCAGGGATGAGATGAACCGACTCAAGGAGTTTTTTTCCAGGGGGATCGCATTGCTGGTGGGGGGCGTTCCCGCACCGGTGATCCAGGACGGAGGTGAGATCAGTTACGGGATCCTCGGTGAATTCGGACCGGAGGTGTGGGAAGAATTCCAGGTCCGCTTTATCAACCGCCGGGTCTGATCCGGAATCAGCAGAATCGAATTACCATTAACCATACAATCTTAGAAACCATGGGAATAAACAGAAGAGCGTTTCTCAGCGCGCTGGGAATTACCGGGATTTCCCTCGGTACGGGGAAACGGCTGGGAGCCGCCCCGGCCAGGGGCGATGAGAAGGAGTTCTACGCCATCCTCTACGATGCCACGCGCTGCGTGGGATGCCAGAGCTGCGAATTTGCCTGTGCCCGGGCCAACGGGCTGCCTGAACCGGATCCTGAGGATTATCCGCAGTCGGGAGTCATCCGGAAACCCGACGAAACCAGGAGGTCGGTCATCAATGCCTTCGAAACGGCAAAGGGAGAGGTCTATGTCAAGAACCAGTGCATGCACTGCAACCAGCCAGCGTGCGCATCGGCCTGCCTGACCCAGGCCATGCACAAGACCAAGGAGGGACCGGTGATCTGGCGCGATAAAAAGTGCATGGGATGCCGGTACTGCATGGTCTCCTGTCCGTTCGACATTCCAAAATTCCAGTACCACAGCCCCAATCCGGATATCGTCAAGTGCAACATGTGTTTTGACAGGATCAGCCAGGGAGAGCTGCCTGCCTGTGTGGCGGAGTGCCCGGCCGAGGCACTCACCTTCGGAACCAGGAGGGAGATGATCGCCGAGGCACGGAGAAGGATCCATGAGGACCCGGACCTTTACCATGACGGGATCTACGGGGAGCACGAGGCCGGGGGCACGGGTATCCTGTATCTTTCTCCCGTTCCATTTGAAGAGCTGGGACTCAATACAAAAGTGCAGAAACGCCCCTATCCTGAACTGACCAAGGGGTTCCTCTACAGCGTACCTTCCATCTTCATCCTCTGGCCCGCCATGCTGCTGGGCATTCACCATGCAACCAAGAACAACAAACTCAACCATAACAGCGATGAAACATAAAACTATCATGCCGCCGGCCGATCGCACAGGCGGAGGGTCCCTGGGGAAATTCCTGGTGGGCCAGCTGAGACCCAGGGGAGAGGTGCTGACCCCGTTCAACATGATTTCCGTTCCCATCATCACCCTGGGGATCGTGCTGATCGTCATGCGCTTCGCCAAAGGGATCGGATCGGTGACCAACCTGACGCAGGAGGTCCCCTGGGGATTATGGATCGGATTCGATGTGGTGACAGGAGTGGCCTTTGCGGGCGGCGCCTACGTGGTCACTTTCATGGTGTACATCCTGAATATTGACAAATACAGGCCCATTGTCCGTGTCACTGTCCTGAACGGATTCCTGGCGTATGTCTTTTATGCAGGCGCCCTGTTGCTTGACCTGGGGAAACCCTGGAACGTGGTCAACCCGATCATCGGAAACGGATTCGGGGTGAGTTCGGTACTGTTCCTTGTGGCCTGGCATTTCCTGCTGTACATGATCGCACAGCTCATCGAGTTTTCGCCCGCCATAGCCGAATGGCTGGGCGCCAGAAAGATCAGGAAGATCCTGTCGGGAATGACCCTGGCAGCGGTCATTTTCGGGATCACGCTTTCCACCCTCCACCAGTCGGGGCTGGGAGCGCTCTATCTGATGGCCAGCGAAAAGATCCATCCGCTATGGTACTCGGAGTTCATTCCCATCCTCTTTTTCGTGTCCAGCATTTTTGCAGGATTATCCATGGTGATCTTCGAGGGATCGGTCAGTCAGCGGGTCTTCTTTGATCAGATCAGCAAGGAGAATCACCGGGCCCATGACGGGATCCTTCACGGACTCTCCAGGGTTTGTGCATTCACCCTGATGATCTATTTCTTCCTTCAGGTAGTGGTATTTGTACACGGGAAGCACTGGGCCCTGCTGGATTCCAGAATGGGAACCTGGTACCTGACCGAAATATTCGGATTCGTGGTGCTTCCCATGATCCTCTTTTTCTACAGCTACCGGACCCGGAACATCACCCTGATCAAACTGTCTGCGCTGCTGACCATGTTGGGCGTGATCATCAACCGGTTGAATGTGACGGTGATCGGTTTCAGGTGGGATGCAGAGGTCCATTATGTGCCCAGCTGGATGGAGATCGTGGTCACCCTGACCGTTCTTTTCATCGAGATCTGGATCTTCCGGTGGATCGTCAGGCGGATGCCCGTCCTCAGGGAACCGCCCTCATGGGCCACCGGGGGAGCACATCATGAACACTAACCATCATCTGAATTATCATGGAACCATTCACTTATACCAATATTTTTGACACCAAGGGCATTGAATACCTCGTTGTCATCAGTTTCCTGCTGCTGCTCATACCATTCTGGAGGTGGCTGAATAAACCCCTGCGCTCCCCGGAGGGGATCAAGGAGGCAGCGAAGGCACTTACTGAGGCGTTGCTGCGCATCCCCCGGGGATTGTACTATGGACCTGACCATACCTGGACCCACCTGGAACCTTCGGGACTGGCCCGGGTGGGAATGGACGATTTCCTGCTGCACCTTACGGGAGGTGTGGATGTCCAATTCCTGAAGGACCGGGAGGATCAGGTCCGGAAAGGAGAACCGCTGGCCACCCTGGTGCAGGACGGAAAACGGCTGTTGATCCGTTCCCCCGTCACCGGGACGGTTATCCGCTCCCATGAGGCCCTGAAGGATGATCCGGAAGGATTGCTAAGGGATCCCTACCGTTCCTGGCTGGTCAAGATTGAACCGGACCGCTGGCAGGAAGAAACCGGAAGCTACCGGATGGGGAAGGAGGCGGAAGAATGGGCCGGACGGGAGTTGAGCCGGTTCAAGGATTTTCTTTCCTCGGTCGCGCTGCAGGAAACTCCCGAAGGTCAGCCGGTGCTGCAGGCCGGCGGTGAGCTGATCGATCATCCCCTGAAAAGCATGGACGGGGAGGTATGGGAACGTTTCCAGCAAATGTTCCTGGACATGAATGATGAAGGTACGGCTCCTTTTTCGTAATTTCACCATGCCCGCTGACCCGCAAAACCCCGGCAAGATGTTCAACTTCATCAAGCGCCAGGTGAGCAGACTGTCCGAAGATGGATTGATCCGGAAATTCTTCAATTTCCGGTCATCCATTTACGGCAGGGTGGTATTCATTATTGCCGGTTCCCTGGTGGTGCTGTTCGTGCTCTTCAATGTGGTCTTCCGCTCCATCTACCTGGACTTCTTCAACCGGACCATACGGCAGAACGGGCAGAATGTCAGTTCCATCGTTGAAGGGGCACTCTACTACTCCATGCTGGAGAACGACAAAGCGATGCTCCAGCGCACCCTCGATGTCATCAGCACCATGTCCGGGATCGATGAGGTCAATATGTATGACGACGGTGACCGGCTGGCCTATACTTCCCTGGGGGATGACCTGGAGGTGCCGGGAAATCCCAATTGTCTGGAGTGCCACGGCGGGATTTCCGAGATGTTCTCGCCCCGGGAGCAGGCTTACCGGGTGGTGGAGAACATGCCTGGCTGCGGCTTGCGTCAGTCCGCCACCGGGAGCAGGCACCTGCTGATCAGGCAGCCGATTTTCAACGAACCCTCCTGTTACCTGAGCAGCTGCCACGCCCATGATGCGGGTGACGAGGTCCTCGGGTCCCTGCTGATCACCCTGCCGCTGGAGGACCTGGATGCCTTTGCCGAAGAATCTTCCACCGATTTCCTGCTGCTGGCCACGCTGATCACTTTGCTGCTGGTCACCTTCCTGATCATGTTTACCCGGAAAAAGATCAAGGATCCGCTGAATTCGCTTATCCTTGCCAGCGAAGCGGTCTCCCGGGGCGACAACACCATCAGGCTGGAGATTAAACCCAACCTTTTGGATGACATGCGGATGGTTTCGGAGGCCTTCAATAACATGCTGGACAACATGGAGGCTGCCACCAGGGAGCTCCAGAACTGGTCGCAGCAGCTGGAATACAAGGTGCAGAAAAAGACAGAGGAGCTTTCCGCCGCACAGAACGAGCTGATCCATGTGGAGCGGATCGCCTCCCTGGGGAAACTCTCTTCTTCCGTCGCCCATGAGATCAACAATCCCCTTTCAGGTATATTGATATACAACAAGTTAATATACAAACAGCTGAGCAGTTCCGATTTCCGGCATCCCAAGAAAGAGCTGATCCTGAAAAACCTGAAGCTGATCGAAACGGAGACCAAACGGTGCGGGGATATTGTCCGGGGGCTCCTGGACTTCTCGAGGAAGGACAGGGAGGATTTCGAAGAGGTGGCATTGCACCAGGTACTGAAGGAGACCTATGACCTGATGACCCATTCCATCAGGATTGCCAATATTCAGTTTGTCAGCAGGTTCCTGGCAAAAGCCGACCGGGTTTTCTGCAGCCCCAACCAGATGAAACAGGCTTTTGTGGCCCTGCTGGTGAATGCCACCGAGGCGATCCATCAGC
The DNA here is from genome assembly GCA_964575865.1 of uncultured Bacteroides sp. Classification (GTDB taxonomy): domain Bacteria; phylum Bacteroidota; class Bacteroidia; order Bacteroidales. Next base: position 8,245 of record CAZNSZ010000073.1, on the reverse strand, counting down.
AGGGTGAGATCACCATCGTGACCGACAATCCGGATGACGGCCATATCCGTGTGGAGATCCGTGATACCGGATCAGGGATCAATCCCCAGGACCTGCCCCATATTTTCGAACCGTTCTTTTCCACCAAGCAGAACAGCAGCGGGATCGGACTCGGACTCTCCATTGTCCACGGGATCGTGGAGAACCACAAGGGCCGCATCGAGGTGGACTCTGAACCCGGAAAGGGAACCACCATGACCCTCATTCTGCCTATCATTGAACTAAAAACAGAACATCATGCCCCATCGCATTTCCATTCTGATCGTGGATGACGAAGAATCGGTCAGGGACTCGCTTTACAACTGGTTCATCGACGACGGGTACCGCGTCGAATGTGCTGAAAATGCAAAAACGGCCCTGTCCATGCTCGATGAGAAAGCCTTTGACATCGTCCTGGCAGATATCAAAATGCCCGGCATGGACGGGATGGAGATGCACAGGCGGATCAAGAGCCTGCCCAATGATCCCATCGTGATCATCATGACTGCTTTCGCCTCGGTGGATACGGCGGTGAAGGCGCTGAAGGAGGGGGCCTTCGACTACGTCACCAAACCCTTTGATCCCGATGACCTTTCCCACCTGATCCGCAATGCGGCCACCCAGGCACTGCTGAAGAATGAGAACCGGAACCTGAAGGAAAAGATGACCACCCTGGTCGATGTGGAGGATATCGTTGGTAAGAGCGATGCCCTCAGAAAGGTGCTTGACCAGGTGGAGCGGGTGGCGGCATCCAATTCGTCGGTCATCATCACCGGGGAGAGCGGGACCGGGAAGGAGCTGGTCGCCCGGGCCATCCACTCCAATTCCGGCAGGAAATATTTTCCGCTGATCACCGTCCACTGCGGAGCCCTTACCGAAAGCCTGCTGGAGAGCGAACTGTTCGGGCATGAGAAAGGCGCGTTCACCGGTGCTGCCTTCAACCGCAAAGGAAGGTTTGAGATGGCCGATGGCGGTACCATCTTCCTGGATGAGATCGGGACCATCTCACCGAAGATGCAGATCGAACTGTTGCGGGTCCTCGAAACCAGGACATTTGTCAGGGTGGGAGGGAACAAGGAGATCACTTCAGACTTCAGGGTGATCTGTGCCACCAACCGGGACCTGGATGGGCTGGTCAGGTCCGGCAGCTTCAGGGAGGACCTGTTCTACAGGCTCAATGTGGTCAATATCCGGATCCCCCCGCTGCGTGAACGGACCGAGGATATCCCGCTGCTCGTCCATCATTTCATCAGGAAATACTGTACCTCCATGAGCAGGGACCTGATCACGGTGGAACCGGCGGTGATGGAGTACCTGGAGACATTCGATTTCCCCGGGAACGTCCGGGAACTGGAGAACATGATCGAACGGGCCATCGTGGTGGGGAACGGAAAGGTGATCCGGCTGCGCGATCTTCCCATGGGCCGTGAAGCAATGAGTCAATCGGTGGAGAGCCTGGAGGACCTGGAAAAGAAACACATCGGCCGCATCCTTGAAAAGTATAAATGGAACATCTCCCGCTCGGCCAGGGCGCTCAATGTGGACCGGGCCACCCTGTACAACAAGATCAGAAAGTATGAACTGAAAGAGGAGTGATCTGTCTTGGAAAAGCAGGGCATCATACTGGTTTCATGCGGATTGTTTGAAAACAAGCTGCTGGGAAGTGTGGCCGGGGATGTTTCCCTGGAGTTCCATGTTCCGGTGCAGCACAGGGAGTGCACACTGGATATTCACCAGTTCTATAATCCGGGCCGCCGCCAGTATGATGCCAACGGACTGCTGCAGCTTATTTCCGAGATCGCACCCAAGGAGGCATTGAAGGTGATCGGCATGCTCAGGGTGGACCTCTATATCCCGATCCTGACCTATATTTTCGGGCAGGCCACCCTGAACGGGCATACGGGGGTGGTCTCCCTCTACCGGCTCAGGAACGAACACTACGGGCTGGAGCCGGATTATGACCTGCTGATCGAAAGGTTCAGCAAGGTCACCCTGCATGAGCTGGGACACACCTTCGGGCTGATCCATTGCAGCAATCCGGTCTGTGTCATGCGTTCCAGTACCTATGTGGAAGACCTGGACCAGAAGGAAAAATCCTTTTGCTACCGGTGCAGGGCCGAGCTGAACCGCGGGGACCGGATTGCGGTGTAGCCACAACTGTACGGCCTTTGCCGCCGCAGGATCAGGCCACCTGAGGGAGTTAAGGCAGCCGGTCAGCTGTTCATGGTGGTGATCCGGAGCCCGTCCAGCGTGACATATTCTCTCATCAAATTGGCTGTCAGACAGGAATGTACCGGCAGAAAATAGGCCAGGTCGCCGATCCGGTATTCGCCAAGCAGTTCACCGCATCCGTCCATGATCCCGTGCTCCTGTGACAGGGAGGTGAGGTAATACTCCCGGTGCTCTGTTATCCACCCTTTTCCAGCGGGCTGAACCAGCCGGCCGTAGACCCCGGAACTCCCCATATGCATCACCTCTTTTGAAAAGTGCACGGCACCCCCGTGGACCAGGAGTTTCCCGCTGGCGGGGTATTTTCCCGCCACGGGGCATGCCATGGCCACCGCGATTTCCTCAAGGCTGCAGGATCCGGCGTGGTGCTGGAACAGGTCATAAAAAACAAAATTCCCCGGGGTTATTTCATCCACTCCCCTGAAATCGGTCTGGGTGCTGCAGTTGGGGGTGTCGCCGTACAGTACACGGGGCCCGTGTTCCCGGAACCTTTGCTTCAACCGTGACAGGTCGGCCAGGGCCTTCAGGTGAATCCTCTCCCGTGCGGGATGGCTGGAAGCGCCGTAACTGTGTCCCGCATGGCAGTAGAAACCGGCAAAGTTCAGCTTCCCGCTTTCCGATGCGGCATCGATGAGCTGCCCAATGGCTGCTTCATCCCCGGCAACGATCCCCGTCCGGCCATAGCCGGTATCCACGTCGATATAATAGGGAACCGGTTTCCCGATCCGGTACACATGCTTCAGCGCTTCACGGTTGTCAATGAGCAGAGAAATCCTGCTCACCCCCTCCAGCCGGTTGAGGGTGCTGATCTCTTCCGGGTTGAACGGGAAGGCTACCAGGATATCTTCCCAGCCTGCTTTTGCGAAATACTCCGCCATCCGGAAGGAGGAGACGGTGATGCTGCTCACGCCGAACTCCCTGAACCAGTTTCCCACCTGGGCCGACTGATGGGTCTTGAAATGGGGCCTGAACACCAGCCGGTGACGGGCAGCCGTGGCTGCCATCCGTTCGATGTTCCGCAGGCATTTGCTTTTATCCAGCAGCAGTGAGGGCATGACTAAGGATGTAAACCAATGATCTCATCGGAAACCGCTTTCCCCTGCAGCAGTGCCAGCAGGTTGTCGGCGGCCCTTCTCTGGAGCTCTGCCTGGGCCCTGTCTGAATACCATGCCACATGAGGGGTTGCGGTTACCCGCGGGTGACCGGTCAGAAGTAGCTCCGCGGCCCCGGGTGGCTCCGTTTCAAAAACATCCAGTCCCGCGCTGTGGATCATCTCCGCGCGCAGTGCCTCCTGCAGGGCGGCCGTGTTGATCACCGCTCCCCTCGCAGTGTTTATCAGGACTGGCCGCTTGTCCATGAGCCGGAAGGCCCTGCCGTCCAGGAGATGAGTTGTTTCGGCCGTGAGGTTGCAGTGGATGGAGATCACATGGCTCTTGTGAAGCAGTTCCTCCCATCCGGCCGGTGAGGCACCCGCTTTCTCCATATGCTCCCGGCTTTTATACGGATCGTAGGCCAGGACCTCCCGGAAAAGGGGGGCGGCCTTCCTGCAGAAGGCGCTTCCGATGCGCCCGATGCCAATGATCCCCAGGGTCTTGTCATGCAGCTCGAACATCTCGGCCCGCACCGGCTTACCGAAGGCATCGGGCCATCTGGTCCCGATCCCCCGGACAGAGGCAAACATCAGCCCCATGGCATGGTCGGATACCGCTTCACTGGCGTATCCCTGCACATTGGCCACCCGGATCCCCCTGCTGGCTGTCTCCTTCAGGTCAATGTTCTCATAACCTGTTCCGTAGCGCACGATGGCCCTGAGCTGCGCCATCCGGTCGAGTTCCGCAGCCCCGATGACGGTTCCCCTGACCAGGATCCCCACCGCATCGCGGGCACAGCCGGTCTTCGCCTCCCCATCCCCTTCAGGAGTGCTGCAGCAGTCGAATTGAAAGCCATGGGTGCGGAACAGCTCTTCTTCATACCCGTAAGAGGGGTATCCCGTATCCAGGGCTACAATCCTATTCATTGCCCCAGGGATTGGTTGCGGCCCCTTTGTTCTTTCTCCATTCATGCCGCCACCGGTGCATGTCCAGGTAGTTGATGGTGGGCATCAGTTCCCGCTCCGCTTTGGCGGGGATGGGGGCCAGCCGGACAGGACGGTCCTGGTACCAGTAAGCCACGCTGGACATCTCCAGGGTCAGGCAGTTGTTGTGTCCGTGCTCGATGGAGAATGTGAGGGACTCATCGAAATAGACGGGATCCTCCAGGTGGAACCGGTAGGCATGGGTCCGGCCCAGCCAGCCGATGTCGGACGGGACCCGGGCATACCCGAAATAGGCATGGGAATAGAGCTCGTTGGGGCACCATGAGGAATTGAAATAATCCTCGGTTCCCGTCCCGTGAAGCGAGGGCTGCCGTTCCCCGTCGATGAAGAAAAAGTCGTCCCCCTCGCCGTACCAGACCGGGGTGGGGGAGTTGACGAAATAGTTGACCCCCACATAATGGCCCTTTCCTGAAGTCTCCAGGATCAGGTAGTTGTCCTCTCCTGTGGGGTTGTTCCCGGTCTCCACGGGAAGCAGGCCCCACTCGTTCTCGCCCTCTTCCGGGGCCCGGGTGACCTCATGGTTGTACCATGCATGGAAGTAGGCCGGCTGATCGGGTGGAGCGGCCAGTTCAAGGTAATCGATGTAGTAGTAGAACGCCCTGATGGGCACATCGGCCTGGTTCTCGATCTCGAAGCGGGCTCCGGAAACAAAGGGCATCCTGAAATAGGAGACCAGTGCATTCCCCTTCACAGGAGAGGCGGCCAGGGGAAGCGAGGACCAGGGGTAGGTTTCGTCCCACCCCTGCCCGAAAAAGGGACCGATGGGCGATTCAACCGACGGATAATCAGCCCCGTCCCAGTAAGCGCGCAGGATGATATCCGAACGGTTCAGTTCGGGGGCTTCGGGACTGATGGTGATCCAGAGGTGGGTGATCACCCCCGCGCCCCCGATCTCTGCAATGGTCACTGACTGTCCGGGTTCGATGTGTTCTATCCGGTCGTTGTTCCCCCCGGTACGGTCGTAGCTGCTGATGCGTTTGCTTTTCACCCCCTCCCGGATGGTCGCCACCCCCTCCAGGGGCGACTGGGAACGGACAGGCACCAGGCAGGCGGCAAGAAGAGCCAGGCACAGGAGGCGGATCATGGTCTTAAAATTCATAAGGGTTGCTGTTTTAAAATCTGACTTGTAGTTTCAGGGCGTGCGCAGGTTCCTGACACCGTCCACATCCCTTTCCACCTCATCCAGGAAATCCATCCAGTGGAATGATTTGAATGCGGGCCATTTCTGATCCGGGTGCCCCATGCTCACATAGGGCATGCGCATGTACCTGAGCTCGGTCAGCCGGATCACCTCCTTCCAGTGGAGTACCCCCTGGCGCAGATGCCGGAGGCATGCGGTCCGCTCTTTTTCATCACCGGTGAGCCTGTACATCTGAAGGGCCACCCCTGCCCTGATCTTGTCGGCCAGGTATGAACCCAGGAAGCACCAGGTCTCCAGGTCATCCAGCTCAGACTCCAGGGTGGGTTCGATACCGGGTTCCCTCAACTGGTAGATCAGCCCGAGTGCCCGGTCACACTCAATTTTCAGTTGAATGGCCAGTTGGGGCGGAGTGACAAGGGCCTCGTCGATCTGTGTCCCCGCTGCCAGGTGTTCGCAGTAGTCCCCTATGCTCATCAGCCCCGGATCCAGCGTTTCGTGACGGATCAGCTCTTCCAGGGAGATGAACGGTGATTTCCCGTCGTCATAACCAGTGGTCCACGGGGCCAGGAATCCTTCACTGTACAGGGTGAAATCCCATGTGGACCGGTAAAAGGAGGCCAGGGTCAGCGGTACTTTCGAAGCCAGCGAATAGGCTTCCAGGAGCTTTGCAGCGTCGGTGAGCGGATACCGGTGCTCCAGGGCCCTGGCCAGCAGATCGTCACTGGCCGAAGGCTCGAACAGGAGGCGTCCCCAGAGGTGATAGAACATCCACTGTTTCTGGAATCCGTAATCCCATGTTTTGTGGTGGTGGCCAATGGCGTAGGAGTAGTCCGCAGCGGGGATATACCCTTCGGAACCGATGAAGTAGCCGCCCACATAGGGATGTTTGTTGAGCCGGATATGCTCCCGGATGAAACGGGGATCCCCCCAGCGCAGCACAAAGAAGTCCTCATTGCGTATCATCCAGGCAATGTAGTAGTTTTCAGGGGGAGGATGCCAGTAGCCGTTCATGACAGATCCTTCGTCATCGGAGTGGGTCATGGAGAGCCGGGGCGTGGAGTGACCGTGAGACCAGTTAAACTTCACCTCCACCACGGTCTTATCAGGCAGAGCAGCCCTGTCGATCAGGTTCCGCATTTCCTGTGGATCTCCCGCCAGTACGGCACGGTGAATGAACTTCACCGGGCGGTCTGCCTGTTTCATGCCGGCGATGAAGGTCTCTTCGATCCATTTTTCACGTTGAGCCGGGGTCATGGGCCGGTCACCCCAGTTGCCCATCCAGTCCGCCAGGGTGACACCAAGGCCGGTCAGGTCCCGGTATTCGTTGATCACCTGGGTGACCGATTCCCGCGTGTACCGTTTGACCAGTGCCGACCGGTCCCCGTATACCTCTGCCCCGTATTCCCTTGCGAATTCCTGGGAGACCACAATGTTCCAGTTGATCAGGTAGGTTTCGATCCCCCGTTCTTTGGCCATGGCAAAAAGGGCCTCCCAGAACTTTTTCCATTCCTTCAGCTGCACATCCGAGAAAGGGGTGGCGCCGGGATAGGGTTCGCACCGGATCATGTAAGGGAACAGGTGGGTGCTCCACAGGGTGAGGGCATTGAACCTGTTGGTTACCATCATGTCCAGGAAAGACTCCCAGAATGCAAGATCCCGGCATGTTTCCAGGTGCACGTCATTGGCGGGACCCGGACGGTATGGGGCCCATGGCAGGTTGAATTTAATGGCCCGGAAGCCGACGGCCGGATTGACCTGGCGCTCTTCAAGGTTGTCGAAATCGCACGTGGGCCCCAGCTGTTCCAGCAGGTCCATGACGCCGTAAAGGCAACCCCGCCCGGTTCTTCCAACCACCATGATGGTATCGGGCCTGAGGGTGATCCGGTACCCCTCCTCCTTCAGACTCAGCCAGTCGATGGAATTCCCCACGGACCTTGGAAGCTCAAAGACCGAGCCGGGGGTAACGAGCAGGATCTGCCTGTCCGCTTCTCCGCCCCTCCGGTTTCCCTGAACCTGTAATCCGCCCTGCAGCAGGTGCTCGGAAAGCCTCTCCGAGGCATAGGCCACAACCTCGGAATCTCCCCAGGACCGGATCCCGATCCGTTCCCGTTCCGAGCAGGATCCGAACAGCAGCATGGCTGTGAAAATCCCAGCGGGCACGACAATTTGCATGATTTTTGGCAGGACTCTGTGCATACCGATGCTCCCGGAATATTCCTCCAGTAAGTTAACCAAAAAAATGACGCGGCTGGTGGTTACATCTCGCAACGTACCGAATCGAACACCTGAACGCGGGTCCAGAGGGAAGAGGCGTTTTCGATGAACCGCTGATGGGCCTCATGGTCCTGGTAGATATCGTGGTCCTCACTGGAGTCAAAGGTCACGATCATGCAATAGCTGTAGCTGTTGTCCACCACCTCCCTGCCGGTTCCTGCCGGACGGCCCAGGTGCCGGGTCCTGATCACATCGATCTCCTTGAGATAGCTCAGCACTTCGGTGACGAATTTGCCGCGGGTCGGCATGGTCTCGTCCACCAGCCAGAAATAAACCGAGTGAACGAATTTTCCGCCTACCTCCCCGGCGGGAGGTGCTTCGCCGGAACTGCTTTTTGCAAAGACCTTCTGACCGGTGCCCGGCAGGGCTGCAAGGGCCAGCAGCCCCCCCATCCGCTGTAAGAATCCCCTTCTGTTCTTCATATTTCCTGAATTTGAAAAGTGATGATCGAAATCACCTTCAAGATAGTCAGAATTCCCGGATCTTCT
>CAZNSZ010000072.1:0-21933 GCA_964575865.1 uncultured Bacteroides sp. | reverse complement strand
GCAGGTGGCTGCCCTGATCCGGCCGGAATCGCTGGTGGAGATTGAATTTACCGCCTATGTGGGAGGAATCACATGACGCCACGAGAGTGTATCATAGCATCTGTGGAGCACAGGCAGCCCGGCAGGGTACCGGTGGATGTGGGCGCCTCCACGGTCACCGGCATCTCCGCAATGGCCTACAACAAGCTTAAGAAGTTGCTTGGCATCGATGCCCCGACCCGGGTGTTCGATGTGGTCCAGCAGCTGGCCATGGTGGATGAAGGTGTAACCGGTGCGCTGGGGACAGATGCCATTGACCTCAACCGGATATTCATGGAGGAGATGGATTGGTACCCTGTTATCCTGGAGGACGGAAGCCCTGCGGAATATCCCGGGTGGTTCAGGCCTGAGCGTGAAGAGCACGGTTCCTGGATCACAAGGGACCACCTGGGGAGGACCATGTCCAGGATGGCCCGGGGGGGTAACTGTTTCGATCAGACCCTGTTCCCCTGGGAAATGGGATACCCGGCTGATATGGAGGAGATGAGGGAGGCGTTCAGATCGATCAACTGGACCGCCCATTCCCATACCAGGTTCATTCAAATCGATGAACATGAGCTGAGGCTGAGAACAGAGAGGCTTCGCAGGTCCACTGACAGGGCAATCGTGATGTCGGGAGGTGTCAAGTTACTGGAAACGGGATTTTTCCTTCGAAGGATGGATAACCTGCTCATGGACCTGCTGGCCGATCATGAAAACCTCTCCCGGATGCTGGATAAGCTGGTGGAATTGTACCTGGCCGATCTGGAAAGGAAGCTCAGGGCAGTGGGGGACCTGGTGGATGTGATCAGGTTCGGGGATGACCTGGGGATGACCACCGGCCCTTTCATGGACCTGGAGGTATTCAGGAAAATGTTAAAACCGAGGTACAAGGAGCTTTGTGATTATGTGAAGCAGCACAGCCGGATGAAAATCTTCTTTCACTCCTGCGGGAGCATCCGGCAGTACATCCCTGACCTGATCGAAGCGGGATTTGATATCCTCAATCCCGTTCAGACCAATTGTGCGGGGATGGATCCCCTGGAACTCAAGAGGGAATACGGCAGTGAGATTGCCTTCTGGGGAGGTGGAGTGGACAACAGCAGGGTGCTTCCCAGAGGGACTCCGGAGGAGGTCCGGTCCGATGTGCTGAATCGCTGTGATATCCTGTCCCGTGGGGGTGGATTTGTTTTTGCACCCATTCACAACATTCTTCCGGAAGTTCCGCCCGAGAACATTGTCGCTGCCTACCGGGCCGTCAGGGAATTCAACGGGGATTGATCCGCTCCTTCCACTGGAGAAGTCATTGCAGCTCTTTCAACGCATCAAACATGGATACGATGTTCTCAGGAGGGACATTGGCCAGGATGTTGTGTACCTGCTGGAAGACGAATCCTCCTCCGGGAGCGAATATGGAGGTCAGTTCCCGTACATTTTCCCTGACTTCGGCCGGGGTGGCCATGGGCAGTATCCGCTGGGTGTCACATCCGCCGCCCCAGAAGGTGATCCTTCCTCCGAATTCCTCTTTCAGCCGTGCCGGGTCCATTCCCCTGCAGGAGACCTGGACCGGGTTCACGGCATCGAGTCCCGCATCGATCAGGTCCGGAAGCAGCTCATAGATCCCTCCGCAGCAATGCAGCTGTACCTTTACATCGGCCAGTTCTTTTGCCCTGTTCCAGAGTTTCTGGTGGTATGGTTTGTACAGCATTCGGTAGGCATCCGGACTGATCAGGGGGCCCTGCTGACCGCCCAGGTCATCGCCGAACAGCACCACATCGATGAAGGGGCCTACTGCGGTGATCCATTTCTCCAGGTTACGGAGATGGATGCTGCATAGTTTCTCGGACAGTTCCATGGCCTTATCCACATACATTCCGGTGGCCAGCAGGTAATGATCCATCCGGTAGAGCCACTGGGGCAGTTCAAACATGTTCCCCCCGAAGAGACCGATGATGGCCCGGTCGGTGGATGCACGCAACAGACGGGCCCGTTCGGCCATCTCTGCCAGTCCTCTTTCATCCAGGGGAAGGTGGGCTCCCGGGTGGGGAACAGCAGACCAGATGTTCCTGCCGGTCATCTCCTCCAGGTCATGGAAGTCATCGTTTTCGATCCCCCGGTCCATCAGGGGAAACCGGGTTTGTTCAAAATAGAGGCTCCCGTGTTTCATCACACCCAGTTCGTTCCCGTGGCCATCATACACGAACCAGTCGTTTCCCCGCTGTTCCAGGTTGATGTACCAGGGGATCTCGCACGGGGATCCATCCGGCAGGATCCAGGGTTTCCAGTCTTCATCCCTGAGCAGGAAACCCCTCCCCATCTCGATGGTATCGACACCGAAAAGGTCCAGGACATCCTCGTCCACAATGGCCAGTTGCTGAACCATGTCATAGACCCTGACCGGTTTTTCCGGAAGCGACAGGTATTTCCGCAGCCTGTTGTAGGCAATGGCGGCAATTCCCGAGGAGCGGTGACCGCCCAGATCCACCGGGATCCGGTCCGGTTCTTTGAAGTTTAAGGCTGTGAGCACCCGTTGACGTGAATTCATGTGCGGTGTTCTGATGGTTGGTTAACAGTTCTTACATGGCATCCAGCTTTTGAAGAGCGAATGCGTAGGCCCCTAATGCGATGGATTTGCTCGCCCCCAGACTGGAGAGTCCCACCCCTGTTCGCGGGAGATCATCATAAACCACCTTCCTGTCACCCGGAGGTACGGCCACCTCCCTGATCCGCCCCCTGGCGAATTCTTCAAAAACCGATTGGTCCTCCAGGTTATACACCCGGTAGGATAGGCGTGGCAGCGTGTTTCCGGCGGGATCCAGATAGGAGCCGTTGATCACCTTGAACATGGAAGGGGAGAAGAGGTCCCACGCGGCGGTAATCCCCCCGCCCAGGACCACGATTCCATCGATCAGTGCCAGGGTGTTGGCCACAGAATGGCCCAGGGCAGTTCCGAATTCCGAGAAAGCCCGCAGGGCCGCTTTTTGATCTCCGTTCCTGACTCCCCGGGCGATATCCGATATTTCCATGGGCATCAGCTCCGAACCGTCACTGATTCCCGCTTCACTGGCGTACACTCGCTTTATGGCCCTGGTACTGACGGACTCTTCCGCATTCCATGCCGGATTCAGCGCATTCAGCGTATTATGGATCTCCGCACCACAGGAACTGTTGCCCACCAGCATCCGGTCATCCACCACGATACCCGCCCCGAAACCGGTTCCCAGGGTGAATCCCACCAAACTGGTGTATTGTTTCATGCCGCCTGCATCAATCAGCCGTTTGTTGAGGGATGGAAGGAATCCGGCGAGTGCTTCTCCATAGGCAAAAAGGTTCCCGTCATTATTGATAAAGACCGGGATCCCAAAATGGTCCTCCAGCATGGGGCCCAGGGGTACTCCCCCGGTAAACGCCCTGAAATTGGGCAGGTCCCCGATGATCCCCAGGGGATAATCGGCAGGTCCCGGAAAGGCGAAACTAATGGCCACCGCCTCCTCAGGAAGCTGTTCCCTTACCGCTTCGAATCCCTCAATGACCATCGCCAGGCACCGCTGAAGATCATCAGAATAGGATGGTTTCCGCAGGGGAGGGATCATTTCAACGTGTCCCCGGAGGGCCGAGAAGATAAAATTGGTTCCTCCTGCATCCAGGGTCATGACGATCCTGGGGTCTGATTGACTTTTCATGGCTTTCATTTATCTGGACGGGTTCGAATGGTATAGATAGTGGCAAATCCGACATAGACCATGCAGATCACCAGCACATACAAACTTGCAGCGATGCCCATCCGGTCGCTCAGCACACCCATCAGCGGGGGGATGACCGCACCTCCGATGACCGATAAGATGATCAGGCTTGACAGCTCATTGGCATAGTCCGGTTTGCGGTTGACGATCATGGCGAATACAATTGGAAAGGTATTGCTGAATCCCAGTCCGGTCACGAAAATGAGAACCCTGGTCAATGCCAGGTGATCCGAAAGGATGATCCCGGCCAATCCCGCCAGGGTCAGGATCACGCTCCATGAAAGGAACATGGTGTTGTTCAGTTTCCTGAGCAGCAATCCGCCCAGGAACCTTCCCACAACCAGGGCAGCGAAATAGATGCTGATCCCGATGCTGGCCGATTCCAGGGTGATGGAGAATTTGGATTTCAGAAAGATGGCGATATTGGAGTTCATCCCCACATCAAAACCGACCATCAGAAAGGTTGAACCGATCATGATCCCCACGTAGGGATCCCCGAGCAGTGAAAGCACGCCTTTGAAGGTGGCCGGTGGCTTGTCAGGTTTGGATTCCCGGACCTTCACCGAGGACAACCAGGCCACCGACAAAAGACTGATGGCGGAATAGACCGGGAAGATCAGTTTCCAGTTTCCGGTCCATTTGGCCAGGGCCGCCGTAAGAATCGGCCCCAGCATGGACGCAATGGCCTTGACGAACTGGGAAAGACTCAGGTTCGCAGCCTGGTTCTCCCTGGAGGAAATATCGAGCAGGAGCGGATTGGCCGAAACCTGAAGGATGGTGTTCCCGATCCCCAGCAACACGAATCCCAGAATGACCATGGGGTAGGAGTAATGGAGGAAAGGGAGCAATACCCCGAGCCCGGTAATGGTCATGCCCGCATTCACCGTGTATTTTTTCCCTTTCCGGTCCTGAAAGATCCCGGTAGGGATGGAGATCAGTGCGAACCACAGAAAAACCATGGACGGAAGGAGCTGGGCCACCGTGTCGGACAATTGGAAGTCCTCCCGCACATAGGCGGTGCCCACGCCCACCAGATCGACAAATCCCATGACATAGAAGGAGAAAAATACCGGCAGCAGGACTTTGGGAGATGGTCTTTTCATGGCGTCAGAAGTTTAAAAATCCCTTTCACTCTCGATGGTATAGGTAAAACTATCACCCCTGTAAAATCCGATGTTGTATTCCACCGGTCGGTTTCCGGGATCATACACCAGTCTTTTTCGCTTCAGGATGGGCCTGCCCGGATCAATCCCCAGTTTCTGGGAAAGTTCCGCATCAGCCGCACAGGCACTGATCTCTTCCTTGGAGACCCGGACGAAGGTGGAATGTTCTTTCTCCAGGATCTCGTAAAGCGGTCTTGAAAAATCCTCCCTTCCTGTCAGCCCTATCCTTGGATGAAACCAGGAAACGAAATAGACAAACGGTCCCTTGGTGGTTCCCCGCAGCCGCTCCAGGCGCAGGACCATCCTGTCGGTGCTGATTTCCAGGAACCGGGCGACCTCCTTATCGGGCCGTACCCAGGTTGCCCTGATCTCAAAGTTTTTCACCTGGATCCCCTTGGCCCTCATCTCCTGGCTGAAAGAGGACCAGTTCCTGGCACGGGAGTCCACGTGCATGCCCGTGAACCGGGTCCCCACCCCTTTTTTCCTTAACAGGACACCTTCGTATACCAGTTTACTGGTAGCCTGTCTGAGGGTATTGCGTGAAATCCCCAGCTGTTTGGCCAGGTCCACTTCATTGGGGAGAAGCTTTCCCTCCTTGTAAGGTTTCATCTCTCCCATTCTCCTGATCAGCTCCTCCACCTGCGCATGCAGGGGAACGCTGCTGTTGTGGTCAATGCGGTATTTCATTTTCTCTCATCATTTTCCCTGTCATTCACTGTATCCGGCTCCCCAAGGATCACGTGCACGGGTACCCGTATGAACCTGGGCCGGTATATTCCTGCATCGAGGTAATGGTCCTCCAGGCGGAGGCTGTTCATGTTGTAAGAGACCAGCAACATCCCATCCGAAGTGAACTGCGGATGTGCCAGGGCATTATAGGTGATCAGTGAGGTGTTGCCGGCTGGAAGGGGGGTTTTGTAGAGCAGTTGCCGGTTCTCCCATGGCCCGAATGGCGTTACGGAAGTAAATGAGCAAATTTCATCACTGAATCCTCCCATTTGTGTGATCATGACATAGAGGCCTTTGAGTTTGAATACGCTGAATTGTTCGGATCCTTCGAAAGCTGCCATGGGCCTGGCATCCGCCGGAGCACGGCTCCAGCCCCCGCCCGTGAAAAACTCCCAGCTGCCATGTACATTGCCCGATGGATACCTGGCCGCATGGGGTTGCCCCCCGCCCAGTCCGTACACATACGTATACGCTTTTTCCTCAAGGACCGCATGTCCGAAATGGATATCCAGTTCCCGGCTGAAGGGCAGCAGCTCCAGGGACTCCGCTTCCAGGGATCCTGTTGTGAACCGGGGAATGGGATAGCTGGCGATCCATGTGCCCAGCCAGCTGAATCCCCACATTCCGGTATCCACCTGTGCGAATTCAGAAAAAAAGATTTTCAGTTTCCCATCTTCCACCAGGCCGTCCCCCGGCCAGAACCAAACGGAGTCTTCCGTCAGCTCCGTCTGCGGTTCCTGCACAAGCGGGTGGATCTGGAAAGAAGCGTTCTGCCCGTTCATGGTCCGGTAGAAAGTCTTCACCTGTCCTGCCTGCATTAGGATCAGGCTGTTTCTGATGAACTTCGGTTCCTGGTGTTCCCTGGTATTGTCGGGATTGAGCCCGCCGATAAAGGTATCCCCGAATATCCATGCTGTTCCGCCATCGGGCAGCTCCACGGAATAGGTGCCGTCACCTCCGGTAAACCCGTCGCAGTTCTGGCTGAATATCCCTGTGAAGAAAGTATCCACAACTGCGCTGTCTGCGTGCGTGGAAACGGCGGGCCGGCCGGAAGGACTGATGCATCCCTGAAACAGCGGAACGATCAATGGTATCAGGCGAAGGATTTTAATCATAGATCAGCATTATCTTGTGTTCTCATTTCATTCCCTTTCATTGCATCAGGGATTCATCTCATTGAGCCAGTTGACCTGTTCCGGTGGCTATTCATCCAGGTATGGTTCTATCAGTTCTTTCCAGCGCAGGTACCCGGCACCGTTCAGGTGCAAACCGTCGATGCTGTAAGCAGGGTCCAGTTTATTATCCGGCGTCGCAAAGGGGGTGAAAAGGTCGATATAGGTGTGCCCCCTCTCTCCGGCCATCCTCTGCAGGTTACCGTTTATCTGAATAATATCACTGTTCTTGCGGAGGGTGTGCACGGCGTCTTCGGTGGGCAGGACCGCCTGTATGTAGATGCGGGTCCCCGGGGATTCCTTTTCGATCCGGTCCAGGATCCTTCCGTAGTTCCGGATCACATGATCCGCATCTTTGAGGTATGCCAGGTCATTGGTGCCGATCATCAGGAAGATCTTGTCCGGTTCGGAGGCGAGTACCTCTTCCATCCTTTCCAGAATCCCGTCCGTATCATCCCCTCCGATCCCCCTGTTTTTGATACGGGGATTGCCGAACAGTTCTGCCCATTCGGCGTTGTCGGTGATGCTGTTGCCCAGGAAGATAATCTCTCCTTCCGTGTCGGGGAGGCTTTCGAAATGCTCCTTTTTGTGGTAATAGTAGGCCCTGATGGCACGGTTCCACTCCTCCAGCGCCTCGGCCTCGGGATCGTAGGACATGATCTCTTCCAGCTCCTGTTCAGAAAGGGTGCGGGAAAGGGACGGCGGGGCATCCTCCGGCCGGCTACCCCACTCCATATTGGGTTCCGGCCCCATCTCCAGGACCAGTTTGCCCCCGCTGACCAGTTCATCGTGGTAGAACCAGGGCTGGTCCAGTGGCCGGTCATTCAGCATGGCCCCCTGGATGTACCTGTTTTCCCGGGAGGTGTTTCTTGCCTCGATGATGAATTCACCGCCGGAATAGTATTCCGGATCCAGACGGATGGTCACTTTTTCGAACAGCGGACTCCCGATCTCATAGAACGGCCTGACGGAGGCCCCCCCGTCCATCTGGAACAGGCCCATGGCGCTCATCACAAACCAGGCCCCCATCTGTCCCTGGTCCTCGTCGCCCAGCCATCCGTCCTCCGGACCCGACCCGTAATAGAGGTCCATGATCTCCCTGGCCCATTTCTGGGTCAGCCACGGTTTTCCTGAATAATTGAACAGGTAGGCGGCCTGCATGTTGGGCTGGTTGCCGTGGTTGACCGGCAGAATGCCCATACCCTCAAGGCTGTTTGATCCCAGGTGCTCCGAATTGAACCGGTGGGGCAGGGAAGTTTCAAATCCTTCTTCCAGCCTGTCATTGTATTCATCACTTCCCATCAGTCCGATCAGCCCGGACAGGTCGTGGGGAACGAAATAGGTGAACTGCCAGGCGTTCCCTTCCACGTATCCCGGTCCCAGCCATGCGACCTGGCCGAAGGGGCTGAAGCCCTCCACCCAGCTTCCATCTTTGTGTTTGCGCCGCATATAGCCTACCTGAGGATCAAATACGTTCTTATAGTTGAAAGCCCTGCGGGTGAAATATTTGTAGTCCCCCTCCTTTCCAAGCGCCCTGGCGAACTGGCCGACACTCCAGTCATCGTAGGCATACTCCAGTGTGTTGGAAACCGGACCGGCTTCATCGGGTACGAATCCCAGTTCCATGTAAGGGGCAAGGTGGCGGTTGCCCACGACGCCCCCTGCCTCGTGGGGACCGCCCGGAACGGTCTGAAGTTTGCGGACTGCCTGATAGGCCTTTTCCACATCAAAATCCCTGATCCCTTTGTGATAGGCCCCTGTGATGAATGCGATCTGGTGGGAAGCTACCATGATCCCGGAATATTCTATTCCCGTGGGTCCCTTGGGCAGCCACCCCCCGCGGTCGGAGATCTCCAGGAATGATTTGACCCAGTTACTGGTCACCCCCGGAGTGATCAGCGGCCAGAGCTGGTTGAGGTTCCATATGGTGATCCAGAAGCCATCGCTACCATAGACCGAAGGGGTCCCGTCAGGCAACTGCCGCACCTCCTCATACATATCCACGTACTTTCCGTTCACGTCGTTCCAGGTAGTACGTCCCGCGTAGGCACGGTAAAGATTGGTATAGAATTTTTTCCGGTCGGTGGCCGTTCCTCCTTCCACCCGGATCAGCCCAAGAATTTCTTCCCAGGTCCGTTCCGCATCCTCACGCACCGCGTCGAAGTCCCACCCGTATGGGTCCAGTTCCGTCTCCAGATTGAGGCGGGCCTGGTCAACGGAGACCAGGGAGATCCCGGTTTGTACCATCACCTGTTCCCCCTCGGAGGTGGTGAATTCCACAAACGCTCCCACATCTTTGTGCCCGAAACCGGAGGAGACCTCCTGCACATCCCGGTAGATATCCTCTTTGACCCAGCCGTTGAAGGTTTTGAAAGGTTTGCTGAACCGCATGACGAAGTGCAGGATATACTCATTATAATTGGCTTTTCTCAGGCTCTGCTGGTAGGAGACTCCCTCGATTTCCGTGTCACTGACTTTTTTGATGTCGGTGTAAAAGATCTCGTAACCGTATTCCGAAGGAGTAAGCAGGTCGATCAGGATGCGTGCGCTGTCGTTCCCGGGGAACGTATAACGCTGGAATCCGGTTCTCATGGTGGTGGTCAGTTCAGCCTGTACCCCGTAGTCGTCCAGCACCACGCTGTAATATCCGGGGGAGGCTTTTTCGGTTTCATGGCGGAAACGGGACCGGTACCCCTTTTCAGGGTGTCGCTCGGTGCCCGGTTCGGTCTGCAGCACCCCGGTGACCGGGACGGTGAGCAGTCCGGCCATGGTCCAGGAGTGGATGTGGCTGAACCCGGCCAGGTTCCCGATATTGTATTCATAGCCTGCTTTCCAGCCCAGTTCCTGGTTGTCCGGGCTCAGTTTCACCATCCCAAAGGGGAGGGTGGGGCCGGGAAACATGATCCATCGGGAGTCATGGCTGCCCATCAGGGGGTCTACCTCATCCACCAGCCTGCCCTGGGCCAGGAGGGAAGAAGCCAGGAGGGAAGAGGCCAGCACGAGTATGGGGAGGGTGATCCGAACCTGTTTCATCGCTCTTTTTTCATTTTAATTTTACCATCCCTGGCGGTAAGGGTATAGTATGTTCCGCCGTACAGCACATGATGGAGTCTGCCCGAGAAATCAGGCGGGGGTGAACCGGTAATGGGACCGCCCTCCATTCCGGGGTAGAATCCGAAGAAATTCTTCAGCATCACCTGGGAAAGGGAGATGCCGCCTGATGATTCCCGGTTGTGCCATCCCCGTTGGGCTATCCGTACCCTTGCATTCTTTTCATATTTGTGATCCCCCCAGAGTTCATGCGCCTGTGCCCAGCATCCCTCGTAGGTCACCGGTTCGATGGCATGATAGAAATCCAGGGCCTTTTCGGGGTATCCCATCCGGGACAGTGCGTCCATGGTCCCCGCAGGCCATCCATCGAAAGCCCCCAGTGGACCGTGATCGGGACGGTCCGATTCCGCAGCGGCCACATCCCTGAGTGACTGGGCGCGCATCCAGCGGTCGGTGATCAGCTCATCATAAAGGAATTCAAGCATTTCCTGCTTGACCTGCCCGGTGAGGTCTCCGGGAAGATACCGCCCCATGAACATGAAATCGAGGCAATGCCGTACCTCGATCTTTTTTCCTCCGGGATAAAGGCTGTACCAGACACCCTCGCCAGCATAGAGTTTCATGAGCCGTTCCACCATCTCATCCGCCTCTTTCCGCAGGCCCGAAGCTTTCTCCCCGTCCCCTTTCATCTCCACCATGTCGGCCAGCTCCCGCATCATCCAGATATACCCTGCATTGAACGACGGAACAATGTGCTTATAGGTGGGTACACATTCCAGCAGGTTCCACTCATCGTCACCGAAATCCGCCAGCTGGTAGATCTCCTCCTCATATCCCGGTTTCCCGTAGGGGGCCAGTTTTCTCCAGTTCAGTGCATAGGATTCCAGGTGGTCGATGACCCGTTTCCCGCTGATAACCTGGTCGAGAAAGCCTGTATCGCGGGTAATGGTCACATAGGCCCTGATCATCTGGAACAGGGCCCAGTAATTGGCCGAGTAGCCATTGCCGACACCTTCCCCCCCAAAATTATCTTTTCCGTAATATTTACTGGGATCGATGAGGATCCAGGCCGAAAGCTGTTCTTTCATCATGGAAGGGTGGGTAACCGCCCACAGGGTCGCCCATTCAGTGATGTCCCAGAAAAAGGTAATGCTCGCCCCCCATCTCGGTCCGCCCGTCAGGTACACCATGTCATGCTGCGGCAGGTTCGTATTCATCAGGTAAAGCATGGTGAGCGGTCCGGTATAATAGACTTTGCGGGCCAGCCGGTCATCCGTTTCCAGAACCGGGAAGCAACCCGAGATCAGGCTGCTGTCGGGAGAGAAGAGGCTCATCCATCGCTCCTCCCACACGCTGGAGACCCCCTGAAAAACCGGGTTGAAATTTTCTGTCCAGTGTGCCATTGATTCTTTGAGCCTTTGCTTATCGTCGCCGTAGGCCATCAGATAGGAAAGGGTATAGCTCCCTCCGGGCCCGATGCTGACCTTCCACCGGGCAGTCCCCCCGGCCCGCTTTACCTCAATGGTGTCCGGGGGAGACAGCAGGCTAAAACCGGTTATTGCCCCGGTCTCCGAATCGGAGACCATCAGGAACCCTTCATCCAGGTCAGCACTGTATTTCTCAGCGGCCAGGATCTCCCCGTCGGAAGGCCATCTGGCTATCCTGTCCGCAGGGGTGGGCTTTCCGTTGATCAGTTCCACCACCTCTTCGGTGGAGAAATTTCGTTCCTCTCCGATATGCTTCCGCACATTCTCCACCTCGTCGTCCCGGACAGTGGTAGCCCCGTCCATCTTTGGATAGGGGTACCACCATTGCCAGTGGCCCCCGTATTTGCTGATGAAACCGATCATATCCAGGGATATGTCAACCACATCTGTTTCGGCGGAATCATTGGCCAGGGTGATTTCCCACATGATGGCGTCCTCTTCCGGGACCATTTTGACGGTGCTGTAGATCCTTAAACCATCCATCTCCCCGTGGCGGATCGCCTGATGGGGGAGCCAGCGAAACTTGGAAACCCTGGGTGTTTTACCATTGATTCTCATTACACCGGTATGGTAACCACCGCTGTATGGCGCCGAAACGAACCAGCTGAGGGAAGTCAGGTCCCGGTTCAGCAATGCGGTCCCTCTGAAATTCCTGATGGAGGGTTCCATATCCACACTGTCTGCCGACACCCAGATACCGGAGACTTCATCCAGCGAAGGGACCGCGTTGCGGATCGCTTCATCCTTCTGCATCTGACAGGAAATCATCAGGGTACATACCAGCGGCATCATCCAATATCCATTTTTCATGGCTGATCTGTTTTTTATTTTTCAAGGCCTGGTGCGCACAAAGGCTTTGATGGTTGCACATCGCGTCCCTTCCGCCGGTCCGTGCGGGCGGATGGTAAAGTTACCGACCGCGGCCGGAACGATAAAGGTTTCTGCATAACGGACGATGAACGGCTCAAAGGTCCCTCCGGGGCTCTCCACCACCACCTCCCGGCCCTCCACCAGAGTGAGGACCTGCACATTCCCTCCGGTATCATGGGGAACCGGCGAGGTGAACCAGTGCCTGCGGGTTTCAATGAATTCCCGTTCGTGGAGCCCGGTCCTTTCTTCTGTCCATCCCTCCCCCCGGGCGATGGTCTCAACCCGGTTTACCAGGTTTTTTTCCACCCAGCTGCGGGTCCTGTTCCACTGGATGTTCCTGAGGCCATGCTCCACATGAATGGGCCTCGGCTTGCCGTCCAGGTTCTTGCGTCCCCAGTCATAAAGCTTGAAAGTAAAAATATAGGGAGTAGCGCTGATTTCAAGTACCATGCCGTTCCGCCCCGAGCAATGGATGGTCCCTGCCGGTATCAGAAAATGATCGTGTTTTCCGGCGGGCCACTTCTCCACGTATCGTTCCACCGGGAAAGGGCTCGCTTCCTTTTCAGATTGCCTCAGTGCGGCTGTCATCTCCTTGGGATCCACCCCATCCTTCAATCCCAGAAAAACGGAGCCGTCTCCACCGGCCTCCATCAGGTAGTAGCTTTCATCCTGGGTATAATGCATGCCGAACTTCTCCTGAATATATTCCGTGAGCGGGTGCACCTGAACGCTCAGGTTTCCCCCCTCCATGGTATCCAGGAAGTCGAACCGGATCGGAAATTCATCCCCGAACCGGGCATGCACCGCTTCTCCCAGGAGAGGGAGGGGTTCGAAGAACACCACATTGATGGCGGGGATTTCGAAGCGCATGTCCCCAAAATCAAGAAGGAGGCTGTTCTCTTCCGGAACGCAATTGAAGCACCAGGCATAGTTGTCCATCTCTCCGGACAGCCCGAATTGTTGTTTCATCCACTGGCCGCCCCAGGGGCCCGGATCGAAAAAAGGGACCACACTGAATGGTCCGGTAACCGCCTGCCTCAATCCTTCAGAAACTGCCCGGGCGGTAGCCAGCTTGGGCGTTCTGGGATCGTTGGTATCGAGCACATAGTCCCACCGGGACCGGGTCTCCTTTTTCAGACGGTCACACACGCGCCAGTCCACAAAATACCCCCGCTTGTATTTGAGTTCAGGTGCTTCGGGGCGGTTGCCCACACCCAGGTTTTCCACTTCGTTGAGCCGCATGCGGCGCTGTATTTCCCACCGGGCCATATCCGCATATACCAGCAGGTCCGGTTCCGGTATGACCAGTGAGGCACCGTATCCGAAGACCAGTGCCAGTCCGTTCTTCAGTTCCCTCACTGAATTACCCGCTTTTTCGAGTTTTTCAGGATCAAGGAAGTCATTCATGTTCAACCGTGTCAGGTATCCGAACACCCGGTCGTCGGTCACATCCGGCTGGGTCATCCGCCTGATCTCATGGGGGTCTTTGAATAGATCGGCCGTATCGATGACCATCACCGGGCCCAGGTGCTTTTCCAGCTGGCACCTGAGCACTTCAAGAAATACCCCGTGATAGGTCTCTACCACCAGCACCCTTCGTCCGGTCCCGGTTTGCATGATGGCCTCTTTCAGCCTGACCCCGATCG
Source organism: uncultured Bacteroides sp. (assembly GCA_964575865.1). GTDB lineage: Bacteria > Bacteroidota > Bacteroidia > Bacteroidales. The sequence goes on along the minus strand of CAZNSZ010000072.1, from coordinate 8,054 downwards.
CTTCCCAGCCGGACACACACTGGCCTTCCATCCCCCGGACGGTTACGACCGGTTCCTTATTAAATCCCTGTTGAAATTGCATCGCTCCTTCTTCTCCACTAGTTCCTTTTAGTACTGTTCATTCTGCACCAACCGGTCATTCAGGTCAAGCTCCCGTTGCGGAATGGGGAACACATAATTGAAGGACTGCGGGTTGGATTTCTCGCCCTTGGCGCGTTTTACGTATTCCTCCAGGTTCCCGGTACGGACCAGGTCGAACCACCGCTGTCCCTCATTCACCGTTTCGCACCGCTTCTCTTTCAGAACGGCATCTTTGAACTCCGCGTAGCTGAGCCCTTCCAGGTCGGGCAACACCCCTTCCGCCCCGTTCCTCGCACGGGCCCTCACCCGGTTCACCGCTTCGTAGGCTTCTGCCGTGGGACCCTGGTTCAGCTCGTTGAGCGCCTCTGCGTAGATCAACAGCACCTCCGCAAACCTCATGACAGGAAAATTGGCTCCCGACTGACCCGTTTTGTCCGGAGGATATGCCTCCTGGTCCCAGTGTTTCCATATGTGGGGCTCGAATGTGTTGTTCCCGAAATAGGAGTATTCTTCAAAAAAGGTGGCTTCATACCGGTAATCTCCCTCTTCAAAACTGCCAAGCAGGTCCTCCGTGGGCAGGATGATCCCAACCCCGGCTGGAAATGCATAGATGGAAGGAAGTCCGCTGATCACAATGCGGTTGTTTTCCGATTGCACTTCGGAGTAGAATTGCACGGCAAATACCGATTCCTTCCCGTTTTTCAGCGCCTCTTTGAAATTGTCCGCAAAGTCGTCCCAGAGTCCGTAGACATTCAGGTTCATCACCGCGAGGGCATTTTCAGCCGCCAGATCCCATTCCTGCCGGGTTAGGTGAACTTTGGCCAGAATGCCCAGGGCGGCCCCCCTGGTTGCCCGCCCGCTGTTCCCTCCCGAATAGGTCCTCGGAAGGACCGCCGCTGCCTCTGTGAAGTCCTCGATGATCTGGGCATAGACAATTTCCCGGTCGGTTCTGGGAACCAGGTAATTATCGATATCAGTTTCCGTTTGAAGGACCAGAGGGACATCCCCGAACAGGCGCACCAGGTTGAAATAGCTCAGTGCCCTGAGAAATTTGGCTTCCCCGATCAGCCGGTTCTTCAGGCTTGCGTCCATTTCGATCCCCGGGATCTTTTCAATGCTCAGGTTGGCCCTGCTGATGAGCTGGTAGGAAGCCCGCCAGATATTGGTGGTATAGTTGTTGGTCGGCTGGAGGGTGTACCGGTCGAACTGATGGGCGTTGGGATCGTTCCATGTGGAAAGCGCATCACAGTCGTCCGAAGCCAGGTCCTGGATGAGCCACAGACTGGAATTGTAGAGGTCCACATCACCCAGGGCGTCATAGATGGCGTTGATGGCTGCCACGGCATCGTCGGATGTTTCGAAAAAATTCTCCAGTGTGATCCTGTCCTTCACCTCAAACTCCAGCGATTTTTCGCATCCGCTTGCTGCCAGAAGCAGGATCATGATCGCGGTCAGGGTTGTTTTCATGGTGTTCATTTTTTCAGTTAAAACTCCAGGTTCAGTCCAACCAGGTAGGTCCGGGCAGAGGGGTACCCGCCCAGATCGTATCCCTGCCGGATGTTAGAGGTCCCGAACCTTCCCACTTCCGGATCAAATCCGGTATAGCCGGTCAGGGTCCATAAATTCTTTCCCGAAACGTAGATCTTGACCCCTTTCAGGCGGATCCTCTGAATGATCTTTTTCGGCAGGTCGTATCCCAGGGTTACCAGCTGCAGCCGGACATAGGAACCGTCCTCCAGATAGCGGTCCGACATGTGGAGGTAATCGGCGCTGCGGTTGGCCCGGGGATAGACGTTGCTCTGGTTCTCCGGTGTCCAGCGGTTCAACATGGCCACGGAGGCATTGGAGAGCCCGTTTCCCGACTCCAGTTCAAAGCGGTTGCTGTTCAGGATATCGTTCCCTTGCACACCCTGAAAGTAGACGTTGAGCTCGAGTCCTTTAAAGGAGAAGGTGTTGTTAAAGCTCCAGAAAAAATCAGGCTGTGCGTGCCCGATGATGGTCCTGTCATCGGCATTGATCTGCTGGTCATCGTTCAGGTCCACATATTTGAAGTCGCCTGGCCGGGCCCCGTAGAGGGCAGCCTCCTCCTCCTCTTCGAGCTGCCAGATCCCGTCTGACCGGAGCCCGAAGAAACTGCCGATCTCTTCACCTTCCCGGATCACGGACCAGTAACCGATCTTCAGTTTGTAGGTATCGTCACTGATATAGGTGTCCGCGTTGTTATTCAGATCGGTCACCTCGCTGCGGTTGAAACTGATGCTGAAGTCGGATGTCCATTGCACCGGACCCGTAAGGTTCACGGTGTTGAGGGTAAATTCGAACCCCTTGTTGGTCATCGATCCCACATTGATCAACGCATTGGTGAATCCCGATGTATAGGGAACCTCCGCATAGTAAAGCATGTCGTAGGTGTACTTCTGATAATAATCGGTCACCAGTGAGATCCTGCCCTGGAACAGCGCCAGGTCCAGGCCCACATCCAGCTGCCGGGTGGTTTCCCACCTGAGGTCGTCATTACCGATCACCCCCTGCCTGTAACCTGTTGCAGGTCCGATGTTGTTGAAATAATAGATGGTCGGGCTCATGGTGGGGATATACAGGTAATTGGGGATGGCATCATTTCCGCTTGTTCCGAGACTGGCCCTCAGTTTCAGGCTGTAGATGGCAGGCAGGTTGTCCATAAAGGATTCGGAGCTGATCCGCCAGGCCAGGGCAAGAGAAGGGAAATGTCCGAATTTGTTGTTGGGCCCGAATTTGGAGGAACCGTCGATCCGGTAGGTCAGGGTGGCCAGGTAGCGATCCGCATAGCTGTAGTTGGCTCTTCCCAGGTAGCTGACCAGCGCCTCATCCCCGAATCCTGAATAGATATTGGGGATGTTCTCCGCTTCGGTGATCCCGTAAAACTCCAGGCGGTCACTGGGGAAACCGGTCACGATCTCGATGAATGTCCTGGAACTTTTCCGTTGATAGGTGAATCCTCCCAGCAGGTCCAGCCGGTGTTTGCCGCTGATGGTGGTGTTGTAGGTCAGCGTGTTTTCATTCAGGACCAGGGTCTGATCAGTGGTGGCAAACCGGGCCTGTCCGCTGTTGAACGAACCGGAGTAGGTGTAGGAGGGGTTGTAGTAATCCTGCACATTGTGGTACTGGTCAAGGCCCACGGAAACCCTCAGCTCAAGTCCTTCCAGGAAGGTATAGCTGGCATAGGCATTACCGACAGCCTTAAAGGTCTGGTCCAGCGCCTTGACATCGCGGGTGACCGCCACCGGGTTATCCAGCCAGGCGTCAGCATTCGGGTCTTTCAGTGTATACTGTCCCGTGGAGTCTTTCACAGGGAGTGCCGGACTGAAGGTGAGGGCTGTATTGACCACACCCGGGAAAAAACCTGCCTGTGTGGCGGAACCCACCACACTGGCATTGCTCCTGTTGAGCGAGAAACTGGTCCCCACCTTCAGCCGGTCCCTGATCGCGTGGTCCAGGTTGGTGCGGAAAGAGTATCGCCTGAAGTCGGATCCCACGATGATCCCCTTCTGGTCGTAAAAATTCCCTGAAATGGCGTACCGGGTTCGCTGGTTTCCCCCTGAGAAGGACAACTGGTAGTTCTGTACCGGTGCGGTCCGGTAGATCTCGTCCTGCCAGTCGGTTCCCTCACCGAGCGATTCCGGATCAGGATATACCGGTGTGTAGGAGGACCCGTCGTCCGTGGCGGCGTTCAATCCGGCTTCATCGAACAGGATGGCATAATCGGTGGCATTCATGACATCGATCTTCCGGGAGATTTCCTGCATTCCCACATAGGATTCCAAAGTGATGCGGTCCCCCCCTGCGCTGCCCCGTTTTGTAGTGATCAACACCACTCCGTTGGCTCCTTTTGCTCCGTAAATGGAAGTGGCCGAAGCATCTTTCAGGATCTCTATGGATTCAATATCATTGGGATTGAGTGAGCTCAGGGCGTTGATGGAGGGAGCACTGATCCAGGAAAGGTTTTCACTGGTATTCACCTGCATCCCGTCGATGACATACAGGGGATTGTTGCCGGCGTAGATGGAGTTCCCTCCCCTGACGCGGAAAAGGGTGTTCCCGCCGGGCTGGGCTGAAAGCTGCACCACCTGGACTCCGGCAACCCTCCCCTGAAGCGACTGGTCCAGGGAAGTGACCGGATTCCTTTTAAGTTCATCTATTTTTACTGAGCCCACCGAGCCTGTCAGGTCACTCTTTTTCACCGTTCCGTAACCGATGGCGACCACCTCTTCCAGACCAATGATGTCATCTTCCATGGTCACGTTGATCTCCGACCTGTTGCCGATCTCCACCTCCTCCGTTTTCATACCCACGAATGAGAACAGCAGGTGGGTGGTTGAGGGGCTGACGGTCAGGGTGAAAAACCCCTCAGGATCGGTGATGGTCCCGTTGCTGGTCCCCATTTCCATGACACTGACCCCCGGAATACCCAGCCCATCGGAGGAATGAACGACTTTTCCCTGCAGGGTACGGCCCTGCTGGCCCATCAGCAGGCTCCAGGCCGCACCGCACAGCAGCAGGGACAAGAGGCCGGTCCAACGCTTGAATTTCAGTCTTAAGAACATATTCAGTTGTGAGTTAGTTGGTTGTTTTAATCATCTGCAACAGATGCCGGGTACGGCCCGAACCTATCCTGAACAGATATGCCCCATTTTCCAGGTGTGCAAGCTGGAGTTCGATCTGGTGTGCACCTGCCGTTAATCCAGGGAATTCCTTTGTGCTCAATATTCTCCCGCTTATGTCCAGCAGGTCAATGGTGACGTGATCAGGGGTGTGCAGCAACAGGTGAATGACTGCCGGGCCGGTGACCGGATTGGGAAAAAGCCTTGCCTCGATCTGGCTTCCGGCCCTGACATCCCTGAAGCCGGTTGGCCAGAAAGCGTAATCGAGGTTCATATAGGGGATCCTGACGAACCTGGGCCGGTAAATCTCCACGTTTGAGAAAATGGACCAGAAATCGCCGTTTACATTGTAAGAGACCAGCATCTCACGGTTCTCGTCAAACTGGGGATGAACGTAAGCATTGTAGGTGAATACATCACCTGCGCTCTCCGGCGTGGTATAGATCAGCCTCTGATTCTTCCACGGACCTACCGGCGATGATGAGGTGAAGGTATAGATCTTGGGGGAGAGCCAGATGTCCTGGGTCAGCAGGATGTATTTGCCCTTATAGGTGGACACACTGTATTGCTGGGAGACCTGGAAATTGTTGATCCGTCCCGTGGCAGCAGGATCATGGCTCCAACCCGTCCCATCATAGAATTCCCACTCCTGCTCCATGAGTTTCCCGACAGGGGCCCTTGCCGCATGCGGATAGGGAATGTTAAACTCAGGATCACTTTTTCTTCCGTAGATGTACAGGTGGGTGGTATCCTCCAGTATCCGGTCCCCGTAGAGGACCCCATTCTGAAAACTGGCCTCCACGGGCGTGGCATGAACGAAATCGAGCCCAGGGTAGGTGAATGTGCCGATATCGTTGCCCGCATGCTCAAACTGGAAGCCGGGCGGACCCTCCGGGTTGTGACGGAATTTCGCCAGAAAGATCCTCAGGCTGTCACCTTCCACGAGGCCGTGTTCCGGCCAGTACCACGTGGAGTCTGGATGCGGGGTGGGGATGAAATCACCCGGATCCTGCCTGGTCCCGCTGAAAAGGGTTGTCAGGGTTTCCCCCTCCTGGAGTACAGCAGAGTTCCGGATGAATTTGGCCCCGGGCACAATGGCATTGTTTTCGTCCACTTCCCCAATGAACGTATCTCCGAACAGCCAGAGTGTGCTTCCGTCCGGCAGGTATATGGAATAGGTGGCATCGGCTGCGATCCATCCCCCTATCTCCTTCCGGAACTGGTTGTTGAATGCTGTATCGGGATCCCCCCCTCTCAGGCAGGGATTCAAAATAAGGAGCATGGACAGGACCAATGCGTTTTTTTGCATCACTCAGGCTTTTTGATGGTTCAGGGATCTTTTCCCTGCTGGACGGAAAAGCAGGATCAATCCCGCAATGATAAAGGGTATGCTCAGCAGGTGCCCCATGTTCAGACTCATGGAAGCTTCTACATCCGATTGCCTGTCCTTACAGAACTCCAGCAGGAAGCGGGCCGAATAGACCAGGGTGAGGACCAGTCCCAGGAACTCTCCCGGTTTTTCCTCACCCGCCTTTTTCAGATAGTAACGGAAGGAAAACAGAAAAATGACCAGGTAGGCAACTGCTTCGTACAGCTGTACCGGATGCCGGGGAACAGGATCTGCCCTGACAAAAAGAAATGCCCACGGCAGGGTGCTGGCAGTCCCCAGGATCTCTGAATTAAAGAGGTTGCCCAGGCGGACAAAGAACCCGATCAGGGGGCCGAACAGGGCGATCCGGTCCACCATCCATACCATCGGGATCCGTGTACGGAGCGAATTCAACATGATCCCCAGCAGGATCCCGATGGCAGATCCGTGTCCGGACATCCCCCGGTATCCCACAAAACGGGCATTCTGTCCGAGGACACCCCTCCAGGGCTTGATGATATCCAGGGGATATTTCAGGTAGTATTCCGGTTCATAGGCAAGACAATGGACCAGCCTTCCACCGATGAACAGCCCGGCAAGAATGAAAAGACCATAGGACAACAAAGTGTCCCGGGGTTTTTCCTCCCTGTTGAAGATAACCACCGTGAACCGGTAGCTGAGATAAAAACTGACCAGGAGAAACACAGAATACCATCTGATGCTCAGGGACCCGGCCCTGAGCATAAACGGATCCACGTTCCAGGTGATGTACCCAGGAATCATCTGATTCGTTAGAAGTGAGATTTCCCGGACCTTAAAGGCCCGGGAAATATGATGGAAAATTCAGGTTCCTAGTGCTTGACGATTCTTCTGGTGATCGTCTCCTCGCCTGCGTCCAGCCGCACCACATACACCCCCGGTTTCATGTCCGTCAGGTCCACCGTTGTATGTGCGTTGGTAATCTGGCGGTTGAGGACCACTTTACCCCTCAGATCGTACATCATCATACCGACCTGCTCTCCGCTGTACCCTTCCAGTTCAATATTGAGGTATCCATAGGAGGGATTGGGATAGAGCGAAAGTGCCGCTTCGCTGAGCAGTGCGGGGACACCCACACCGGCAATGATGTTGATGGGCAGCGGGTCGGTGATCACCTCGGGATCATAGGGCATTCTTCCCCAGTAATCCACATCCCCGACTGCGTATTGCAGGAAGAATTCACCCATTTTATCATCGGTGAGCACAGAGATGGTAAAATAGAGGCTGTCGAAAAAGGCCATATCCACCGGTTCGGTGGTTTTGCCGCCCCACCAGTAGTACCCCGGGGGAGGTGTAGCCGAGGAGTCATTCAGCATGGTGGTCTGATCCTCGTTGTAGGCGAGAACGAATTCTCCCCCGTGTTCCGCAGTGGGATAGATCCAGCCACCCGCGCCATCGGATATGGAATCCAGGTCGACGATGGTCACCGGAATGTTATCGGTGATGGTCCAGCCCTCCGGCAACAATACCCCGAAGAGTCCGTGCTTCAGAAGTGATCCGTCTTCAAGGGTCCAGTCATTGGAATCATCGCCATCCTCGGTCATGACAATGTTGACTTCAAAGGTGCTGTTCTTGAATCCTTCGGTGGGCTGATCCACCAGTTTGAACTCATAGCACCCGAATACAAACAGGAGGGTCGACATGGCGAGCAAAAGCCAGTTCTCCTTTTTCGAGAAGAATTTTCTCAGGGTAAAGTTTCTTTTCATAGTGTTGGTTTTGAGTTGTTAAAAAATGTTCATATGTATGAACATACTGTGGCTAAACAAACTTATGATATATTTGAATAAAAACAAAATAATGTGGGTAATTCCGTCCGGTTTTGAGGTAACTTTATAAAAGCTTAATTTAGGTTGTGCACTGACAAAGTGGGATGAATCCGTACGGCCAGATCATCACCGATACCCTGCAGCGGCGCTCCGATCCTG
>CAZNSZ010000071.1:18127-22067 GCA_964575865.1 uncultured Bacteroides sp. | reverse complement strand
ACAGTTGCCTCTGAAAGCGTATCGTACTGATTATTTCTATTGGTATCCATATTCACAATCTTATATGTTCAAATCACCTCATTTAAACCAAATAACCGTGTTATTTGATTATAGAAGTATTTTTTGAAAGAATCCTGCCATAAAATTTGAGGAGCCCAAGTCTCCAACTATCTGGCTGATATATAATCAGATCGTCAGGATTCTCGTTAAAATGGAACATGGGGAATGTGGGTTTAAAATTCCTCATATGTCCATCAGATTCACAAAATGCAGTAAGAAACATGGTGATACGCGATCACATGTTCATTCACCACTAAATCCGCATAACAGAAATAGTCAATAACCTTCCGGTTTCACAAATCCTGTGGTCAGTTCAGAGATCAATCTGGCAAAATGGAGAAGTTCCGGCTCGGACCAGTAAGGACCAACTATTTGTACACCAAATGGTAATCCATGCTCACTCATGCCCAGGGGCACCGATATCGCCGGATGGCCTGAAGCATTAAAACAGGCGTTATAGGGCCAGGCATATTCAACATAAGGCATTTCTTTCCCGTCAAGGTTCAATGTTGTCCCTATTGGGCATCTCTTATAAGCAGGACCGTAGGTGACCGGACAAATAAGGAAATCGTAGTCTTCAAAGAACTGCTCCCACCGCTCTGTAATCTGGTTCTTTCTGAGTAAAACCTCCCCATAGTGATTTGTATCCATATTGAAGCCTTTATTCAATTCAGATCTGTACTTCTTAAATCCCTTGAGCAATCCCTTCCGGAAACTGCTCTTTATAATCTGTCGCACGAACCAGGGATTTCCCTGGGCAACTATATAGGGAAATAAACTCACATAAACACTGATTGATTCATCATGCAGGTCACCTTCCGGAATGGCTTTTTCAGCGGCACCTCCCTTCTGAACATAGGCATTGATCAGTGTATTAATCCCATTGCTTACCTGATGCCCCGGTTGATAACCAGGCCAGCCATCGGTCCAGGCCACGCGGTATTCTGCCAGGTTCCTTTTTGCCGGCTTCATCCATTCGATATGAGCTGTGGTACGGTCACTCCGATGCGGCCCCCTGATGATATTCCACAAAAGGCCCAGGTCATCAATATTCCTGGCCAATGGGCCTGCCTGTGCCATATGCAGCAGGAAGGTGTTTGCATTTTTCGGCAATGGGACCATCCCATGCCTTGGAACAGTATATTCGCTCGGTTTCAATCCATACAATCCGCAAAAACTGGCGGGTACACGGATGGAACCCCCGAAATCACCTCCCAGTTCCAGTGGCGTAAATCCAGCCGAAAGCGCTGCAGCACCTCCACCGGTGCTGCCGCCCGGTGTCATATCCGTATTATAAGGATTCTTCCCCTCGGGGTAAATATCCCCCTGAACCTGGTAGTCAGTTAGGTTCTTAGAGACATTGGTCTGACCCAGAATTATCGCTCCAGCCCTGAGGATCCTGTCAACAATCACCGCATTTTCGGGTGCTACAAAATCCTTCAAACGGCTCGAATTGGTATTGCCAGGCCTCCCTTTGATCCAAAATTGTTCCTTGATGGTAACAGGTACCCCATGTAAAGGCCCCCTGAAGCTTCCCCGGGCGGCTTCCCTATCACATTCCCTGGCTTCGTTAATGGCTTCCTTCTCGAAAAGGGTTATCAACGCATTTAATTCCGGATTCAGTCTTTTAATCCGATCGATATGTTCTGATACAATGTCAAGGCTTCTTGCCTTTCCCTCACGTATCAATGAGGCTAATTCATTGGCTGATTTATAGATGTAGGTTTCCATAATGTTGTTGTACATTTACAGGAACCTCAAAAATACCGGTTGCAGTAGACCTGCTATTGTAAAAATGTCACCTACAATACAAGGGTACGGTACTTTCTGTGTTTTACTTTCTCGAGAAGCAGTGTTGGAGTAAGTCCGCTGATTTCTTTGATATCCCGTATGAAATGACTCTGGTCGAAATATTCAGCTCCGTATATAAGGTCGTGCCAATCTTCATCTGAGGATGGCTTCAGGGAATCCAGGATATGCTCAAAGCGGACAAGTCTTCGATAACCTGATATAGAATACCCGGTAGATTCCTTGAATACCCGTGTAAGATATTTGCGGCTGTATCCTGACTGGGTTTCCAGCTGATGCACCCGCAAAAAGGGATTTTTGTCCAGACTTGTACTTATGTATTGGACAAGTCCTGGCCGAATGGAAGGTTCGGTACTTTCCACAATCCATTTCAGTGCAAAGGAGACTCTTTCAGCAAAATTCCGGGCTTGAAGAATCTTTTCAAGATATGGCTCAAAGCCCTTTAGTTTTGGGTTGATCAATTGCTGATTGATGATTTCAGATGCCGGAATTCCACAAATTTTCTTCAGATGATGCGGCTTAAATTCAATCATCAAGAAATGGTTTTTCTCCGCCATATAGTGGTCAAAAAATATGGTACGGTTCCCCTGCAGCGCATAATCATAACTCCTGATGACCTCAACCTCCTGACTGATTTTTCCACTCATCCGGTTGCCAAGATTTACAAGTATCCTGGGATCCTTGTATGGGAGCACCCTTTCAACCTTGAAACCTGCCTTTCCTTTTATCTCCAGAATCTGACTGACCACACCAGCCAGTTCACCCATGGGGATGTATCGGCTGTAATTAAGGTTCAATGAGGAAAATTCAGTGATCTGGTTAGCAATGAATGGCATCTTCATAATGACACTTTACTGCCGTGAAACATCATCCTCAGGAACTTTGTTCAACGAAGAGGGGACCATTGATTATTTTGGATAGAAAATCTATCGATGATCTATGAGCGCATGATCATTTAAAAGCGGATCAAAAATTCTGAAATACCTTCAATTGATCAGGATTGGATATATGGATTCCCCGAGCTAAAGGTTCAATCATATGGTCTGCACCCAGGTTTTAACAGGTATTTAACGTCACTTGCATTGACATGAATTTATTTCGTGTCGATATTTGTGACATGAATACAGTTGAAAAGAAAAGGTCCTACCAGATGTCGGAACGGGCCAGAAAGGTTGCCCGAAATGACCGGAATATCATGAATGCCATGTCCGGTTTATGGCTCGAATTACCCTTATCGGAGATCACCCTGGATAAGATTTCACAAAGGTCCGGCGTCACGGTCCGGACCATACTCAGGAAATTCGGATCAAAGGAGGGCCTGCTAAAAGCCTGTATAGAGCATGAGGGCGAGCGGTTTACAATCAAACGAATGAACGTTACGCCGGGTGACCTGAATGGCATACTGGATGCTCTTCTGGAAGAGTATGAGCATATGGGTGACGCCCTGATCCGGACACTCACCATGGAATATAACTACCTTTCTACACAGGAGTTGCTTCAGAAGGCCCGAACGACGCACAGGGAGTGGTGTGCATTTGTATTTGAGCCTTTCCTCCCTTCAAAATCATCCGGGAGCTACGAGACCGTGTTATCCGCCTTCATTGCCAGCACTGAATTCTACCTGTGGAAATTACTGAGAAGGGATCTCGGCAAGTCGCCTGAGGAATGCAAGCAAATATTCCTTTATACGTTAGAGAGCCTGACGAAGAAATGAACAAATAAAAATGCAAGAAGTATGAAAAAGGGATCGAATGTGTTGTTTGTGACAATTGACGGGGGCGGTAATCTTCCTCCGGTGCTCGGCCTGGCAAAAGACCTGACAGAAAGAGGTTTCAGGGTATCGGTTCTGTCCGAACCATGCCTCGAGAAAGTCATTACGGATATGGGATATCACTTTATCCCTTTCAGACAATATTTTACACGAAAAGACCGGCGCGATGACATATTCAAGGACTGGAATGCATCCCCTGTCAAGAATCCGGTTCTCAAAAGTATTGTTTTCGGGCCGGTAAGTATCGTCGCGGAAGAGACCTCAGAGGCCATCAGGCTCACCGGTGCAGAACTGCTTGTG
>CAZNSZ010000071.1:7533-18027 GCA_964575865.1 uncultured Bacteroides sp. | reverse complement strand
GGGGCTGATTTAAGGTTGATGCAGACTCTGGAGCGTTTCGATTTCCCTATTGAACCCAGGCCGGTCAATGTGCGGTACACGGGTCCGGTCCTCAATGATCCGGACTGGACCTCTTCCTGGACCAGTCCCTGGACAGAAGAGGATAACAGACCGCTGGTGGTCGTCTCACTCTCCTCCACCTTCCAGAATCAGCAAGCCACCATCCAGTCCGCCATTGACGCCCTGCGGGATCAGGATATCAGGGGATTGGTCACCCTGGGCCCCGCGCTGGACAAGAATTCCTTCAATGTGCCTGAAAACGTGATAATCGTGGAATCTGCCCCGCACTCAAAGGTATTTCCCGAAGCCGACCTGGTGATCACCCATGCAGGGCACGGAACGGTAATGAGGGCCCTGTCCCACGGCTTGCCATTGTTATGCCTTCCCATGGGGAGGGACCAGAATGATAACGCGGTCAAGGTGAAACATCACGGATGTGGCATTGCATTGAGCGCTAATGCCGGAGCGGGAAAGATTCGCAAAGCAGTTCAGCAACTTTTATCTGAAAAATCATTCAAAGAGGCTGCAGTTGGTTTCCAGGAGATGATTCATGACAGCAAAAAGGAAAATTTAATATTTCAGGAGATAGAGGATCTGATTGTTCCGAAAGAGAATAAAAGCGTACGATTAGAGGAGAACAGGATTCGTTATGCGTAATGAAGCAACCAATTGCAGCTACTTTGCTGAGATGAAATTCATTCGCCAAAAACAATTGCTGCAAAATATTGTTTCTCAGTTAGGTCTGGTTAACAGACCAGGTCCTGAAAAAACAGATGGCAGCTCAACTGAAAGATATTACCATTGCAGTGCTTCCATTTGTCAATATGAGCAACAATGATGAAAATGAGTACTTTAGTGACGGTATCACTGAAGAGATCATCAACGCCCTGGCCAAGATCAGCCAGTTGAAAGTCACCTCCCGTACCTCCTCATTCTATTACAAGGACCAGAATAAACCGATAAAGGAAATCGGAACTGAGCTTAATGTTGCATCGATTTTAGAAGGCAGTGTGCGCCTGGCGGGTGGCCAGGTCCGGATTACAGCACAGCTGGTTGACGTGGAGGATGATTTTCACTTCTGGTCAGAAACCTGGGACAGGCAGCTTGAAAACATCTTCGAGATCCAGGACGAGGTCAGCCTGATGATCGCGGAAAGGCTCAGAGAACATCTCGGGCACTTTGACATTCAGGAACACCTGGTGGAAAAGCAAACCGACAACATCGATGCATATGCCTATTCCCTGAAAGGAAAATACTTACGGAACAAATGGAATCCTGAAGATGTGAAAGCAGCCCTCAGCCTGTTTGAAAAGGCCCTTGAACTGGACCCGGATCACGATGAATCCTATGTGGGGCTGGCCGATTGTTACAGTTTCCTGGGCACCACCGGATTCATGCCCTTCGACGAAGCCTGGAAACTAACAATCAAATATACCAGAAAGGCGCTTCAGCTGAACAGCTCCTCATCGGGGGCCTACTATCAGTTATCAAATCATTCCTTTTTTGTGGAGGCCAATTATGGGAAATCGCTCAGGGAAATGAAAAAGGCGGTAGAACTGAATCCGAACAATGCCGCGGCACACGAATTCCTCTCCTTCATGTATATCATTGCGAAAGACAGGGAGAAGGCGCTTGAACATCTGGGGATCGCCCTGTGTCTGAACCCACTCTCGGAAGAATCCAAATTCTTCAAAGGCTATTACCATTATATGATTGAAGAGTATGATGAATCGCTTGACCTTTTAAATAATTGCCTGGCTGTAAACGAGAAAAACATCCCTGCCCATTCGATCAAATCCCTCTGCCTGCTGAAAATGGGACGGTATGATGAAGTCATATCCTATGTGGAGCACATTCCTGCCGATGTGGTGATTGAGGGAGAAAAGACAGGTGCCCTTGCGCTGGCCTATGCCATGAAAAAGGACGATGAAAACACATCCCTGTATGAAAATAAGCTGAAAGAACAGGCTGCAGGTCCCCACGGGCATACGGCTGATTCCTATCTGTTTACACTGAGTGCCGTTCAGGGGGATGCCGACAGGGCCTTCGACTGGGTGGTGAATGCCATTGATCATTCTCTTTCCCTTTTACTGCTCAGATATACGGATCCCCTGGTGGCTCCCATCACCGGGGACCCAAGATACATGGCCTTTCTGAAGACCATCTATGAAACCGGGCCCGTTGAAAATGGGGAAAATGGAAAAATGGACCTGCTTGATGCCCGGACTGTGGCAGACTATAAGGCAAGGTTGATGGAGCACATCTCTGAAAACAAACCCTACCTGGATCCGAATCTGTCTCTGCGGGAACTGGCCGGGCAAATCGACATTCACCCGAACCACCTATCCTGGATGCTCAACCAGCATCTCGGGATGAACTTCAATGTGTTCATCAACAAATACAGGATTGAAACCTTCAAGTCCATTGCCAGGGCACAGGTAAACAATAAGCTTACCATTGAAGGCATGGCCTACGAAAGCGGCTTTAATTCGAAGACCGTCTTCAATACCTATTTCAAGAAAGAAACCGGGCTGACGCCCACCCAGTACCTCAGGCAACAGGGCTAAAATATCCCGAACCCAGCGTAATTCGTACGGAAATGTAATTACGAACGGACTGAATAAAATTCAGAACGTGCACCCGATCTGATTGCCCCATCTTTGGCTCAAATAACAAACGATTAAATCAAAACTTATGAAAGCAATTGTATCTACAAAGTATGGCGCTCCCGGGGTCCTTCAAATGAAGGAACTCCAGAAGCCCGTTCCCGGGGAAAATGAACTCCTGATAAAAATACATGCCTCATCCGTGAGTTCGGGGGACGCCCGCATGCGAAGGGCGGATCCGTTCGTGATCCGGTTGATTTTTGGATTCACCAAACCCAGGAAACCCGTTCCGGGCGTTGTTGTAGCCGGGGAAATTGAAGCAGTCGGCAGCTCGGTATCAAGATTTAAAGCCGGAGATCAGGTATTTGGTTCAACCGGAATGGCCTTTGGCGCCCATGCAGAATATGTGGCCCTTCCCGAAGATGCGGTGCTGGCCCTGAAACCTGCAACCATCAGCTATGAAGAAGCAGCTGCCATTCCATTCGGCGGAACAGCTTCCATGCATTTCTTGCGGTTGGCCAACATCCGGGCGGGCCAGAAGGTGCTAGTTTATGGCGCTTCCGGTGCGCTGGGTACAATGGCTATTCAGCTGGCGAAGAACCTTGGGGCGGAAGTTACCGCCGTGTGCAGCGCCGCCAACTTTGAACTGGTGAAATCTCTGGGGGCCGACAAGGTCATTGATTATACCAGGGAAGACTTTACCAGAAACAGGGAGTACTATGATGTTATCTTTGATACCCTGGGCAAAATTCCGCTGGGAAAAACTTTGAAGTCCTTGAAGAAAGGGGGACAGCTGCTGCTGGCCAGTGCCGGTGTGGGTACCATGATCAGCGGCGCCTTCAGATCAGCCACCGGCAATAAGAAGATCGTGTCCGGTGTCATTAAGGAGACAAGCAATGACCTGAACCACTTCAAACAACTGATGGAAGAAGGGAAGCTGAAGGCAGTCATCGACAGGATCTATACCCTGAAGCAGATCGCTGAAGCGCATGCCTATGTCGATCAAGGACACAAAAAAGGAAATGTAATTATTGCTGTTAACCATAACAATTAGGAATCATGAACCGAGAAAATAAATTCGAGCTCAGCGAGGCCACAGGCCGAGCTAAAAAGAGAAAATTGGCTTTGATTGCAGGCAGCAGCTACCTGGTCATCTTCTTTGCAGCCATCTTCGCGAACTTCTTCGTACTTGAATCCATCCTGAATGAACCATTGGCGACCATCCGTGACCATCACATGGTGGTCAGGTTCGGGATCCTGGCATTCCTGATCACCGTCGTTTTCGACGTGGTGGTGGCCTGGGCGCTGCAGGAACTCTATAAGGAACATGCGCTGAGCGGGCTCAGCACCCTGTTCAGGATGATGCATGCAGCCATCATGGGTGTGGCGGTATTTTCACTGGTGGTTTCGCTTTCCGCAGACACCGAACAGGAGATCCTCAGGCAGGCAGACATCTTTAACATCATCTGGCTGATCGGGCTGTTCTTTTTCGGGATCCACCTGATCCTGCTGGGAACTATCATCGGCCGGCCCAGGTTAATCGGTATATTTCTCGCCCTGGCCGGAACCATGTACATGATCGATACGGGAGCCCATTTCCTGCTCCCGGATTATGACAGCCATGCCTCTGTATTCCTGGCCCTGGTTGCCATTCCGAGTATCGTGGGAGAGATGTCATTTTCTGTCTGGCTGCTCATCAGGGGAGGGAAGGATGAAAAAAAATAAGATTATTAAGGGCCTCTTAAGGATATTATCAAAAGGATTTTTGGCCCTGCTGGCCCTGATCATCCTGCTGATTGCCATCCTGTCCGTCAGGTATTCTCCCCGGTATGTGTACCGGCTGGCCCGCTATCATGTGGCTGATGTATACGATTATATTCACTTCCACAACAGGGTGATCGGGGCATCGGACAGCGCATTCACCTTCCCGGTAAGCCCGGATACCCCTTATGTGGAATCCCTGTTCCATGAGAATGTGGAAGCATACGGCTTCGGCAGCCTGGATGAGTGGGCGGAAAAGTCCCATACCACTGCGTTGATATTTATTCAGCGGGAT
This sequence comes from uncultured Bacteroides sp., assembly GCA_964575865.1. Classification (GTDB taxonomy): domain Bacteria; phylum Bacteroidota; class Bacteroidia; order Bacteroidales. The sequence continues at coordinate 13,326 of CAZNSZ010000071.1, read as the reverse complement.
ACCATCCTTTACGAAAAGTACTTCAATGGTTTTTCACGGGATTCTTATTTCCATTCCCAGTCCATGGCCAAGTCCTTCATTTCCACGCTAATTGGTTTCGCCATAGGGGATGGATACATCCAGGGTATCGATGATCCGATGACCCGCTATGTCCCGGAGCTACTGAAACGCGACAAGCGATTCGGAAAGATCACCATCAAGCACCTGCTGATGATGCAAAGCGGCTTGAAATACCGGGAAGCCTTTCTCCCGGGCGCAGGGATTCATGCCCCCTGGCATGATGAAGCAGTGGGCTATTATCACGGTAGCGTCCGGAAACTTCTTCTGAAGAGAATGAAGATCTCCGGCAATCCCGGGGAACACTTCCAATATAACAATTACAATACCTCATTTCTGGGACTGATCATTGAAAGGGCCACCGGGAAAACAGTTTCCGAATATCTGCAAGAAAAGTTGTGGACTCAAATCATGGAATATGATGCCCTTTTCTCCATCGACAGCAAAAGATCGGGTTTTGAGTACATGCCCAGTCGTTTGATGGCCAGGGCCATAGACTATGCGCGGTTTGGAAGGCTGTTCCTGAACGAAGGAAACTGGAATGGAAGCCAGCTTCTTGCCCGGGATTGGATACGGGAAGCCACCATGGAAGACACCTCCATGTCGCGTGAAATCTATCCGGAGTGGATGGGCAGCGGATGCAACCGGACCTACTACTCCTATCAGTGGTGGGGCCATGTGAACTGTGATTCCGGTTACCAGTTTTTTGCCTCCGGAAACCTGGGCCAGGATATCTATATCCTTCCTGAAGAGGAAACCATTATCGTTCACTGCGGCAACTCGCTGGAATATTATAACACTGACTGGCTCAGAAATGTCTCTGAGGCCATCAGGAACATCAATTGAAAGACAATGAAACAAATAAAGAGTGCACCTCGAAAAACTTCCGTTGCAATTGCGGTTCTGTTATTATTTCTCAACATCCCCGGATGCATTTCACTGGAGCCCCTGTCTGAAACCATTCAGTCAGAAATGGAAAAGGCACTCGACAGGGGGTTTGATGGCATTATTGTCTATGTGGATCAAAGCGGAGATACGGCAAGTTACGCTGCCGGATGGAAGAACAGGGAAAACAAGATTCCTGCAGATCCGCAGAACCTGTTCAAAATTGCCAGCATCAGCAAACTGTATATTGCCGCCGCTGCTACAAAACTCATCGATGATGACAGCCTGTCACTGGATAAATCTCTTGCGGAATACCTTCCGGAAATGGCAGGCAGAATTGAAAACGCTGATGCGATCACCCTGAGAATGATGCTCCAGCACCGAAGCGGCATTCCGGATTTCATTGACCACCCTGATTTCCCCTGGAGCGAACCGGCCCTGGGGATCAACGATGCACTGGACATCGTTCTGGATATGCCGGCTGACTTCAGCCCTGGCAGGAGGTACAAATATTCGAACACAAACTACCTCCTGATCGGGGAAATCCTTGATAAAGTCCTTGGCTACAGCCATCACCAGTATATCAAACGGGAAATTCTGTTGCCTCTTGCGCTTTACGACACCTATAGCCTTTTAAGCGAGGCGGATATGGATGACGTAATGAGTGGGTACTTCGTTGGATATGGTCCGGATATCAAGGAGAATGATTATCTGATTCCCGGGGGCTCCATGGTTGCCACGGCCCGGGATGTGGGAGTTTTCCAGAGAGCACTCATCGATGGTTCCCTGCTCAACAAGGAGGAGCAGGCCATCTATTCATCCATCTATCAGTATGAACATACCGGAGAGTTGCCGGGCTATCAGAGTATTGCCAGATACCATGAGGAACTGGACGCGGTTGTGATCCAGTTCATCAACACCAGCGGTGGAAATTCATGGTCAAAATCGGAATCTGTGTACAGAAGAATCGTCAGAATTCTGAAAAGGGATGAATCACAATGTCAATGATATCTCTCATCAAATCAAGGATAGATATATGAAGCCTGCAATGAAATATGATCCTTTGATTTGATTACAAACTTGGTGCTCACCGCAAGCCGGAAAACGGTGGTCATTCAGCCCGATTTTTCCACTCCGGCCCGGATTCGCGAACAGTTCTGCGAACTGCTGGAAATTTTCTCAAAAGGAAGTGGTTTGTTTTTAGCACGGTGCACATTATCTTACGATATGTTCCGGCTGATAGCAGTGGATCAATATTTGATGCGGTCAAAGAATTCAATCACAGGTGGTAATCATACCGAAATGAAATCAAATTCAGCTTTCATTTGTTCGGCAGTGCTTTGTTTTGCGCTCCCTCTTTTGTTTTCATGCTCCCCCCAGGCACCTGAAAATGAACCAGTATTTCCTGAAGACCATGCCGCGAAACTGGAGTGGTGGAAAGATGCCCGGTTCGGGATGTTTATCCACTGGGGACCGGTTAGCTTGAAAGGCACCGAAATTGGCTGGTCGCGCGGCCGGGAAATTCCGGTTTCAACCTACGATTCGCTCTATTTGCAGTTCAATCCCTTTCATTTCGATGCCGATGAATGGGTAAGGGTCGCAAAAGATGCCGGAATGAAATACATCGTCTTTACATCCAAACACCACGATGGATTCTGCAACTGGGATACCAAATACAGCGATTACAACATCATGAATTCGCCCTTCAAGCGCGATGTGATGGCAGAACTCGCCCAGGCATGCAAAAAGCAGGGGATGGCGCTTGGTTTTTACCATTCCACATGCGACTGGTATCATCCCGATTTTCCTTTGACAAGTCCCGGGGGCAGCGTTGAGCGCAAAGTCTACAACCTCGATCACTACACAGAGTACCTGAAAAACCAGTCGGTGGAAATCATCGAGAAATACGGGCCTTTGCTGGTCATGTGGTATGATGTTCCACAGCGGTTTGACTCGATTCGCGGACAGGGCGTAATCAACCGAATCAGGGAAGTCCAGCCCGGGATTCTGGTGAATAACCGTACCGGTGCGCCCGGCGATTTTGATACTCCTGAACAGCGGGTGGGCAGTTTTCAGAACAACCGGCCCTGGGAAACCTGCATGACCATTGCAACCCAATGGGCATGGAAACCAAACGATGAAGTAAAATCATTAGAACAGTGTCTGCACAGCTTAATCCGTTCGGCAGGCGGCGACGGCAACCTGCTTTTCAATGTGGGGCCTAAACCCGATGGCACCATTGAACCACTGCAGGTGGAACGCCTGAAAGAAATGGGCGATTGGTTGAAAGCGCATGGTTATGCGATTTACGGAACCCGGGGCGGACCATTCAAACCAACCGACTGGGGCGTAAGTACCCGAAAAGAGAACAAGATTTACCTGCATGTTCTCAACTTACCCGGTACTTCACCCAAAATTGTGCTTCCCGATTTTGGAATGGAAATATCAGGGATCCGCATTGCCGGAGCGAACCCTTTGCAATACACGAAAGAAAACGGCGAAATTATCATTGAATTCGGCGATGATCCCGTAATATCCATCGATGCCATTGTTGAAATAAGTGTCATCGGAAACGCATTGGATATTCCTCCGATGGAAGCAAACCCTGTTTCACTTTCATATAAGAAGCAGGTAACCGGATCTTCCAATCAGGAGCCTCACTGGTCGAATCACCAGTGGGTGGATATGCAATCGGTTACCAATGGCGACTGGTCGGGAGATTTCTGGCATCCTGCGGAAAACGATGCCCGGCCCTGGCTGGAGATAGATCTTGGCAGCATGGAGAAAGTTACGGGCGCCGCAATTTACGAAAGGGGCAATCATATTTTGGCTTACGAAATCAAATATCAATCAGGTGAAGAATGGAGAACCCTTTTTACGGGAAATGCTGTTGGTGAGAAAGCTGTTGCGGAGTTTCCTGAAACAGAAATGCAGCATTTAAGACTGGTCATAAAAGAGTTTAACGGTATTCCCGGTATTTATGAAATTGCATTGTTTGAATAAAACCTCAGGGAAATGAAAAGATACGGACAGATCATCGGTATTGACCCTCAAAGCTTTGAGAGGTATAAGGAATATCATGCCGACGTGTGGCCAGATGTACTGAAGAAGATTACCGAATGCAATATTCGCAACTATTCCATTTTCCATAAAGACGGACTGCTGTTTGCGTATTTTGAATACATTGGCGACGATTTCGCGTCCGACATGGCCAGAATGGCTGCCGACCCTGCCACCCAAAAATGGTGGGCAATTATGGAACCCATGCAAAGGCCTGTCGAAAATCGCGAAGAAGGCGAATGGTGGGCAAACATGGATGAGGTTTTTCACTTGATATGATGGTACTTGGTGCAATAACCTGGGATTTCAATCCGGAGATCTTCTTCTTAGGCAGCCATGGTGTCCGGTGGTATGGTTTAATGATTGCGCTGGGCTTGTTTACAGGATATCTGATTTTTAAGCGATATCTCCGGGGCGGTATACTCACGACAGACATGGTCGATAGTCTGCTGGTCTATATGGCAGTTGCTGGCATTGCTGGTGCCAGGCTGGGTCATTGCCTTTTTTACGAACCTGAATATTATCTGAAGCATCCAGTGGAGATTCTTAAAATCTGGAAAGGGGGACTGGCCAGTCATGGCTGGGCCATTGGCATACTCATCGCTCTCTGGCTCTATTATAAAAAATATAGGGTTCCTGCACTCTGGCTGATGGACAGGATTGTAATTGTTGTGGCATTGCTTGCAGCGTTCATCCGTATCGGGAATTTTTTTAACTCCGAGATCTATGGTCTTCCCACCACCTTGCCATGGGGCGTAGAATTTGTCAGGGACAGGCTTTTCGACAGCACTACCGGTGATTTACTCCCAACAGTACCCAGGCATCCAACGCAATTTTACGAAGCACTCAGTTACTTGTTGATATTCATTGTTTCATTCGCTTTTTATCGAAAAAGGAACATGGAAATAAGGGATGGATTTATGTTTGGTTTCTTTATGATGGCCCTGTTTATCGCCCGGTTTTTGATCGAATTCGTGAAGAATGACCAGGTGGCATTTGAAGCCGGGATGAAATTCAACATGGGGCAGTTGTTGAGCCTTCCGTTTATTTTTGCAGGTATTGGTATTCTGGTCTGGACCAAAAAGAAGCCAGGGCACTTTTCCCGCGAGCATGAGGTTCCAGTCACCCCTGGGTCCTGAATTAAACAGCCGTACCCAATTTTCTGCAGGTTGTGAACCCCATTTAATGTTACATTTATGCGATGGGAAAAAGAATTAAGGTCCGGCGAAAATCGCTCTTCATATGGATCGCAGTAGTGGCCGTGACGCTTGTTCTTTATATTGTCAGGCGGGATTGGTTTGATATCAGTTTTCTGAGGGAGCACGTGGATGATCACAGGGTACCGGTTATATTCCTGTATCTTGTGATCCTCACTTTTATCGGATTGACGGTTATCCCCTCCACCCCGTTTGCCATAGCCGGAGTGCTTTTGTTTCCTCCGGTGACCGCCTACATCATCAACCTTGCGGGGATTATCACCTCCTCACTGGTGGTTTATTACTTTACCAAATACCTCAAACTTGACGTGTGGCTTGAGGCGAAATACCCTTCAAAAATCGAGAAGATCAAAAATGCCCTCCGAAAGAAGGAGTTGCCCATTATCGCCGGCTGGAGTTTTATCCCGGTCGTACCGACCGACCTCATCATCTATGTAAGCAGCACACTCAACATCCCTTTCTGGAAATGTGTGTTGGGTGTGATTGTCGGGGAGGGCACGTTGAATGCTTTCTATATCTTCTCAATCGACTTGTTTATCTAACTACCTCAGAACCTGCCGGTACCCTGGCTGTC
>CAZNSZ010000071.1:0-7433 GCA_964575865.1 uncultured Bacteroides sp. | reverse complement strand
GGGTACGTTGAATTCGCCGCCGCTGTGAACAATAACTGCGACGCCCTCATCGACCAGGAATTCCGCTGCAGCCCTTCTGAGCTCCCGGGCCCTTCTCCAGGCTTCAACGTCAAAATTTCCGTAGCGCCGCCTGCCAGATATGGATTCCCTGGTGATCTCACTCAGCTCCTCATCCGTATACCGGCTTGCCATGGGTTCAAAGGAGGGTTCATAGGTCTGGGTGCCAGGCATCAGGATAATTTTGCCCTTGAGTTTCCCTTTGTACTGTTCCAGGTCCTCCGGCGACTGAAAATCCAGCAGCATCACCTCGCCTTTGACCAACCCTTTAGTGCTGCCCGTCCAGGCCTTGGGTGTGGCGGCAAGTGCACTGTAATAGGGTGCGGTCATGGCCACATAGGTCTTTTTATTGTCCCAGCCCCCCCGGTCGAAAGAACGGACTGGATCGATCACAGCATTTGAAAGTCCGAATTCTTCGAATTTACTTTTCACAAATTGATCGGCCCTTGCTTTGCTCTGGGATGCGGTCAGGCGCGGCCCCAGGTAGTCCGTCATCCAGAAGGCAATGTCTTCAATCTGGGAATTCGATTTTTCAAACTGTTTGATCCTGTAGATCATTTCAAGATCAACCGGCTCAGACTGCGCCGCTACCAGAACAGGATAAAGGATAAATCCAATGAGAGAAACAAAAAGGGGTATCTTTTTCATGCCGTGCATTGTTGTTTATGAACGGATAAAAATAACAAATAATAGACTGGAAAGGAGAATTCAGGGTTTGATCTTCCCGTAAAGCCCCATCAGCCGGGTTTCATAGATCTCCCTGATCTGATCCTCGTGCTCTCCGATGGGTTTTACCGGTATCAGGTCCATTACCTCCTCCGGAGTCAGCGTGGACCGGTAGTAAAGGCTGCCCGATCGCTTCAGGGTATTGCGGATGACCTTCTTCGCCTCGTCCTCACTGAATCCCATCTGAACGGCCAGCTCTTCCATCATTTTCCACTGAAACCAGAAGTAGGTGGGAAGCATGGCGGAAATGATGGCATATCCCTCAAGCATGGATTCCTCCACTACGATTGTTTTACCCAGCTTCCTGAATATGCGCATGATCCCCTCTTTTGCCTCTTCCGGAAAATGATCATGGAAACTGACCGGATTGTATCCTTTGTTGATGAAGGAAGTGGCATTGGGTATCATGCGCACTGCCCGATTGGTTTCAAGTATTCCTGAAATTTTTTCAAGGGTGATCTTCGGGGCCAGGGAAACCACATTCGATGCTTCACCGAGCGATTCCCTGATAAGGTTCAGCGTTTCCATCATGACAGGAGGATGGACGGCCAGAAAGACAATGCCCTGTCGGGCCGCCAGTGATGGAGAATCTGCGATGGTTATGTCAGGATAGCTGGCCTGCAGAGCCGAGGCCACCTCCGGATCTGGTTCATAAACCAGTATGTCGCTGAATTTCATGGATTTGTTTTCAAATCCCCGGAGCAGGATCCGCGTGATCCTTCCCCCTCCGATAAATCCCAATGACTCGGTAGTTTTCATGGTTGTTGCTGTTTGAAGATTTTGTAAGAAATCATATCGTAAATATACGTCATCAGAAAAATACGACGTATATTTACGTCACTGAAAACAAATGTTTGATGACATGTCCTGGAACGTTTATCCCTGCCCGGAAGCAAGGGGAAATGTCACTACAAAAAACACAGAACCATGAAAATACTCATCCTTTGCACGGGCAACAGCTGCCGCAGCCAGATGGCCGAAGGGTTTCTGAAATCGTTTGATCAAAGGCTGGAAGTCTACAGTGCCGGAACCGCGCCAGCGAGCGAAGTGCATCCGGTTGCCGTCAGGGTCATGGCAGAGTCAGGCATTGACCTGAGGGACCACAGGCCAAAGTTGGTGGACGAATTCCTGGGGGATTCCTTCGATTACGTGATTACGGTTTGCGGGGATGCAAAAGAGAACTGCCCTGTGTTCACCGGCAAAGTGAGAGAACGGCTTCATATCGGCTTTGAGGACCCTGCAAAGGCCACCGGTTCGGAAGAGGAGGTTCTGCAGGTCTTCAGGAGGATCAGGGATGAAATCAGGGAGGGCTTTTACGCTTTTTACACGGAGAAACTGTAGGACCCATGGGATCTGAAAAAAAGAGGCTCTCATTTCTGGACAGGTACCTGACCCTCTGGATCTTTGCCGCCATGCTTGCCGGTGTTTTTTCGGGTCATTTCTTCCCGGGGATCGCCGATTTCTGGAACGGAATGAGCAGGGGAACCACCAATATCCCCATTGCCATCGGGTTGATTGTCATGATGTACCCGCCACTGGCAAAAGTAAAATACGAAGAGTTGAAGGATGTCTTTCGTGACCGGAGGGTCCTGCTGCTCTCCCTGGTCCAGAACTGGCTGATTGGCCCCGTGCTGATGTTCCTTCTGGCGGTTATTTTTCTCCGGGATTATCCCCATTACATGGCCGGGCTGATCCTGATCGGACTGGCCAGGTGCATCGCCATGGTGATCGTCTGGAACGATCTTGCCAGGGGTGACAATGAATATGCCGCCGGGCTGGTGGCATTCAATTCCATATTCCAGGTCCTGTTTTTTTCCCTCTACGCCTATGTATTCATCACCCTGCTTCCCCGGTGGTTCGGCCTGGAGTCTTTCATTGTGGATATCACCATCGGAGAAATTGCCAGAAGCGTTTTTATCTATCTGGGGATCCCTTTCCTGGCAGGCTTCCTGACGCGTTATGTGCTCATCAGGGTGAAGGATATCTCATGGTATCACTCCCGCTTTATTCCGAAAATCAGTCCGCTGACCCTCGTCGCACTCCTTTTCACCATCGTGGTCATGTTCTCCCTCAAGGGGGAGGTTATCGTCAAAATACCGCTGGATGTGGTGCGGATCGCCATCCCCCTGATCATCTATTTTGTCGTCATGTTCTTCATTTCCTTCTATATGGGGAAACGGATCGGCGCAGGCTATCAGAAAACCACAACCATTGCTTTTACGGCAGCAAGCAACAATTTTGAACTGGCGATTGCCGTGGCGGTGGCAGTGTTCGGCATCAGTTCGGGAGAAGCATTTGCCGCCGTGATCGGCCCGCTGGTGGAAGTCCCGGTGCTGATCCTGCTGGTGAATGTGGCCCTGAGGTTTAAGAGGATTTACTTCTCCCGGGAGTATTCCGGCTGATACAGCGCACCGGTCTTCCAGCCAGATTTACAAATCTCCCCAATAAAACAAATCCATTTGCAATTTCGGGATCTTGATGATGGATACTTTGGCGGGCCTAAAATTAACGAAGGTAGCCGAGACCGGTTTCTTACTAAACTTGACATTTTGTTCAGTGCCTCATCATGAGTAAATTTAAGATATGAACGCGGTTCGTGTCAGCGCATCGGCCTTCGGGGTGCTGTGCAGCCTCACCGGCAGCCTTGCCAGAGAAGCATTGAAGAACTAAAAACTGCCTGTGACCGCAGTAACCAGCAACGGCCGGCTTGTGTTCCCTTTCGTTTAAAATACCAGGGATCTGCGAATCGGGACCGTTCCTTGGTATTTACTCCCACTCGGGGAACTGGGTGATGTCCAGGTCCAGTGAAGCGATGGCGATCATATCCGATTCGTCCAGCTGAAAATCGAAGATGTCCAGGTTCTCCTGCATGTGTGCTTTCTGTGAAGAGCGCGGGATCGATACGATACCCCGCTGGTAGTGCCATCTGAGGCTCACCTGGGCGTTGCTTTTTCCGTATTTCTTGCCGATGGCCGCCAGGGTCTCATCGGTGAAATGGCCGTTGCGTCCCTGTGCCAGCGGTGACCAGGCTTCCATCTGGATGCCGTATTGCTTCAGCATCCCTTTTGCTTTCTCCTGCTGAAAGAAGGAATGGGTCTCGATCTGGTTGACCGCCGGGGTTATGGTGGCATAGGACATCATTTCCTCCAGGTGGGCGGCTTCAAAGTTGCTCACTCCTATGGCTTTGATCTTCCCTTCCCGGTACAGGTCCTCCATGGCCAGCCAGGAACCTTTCACATCCCCCCTGGGCCTGTGGATCAGGTAGAGGTCCAGGTAGTCCAGTCCCAGTTTGTCCAGGGTGGTCTTAAACGCCACTTTGGCCTTTTCGTACCCCGAATCGTCCACCCACACTTTTGAAGTCACAAACAGTTCCTTCCTGTCGATCCCGCTTTTCCTGATCCCCCCTCCCACGGCTTCCTCATTGCCATACACTGTGGCCGTGTCGATCAGGCGGTAGCCCAGGGAAATGGCCTCTGCCACGCAGCGCACCCCCAGTTCATCCGTCAGGTACAGGGTCCCGAATCCGAGAACGGGCATCTCCACCCCGTTGTTCAGCGTGACATTTTCTATGGAACCTCCGGGACGGCTTGATTTCGCTGCTCCAAACAGTGAAGACGTGCCCGTACCCAGGACCATGGTCCCTGCTGCAAAAGCAGCCGATCGCTGCAGGAACTCCCTGCGTCTGATACCCTTACTTTGTTTTTTTGTTGTCATGGTTTGCTATGGTTTTGTTTCAATGAAATCTATCCGCTCCCCCCGTCCAGTGCATAATTGATCACCTCCTCCATCTCCATGGCCGCACCTTCAGCCTCGTATTTGCGGCTGAGGGGCTCCCCGAGCTTCTCCCGTGTGCCCGCAATGTGCACTTTCACCTGCTCCTTCCAGAAGGATATCTGGCTGTATTCGGGGGAAGTGATCCCGGCCTTTTTCGTATTGGCATTGATTCCGCCCGTCAGCCTGAGTGCCCTGGCATAATTTCCCAATCCCGCCACTGCCATGGCGATCCCCATCAGGTCGGTATAAAGGTAATGCATGTCTCCGAATTGCATCGTGATCCTGATCCCTTCCCCGTATTCTCTTGCTGCTTCTTCAAAGTTACCTTCCATCAATGCACAATCACCCAGGTTGTGATGCGCGGCGAAAGCAGCAAAAACATTTCCCATTTCGTCTGCAAGCTCCAGAATCTCCCGGATGAGTTTCCTGGCCTCTCTGAACTTTCTCAGCACCACATGCCCCATGGAGACATACATCATGCAATACAGCAGAACCCCCCTGTTGTCCAGTTTTTGCGCCATTGCATAGGTCTCCATGATGGTGTGGACCGCGGCTGCGTCGTTGCCTGTGCCAAAATAGAGGGCTGCCATATCGGTCCTCAGAATGACCTGTTCCTCCAGCTGGCCCAGGCGCTGCCAGATCTCCATTGATTCCTGCACAATTCTACCCAATGATGCATACATGTCGACCTGCCCGGCCAGGCTCCATCCATATCCGATCAGGATCCTGGCCCGGTTCTCATTTTTGATTCTTCGATCGCCGACCAGACTTCCAAGCCTCTGTCGTGCTATAAACAGGTTGTTGCTCCTTGCCCAGAACCAGGCGAGCAGCCCCATCAGTTTTGCGTAGCGAGAAAAACTGTTTTGTTCGGCCCAGTGCAGGGCAGCCATCAGGTTATCCCTCTCCAGGCTGAGCCGGTTCATCCAGGTTGCCTGGCTAAGCAACCTTTCATCGTAGGCCTGCTGGGCCATACCGGTAAAATAGTCCAGGTGCCTGCGCCGTGCCCTGTTGGTTTCCCTGGCATCCATCTGACCGACCGCATACTGCCGGAGGGGTTCAAGCAGGGTATACCTCATGGGAAGATGGCCTTCCCGGATCGTACTGACCATGGACCGGTCCACCAGGTTGGCCAGCAGTTCCAGGATGTATTCAACGGGAATGCGCTTGTCTCCGCAAACGTTCTCCACCGCATTCAGACTGAACCCTCCGGAAAAAACACCCAGCCTTCCGAAAAGCAGCTTTTCCTCCGTTGTCAGCAGTTGAAAACTCCAGTCGAAAGCTGCAGCCAGGGATGTGTGGCGCCCGATGGTTCCGGGATCGGAAGAAACAAGTGTGGTGTACCTTTCCGAAAACCGTTCCACGATTTTTGCAGGATCCATGAACCGGATGCGGCTGGCCACCAGTTCCAGTGCCAGCGGGATGCCGTCCACCATTTTGCAGATGGCGGCCACCTCCCTGAAATTGGCCTCCGAAAGCGCAAACCGGTGATCAACCGTATGGGAGCGGTCGGTGAAAAGCTGGACGGCTTCAGCGCTCATGGCTTCCGAAACAGTTTTCAAATTCCCCGGATCCACCAGGCTCATGGCTGGAACACTGAAAACGTGTTCACCTTCAATTCCCAGTGATGCCCTGCTGGTGGCCAGTATCTTCAGGCCGGGGACAGAGCGAATCAACCTGCCCGCAACTTTGGCACAGCTGGCTGCCAGATGTTCACAGTTATCAAGAACCAGCAGCAGTTCCCTGGAATTGATCCATTGCAGCAGGGTTTCCATCAGCTCCGAAGCAGGCGCTTCAGCGATCCGAAGGGCCTCCATGATCTGTTTGACAACCATTTCACCCTTCTCCAAAGGGGCCAGGTTAACGAACCAGATGCCGTCCTTAAATCCATTCCTGAGCAAGGCTACCGTTTCACAGGCCAGCCTGGTCTTCCCGCACCCTCCCGGTCCCACCAGAGAAACCATCCTGGAGGTATGCACCAGTTCCCGTATAGCCTCCATCTCCTTCCTCCTTCCTATGAACCTGGTGGCGGGGACCGGAAAATGGTGCAACTGCTCACCTGCTTTCTGTTTTTCCCTTTCAGGTGGGGTTGATGCCTGAATCCCTACCAGAACAGGGTGCTGATCACCGGGAGAACGGTAGTTTTTCCGCAGTGCGCCGGGAGAGACATGGTAATGTCTGCTGAAACAGGCATCAAAATAGGCCAGGCTGCGAAAGCCGCATTCAAAAGCAATCTCTGTGATGCTGTCTGAAGATTCAAGGAGGAGTTCCCTTGCCTTTTCCAGTTTCACCCCCCGTATATATCCGGTGGGTGAATCGCCGCTGGAGGATTTGATCCTGCGGTACAGGCTGGCACGGCTCATGCCCATCTCCCGGGCCATTGCCGTCACATCAAACTGGCCATTGTCCAGATTGTCCAGGACGACCCTGTTTGCCCTGGTTAAAAACTCCTCGGCAACGATTTGGTCATATCCCATGTGGAAGTCTGCTCCTTATGAATCAAATTTAAAAAAATCTGAACCATTTCCTAAAGTTTTGCACCCTCCGATCTGCTAAATTTATCAGTGAACCAACAATTTACCGATCATGCACCCCCGATTATCAGCAAGCATGGCCATGCTCGTGTGGCTCACATGCATGGCATACGGACAGGTAATCCATGTCCCGGCCGACCAGGCCACCATCCAGGCAGGCATCGACGCTGCTTCTGACGGCGATACGGTCCTTGTGGCCGAAGGAACCTACTTCGAGAATATCAATTTCCTTGGCAAACCCATCACTGTGGCCAGCGAATTCCTGATGGACGGGGATACGGCCCATATTTCCAGGACCATCATCGACGGGAGCCAGCCGGTTCATCCCGATACGGCATCCGTTGT
>CAZNSZ010000070.1:6435-22966 GCA_964575865.1 uncultured Bacteroides sp. | reverse complement strand
ATGCACGCATTGTATCCAAACTGACTCCGGAGTTCGGATTGATCTCCAATCTTTATGGAGGAACCGCGGAGGCCAACGGCAGCGACGAGCGGCTGATTAAACGGTTTGGCATGGATTTCCGGGTGGTCTATAAGAAGACCAAACTGACCTCAATGCTGAAGGTGAACGACTGGGGACCTTACGATTACCACCGGGACTTTAACCTTACCTTCCCCATGCAGGTCATGGCGGATCTCTCCACCACCGTTTCAATGCCCAGATGGTTCGATCTGCCTGAAACAAGGTTAGGGATCCGTTTCACGCACAGGACACTTGACCGGTACTCACCCCGCTACTGTCCCGGGCGCAGCCTCGACGTCAATGGAGATTATGTCTGCGATCCCGAGCTGCCGGGCCAGCCCAACGGTGCTGAATGGGAAATCAGGACCTATTTGCATTTTAACATCGGCATGTAACCAGATAAATGAGGAAAAATGAAAAAGAGACAATACACCAGTCCAGTACTTGCCTTCGTTGTATTGAGCTCAGTGGTGTTCTCCCTGGGTTGTGAAAGGCAATTTGAAGACCTGGAACCCGCAAAGTTCCCCTCCACTCCCGAGGTGTTTATCGACGGATTCAGCGAAGGATTGGCTTATGCGGCTTTCGGGGGTTCCAACGTGACTGCCTTTGATGTGGATAGAGAAGTGAAATATGCCGGAACGGCGTCCATGAAGTTTGCCGTTCCCGATGCCGGTGATCCGCTGGGAGGCTATGCCGGAGGGGTCTATTACACAGAGATCGGAAGAGATCTGTCAGGGTACGATGCACTCACCTTCTGGGCAAAAGCTTCCAAAGCCGCTACCATCGATGTGGTTGGCTTCGGGAACGACCTCGGGGAATCGAGTTTACAGGTGACCCTGCAAAACATGAAGGTGAATACCAACTGGAAAAAATACATTATCCCCATACCGGATCCTTCGAGGCTCACCCGGGAAAGGGGAATGTTCTATTACTCCGAAGCGCCGGAAGAGGGCCTCGGATATACCTTCTGGATCGATGAGCTGAAATTCGAAAAGCTCGGGACCATCGCACACAAGCGCGCTTTGATATTTGACGGGGAAAACCGGGTGGAGAACACCATCAACGGGGTGGTCATTCCCATCAGCGGAACGAGCTTCACCTTCAACATGCCGACCGGGATCGACCAGACGGTGCTGGCGGCACCAGCCTATTTCTCCTTTGCATCCTCAAACAGCAGCGTTGCTTCGGTGGAGAGTGCCGGCGGAATAACAGTACTGGGCCAGGGATCTGCCGTCATTACGGCTACCTCCGGCGAGACTGAAGCTGAGGGTTCACTGACCGTAGTGTCAGCGGGTGATTTCTCCCATGCCCCCGAACCCACACTTCCTGAGGAGGAGGTCATCTCGATCTTCAGCAACGCCTATGAAAATGTACCCGTTGACTATTATAACGGGTACTGGGAACCCTACCAGACGACTCTGTCAGCCGATTTTACTGTGAACGGGGATGATGTGTTGAATTACATCAATTTCAACTTCGTGGGCATCCAGTTCACCAATCCACCCATCGATGCCTCCGGCAAGGGGACGCTGCATATGGATATATTTATCCCGAATGCCGTGCAGCCATCAGACCGCCTCTCCATTAAAGTGGTGGATATGGGGCCCGACGGGAGCCTTGACGGCAACGATCCGTCCATTTCATATGAAGTGCCCGGGCCACTGGCATCGCAAACCTGGATCAGCGTGGATATGAACCTCTCGGCCTTATCCAGCAGGAGCAAACTGGCCCAGATTATCCTGGAAAACCTGGAGACCTCCCTCTCCGGCTTCTACCTGGACAACATATACCTGTATGGTACCGGCGGCACGGGACCCGAAGGACCGGATGAGGCAGCTCCCGCACCTCCCTCCAGGGAAGCCGGGGATGTGATCTCCATATACGGTGATGCCTATACCAACCTGGAAGGCACCGATTATCCGGACTGGGGGCAGGGTACTGTTCTTTCCGAGGTCCCGGTAGCGGGCAATAATGTGCTGAAGCTTGCACAGCTCGATTACCAGGGCATTCAGCTGGCAGGCAACCAGGATCTCACAGGAATGGAAACCCTGCACCTGGACTTCTGGACAGATAATTCTTCCGCGCTCAATATCTACCTGATCAGCCCCGATCCGACCACAGAAACCGCGTATGCCCTGACGGTCCCCACCTCCGGCTGGTCAGGTGTGGATATCCCGTTGTCGGCATTTTCGCCGGTGGATCTCACAAAAGTCTTCCAGCTGAAGTTTGACGGGAACGGTGACATCTATATCGATAACCTCTACTTCTTTACCGACGGGGGTGGAGGCGGAGCCACTGAACCCGATGTGGCCGCTCCCGATCCGGCGCAAAGTGAAGCGGATGTGATTTCACTCTTCAGCGGGGTCTATACGGATGTGGGCGTGGATACCTGGAGAACCGACTGGTCGGCAGCTACTTACGAAGAGGTGGATGTGGCAGGGAACGCTGTAAAGAAGTACTCCGCCCTCGATTTTGTGGGGATTGAAACAACCAGCAGTCCCATCGATGCCTCCGGGATGACTCACATTCACCTGGATGTCTGGTCTGCCAACATCACCCAGTTTGGCATCAAACTCGTTGACTTCGGTCCGGATGGAACCTTTGGCGGCGGTGATGATACGGAGCATCAGCTTGACTTCCCCTCCCCTGCCCAGGGTCAGTGGGTTCGCTACGATATTCCCTTGAGCGACTTTGCGGGACTTGCCAGCACCAGCCACCTGGCCCAGTACATTCTTGTGGGCCAGCCCACAGGGACTTCTGTCATCTGGGTGGACAATATGTACTTCTATAAATAAATATAACCATGAAATCGACTTGTATAAAACGTTTCAGCGGTATCCTGTTGCCTGCATTGCTTCTTGTTGCCGGCGGCTGCGAAGACGACATGAATTTCGAGGAGCGCACCTACCGGCTGGTCTGGCAGGATGAGTTCGACACCGATGGCTTTCCTGACGATTCAAAATGGGTGTATGACCTCGGTGGAGGAGGCTGGGGGAACAATGAGCTGCAGATCTATACCAGCGATCCCGGCAACATTTATGTTGAAGAGGGATCATTGCGGATCACTGCCATCAATTCCGGTGGCTCATTCACCTCGGCAAGGATCAAGACCCAGGGCAAGTTTGACCAGAAGTACGGACGGTTCGAGGCACGCATAAAAATGCCGTGGGGACCCGGAATATGGCCGGCATTCTGGATGCTGGGATCAAATATTGAGACAACACCCTGGCCCCAGTGCGGAGAGATCGACATCATGGAATACCGCGGTCAGGAACCAAACCTGATTCATGGAAGCGTCCATGGTCCGGGCTACTCGGGAGGAGCGGCCATCACGAAAAGCTTTGGTTTTCCCAATGACAGGTTCGATGTGGATTACCATCTTTTTGCCGTAGAGTGGGGCGAAGATTACATCCATTATTTCGTGGATGATGTCCTGTACCAGGCAATCGGCCCTGACGACCTGACCGGTGAGTGGGTCTATGACCATCCGTTCTTTCTCCTGCTGAACGTGGCGGTCGGCGGAAACTATGTGGGGTTCCCGACTGCTGACACCCCGTTCCCGCAATCCATGTACATCGATTACGTCAGGGTATACGAGGAGGTTGAATAAGCACCGCATGAGCCACTACGTAACAGAAGCGAAAGACCGGGTCCCGGTCGTCCAGAAAGCCGCATTTGGAGCAGGGCATCTGGTCAATAACCTGATGCCCGGGGCACTTGGGATTTTCATGTTCTTCCTGCTGACAGCCTTTGGCATGGATCCATTCCTTGCCGGGTTGCTGGGTGGCCTGCCCAGGCTGTTTGACGCCATCACCGATCCCATCATGGGATTCATTTCCGATAATACGCAATCCAGGTTCGGACGCAGAAGGCCCTACATTTTCGTGGGAGCCATCATGAGCGGTTTGCTGTTTGCCCTGCTATGGCAGATGGACCCGGAGAACAGTCAGATGTACAACTTCTGGTATTTCCTGGGATTTTCGCTGCTCTACCTGATTGGCAATACCATTTTTGCCACACCGCTCATCGGACTCGGGTATGAAATGACTTCAGACTACAACGAAAGGACCCGGCTGATGGCATTTTCCCAGATCCTTGGCCAGGTGGCCTGGATGATCGTGCCGTGGTTCTGGGTCATTATCGCCAACCCGGACCTTTTCGACACACAGGCTGAAGGAGTACGCACACTCTCTGTGATTGTCGCCGGAATCTGCATCGTTCTGGGCATATTGCCGGCACTGTTCTGCAAAGGAATAGACTCCTCGAAGATGGGAAACAGGAAGGAGATCACCTTCAGAACCCTTTTCTCCATCCTCAAAGACCTGTTCCAGGGGATTGTACAGGTGTCGAAGAACAGACCGTTCATGAGGCTCTGCGGGGCTACTTTCCTTGTTTTCAACGGCTTCCAGATGGTAGCCTCGTTCAGTTATTTCATTATCGTGTTCTATATGTTCCAGGGGGATTATGCCCAGGCAGGGAACTGGCCGGCCTGGTTCTCCACCGTATCCGCCATGGTGACAGCCTTCCTGGTCATTCCTGTGATTTCCGCCATTGCCAGCCGGGTGGGCAAGCGGAATGCTTTTATTATCTCCACGGTTCTCTCCATTATAGGCTACGCGCTGAAGTGGTGGGGCTTTAATCCGTCGAATCCGTGGTTGATCTTCATGCCGATCCCATTGATGTCTTTCGGCATCGGAGGCCTGTTTACCCTGATGATGAGCATGACGGCCGACGTGTGCGACCTGGATGAACTGAACAATGGCATGCCCAGGAAAGAAGGAACATTCGGAGCCATTTACTGGTGGATGGTGAAACTCGGTCAGGCGCTTGCCCTGGTCCTTGGCGGACTGGTCCTGAAAATGGTGGGCTTTGACCAGAATGCCACGCTGCAGGCAGCCGATACCATCACCAAGCTGCGAATTGCCGACATGGCCATACCCGGACTGACAGCGCTGCTGGCGATCATCGTCATGTTAAAGTATGATCTCACCGAGGAGAAGGCAAGAGAAATAAAGAGCATCCTGGAATCACGAAGGGGAAAACTTTGAACCATCCTGTAATTTGGAATCCTGCCAATGATCAGAGAGCGTAAAATACGCAACCATGGTACGCTTCGCACCACTGAAAGAATCCTGGTGACCTCGGAAGGTGGCGATAAACTGAGCCTGAAGGCGAATGCGTATTTTCAGAAGGGAGAAGCGACGGGTACGGTGCTGCGCATAGATCCCGGCCACATCAGGCAGACCATGGATGGGATTGGAAGCTCATTTACCGAATCGGCAGCCTACGTGCTTGCGCACCTTGAGCCGGGGGAAAGGCTGAAGGTGATGGAAGCCATCTATGGTGAAGGGGGCGCCAATTTTTCCCTGGCAAGGACACACATCGGTGCATGTGACTTCTGCGTGGAAGGCAGGTATTCCTATCTTGACCAGCCGGGGGATACCCAGATGGAATCCTTTAGCCTGAAGCCTGACCTCGAAGGATTTAAATCCTCTGAACACCCGGGTATAGTGGATGAGGCATATGACCTGCTTCCCATGATCAGGGAAGCATTGCGCATAAAAAGCAGGCAGAAGGACAACGAACTCCGGATCGTGGCCTCGGCATGGACGGCCCCCGCCTGGATGAAAGATATCGAAGCGTGGTACATCAAGGGCTCGCCCGAAAACAGTTACCAGGGCACCGGGGGAAGCCTGAAACCGGAATACGAAGCGCATTATGCGGCGTACCTGATGAAATACCTCGAAGCCTACAGGTCAGAGGGGGTTAACATCTGGGGAATGACACCCGTCAATGAACCTCTCGGGAACAACGGACAATGGGAAAGCATGCATTTTACACCGGAAACACAGCGCAGGTTCATTAAAGAGCACCTCGGGCCAGCACTCCGATCGGGGCCGAACCGGGAGGTGAAACTTCTGATATATGACCAGAACAGGGATGGGCTGGAACACTGGGCTGATGTGATTCTGGGTGATGAGGAAAGCGCCGCCTATATATACGGCACCGCTGTGCACTGGTACGAAAGCACCTTCCGGGTTTATGAGGATGTCCTGGAAAAAGTGCATGCAAAATTTCCCGGCAAAGCCATACTGCATACGGAAGGGTGCATTGACGATCTTGGTAAACCCGCTCCGGAGGGTATCCTGGACCCGGAAAAATTCACGGAAGAGAACTGGTTCGGGAACGATGCCTTCTGGTGGAACCCCCATGCAACAGACTGGGCATATTCGGCCACATGGCCAGGAGTGAAAGCGGAAGACCATCCCATCTATACCCCGGTCCACCGCTATGCCAGAAACATCATCGTCAGCATCGACCACTGGCTCAGGGGTTGGATTGACTGGAACATCGTGCTCGATCACCGGGGCGGACCAAACCATGCAGGGAATTTCTGTGGGGCTCCGATCATGATCCATACAGAGACAAAGGAGGTTTACTATACCCCGGTATATGATATCCTGGCACAGTTCAGCAGGACCATCAGGCCAGGCGACAGGGCGTTAGGAACAGCACTCGACCTGAACGGACTTCAGCCCGATGCACTGCATGCATGCGCCACCCTGAACCCGGACAAACTCCTCAGTGTGCAACTGCTGAATACGACGGGTGAGGATATTGCCGTCAGCCTGCAGATCAATGACCGGTTTGCCGGGGTCACCGTGGGAAGGAATTCCCTGCAGACCATTCAGGTCCGGCTATAAATGAGCAATATGAAAGACCAACAGTTCATCAATCATATGTGCACTTCATCCTTGAGAATGAACCATCACACCATACCTAACAAATAGAACATGTCATTCAGAAGCGACAAACTGTTGTCCCTGCTCGGGGAGGATTTTAAAAACAGAACAACTGAGGAATTGATCGGTCTGTTCAGGAAGGTGCTTGAAAATGGGATCCACGGACTCTGTTTCAGCTCCTACCTTGAAGGGCAGGGACCCGGCAGCATCATCACAGAAGAACAGATCAGGAAAAGGATCGGGATCATCCGGCCTTACACCCGGTGGGTACGGACTTTTTCCTGCACCGACGGGAATGAACTGATCCCTGCCATTGCAAAAGAAAACGGCCTGAAAGTGATGGCGGGGGCCTGGCTGGGAGAGGACAAAGAGAAAAATGAAACTGAAATTGAGAACCTTGTAAAGGTTGTGAAAGATGGCCATGCAGACCTGGTTGCAGTGGGGAATGAGGTGCTGTACCGTGAAGAATTAAGCGAGGAGGAGTTGCTGGGGTACATCAAACGTGTCAAAGAACAGCTGCCCGGAGCACCGGTTGGATATGTGGACGCCTACTACGAATTTATCAACAGGCCTGCCATTACGGAAATCTGTGATGTGATTTTTACGAACTGTTATCCATTCTGGGAAGGCTGTCACATCGATTACGCTCTTGTCTACATGAAAAACATGTATTACAGCGTGTTACGCAAGGCAAACGGAAAGAGGGTGGTGATCAGTGAAACAGGATGGCCAAACATCGGTACCGCATTCGAATCATCAGAACCTTCCACAGAGAATGCCCTGAGGTACTTTATCAATACCCAGCAATGGAGCCGGGAGGAAAACATAGAAATCATGTATTTCTCAAGCTTCGATGAAGCCTGGAAAATCGATGCGGAAGGCGATGTGGGCGCTTACTGGGGAATCTGGGACAAACACGGGAAACTGAAATATTGATCATGGACCCGGGAGGTATTTTAACCGTTTGGATGTAAATTAATGATCTGAATCTCATACCATGTCAGCAGAAATCGCATTACTCATTGCCGGTGCTGTCCTCATCCTCATCCCCATTGTGGACAGCATAAAGATCAAAGGTTCCTCTCTTGGCCTGATCAATATCAAACTGAAGATCCTGCTGGGAATGATCGGTGTTTTGATGATCATTTATGGCGGATACTCATTTGGACTGGTCAATCCACAGTCCCAGCTCGAGCAGGCGACTGTCGGAAACAAGAAACAGGTGCAGTATCCCATTGAAGAAGTTCAGGTCATATCACCACTTGAAGGGGATTCAGTCGATTGCCGGATCTTAACCATGGGGGTGTATCCGGATTCCCACCAGAAGGATATCTGGGTGCTTCTGAAACCCTCTGACAACAAATACTACCCGCAATCGGACCATACCAACACCTCGTATAAAAGGAATGGGGAATGGCAGGTGATCACCAGGTTTGGGGGAGACAAAGGGGAGAAATTCGACATCATCGTATACGAGACCGACCCGTCAGCTTCTCACTTCTTCAGCACAACCATCCAGAGCTGGAAGGATTCACTTGCCTATCCGGGGCTTGAGACCCATGAGCTTCCGCCCGGAGCGGTCGAAGTGGACAGAATTGTGGTGACCTTAAAGGACAACTGCAGGGGCGTCTTTTAATTGCTGAGCGCCCTTCCGTCCGGGATCTTTCCTCCCGCCAGAGCTGCCCTTTCTTGACTTCCTTGGTGAAAGGATGTAAATTGCGGATAAGCGGCCCCCCTGAATGAAAAACCAGACACCTGGAATATTCAGTCACTTCTGGAGAGAGGTAAAAAGAAGGAAGATCTTTCGATCGCTGGCCATTTATGCCGGCACGGCGTTTGTCATTCTGGAAGCTTCCACCATCATTTTCCCCCGCTGGAATTTCCCCGACTGGACCATCGACCTGGTCCTGTATCTATTGATTTTCGGGGCCCTGGTCAATCTGGTCATCGCCTGGTTCTATGACATCACACCGGAGGGGATCCGGAAAACCCGGCAAATTGCGCAGTCCGGGAGGGAGGAACCGGTCCGGGAATCCGCCGGCTGGAAGGTGGCCACACTCATCAGTCTGATGGTGGTAGCCGGACTGGTGCTGTACAATGTGCTGGGCAGGTCCCCAAAACTCAGGGCCGGGGATATCCGGTCCCTGGTGATCCTCCCGTTTGAAAATTTCACCGGGGACGATCAGCTGGAATATATGGTGGCAGGCATGCACTCCATGTTGATCGGGGACATGGGCCGCATCAGCAACCTGCGTGTCATCGGTAAGACCTCCTCCAACCTGTACAAAGATGCGGGCATGTCGGCCAGGGACATTGCCGGCGAATTGAATGTGGATGCCGTGGTGGAAGCCACCGTGATGTGCCTGGGTGACAGCGTATGCATGCAATTCAGGCTGGTGAGTACCGGCAGGGAGGAAAGACAGCTCTGGGTGGGTGAATACCGTGAGGATAAAGGCCAGATCCTGAACCTTTACAACCAGGTGACCAAAAAAATTGCCCGGGAGGTCCAGATCGAACTGACGGACAGTGAGGAACAGACCTTCGATAAAGACCGTGCCGCGGACCGTGATGCCCTGGATGCCTACATCAGGAGTTATGCGTACTGGGGCGATCTCAGCGCAGAGGCCTTTGACAGGGCAGAGGAATACCTGCTGCTGGCCCTTGAGAAGGATCCCAACTGGGCCCCCATCCATGGTGCCCTGGCCGTTGTCTGGGGGGGAAGGATGCAGATGGGACAGATCGATCCCGAAACGGCCCGCCCGAAAATCAGTGGGTATATCGACAGGGCACGGGAGCTGGATGAGGATTTTGCCGATTCGCATTTCATCAATGGGACTCTCTACTTCTGGACCGACTGGGAATGGGAAAAGGGGGAGAGAGAACTCCTGAAGGCCATTGCCCTCAACCCCAACCATGTCATGGCCAGGATCTATTACGCCCATATGCTGATGACCCTGCAGCACATGGACGAGGCGCTCGAACAGGGTAAACTGGCCCTGGCGCTGGATCCGAAGAATCCCCTGGTCCTTTCCCTCTACTCCGTGGTGCTGAAAGGCGCAAAAATGGACAAAGCTGTGCTGGAGTATGTGGAACAGGCACTGGCCATCGACCCTGATCACTCTTTCAGCCAGGGTCAGCTGGGCAGGGCCCTCTATGGCAGCGGTGAACATGAACGCAACCTTGCACTAGAGATGGCTGTATTATCCGGCAGATTAAGCGGGGAGGAGATTCCGGACCTGGTGGCCATTTACCGTCAGCAAGGCCGGCTGGCAGCCTACAGGGAGCTTGCAGCTCTGAAGGAAAAATACTTCCGGGACCGTGATCCGCAACCGCTCTCCATGGCCAGGTACTATTACTGGGCAGAAGCCTATGAACGATCCCTGGATGTACTTGAAATCTGGTACCGGCTGCACAATCCCAACATGCCCTACATCGGAACCGGGAGCCGTTATGAGGCCCTCCACGACAGTGCCCGGTTCCTGGCCATTCTGGACAGCATGAACCTGCCCCATCCAAAAAAACGGTAATCCCCCGGTTGAAAAATGTGCATGCAGATGCTTCCGGACTTTCAGGGGACTCATGCCAGACCGAACCGGTGCCGGTGATCAGGATGGCGGTTCCCTCTGCACATAATGATAAAAAATACCCCTTTCCTGGTTGGAGACTTCGATCCTGCCGGCCTGCTCCAGTGTACCCAGGTATTTGTTGATTTCGCTGCCATGCAATCCGAGGATCCGCTCCAGGTCCTCCACGGTACAGGGCCTCCTGGAGATGGTTTCCAGGATGGTATTCTCCAGGTCCTCCCTGTAAGAGGGAACCTCGTGGCGCCTGGCCGGTGCGGCAATGATCTCCACCTGGTCCATCCCCCAGCGACGAACGATCTCTTCCAGGGCTTCCTGGCTGGCGGGCCGGAGGTCCCTGATGGTTCCCGGCCTGTCCAGGGTGTTCAGCTGCACCCGGTCGGGACGGATCTTCCCGATGGCTTTTTTCAATGCAGTCAGGTTCTCCGGATCATCGTTATACCCCGGCAAAATGAGCACCTCCAGCCAGATCGCCCCCCCGAACTCCCCGCTGAACCGGACCAGTCCGTCCACATACCCTTCCACGCCGGTACCTCTTCCCGGCCGGTTGATTTTTTTCAGAGCGCTTTCTGTGGCTGCATCCAGCGATGGCATGACCAGGTCAGCCTGCATCAGGGACTCCCTCACAGCAGGATCGGAAAGGAGGGTTCCGTTGGTCAGCACAGCCACCGGGATCCCTGGACGGAGGGTTTTGATGTGGGCGATCACCTTCCCGATGTCCGCATGAAGGGTGGGTTCCCCTGCCCCCGAAAAGGTGATGTAGTCGGGATCCGGGTTCCGGCTGAAATAATCCCCCAGCTCGCTGATGACCTCCTCATAAGGCACATAGGCCTTTCTTTCGTCGGTGAGCCTGGTGGTTGGTCCGCATTCGCAGTAAATGCAATTCAGGGTGCAGATCTTGTGCGGGATCAGGTCGACACCCAGCGACATGCCGAGCCTTCGGGAAGGGACCGGGCCGAATAGATGTTTGTACATACAGCGCCTGTGTTCAGCGTTCCTGAATACAAACTAAAGAAATATTCTTCACCGGGCGGGGGGAATCAGCGGATTAGTTGCTAAATTCGTCTCTGTACAAACATCAAAACCATGGGTATGAAACGATATGCGATTGTGTTTGCACTCCTGACAATGATGGGCACCACCCTCCCGGCACAGGTGGCACTGGGAGAAAAGGTCCCCAGCTTCACAGCCACCGACCAGGAAGGGTCCTCCTGGGTGCTGAAACAGCAACTCAAAAAGGCCGACTACCTGGTCATCTATTTTTACCCGGCCGCATTCACCGGGGGTTGCACCGCCCAGGCATGCGCTTACCGGGACCAGAAAGGTGACCTGGAAGCAGTGGGCGCCCAGGTGGTGGGGGTTTCGGGCGATAAGCCGGAAACGCTGGGGCTGTTTGCCCTGGAGCACGGGCTCAATTTCACCCTGTTAAGTGATGAATCCGGCGAGATCGCGGCGCTGTTCGATGTGCCTTACAACGAGGGGGGAAGCATCAACCGGGAGATTCAGGGAAAATCCATGGACCTGGTCAGGGGATCGACCATCCAGCGCTGGACCTTTATCCTGGACCAGAAGGGGAAATTGATCTACAAGGATTCGGAGGTGAATGCCGCTGAAGACAGCAACAAAGTGGTGGAATTCCTCTCCTCACTCTGATGTTCCGCTGTTCAGCCGGCCCCTGGTCGCCACCGTATCTCTCGATCCATTTAGATTTATTTAGACTCATTCTAATTAAATCCGAAAGGCGATCACTCCTTCTGCTCCAGTCACTATTTTTCATATATTTTGTCTGATCCGGCTGGCATACCGGTTCATAAGCAGTTGCTGGATTCATGATGAATTGCTTCTGATCCAGGCAACTACGAACCCTCTAAACCGACTTTTATGAAGCCGTCCCTCCTTTTTGGTTTTGATATCGGATCGATTTCCATTAATACGGTTGTCATGGACCAGGAGGGTAAGGTTTTACTGGACCGGTATGACCATTGCCACGGCAAACCCTTCGAAAAGCTGAAGGAGATCCTGGACGAACTGGAATCCGCATACGCCAGGGAGCAGTTCGGCCAGATCAGCTTCACGGGCACGGGCGGGAAACTGGCCGCACAACTGGTGGGCGGGCACTATGTCAATGAAATCGTGGCCCAGTCCACCTCCGTTTCCAGGCTCTACCCCCGGGTGCGGACCATCATCGAGATGGGGGGAGAGGATTCCAAGCTGATCTTCATGGACGAACTGGATAACCAGGCCTCCAGGTTGTCAGATTTTGAACTCAACACCCTCTGCGCGGCGGGCACCGGATCGTTCCTGGACCAGCAGGCCAAGCGGATCGGAATCTCCATTGAAAAGGAATTCGGAGAACTGGCCCTTCAGTCGGAAGATCCTCCCCGGATCGCCGGCCGCTGCAGTGTGTTTGCCAAAAGCGACATGATCCACCTCCAGCAGATCGCCACACCGGTCCATGATATTGTGGCGGGACTCTGTTTCGCGGTGGCCAGGAATTTTATCAGCTCCCTGGGGAGGGGGAAAACCATCCGGTTCCCGGTGATGTTCCAGGGAGGGGTCTCCTCCAACGCGGGGATGATCCGGGCATTTCGCGAGCTGCTCGGAGCCTCAGAAGAGGAGCTGCTGATCCCCGAGCACAACACCTCCATGGGAGCCATCGGGGCCATCTTCCATCCCAGCAACGGGGAGGAAAAGGGATCCGGGGGATACCGCGGCACAGATGCCCTCGACCAGTACATCCACGGTGAAAAATCGAGGGGCAAATCCTTCGAACCGCTGGTCGCTCCAACGGCCCCCATTCAGAAAGAGGTCTACCAGATCCCCCCTTCCGCGGAAAAATATCCGGTCTACCTCGGTCTCGACATCGGCTCCCTGAGCACCAACGTGGTTCTGATCGATGACGAGAACCGGGTGATCGCCCGCCGCTACCTGCCCACGGCAAGCAAACCGCTGGAAGCGATCCGCCGGGGGATGTCAGAGATCTATGAGGAGGTGGGGGACCGCGTGGTGGTGAAGGGAGCGGGTACCACCGGCTCGGGACGCTACCTGACCGGGGATTTCATCGGGGCCGACCTGATCCGGAACGAGATCACCGCCCAGGCCACGGCGGCCATCGCATTCGATCCGGAGGTGGATACCATATTCGAGATCGGGGGACAGGATTCCAAATACATCAGCATCGACGACGGGGTGGTGGTCGACTTTGAGATGAACAAGGTGTGTGCCGCCGGAACCGGTTCCTTCCTGGAAGAACAGGCCGAAAAGCTGGATATCAAGATCGTTGAACAGTTCGGCGAAATGGCCCTCAGGGCGGAAAAGCCCGCCGGTCTGGGGGACCGCTGCACCGTCTTCATGGAATCGGATCTGAATGCCTTCCAGCAGAAGGGGGTGGAGAAGGAGAACCTGGTGGGAGGGCTCGCCTATTCCATCGTCCACAACTACATCCAGAAGGTGGTGCGGAAAAAACGGATCGGGAACCACATCCTCTTCCAGGGGGGCGTCACCAACAACCGGGCGGTGGTGGCCGCCTTCGAAAAGGTCACGGGCAAAAAGATCCACATCCCGCCCCACTTCGATGTCACCGGAGCCATCGGGGCCGCCATGCTGGCCCGCGATTACATCAGGGCCAACAACATGACCACCCGGTTCAAGGGATTCGACATCAGCAAGGTCCCCTATACGGTGGACAAATTCACCTGCAAGGCGTGTTCCAACCAGTGCGAGATCAGGCGTGTCCGGATCCAGGGGGAGAAGAAGCCCCTTTACTACGGCGGGAGGTGCGAGAAATATGAACTGGACGAGCGGAAAGGGAAAGGCACCGGCATCCCCAACTATTTCAAGGAACGGCTGGAGATGCTGACCGACGGATTCGAACCGGATACGGATCCGCAGAAACCAACCATCGGGATCCCCCGGGGCCTGATGGTCTTCTACCAGCAGTTCCCATACTGGAGCACCTTCTTCAGGGAGCTTGGATTCAATGTGGTGGTGTCGGAAGAGACCAGCAACCAGACCATCAAGAAGTCCCTCAGCATGATCGTGGCCGAGACCTGCTTCCCG
This sequence comes from uncultured Bacteroides sp., assembly GCA_964575865.1. GTDB lineage: Bacteria > Bacteroidota > Bacteroidia > Bacteroidales. Next base: position 8,523 of record CAZNSZ010000070.1, on the reverse strand, counting down.
GTGGAGGTCATGCACGGTCATATTTACGAACTGCTGGAAGGCGAGGCTGATTACGTCTTTACCCCCTTCATCATCAATTCCAAAGCCCAGGAAGACAATCCCACCTCCAACTGCAACTGTCCCTGGGTGCAGACGGTCCCCTTCATGGTCAGGTCCTCCCTTCCGGAGGATAAGCGCAGCAAGCTGCTCACCCCGGCCCTGAATTTCCGTTATTACGGGAAAGTGGTGGAGAAGGAACTGTATGATTATTTCGGAAAGCGGTTCAGCCTCTCCAGGAAACAGATCGCCGATGCCATGAAGAAGGCCGATCTGAAACAGGATGTGTTCGAAAAAAGGGTCAGGGAACGCGGCCGGGAGGTGATGGCCTCACTGCCCGACGACCGGGAGTGCCTGGTGATCATCGGGCGCCCCTACAATACGGGGGATCCCGCCCTCAACCTGAGCATGGTGGAAAAACTGATCAACCTGGACGTGGTCCCCATCCCCATGGACTACCTGCCGCTGGCCGGGGAAATGATCACCAGGGATTACAACAAAATGTACTGGCCCAACGGACAGCGCATCCTGGCAGCCGCCAGGATCATTTCAAGGGACGACCGGCTGCATGGCATTTACATGGGCAATTTCCGCTGCGGGCCCGACTCGTTCCTGGCCCATTTCGTCCATGAGGAGATGGCCGGAAAGCCCTATATGGAGATCGAGATCGACGAGCACGGGGCCGATGCCGGGATGATCACCCGCTACGAAGCCTTCCTGGACAGCCTGAAAGGCTCCCGTGTCGGGAAAAAGAGGGAGAAAAAAGTCTACGTCCCCGGTACCCTGAGCGCCTCGCCCATGAAGGACCGGGTACTCTACTTCCCTTACATGAACGATGCGTCCCACGTGATCGCGGCCGCCTGCAGAAGTTTCGGGATCAACTCCGAATCGCTGCCCATGCAGACCCAGGAGGACCTGGACCTGGCCAGGAAGTATACCTCGGCCAGGGAGTGCTTCCCCATGATCTGCACCACCGGAAGCTTCCTTAAGAAGCTGATGGAGCCCGGGGTGGACCCGGCCAGAGTCAGTTTCTTCATGCCCGACCACAACGGTCCGTGCCGTTTCGGGCAGTACAACCGGTTCCAGCGGGTGCTTTTCGACAGGCTCGGTTATGAAAAAACCGAGATCATCGCTCCCAGCAACGACAGCTCCTACGAGGATATCTCGGGGGGACACGGGACCAAATTCCGGTTCAATGTGTGGAAGGGCTTCGTGGCACTGGACATGATCCGGAAACTGAAACAGGAACGCAAGCCTTACGAGCTGATACCCGGGAATACGGAGAAGGTCTACCAGAAGGCCCTGGCCGACCTGGTGGCCTGCATGGAACGCGGTGCAGGGGACCTGCTCGATACCCTGGCGAAGATCGCCGTGACATTTACCACGATCCCCCTCTCCAACGGATACCGCAAACCGGTGGTGGCCGTGGTGGGAGAGATCTTCATGCGGGACAATGCCTTCTGCAGCGGGCGGCTTGTTGAGCGCCTGGAAAGGTTCGGCGCGGAGACCTGGATCGCCCCCTTTGCGGAGTGGCTCTCCTACTCCACCATCCGCTACACCAGGGACAGCAGGTGGAAAGGGGACTTCAAAGGAGTGATCAAATCCAAGATCCAGGAATACTCCCAGGAGACCTCTTTCAGGAAGATCGCCAGGCAGTTCCACGGACTGTTCGACGAGGACAAGGAGGTGGCGGTCAAGGACATGCTCAATGCCTGCGGACCCTACGTCCACCGCCATTACGACGGCGATCCCGCCCTCAACCTGGGCACCTCGGCCATCCTGGCCGATAAGGGGATCTCAGGCATCGCCAACATCCTGCCCTTCACCTGCATGCCGGGGACCCTGGTCACTTCGGTCAGCGATCAGCTGAGAAAGGACAAGGGGGGGATCCCCTATGTGAGCATCGCATACGACGGGCAGGAAGATGCCTCCATCGAACTGCGCCTCCAGGCCTTCATGCACCAGGCACACCTCTATGCGGAGGAAAAGGGACTGATGGTGGTGGGCTGAGCTCCACGGGCAGCTCTTTGTGGCCAGTGAGCCATTTCAAAG
>CAZNSZ010000070.1:4809-6335 GCA_964575865.1 uncultured Bacteroides sp. | reverse complement strand
GTCACCGCATCGGGGAACAGGGCACGCTCCCCTTCCTTCAGGGTCACATTCTTCACCTCAATGAAACAGGGCCCTTCCGCACCCTCCCCGTACAGGTCGAACCGGCTGTCCTCCCACCTCACTTCCCTCCGCAGTCCGGTGATCCCTTCCAGCCCGGGGATCACCCCCGCACCCACCCACTCCATGGCCAGCGCATTGGGATGGGACGTATTGATCCCCACCCAGCCGCCGCCGATCCGGATCATCTCCCAGGTGAAACGTGTTTTTCTTTTCGGGTCCGAAACCGGGCTCAGGAATACCTCGGCCCCCTCCTCGAGACAGCTTTTCATGGATCCCGAATTGGTGCAGTGGGCCGTCACCTCCCTCCCGTCATCCAGGACCACATCGGCCAGGAAGCGCTTGTATCGCCTGATCAGCTTCCCTCCGGTCAAAGGTTGATCGAATGTCATTGTCGCTTGCGGTTCAAGTTCAAGTCTCAGCAGCCGGAATCCAATTCCACTTAAATATAACCAAAGAGTGTGAGAAGAACCATCACATCCATCATCCCCCGGCATCCACACCCCCGTCAGTGCCGTTTAAAACAGGTACCAATTCCGTGGTCAAATTCCAAACCTTCTGCGGGTTCAACGGTTATATAGTTTAGTACCTTGTATGGGATTTTCCGGAGCAATTCAGATGCATCCGTACCAATATTCAGATTATATAAAACAGATACCCATGAAAAGAGCAGTTATCCTTCTTTCCATCCTTGCGATGGGAGTGGCCTATTCGGATTTGAGCGCCCAGAGTCTCAGGTCGCTCATGCGCAAAAAAATTATCGAAGACAACCTTGAAGCGCAGGCCAAACGGGACAGTGTAAAGGCCGTGGAGGAGGGCCGCGAACCGGACCAGTCGCCCAACACCACCATGACCCATGTCTATATGGACGCGCTGGGACTGTCAGACAATGTCCCCTATGAGCCCAGCTACGATTTCGATTCCTGGATCCAAATGGAGGTCCGTGATTTCAACAAGAGCGGCAAGGAGACCGACTTTATCCAGTATGATTCCTACATGACAAAAGATGCGGTGGATTATGCCATGGTCTATACCGAAAAGAAGGACCAGACCACCATTATTTTTGACTCCAAAAACAGCGCCGTACTGATCCTGACCGATTCGGACGGGGAGAAAATGGGGATCGCCAGTGAAGTGGATCCCGAATCCCTAGAGCAGGAGATGGAGGAGATCCGGGAGGAGGAAGGCATCGAGACGGTCATGCCGCAAAAAACAGGCAAGAGCAAAAAGATCCTGGGGTACGATTGCGATGAATACCTGGTGGAGGACGATGAGATGGAAGCCCGCATGTGGGTGTGCGATGAACTGGGGAAACAGATCCGCAAGGAGATGATCGACCAGCGGCACTCCTTCGGAAGCGTCTTCATCTATGCAGCCTATGCCAACGGGATGGTCATGGAGTATGAGCAGACCGACAAGGAGAGCGGCGACCGCACGTTGATGCAGGTGACCGACCTGGACCTGAACAA
>CAZNSZ010000070.1:3173-4709 GCA_964575865.1 uncultured Bacteroides sp. | reverse complement strand
GCCTGGGTCCTGGATGGCTGCGACGAACAGCATCCGGGACTGGTTCAGGACCGCATCCCTGGAATCATCCAGCGCTTGCCGGACCTGGAATCCACAGGGGCCTTGAGGAGCCTGTTGCGGCTGATGTGCCGGTACGAGATCCCCGAGGAGGAGCAGGGACTGCTCATCGACCTCTGCTTCGGGTACATGGTGTCCGAACTCTACCCGGTGGCGGTGAAGGTGCATGCCATGCAGATCATTTACCAGCACACCCTCCTCTACCCGGAATTGAAAGAGGAGCTGCAAACGGTCATTGAGGACCAGATGGAGAACAACAGCGTGGGATTCAGTTCCAGGGGCAGAAGGATCCTCAGTCAACTGGAGAAATCATGATCTGGTTTCTGCCTGAAATACCGATTCATTCATTGCAACCATGACCCCCGGGACCATGGAAATAGTTTACATTCTTTACCAGCCGGCCGTTCCCGGCAATGTGGGTGCTGCTGCCCGGGCCCTGAAGACCATGGGGTTCCGGCACCTTCGCCTGATCAATCCCTGTGACCACCTCGGCGAGGAAGCCAGGATGATGGCCCACGGTTCCCATGACATCCTCTCCTCAGCCACCGTACACGGGGACTTTCAGACAGCCACCGAAGACCTGGACCTGGTGGTGGCCACCACGGCCAAAGAACGCACCGCCAAGCACGATTACCACCCGGTGCGCGAGATCCCCGGACTTCTCCGTGAAAAGGGAAGCTTCCTTCGCCGGGTGGGGATCCTTTTCGGCACCGAAGAGAGCGGCCTTCCCAACGACCTGGTCCTGCAATGCGACCTGGCCATGACCATCCCCATGGCCGGGGGGTATCCCTCCCTCAACCTGGCACAGGCCGTGATGATCACTGCCTATGAGCTCTCCCTGATGAACCCTCTGGAGCAGCCCGGGACCCCGCTTGAGAAATCGGGTGAGGGATACGGTGAACTGAAAAGGCAGGCACGGATGCTGCTGGAGAAGGCAGGGGTTCCTGAGGGTACCCCCCTGTTCCACCGGATCATGGAGCGCCTGGCCACCGCGGGAGCCACCGACATTCCCCTGTTCCTGTCAGTGATCAGCCGGCTGAACCGGCAGGATTGACAGCTGCATCCAACCTCACACCACGATACTTCGATCTGCCAGCCAGGAGGGATCAGTGGACCATGTCACCACTCGATACGGTTGAAATCCGGTCCGTATTTCTCGGTCAGATATTGATAGGTGGAGTGATCGGCCGGATCCCCGATGACCAGTGAGGGGGGCAGTGCTCCTTTGGAGGACAGGTACGCATCCATGAGTTCCACCATCTCCGCCACCTTTTCCGGCATTTCTCCGTACAGATTCACCCGTTCACCCGGATCGCTTTTCAGATTGAACAGCAGCGTGTCGTGGGGGGGAACACCTTTCTTCCCATTGCTTCCGCGGTATCCCTGGAACGGCAATTTCAGTTTCCACTCCCCGTTCCGGTAGCACTGAAGCTCACTCCCGTCGAAATAAAGGAACTCCTTCCCCTGCCGGGTTCCGGT
>CAZNSZ010000070.1:0-3073 GCA_964575865.1 uncultured Bacteroides sp. | reverse complement strand
TCGTCACAGTAAATGACCACGATATTGGGGAAAGTCCTGCCGGAATCGCTGTCTGGATCACCGGGATCAACCTTGCCTGTTTGCTGACAGCTGGACAACCCCATCAAGGTTATAATGAGTGCTGCGATCATCGGATTTTTCATGTTCTGTATTTTCAGTGGAGCGAAACGCCCGGTTATCGATGAGATGCCATCAAGTTAGTAATTCGGCCCCTAAAATGCCACTTGTTCGGCGCGGAACTTGTAATTTTAGGAGATGGGACCGTCCGGACCAACCTACATCAAAACGCTGATCGCAGGCGGAGAAAACCAGGAACTGGATTTCAAATTTGAGATCAGTGATGCGAGAAAGATCGCCCGCACCCTTTCCGCATTCTCAAACACCGATGGAGGGAGACTGCTGATCGGGGTCAAGGACAACGGCCGGATCAGCGGCGTGCGTTCCGATGAGGAGTTCTACATGGTGGAATCTGCTGCCTCGCTCTACAGCAAGCCGGAGGTCCCTTTCCAGAGCCGGCACCACCAGATCGACGGAAAAGCAGTGCTGGAGATCTACATTCCCCCTTCGGAAGTGAAACCCGTTTATGCCCGGGACGAGGATGACCGGTGGAAAGCATACATCAGGGTAGCCGACCAGAACATCCTGGCCAGTGTGGTTCAGCTCCAGGTGTGGAAGGAGGAGAAAAAGAGCCGGGGCAGGCTGCTGGAATTCACCCGAAAGGAAGAGATCCTGCTGAAAACCCTTGCCGCCAGTCCGGGATCCACCCTCTCCAGGCTCCAGCGCGACACCGGATTCCCCCGTAAGGAACTGGTGGCCCTGATGACCAAGCTGGTCCTGTTCGATGTGGTGCATATGTATGTCAAGGATGACCAGAACCGCTTCTGGTTGAAGGAAAAACCGGGAGAATAGGATATTCAGAAATATTCCATGAGGGAATCGAAGATGGCCTGTCCATCCGTATTTCCCCCGTGCTCGAGGACCGCACGCTCCGGTTGCGGGATCATTCCGAACACATTCTTGCGTTCGTTGCACACCCCGGCGATGTTGTCCACCGCCCCTGTGAGGTTGTTGTTCTCCGAAATTCGTGCATTCTCATCGCAATACCTGAACAGGATCTGCTCGTTGAAACGCATCTTGACCAGGGTCTCCTCCTTTGCCGTATATCGGCCGTAGCCGGTGGCAATGGGGATCCGGTATGCCAGGTCGTTGGACATCTTCCTGGTGATCAACGTATCATCGTTGTCCGGTTTGATGTAGGTGTACCTGCAGATATAGCGCTGGGATTTATTCATTCGCAGAGCTCCCGGTACCAGCTCCGTCTCACAGAGCACCCGGAATCCGTTCCCGATCCCGATGAGGATCTTTCCCCTTTCCACGAACTCCATCATGGAGTCGATCACCGCGGATTCTCTGATGCATTTTGAGGAACTTGAGGAACCTTTGCAGGGAAAGCCGCCGGGAATGAACAACACATCGATGTTCTGAAGGTTGGTCTCGTGGTTCCAGATCATCTTCACCTTCATCCCATATTTCTCAGTCAGAACCCTGTATAATTCTTTGTCGCCATGGGCTCCGGGAAATATGAGTATACCGAAGATCATCTCACAGGCATTTGTCCATTCCAAAGATAGAAACAAAAGGAGTTTATCCAAATTTGAAAGTCATTATTAATTCGTTAGATTTACCTGATGTCCCACGGTGGGCCACCAGCCATTGATATATCTGAAATTCAGTGCATTCAACCTCTAATGAACCGATGGAAGTCCTGGGAAAGGATATCCGGCTCTTCCAGGAAACCATCAGCAACCACTCCACCTACGACTTCAGCCAGTACTCCCACACTTCCCTCAGAAGGCGCCTGACCCGCCTGCTCCTGGAATATGAAACAAATATCGAAGGCCTGACCCGCAGAATGAGATCGGATCCGGTTTTCATGGAGCAGATCATTCGCAAACTAACCGTTCACACCACCGAGTTATTCAGGGATCCGGAAGTATGGATCAGAATCGGGAAGGAAATCATTCCCGGGCTCAGCGACCGGCAACGGATCCGCATCTGGCACCCCGGCTGCTCCACCGGCCAGGAGGTCTACTCCATGATGATGCTTCTCGACAACCTGGGCCTGCTGGAGAAAACCGACATCTACGGTACCGACATCAACCCCGACGTCATCGACACCGCCCGCGCCGGCACCTACAAATACCGCTTCAACCAGAGCTACCTGGAAAACTTCGAGAAAGTGATCACGGGAGTGGCCGCAGCCACCAACCCGCCGGGGAGTATTCATGCCCAACGGTTTACCAGTGAGATTCCTGATCATCTTCCTGCACAGGAATCTCATTCCGAGGGGATTACCAATTCCCGCAACAACAGGAAACTATGGAAGAAGTATTTTCATGTGGATGAGGCGAGCGACCAGATCCGGATGAAAGAAACCCTTCGTAACAAACCGGTCTGGCGCACCATGGACCTGGTGAAGGACGCCAATCCCTTCCTCGTCAAATTCGACCTCATCATCTGCCGCAACGTCATCATCTACTTCAACAACGAACTCCAGAACCGCGTCTTCGACCTGTTCCACCGCAACATGAACGATTACGGCTCACTCGTCCTGGGAGTCCACGAAACCATCCTCGGTCCATTCACCAAGAAGTTTATTAAGAGGGGGGAGTTTTACTGGAAGGGGACTGTCTGATTATTCTTACTCACTTGGCAGATCAGATATGAGTGCAGTTTGCAGGGATCAGCATTTGATCCCAATATCAATCTTGCCTTCTCTTTGCCATTTTTGGAGGATTAATATTTGTATTGCGTATATTATCATCCTCGTGGCCTCCACCATATTCTCAAGACAACTTCATTCGAGTTAGAACTAAGCCCTTCACGCTTTCATCCGTACCACGTGTGTTACACACACATACATACATACATACCTACCTACATACATACACACATGCATACATACATACATGCATGCGTGCAAGCATGCATGCATGCATGCATGCATCTTCTCCTCTAGCGGGTTTCGCGGTTGCCTCTTCGCGCGCGCAGCCGCGGAGCCGGCCCCGGGGGC
>CAZNSZ010000069.1:0-23531 GCA_964575865.1 uncultured Bacteroides sp. | reverse complement strand
ATCACGGCGGCCTCCACCACATAGTGGCTGTAGGCCCGGCGCCCGAAACCGCCCCCCATGCGGGTCATATGGATGCTGATCCTGTCAGGGGGCAGTTCCAGCCTGGCGGCGAGGGTCCGCTTTATGAACTCGGGGGCCTGAAGGGGACCCGCCACTTCGGCTTTCTCTTCGGTGACATGGGCGAAAAAGTTATGGGGCTCCATGGAGAAGTGGGCCAGAAAGGGCCCTGTATAGGCTCGTTCGACAACCTTCGCCGCCTTTCTGAAAGCCTCTTCAGGACGCCCGTCCCTGCGGACCTCCCTTCCCGGCTTTGCGGCCATTTCGGCCATGCGGGCCTCATGGTCCGAAGTGTTTTCGAGCCCCGCAGGAACCGTTACCGTTTGCGCCTCCCTGAATCCGGCCATCTGAAAGGTATGTTCCCCGAAGGGTTCCCATTCCGCTTTCACCGCGTTTTTTGCTTTCAATACCTCCCAGGTGGAGTTCCCCACCACGGCGATCAGCTCCGGGAAAGCGTTGGTATCGAAAAAGTTCCTCTCATAGCCGTCCAGGTAGGTCCGGAAGGAGAAGATCTCCCTGATCCCGGGCATGGACCTGGCTTCCGCGTCGTCATAGGACTTCAGCTTCAATCCAAAGGCCGGTGGGTGAATGATCATGGCGGTCAGGGTCCCTTCCTTATAATAATCCAGGCCATAGAGGGGCTGACCGGTTACCATTTTCAAACCGTCCACGTTCTTCCTGGAGGTTCCGATGATTGTGAACTCCTCCGGATCCTTCAGGGTGACCTCCTCCGGGACCGGAATTTCTGAAGCGGCTGAGGCCATCTCTCCGTAGCCCGCTTGTTTCCCGGTGGTCTCATGATAAAGGATCCCCTCTCGGGTGGTGATCTCTTCAACGGGTACTTCCCATGCCCGGGCGGCGGCCTCCCTGAGCATCTGCCTGGCGCTTGCCCCTGCCATGCGGAGGGGATCCCACCCCTGGCGGATGCCCTGGCTTCCCCCTGTAAACTGGCGGTCATAACGCTCGGGGTTGAACGGCGCCTGTTCCACGATCACCCTGTTCCAGTCGATGTCCAGCTCCTCGGCTACGATCATGGGCATGGAGGTTTTTACGTTTGAGCCGAATTCGGGATTGGGCGACATGATGGTGACCACGCCATTGTCCCCGATCTTCAGGTAGGCGTTGATCTCAAACCATTCATCGGGAAGTTCGAGGGCCTCCCCGGGTGTCACCCTGCAGGATGCCAGCCAGCTGAATCCCAGCATCAGTCCCCCGCCTGCCATGAAAGTATTCCGGATGAAGGAGCGCCTGTCAAATGTGGTTCTTACAACGGTCATTTCTGTTCAGATTAAGATGAAACTGATTGGGCTGCCGTTCTGATGGCCGCTTTGATCCTGAGATAGGTGCCGCAGCGGCACAGGTTGCCGTACATGGCCTCCTCGATCTCCCGGTCCGTGGGACTGGGATTCTTTCTGAGAAGCGCGGCAGCATTCATGATCTGGCCCGGCTGGCAGTACCCGCACTGGGAGACGTCGTGCTCCAGCCAGGCTTTCTGAAGCGGGTGATCCCCGTTTTCGGAGAGCCCCTCGATGGTGGTGACGGGCCTGTCCCCGACTGCGGAGACCGGAAGCTGGCAGGAGCGAACCGCATCATCGCCCAGAAGGATGGTGCAGGCCCCGCATACGGAAACGCCGCACCCGAATTTGGTGCCAAGCAGCCTGAGGTGGTCCCGGAGCACCCACAGCATGGGGGTGTCGGGTTCCACGTCCACCTGCTGTCTCTTGCCGTTGATTTGAAGGGTGTAAATTGCCATAGGTCAAAGGTTGGATTTGGGAATTGCCGGTTCAGTGAACCGACAGTAAGATAGTGAATTACTCAGACGGTGCCCTTACATTATTCAAACAATCTCAATGGCTGTCGATATCGCTTGCCATCAGGATCATGTGCCAGAGGCTCTTCTGTATCTCTTCCAGGTACTCCCTGACCGCCCGGGTGGAGCCCGGCAGCACGAAGATGAGGGTCTTTCCGGCCTGGCCTGCCACGGAGCGGCTCAGCGCCGCATTGGGATTCACCATGCCGTGTTTGACGCGGACCAGTTCCATGATCCCCGGGATCTGCCGGTCCATGTGACGGAGGGCTGTTTCCGGTGCCATGTCCCTTGACCCCAGACCCGTGCTTCCCGTGGTGAACACCAGGTCCGCCCCGTCATGGATGGCAGCCTCCAGCTCTGCGGAGAATCTTTCCCGGTCGTCGGGGAGCACCACCGAAGTGGTATGGTGCTTCAACCGTTTCCCCTCGAACCACCGGGCCATCTCCTCCGCAATGGCCGGACCGCTCCGGTCGGGATAGAATCCGGCTGCGGCGCGGTCGCTCAGGGTAATGACCTTCATCCGGAAGGTATAGGGGAGGTACTCAAGGGAATCCCCTGCTTTCAGGGTTCCACCCCGGATGACCCTGCAGAAGATTCCTTCATCGGGCATAATGCACTCGCCGCTCTGCTTGTAGATGGCACACCCTTTCCCGTGGCACTTCTTTCCCACCTGGGTCAGTTCCAGGATAACCTCCCCTGCGGTGAACCTGTCCAGCGGCCTTGCATGGTGCAATGCGAACCCTTCGGTGGTGAGGTTCTCCCCGAAGCCGCCGTCCGGCACATTGGTTTGGGTGGATTCCTCGTATTTCCGGATACTCTCTGCCGCCAGCAGGCTCACCTGGCGGTGCCAGGGTCCCGCATGGGCGTCGCCCGAAATCCCGTTCTCCGTAAGGCGGATCTCCGGGACCGGTACTTTGATCTCTCCCTTGTTTCCGGAGAGGTTGACCGAGCGTATTCTGATCAGCTTTTTTGTCATCACAGCTCCTCCTTCTGCTTGTTCACCAGCCTGATCCCTTCCAGGATCATACCCTTGTCGATGGCTTTGCACATGTCATAGATGGTCAGCAATGCCACCGAGGCCCCGGTGAGGGCCTCCATTTCCACCCCGGTACGGGCCTGGCAGGAGACCGTGCAGGTCACCAGAATCTCAGTGCTCCCGATGGTGAAGTCGACGCGGACCGCATCCAGGGGCAGGGGGTGACAGAGCGGGATCAGCGAGGGGGTCGATTTGGCTGCCTGGATCCCTGCCACGCGGGCAACTGCCAGCACGTTGCCCTTTTTCACCCGGTCATCCTGTACGGCTTCCACCGTAGCTTCGGCCATGCGGATGGAACCCGAGGCCACCGCGGTCCGTTTCAGGATCCCTTTCGATCCCACATCGACCATGCGGGCCTCCCCCCGTTCATCCACATGGCTCAGTCCACTGTTTTTCCGCTCTTCTTTTCCCATTATCAAGCCGGTTGTTGCATCCGCCGGAAGCCTCAGCCCCCGATGCCGTAAAATGTGTTCCTGGAGTTCACCCTGCCCCTCTCCGGTTTCATCCCGATGGCCCTGGTAAATGCACCCCGGATGCCGTGCTCTGCGATGGGATACTCCTCTTCGCTGAAGAGGCAGGGGATGAACCGGCCATCGGCGGTCAGCCGGATCCGGTTGCAGGAGCTGCAGTGTCCGCCCTCTCCTCCTTCCACTTTCCAGAATTTGCCGGCGGTCAGGCTCATCTGCCGGATCAGCCTGATCTCCAGATCGTTTTCGCTGCAGAACCTTCTCAGGTCCGCCACCTCTCCGGCAGTGGTGTCAGGAGTGATCACACAGTTGATCTTCACCGGATCCAGCCCGGCTCTCCGGGCAGCTTCTATTCCTGCCAGCACCCGGCGCAGCTCCCCACCCCGGGTGATCCTCCTGTAGCGCTCCGGATCGAGCGTATCGAGGCTCACATTGACCCGGTCCAGTCCAGCCGCCGCCAGCCTTCCCGCCATACCCGCCAGCAACTGGCCGTTGGTGGTCATGGTGACCTCCCTGATCCCCCGGATCCCACTGATCCTCCCCACCAGTTCATCGAGCCCTCTCCTCACCAGGGGTTCTCCTCCAGTGAGCCTGATCTTTGAGATCCCCAGCGGGGCAGTTATCCGGACGATCTCAACGATCTCTTCAAAAGTGAGGATCGGGTTCCTCCCCGGGGCAGCCAGTTTCTGCTCCGGCATGCAATAGCTGCAGGCCAGGTTGCAGCGGTCCGTCACCGAGATCCGGAGGTAGTCGATATGCCTGTTAAATGAGTCGTACATGAACGAATTCTCCTTTTCGAATGGTGGCCTGGCCGGCTGCCAGCTCTGCAAACCCGATCGCTTCCGCAAGGGCATGCAGGTGTCCTGAACCATGATAGTTCACCGGTTCGCAGTTTCCCGCTTCGGTGAAGGTCACCGGCAGGAAGAAGGGCCTGTCCGACTGCCTGCGCCGGAATCCCCGCTCGGTGCGGAGGCGGATCCTCCTCCTCTCGGGTCGTTCTCCGGCACACCCCTGCAGGTAGGGGCGCACCAGCAGCTCGAACTGCACGAAGCTCGAAACCGGGTTCCCGGAGAGTCCGAAACAGCGCTTATCCTCCCGGTGTCCGAAACAGACCGGCTTCCCCGGCTGCATGGCCACCCTGTCGAACTCAAGGCGGAATCCCAGTTCCCGCAGGACGTCCGGCACAAGATCCAGTTCTCCCACGGATGCGCCTCCGGTAAGAAGGAGCATGTCCACTTCCTCCACTGCCTCCCGTATCCCGGCTGTCAGTGCCTCCACCCGGTCCTCCACAATTCCCAGGTGTTCCGGCAGGTGTCCTGCCCGCCGCACCTGTGCGGCCAGCTGGTGGCTGTTGGAGTTCCGTATCTGGGCCCCCTCGGGCCGCCGGTCCGGCCCGACCAGTTCGCTTCCTGTGGCCAGGATCCCCACTTTCATCTGCCCCGATACCTCCACCCGCATTTTTCCCGCCGATGCCAGAATGCCGATATGCCTGGGGGTAAGCCGGATACCCTTCCCCAGCAGCTGGTCCCCCTCTTTCAGGTCCTGGCCCGCCTGGTCGATGTGGTCATCGGTTTCCCTGGTGGCGAAAAGGACCCGGCCGTTCTTTACGGATTTGACCTGTTCCTTCATGACGACACAATCGGCCCCCTCCGGCACCACCGCTCCGGTCATGATCCGGCTGCAGGTTCCTGCGGCCAGGGACCGGGCGGGCCATTTCCCCGCCGGAATGGTCTCCAGCACCTCCAGGGGGCCCGGGAGGTCCCCCCTTTTGCATGCATAACCGTCCATGGTGGCCCGGGGGAAGGGGGGCACATCACGGTCCGCATACACCTCCTCCGCCAGCACCCTGCCCAGGGCCGCTTCCAGGGGAAGTGTCTCTGCCAGTACCGTTACCGGGTACCTGCCGGTTAATGCCTTGGCCTGTTCCAGATCTGTCATATGGCGGTGTTCCTGTAAAAATAAAGGATTCTTGCGGGATTACATGACAAACAGTTTGATGGAGGCGATCACCAGGACCAGCGTGATCAGATATTTGAGCTGTGCCACCGACATCCTGAAACCGCCGGTCCACGATCCCAGCAGGCCTCCTGCCATCACCGCCGCGATCCACAGGGCGATCCTTGGTGAGACTTCCAGGCCGGCCGTCAAATGACCGGTGAGCCCTGCAGCGGAATTCAGAAAGATAAAGGCCGCCGAGGCGGCTGCCGTTTCTTTCATCCCGCCCCAGCGCGTCAGCAGCAGCAGGGGACTGAGGATAATCCCCCCGCCGATCCCGATCATCCCGGCAAAAAAGCCGATCAGTGCGCCGGAAGCCAGCGCTATGGGAAGTGAGATTTTCCGCTGTGCCCCGTCTTTCCCGGGCCTGATCAGGATCCTCAGGGCAGCGATCAGCAAACAGATCCCCAGTATCTTTTTGTACAGTTCCGGCGGGATCTCCAGGGTCGCTCCCAGGAAGGCCATGGGAATGGAGGTCACAGCAAAGGGGAGCAGGAGCCGCCACCTGAAATGGCCGGCCCTGTAATAGGAGATGAACGCAATCGAAGAGACGAAAAGGTTCAGGATCAGGGCCGATGGCTTCATCAGCACCACATCGATCCCGAACAGGGCCATCAGGCCCAGGTAGCCGCTGGCACCACCGTGGCCTACGGACGAGTAAAGCATGGCGATGACGGCCATCGCCAGGATAAAAAAGACCTCCGCCTGCATGATCTTTCAGGTCAGCTCTCCTGCAATGCCTGTTTTACCCTTTCCGGGGTCAGTGGCTGCCGGTAGATCCGTTTCCCGGTGGCATCGAATACCGCGTTGGCCACCGCAGCCCCCATACAGACGATGGCAGGCTCGCCACCGCCGTGTGGAACGGTCTCTTGGGAATCGATGAGCACCACCTCCAATTCCGGGGCCATGTTGAACTGGGTGATGGAGTAGGTGTCGTAATTCCGGGTAAGCATTTTCCGCCCCTCGAACCGGATCTCCTCCCTGAGGGCATATCCGAGGCCCATCAGCATGCACCCTTCCGCCTGGAGAATGGCACCCTGGGGGTTGACCACGATCCCCATGTCCTGGCAGCATACGGCCCTTTTGACCTGTACGTAACCGGTATTTTTATCCACCTCCACCTCCACGAAGACCACCACATCGGTGTTCACATCGATCCCGGCTGCAAATCCGTACCCCCTTCCGCTGGGGCCCCTGGCCGGTGTCCACCCGAATTTCTCGGCCCCGGTTTTCAGCACTTTGGCCATTTTAGGGAAGTGCTCCAGGTGACGCAGCCTGAATTCAAGGGGATCCACCCCGGCAGCTGCGGCCAGGATATCCATGTGGGATTCCCTGGCAAAGGTGTTGGTGTTCACACTGGGTGCCCTCCAGGCACCCGTAAAGAACGGATGATCCCTGGTTCCCCGCGGGGCGGTCAGATGGCTGGTCCTGGAATGGGGGATGTCATAAAAATGTTCCGCTTCGCGTCCTCCCCCCAGGTGGACATCAAAATCCCAGTAGGTGATCCTTCCCTGGTCATTCAGACCCGATTTGATGTTGATCACTGCCGCCGGCCGCAGCCGGTCGTACATGAACTCCTCTTCCCTGGAATAGACCAGCTGGACCGGTTTTCCGGTGAGCTTGGCCAGCCTGGCCACCTCGGTGGCCTGCGGGTTGTAGCATTTCCCCCCGAAACCGCCACCCAGGAAAATGGGCAGCAGGCGGACATCCCCGATATCCATCCCCAGTTCCTCGGCGATACTCTCCCGGTCCGGATAAGGGGTCTGGCTGGAGGCCCACACCTTCAGTTTGCCATCCTCCATCACGGCAGTGGCGGTGTGGTTCTCCATGGGGGAGTGAGCGATATAGGGATCCATGAAGGTACTTTCGATATGGGTGGAAGCCTCCCCTTTCCCCGAATCCAGGGATCCTTCCGAATGAAGCACCCTCCGCTCCGTTCCTACCTTTGCGATGTGGTCGAAGAGCGAATCATGGTCCAGGTCCAGCTTTTCCTCCTCCCATTGTGCCTTTACCTTTCCGATGGCCAGGCTGGCCACATGCTGCATGGGATGCAGCACGGCCACCAGGTCACCGTCCCTGACCACGGTTACCCCTTCCATAGCTTCCGCCTCCGAGGTGTCCGCACTCACCAGGCGGGCCCCCAGGGAGGGAGGACGGAGGATGCATGCACGCAACATGCCGGGCAGCTGAACATCTCCCGAATATTTGGCTTTCCCGGTGACTTTCTCCTCCGAATCAACGCGGTACCGGGGATTCCCCATGACCCTGAACTCTGATGGTTTCTTCAGGGTCACCTCGCCGATCTGTGTCTCAAAGATCGCTTTCCCCTTTGTGAGGGATGCATAGGTGACCTGCCTGCTGTGGTCCGCGGCCGATCGCACCACCCCTTCGAAGGTCTCCAGTTCTCCGGCGGGGATGCCAAGTTCACCGGAGGCCATCTCCACAAGCATGGCCCTCGCTTTCGCTGCCGCGCGGCGCAGCACCTGTCCGAACACCCTGGTGGAAAGGGAACCGTAGGTGCCCTCGTCCCACGGGCAGAGTTCCGTGTCGCCCATGATCATGTCCACTTCACTGAGTTTCACATCCAGTTCGTCGGCCAGCTCCATGGGGAGCGACGTGATGGGCCCCTGGCCCATTTCGATCTTCCCGGTATAGAGGGTCACCCGCCCGTCCTCTCCGATCCGGAGGTAGGCATTGACCGGGGGTGCGTCGTCCTGAAAGGGCATTCCGGCTTTCAACGGTGCCTTCCCCGCCGAAAAAGCGATCACCAGTCCGGTCCCCACCCTTTTCATAAAATCCCTCCTGTCCATCTGGAACGGATCGCGCATGTTCCGCAGGACCTTCTTGTTCATTATGTTGTCGCTCTTCATGGCGCTACGGTTTTTGTCATTCGTTTTCCTGCGTTCTGGATCGCTTCGATGATCCGGCCATGGGCTCCGCAGCGGCAGAGGTTCTCATCCATGGCGATGATCACCTCCTCCCGGGTCGGTTCCGGATTGCTGAGGAGCAGTCCGTATGCATTCATGATCATCCCCGGTGTGCAGTAGCCGCACTGCAGGGCATCCAGCTTTACGAATTCTTCCTGAAGGGGGTGCAAAGCCCCATTGCTGGCCAGGCCCTCAATGGTCAGGACCTTGCTTCCGGATGCCTCGGTGGCCAGAAGGGTGCACGAACGGACCGCCTGTCCGTCCATGATTACCGTGCACGATCCGCAGTAACCAGAGCCGCACCCGTACTTGGTACCGGTCAGTCCCAGCCGGTCCCTGAGGGCCCAGAGAAGGGGCTCGTCGTCGAGGACCTCGAGGGTGACCTGTTTGCCGTTGAGCTCAAATTGAACATTTTTCATATGCGATGGATATGTGTGTGTGATGATGGATGGTAATGTAGCAAGAAGCCCCCTTATAATCAATTTAAATTAGCCTCCTGACCTCAGCTTAAACAAATGTATTTTAAACCTTTGGCTATCTTTGGTATCCAACTTTCAATCCGGCCTTGCTGCGCCGGAAACAATCCGAAAACTGTTCTGTATCATGATGAATATGAAATTGTTAACCACCGCTATCACATTGTGCTTTTCTGCTTTGAACGCCATCAGCCAGGACTGGCCGCAATACCTGGGACCCGACAGGGACGGGACTTCCCCTCAGAAGAACCTGCTGCGCAGCTGGCCGGAATCCGGACCGGAAGTCGTCTGGGCCAATGAGGTGGGCATCGGATACGGCGGACCCGTGGTGAAGGAGGGAAAGGTCTACCTGCTGGACAGGAACGATGAAACCGGGGATATCCTGAGGTGTTTCAGCCTGGATACCGGAGATGAGCTCTGGAGATTCTCCTATGATGCACCCGGCTCCGTCATGTTTCCCGGTTCCCGGAGCGTGCCCACCATCGATGGTGACTACATCTACACCTGCGGTCCTTACGGTGACCTTTACTGTGTGGATCTGAATACCCGGCAGCCTGTCTGGAACAGCAATGTATGGAGCGATTTCGGGGGAGGGGAGATCCCTACCTGGGCCATTGCCCAGTGTCCGCTGGTATACGGTGACCTGCTGATCCTTGCCTCGCAGGCGCCCGGGGCCGGGGTGGTGGCCTACGACAAATCAAGCGGTGAATTAAAGTGGAAAACGCCGGCACTGGGACCGGTGGGGTATGTGAGCCCTGCCATTGTGGAAGTGGACGGTGAGGACCACGTGGTGATGATCACCGCCGCGGAACGGGGCCAGGAGAACGGAAGGGTGGTCGGGATACATCCCCTCAGCGGTGAGATCCTGTGGGATTACACCAACTGGCACTGCGGCATCCCGATCCCCAGTGCCACAGACGCCGGCGACAGCCGGGCCCTGATCATTGGAGGCTACCGCGCGGGTGCGGCCATGATCCGGATCTCGAAGGCCGGCGGAGGCTACGAGGTGGAGGAGCTTTACAAGACCATCGATTTCGGGGCCCACACCAAACCGGCCCTCCTGCACGACGGTTACTTTTATGCACAATATTCCACCAACGAGCGACGCGACGGGCTGGTATGCATGCGCATGGACGGTGAAATTATGTGGGCCACCAAGAGGGAACCCTCCTTCACCAGGGGAAGCATGATCCTGGCCGATGGGCTGATCCTGGCCACCGACGGAGAGACCATGCTTTACCTGATCGAACCCGACCCCTCCGGATTTAAACCACTGGCATCGGCAAAACTGCTTGCTGAGGCAGCAGAGAGCGATGATCCCAGGGCGGCCCGCTTCGGAACCCAGAACTGGGCGGCCATCGCCCTGGCAGACGGCAAACTGCTGATCCGGGACCAGGGAAAGATGTTGTGTGTACAGGTAGCTGAATAATCCCCCCGATGATCTGACCCCCGATGATTGCGGTATTTCCCTCTTTCCCGGGCCTGTGGCCTGCCGAAATAAGACAGTTCATGCGTGGATCATCGCTGCTCCTCCTGCTTACTCTCCTCTGTTCGGGCATCCTCGCCCAGAATGTGACAAGGATCCGGCCGCTGAACGGAACCATTGAGTTTGACGGCCGTCCTTTCGAGGAGGCCTGGAACGGTGCTTCCATGTTTCCGATGACCGTCAGCACCCCCAACTTCGGAAATGAACCGACCGAATCCAGTGAGGTGATGGTTACCTACGACAGTGAGTACCTCTGGGTAGGGGCACGGCTCTACAGCAGGAATCCCTCCGACATCACCTCCACCAGCAAGAAAAGGGACGAGGAGTCGCGCAGTTCGGACATCTTCGGGATCATTCTGGACAGCTACGATGACAATGAGAATGCCCTGGCGTTTTTCACGGTTCCCGCCGGTGCTCGGACTGACTATACGGTCTCCAACGACGGGGAAGGCGGCGGTGGTGGTCCCGGACGAGGGGCGGTCAACCTGAGCTGGAACACGTTCTGGGATGTGGAGACCACGGTGGATGAACAGGGATGGTATGTGGAAATGCGGATCCCCTTTTCGAGCCTCCGGTTCCAGGACCAGGGGGGGATCACCCGCATGGGGATGATCATTGACCGGCGCATCAGTTACGCCAACGAGATGGATACCTATCCCCCCATCGATCCGAAATACGGATTCTCGGCCTACCTGAAGCCATCCCTGGCCCATACCATCGAGTTTGAAAACGTAAAACCCAGGAAACCGGTGTACATCTCCCCGTATGTCATTGCAGGATATTCAGGGAATTACGCCCTGAATGAGGAGGAAACCGAATACATCTATGACAAGGGTCCCGAACTGGAGGCCGGCCTGGATGTGAAATACAGCCTGACCAGCAACCTGACACTGGATGTGACCGCGAACACCGATTTTGCGCAGGTGGAGGCCGATGACCAGCAGGTGAACCTGACCCGCTATTCACTCTTTTTCCCTGAAAAGCGGCCGTTCTTCATGGAACGGTCGGGGATCTTCAATTTCAGCCTGGGAGGCAGGTCCGACAACCTGTTTTACAGCCGGAGGATCGGGATCGTGGAGGACGAGCAGGTCCGCATCTATGGAGGTGCCAGGATCACCGGCCGTGTGGATAAATGGGACATCGGGTTCCTGGATATGCAGACCGCTCCATCGGAATTCGCCGCCTCGGAAAACTTCGGTGTGGCCAGGGTCCGGCGGCAGGTGATCAACCAGAACTCCTATGTGGGGGGGATCATGACCTCACGGATCGGAACCGATGGCACCTATAACCTGGCCTACGGGGTGGACGGGATCTTCAGGATGTTCGGGGATGATTACCTGGATGTACGCATGGCACAGTCCTTTGAAACAGGGGCCGAAAACAAATTCCTATCCCTCAATCCCACCTTCGCGGGAATTCGCTGGGAACGCAGGAACGATGAAGGATTCGCCTATGACATCTCCTACAATTACACGGGCAGGGAGATGAATCCAGATATGGGATTTCTCATGCGGAACGATGTGCACGGGATCGGCTCGCGGATACAGTACGGATGGTTCCACGGTCCCGATTCCAGGTTCTTCAGCAACAGGGCCATGTTCCAGTTCAGGCGCTATAACCGGGTTTCGGACGGCGGGCTCGAATCCATGGAGATCTCTCCTGGCTGGATGTTCAATACAAAAAAGGGATTCGGGGCATTTATGGAATTGCAGTACATGGGGGAAGGCGTTTCGGAGGATTTCGAAATGGGTGACGAGGTTTGGGTCCCTGCAGGAGATTACGGGTTCTTCCAGGCCCAGGCCAGGATCTTTACCCCGCAGTCAAGGACGGTGGCCGGCATGATCCGGATCGAGGGGGGTGAGTTTTTTGACGGCAACCGGTTCTCCGCTGAGGTATCCCCGACCTTCAACCTGTCTGCCAGCCTGCAGATCACCGGGGCCTATGAATTCAATGTGGTCCGCTTCCCGGTCAGGGATCAGGAAATGACCAGCCACCTGGCCCGGGTCAATATCCTCTACATGGTCAGCACCAAACTCTCCGCCAGTGCATTTGTTCAGGTCAACAATGCCAATGATGCATTCAGCGGGAATTTCCGGATCCGTTACAATCCCCGCGAAGGGAACGACCTCTACCTGGTTTACAACGAATACAGGGGATTCATGGAGCCCGAGGTATTCCCTCCCCATCCGCCCTATTATAACAGGACCATCCTGTTGAAATACACCCACACTTTCAGGCTTTGAACTCCGATGGCCCAGGTTGACCGGCTTATTCTTCATTAATTGGCTGCAATTTTGTAATTTCCGTTCCGCCCGGGGATTCCACCTGTCGGAACAGGATCGATGATCCGTTAACCGGTGCGCGCAGTTCAGTTACAATCATCAGAATATAGTCATGCCATGAAAAAACTAGTCGGTTTTCTGCTCCAGGGCTTGTTGTACATTGCCCCGCTGGCCATCACAGGGTATATCCTTTACGTGGTGTTCAATTTCGTGGACGGTTTGCTGCAGCGGTGGCTGCAGGAACTGTTCGGGATCAGCATCCCGGGTCTGGGGCTGGTGATCATCATTGTGCTGCTGATCATTCTTGGGTTCCTGGGGCAGACCTTCATCGCCAGGCCGTTCAGGAACCTGTTCAACCGGCTGATGAAACGGATCCCGCTGCTCAAGCTGGTCTATTCGGCCTTCAATGACCTCTTCTCCGCGTTTGTGGGGAAACAGCGCAAATTCAACAAACCGGTAGTGGTGCTCATGAACAGGGAGCTGGGACTGGAGAAGCTGGGATTCATGACCGAGGAGGACCTCTCCCTGATCGGTGACACCGACCGTGTGGCGGTCTATTTTCCGCACTCCTACAACTGGTCGGGAGAGCTGTATCTGATCCCGAGAGAACTGGTCAGGCCCATTGATGTGCCTCCGGCCGAGGTGATGAAGTTTATCCTTTCTGCAGGTGTGGCAGACTGGGACTGAAACTTTACGGTTATGACCAGAAGCGGCCGAGCCCGACTGTATTCCATGAAGCTGATCGCTGCCATCCCTCTGATGGCTGTGGTCGCTGTGATCTTTCTGTTAAGGTCCTGTTCCGGTGAGGTGTCCACGGACGGTGAAACGGTGGCTGCGGTCCCGGACCGGCCCTGGCGCGGAATCGAGCGTCACATCCGGTACCGGCCCGACGAAGGGGATTTCGTGATTACCAACGGTGCCCTTCGCTTCAACAGGGCACTTTACGGCACCCACACCGGGTTCAGGGTGGAAGCAGGGGATCTGCCCGAGTTCGCACTCTATCTCCCCGGGATCGGCGGAAATTTTAAGCTGGGCCTCATTGCCAGGGACACTTCCTTATGGATCATCGATGCGGCACACATTGTAGCCCGATACAGGCCGGGTGCCATGATCTACGAGATCGGGGATCCCCTGCTGGGAGCCGGCACGCTCAGGCTGACCCTGATGGCCAGGGCCGATGCGGAAGGAATGCTCCTCAGGATGGAATCCCGGGGAGTGGACGAAGAGACCACGCTGCTCTGGGTCTACGGCGGGGCCTCGGGAAAGCGCTTCAGCCGGTCGGGCGATCTGGGGGCTGATCCGGAATCGGTATTTTACCTTCAGCCGGAATATTGCCGGGGCAATGAGTTCCTTATTGAGGAGAACCGTTTCACCCTTCGTTTCAGGTCAGTGCGGAACGGGGAGCCGTTGAGCATGGCAGGGGTGGTGCCCCCGGGAGGAACCATCAGGACCTGCGATGCGGGGCAACAGGATTCACCCTCCAGGCTCCTGGCATCGGATGCAGGGGAGGCCCCGGTCATCGCCGGAACCCTGCCATTCAGCGGCAGGCAGGAGAGGTACTTCATGATCTCCCGTGCAGGGCCCGGAACGGAGATCAGCTCTGAGTCCGGCCCTGAAACCATTTCTGAGGAGATCGCTGCATTGTTTGCCATGGCCGAATCGGCCAGGAAGGAGGTTGCAGGCAGGATCAGGGTGCATACCCCGGATCCCTGGATCAATAACCTGGGAGGTGCACTGGCAACAGCGGCCGATGCCATATGGGAGGAGCCTTCCTACCTGCATGGTGCCGTCGCATGGCGGATGAGGCTTCCCGGCTGGCGGGGGGCTTACGCGGCAGACTGGCTGGGGTGGCACGAACGGGCCAGGATGCATTTCGAAGCCTATGCACAGGCTCAGTACACTTCCCCCCCGGAGGGCCCCAACGCTCCGGATCCCGCCACCCACCTGGCACGCCAGGTGGAGGAAAAGGGGAACTCGCTCTTCACAGAGGGTTACATCAGCCGGAACCCGGGCCGGATCAGTGATCCGCACCACTACGATATGAACCTGGTGCTGATCGACCAGCTCCTGTGGCATATCCAGTGGACGGGCGACATGGAATTCGCCAGGGCCATGTGGCCGGTGCTCAAACGCCACCTGGCCTGGGAAAAGCGTTGTTTCGATGCCAACGGCGACGGTCTCTATGATGCCTATGCCGCCATCTGGGCCAGTGATGCGCTGCAGTACAGCGGGGGAGGGGTGACCCATTCCTCCGCCTATAACTACCGGGCCAATGTGCTGGCTGCCCGGGTCGCAGAAAAGCTGGGCGAGGATCCGGCACCTTACCGGGAAGAGGCCGCACGGATCCTGAAGGCCGTAAATGACCAGCTGTGGCTCCCTGATAAGGGGTGGTACGCGGAGTATATAGACCTGCTGGGGAAGCAGCGCGTCCATGATTTTCCGGCCGTCTGGACCATCTATCACGCCATCGACGGGGGCATCAGCGATCCCTTCCAGTCATGGCAGTCCCTCCGCTACATCGACAGGCACATCCCGCACATCCCCATCCGGGCGCAGGGGTTGCCTGAAGGATCCTGGTACACCCTGTCCAACAGCAGCTGGATGCCCTATACCTGGTCGATCAACAACGTGGCCCTTGCGGAGAATATGCATACGGCCCTGGCCTACTGGAAAGCGGGAAGAAGGGAGGAGGCCTTCGTCCTCTGGAAGAGCCAGCTCCTTGAGTCCATGTTCCTGGGCAGCAGTCCCGGTAACCTGCAGCAACTCTCCTTCTACGATGCCTTCCGGGGTGAGCTCTACCGCGATTTTGCGGACCCGGTGGGAATGACTGCCAGAACCCTGGTGGAAGGGTTGTTCGGTGTGGTACCCGATGCCCTGGAAGGGGTGCTGACCGTGAATCCCGGGTTTCCTGCCGAATGGGAGTTCGCCTCACTGGAGACTCCCTCCATGTCCCTGGAATTTCAGCACCGGGGGAACAGGGAACAGTACATCCTCCAGCCGGCCCTCCCTGCTGCCATGGAGCTGAAAATGGTTGTGGCGGCACGGAAAACCGGCCCCGTTACGGTGTCCGTCAACGGAGAAGAAACAGAATGGAGTCCGGTGGAGCAGGCTGTCGGGTGCCCTGTCATCACCTTCAGGGTGCCTGCCGCAGAGCGCTATGAGATCGGGATCCACTGGCACGGAGAGGCGCCCGCCACGGCGGAAGCTCCCTTCACCGTCACCGCCGGTGAGCTTCTGGAACTGGAGCTGCCCGGTGTGACACTTTCAGGCATCAAAGACCCGCAGAAAGTGCTGGACGAGCCGGTGGCAGAGGGAGATCTGCTACGGTCCTCGCTGCAGCCGGGGACAGGGACGAGGGAGTTTTTCCTGCAGGCGGAACAGGGAGTGATGCGGTGGTGGCTTCCAGTGGTGCTGGAAGTGCTTCCGCCGGCCGGCCTAGTGATTGAAACACCGGAGGGTCAGCAACCGCTCAGGGTGCGCGTCCGGAACAACACCTCCGGCCCTCTGCAGGGAACGGTTTGGGTCAATGACCGGCAGCATGCCGGTCCCCGGGAGATCACAGTGCCCCCCGGCTCCCTGTCCGATGAGCTGGCTTTTCCGGATGCCCCGCTGGTCCCCGGGACCAACAGGGTGTTCTTTTCCGAGGACAACCGGGAAACCATGGGGGAGGTGGTCCTCTGGGAAATGGCTGCCGCAGAAGGCATGCCTTTCCGGACCGTCGATCTGACCGGCATCTTCAACGACCGGGTCACGCAGATATTCGAGAACCGCTACCTCTCTCCCCGCTGCCCCTATCCCACGCTGCAGCTGCCCTGGCAGGGGATCGGCGACTGGGCTTCTTATGCCCGGACTGCCGATATCGATGACAGCGGTCTGCGGGCCAGGGCCGGATCTGAAGACACCCTGATGCTGCGGCAGGGCATCCCGCTGGCCACCCCCGGCCGGGCGGAGGCGGATAACATTTTGTTTACCTCCCTGTGGGACAATTATCCGGACGGCGTCACTATCCCGCTTTCAGGAAAAGCATCACACGCCTACCTGATGATGGCCGGATCCACCCACCACATGCAGAGCCGCATTGCCAACGGGGAGGTGGTCATCCATTACACGGATGGTTCAGCGGAACGGCTGGAGCTGATCAATCCGGATACCTGGTGGCCCATCGAGCAGGACTATTATGTGGACGGATATGCCTTCCGGATCGCATCCCCCAGGCCGCCACGCATTCATCTGAAGGATGGTTCGGAACCGGTCAAAGGGTATCCGGTACTGGGGCGCAACAAAACCAATCCGGTGGAGGGCGGGGCCGCCACACTGCTCGACCTTCCGCTGGATCCCGGTAAGGAACTCGAAAGCATTACCGTTGCAACCCTGTCGAATGATGTGGTGATCGGCCTGATGGCCCTGACCCTGATCCCTGCAGGGTAACCGAACTATTTATTAAATTTGCGGGGTGATCCGGCATGGGGTGTGCCGTGATCCCTCGTACAAAACCCATGGCCATGAACAGAGACAGGAACTCAGCAAAAAGGCGCAGCAGGCGCCTCAGGAACACGCTCTCCATTGTGGTGATCGCGCTGGCCCTGTTTGGGATCCCCTTTCTGCTGCTGAACTACCAGGCCAAACGGTCCGGCCTGACCCGGGCCGAGGTGATCCAGCGTAAATTGGGTAAGTCCGACAGGGAGAGAACGGCCATGGGGGCAGGAGCCGTTAAGGAGGGGGAACGGATCGATTTTCTGGACAGGATCTCCATCGGGGACGGTTTTGAAGAGCCGCCCCTGATCGCCCACATCCAGGCAGTGGATCTGGATGGGGACGGACTGCTCGACGTGGTGCTCTGCGATGACCGGGGAAATTTCGTGTCGTGGATCCGTCAGTTCCCGGCCGGCACCTACAGTGAAACCATCCTGGCCGGCGACCTGATTGCCCCTTCCCATGTACAGGCCATCGATTTTGACGGCGACGGGGACCTGGACCTGATGGTGGGCGTGCTGGGAATGCTCTTCCCCAACAACGACAGGATCGGATCGGTGGTGATCCTGGAGAATGACGGACAGCAACGGTTCGTAAAGCACCTGGTGGAGGAGAAGATCGCCAGGGTTTCCGATGTGCGGGCAGGGGACCTGGACGGAGACGGGGACATGGACCTGGCGGTGGCCCAGTTCGGGTATGACGACGGGGAGACCCGCTGGATCGAGAACCTGGGCGATTGGAACTTCAGAAGCCATATCCTGCAGTACCTGTCGGGCCCGGTCAATGTGGAGATCACCGACATCGATTTTGACGGTGACCTGGATATCATCTCCCTGGTGAGCCAGGAGTGGGAGGAGATCTATTGTTTCGTCAATGACGGAAAAGGGGAGTTCCAGCCCCACCTGTTGTTCGGTTCGAGCAACCAGGATTACGGTTCCAGCGGGATCGCGCTGTGTGACCTGGACCAGGACGGGGATCAGGATATCCTCTACACCAACGGGGATGCCTTCGATTACATCCCCCCCCAGGGCCGGCCCTGGCACGGGGTACAATGGCTTGAGAACCGGGGGGGGCTCAACTTCGAGTTTCACAGGATCTGCAACTTCACCGGTGCCACCAATGTGCGGGCGGCCGATGCCGATAACGACGGCGACCTGGACCTGTTTGCAGTCAGTGCGTTCAACATCTGGGAACGTCCCGAATCTTACAGCTTTATCTGGCTGGAGAACGACGGTCAGATGCAGTTCACCCTTCGCGAGATCACCAGCGATCCCTCCCACCTGCTTACCTGCGAGCCGGGTGACTTCAACGGTGACGGGCTCATCGACGTGATCACCGGGGGCATGCACACCTACCCCCCTTATGACCGGATGGCCCGGATCTCACTCTGGATCAACAACGGGAAACTATTGGAAAGGTGATCCCCGGCATACTGGAAACACATCCCATGCTCAGTTGTTCAGCGCAAGGATGGTCCGGTAGATCTCTTCCAGCTCCGATCTGTAAGCGGTTGTGATCTGGGCATACCTGGCGATTTCCAGGGTATGTTCGATGGTCCTCAGTGCACTCCTTGGTTCTCCGGTCCGGGCCAGGGTAAGCGACAGGTTCCTGCCGGCCGAAAGCAGGGTCAGGGGACGGCTCGACATATGAATGAACGCCCGTTCCAGGTATTCGATCCCCTCACCGGGTTTCCTCAGTGACGGTTCGGGGCACATGGCCAGCAGCGATCCCAGTTTCTCCAGCAGGTCCGGATCATTGGGGTGGTGATCAAGGGCCGCCCTGAAGTGCCCGATGGCCCGTTCCCACATCTGTTCTTTCACCAGCAGGTTGCCCAGGTACCGGATGGTGGTCAGCTCCTCCGGGTTTCCCCGGAATGAGGATTCGTACAGCCTGATGGCCTCCCGGTTCCTCCCTTCCTTTTCAGCGATTCCCGCGGCCACCTTCATCCCCTTTGGGTGGTCCGCATCCACCTTTGTGAGGCGCGAGAGCATTTCCGCGGCCCTCTCCGTTTCCCCGAAGTTGAAGAACAGGATATCGGCCAGGTCGGCCAGCACATCCGGATCACCGGGGTGCTTCCGGTACAGGTCGTCAAGGAGTCCCAGGGCCCGCTCCCTCTCCCCCAGGGTCCAGCTGCACATGGCCAGCTCCTCCTGGACGAGGATCTCGTCCGGTCTCAGTTCCAGCGCCCGTTCAAGGTACTTCATGGCTTCACCGTAGATGCGGTTCACAAAGAAGGCGAGCCCTGTGCGGTTCAGTTCACCGTAATCCTCCTGAAAATAGGCCAGGTGTTTTCCGGTATGTGCCGCTGCCTTTTCATGCATGCCCACCCAGAGGTAGATGTTGATGGCTTTGGAAAGGATGTATTTGTTTTCGGGCATCCAGGTCAGGGCCTGCTCCACCAGGCGAACCGTCCACTGGTCGTAGAAGGTCCTCTCCGCCTCGTCGATCTTCTTGGGCAGGTAAAGCTCCGACCGGGAGAGCAGGACCAGGTGGTCGACCAGGGTGTCCACGGGCGGGATGAAAACCATCAGGTCATTGGCCCTCACTCCGTAACGGTTCCCTAGAATGCTGTCGCCCCTGGCGTAGAAAATGCTGCCGAGCAGGCGGTAGGCGGGACCGAAGGTCCGGTGGCCCTGAAGGATCTCCCTCAGGGTCTTTTCAGCCAGTTCGTCACGGCCGGTCTCGTTGTAGATCCGCGCCAGTTCGAACCGGGCATAGGTATCGGGAGGGAAGTGGTCCGTCCGTGTCGAACCACTGGTGGGAGGGTAACTGCCCGGGGAGGCGATCTGCCGGTAGGCCTCTTCTGCCTGTTCGTAATCCCTCAGGTTCCGGTACTCCTGTCCCATGTAGTACCATGCCAGGTAGGAGCGGGGATCTTTTTCCAGTACCTTTCGGAAACTTCCGATCACTTCACCGGAGTTCCCCATTTCCTGTTGGAGAATGCCCTGGTAATAGTCCCAGGTCCAGTCCGACCGGTCCTTTTGCCCGGCAAGTGCGTAGCATAAGGAAGCCTCGGGGTAATAGGCACTGGAGTGGTAGACCATGCCCAGGCGCCCCAGGTTTTCAGCAGTGGGATCCCGCTCTGCCTGATCCAGGGCCTGGCTGATCTGCTGGCGAACCGGTGGCGCGAGACTTTCCAGATGATCCGGGCGGGGAATGTCACCGCTGCCCCGCCCCCCCGAACAATGGCTGAAGAGCAACGGCAGGATCACGCCGAGGAGCATTCCAGGGCTGACTCTGAAACGGTTATTTCTGCACCGCTTCATTCAGCCGGGTCGCCCTGGTCCAACGGTTCGATCCAGAGGTTCCGGAACTGGATCCTGGCCCCTTCGGCCTGCAGGCCGATCGCCCCGCTGCTCATGGAGCATCCGGTGGCCACATTCTGCAAAAGTCCGTTGACCCTCAGTTCCACCGTATTTCCCCGGCAGATGATGTCATAGCTGTTCCATTCATCCGCGGGTTTTTCGTTGGTGGGGTGCATTTTCGGGATCAGTGGTTTCACATCCGCCGATGAGGTGTACACGGTATCGTTCAGGGTGGCTTTTACCCCGACGCCATGGACGATGAAATCACCCGCATCCCTGACCTTCAGCTGCCCCTGGTAATGGGCCGGCCAGAGCAGGTCGGGGCCGTTGGTGTGTACGAAGACGCCGCTGTTGACCGGTTCATCCGGGTACCGCCACTCCACATGGAGGTGGTAGTTTGAATATTCTTTTACCGTTCTCAGGTACCCGTTGGGGATCCCCACCGTTTCGATCATCCCGTCATTGACATAGAAAAACTCTTCGGGGACCACCGAAGGATCCTCCACATAGATGGTCCATCCGTCCAGGTCACGGCCATTGAACAGCGATTCCCTTTTGCTGCTGCAGGAGGTCACCAGAAGAAGACCCAGAATGGACATCAGAAAAACTCTCATTTCAGTCGGTTTTGAATTTCCTTAAAAATAGTGAATTCTTTGAAGCGGGCAACCTATGGGCAACCTCCGGGCAGGAGGCCAGTTGTAAATATTTGATTATTTTGGTACCCTGTGAAAGCATTGAGAAACAGTTGGAGGAATTTGGCTGCACCGGGTGTGATCCTGCTGATGACCGTTCCGTTATTTTGGCTGAGCGGTTGCGCCGGGAAAGGTGGCACCCCGGGAGAGCACCCGCTGGAACAGGAAGCCATCCGGTTCAATGCAACCTGCCCGCGGATGATCGATGTGGATACCAGGCTCGACAGTGCATTTTACATCCCCGACACCACCTTTCAATTCGACTACACCCTGCTCAATTACGATGCCGGGGATTTCGACGGCGGGGCACTGGCCAATTACCTGAGACCAAGGATCCGCAGCAATGTCAGGGTCAATCCGGAGATGAAGGTGCAGCGGGACCACCAGGTGACCATGGTGTTCCACTACCGCGACAGGAACGGGACCACGGTCACCCGGGTACAGCTCACCCCCGAGGAATACTGAGGGCGATTCCCGGCGGGATTAAAAACGATTCTATGAATTTCAGGAAATTTGGAAAGACAGGGGTTGAGGTTTCGGTACTCGGGTTCGGGTGCATGAGGCTGCCGGTGCTGCAGGGTGACGTGACCAGGATCGACGAGGAACAGGCAACTGATATGGTG
The DNA here is from genome assembly GCA_964575865.1 of uncultured Bacteroides sp. Classification (GTDB taxonomy): domain Bacteria; phylum Bacteroidota; class Bacteroidia; order Bacteroidales. The sequence goes on along the minus strand of CAZNSZ010000069.1, from coordinate 1,902 downwards.
CACCTGGCCATCCGGAACGGGATCAATTATTTCGACACGGCATACCCTTACCATGCGGCAGGCTTTACAGAAGGAGGGGCCAGTGAACCCTTCCTGGGCAGGACCCTGAGGAACGGACTGAGGGAAAAGGTGTTCCTGGCCACCAAACTGCCCTGCTGGCTGGTGGAATCGCCCGCGGATATGGACCGCTACCTGGACCTTCAGCTGGAGAGGCTGGAGACCGGTTACGTGGATTTCTACCTGCTGCACTCCCTGAACGGGGGAACCTGGTCCTCACTGCTGAAACACGGTGTGTTTGATTTCCTGGAAAGGGCGAGGAGATCCGGAAAGATCAGGTTCGCCGGATTCTCCTTCCACGACGAAGCAGAACTTTTCGGGGAGATTCTCGGCAGCTATGATTGGGATTTCTGCCAGATCATGTACAATTATTTTGATGAACACTTCCAGGCCGGCCGGCGGGGATTGCACATGGCGGCCGGAAGGGAGGTGGCCACCGTAGTGATGGAGCCGTTGCGTGGCGGGGCCCTGGCAGACGGACTGCCGGAGGATGCCCTGTCGGTACTGAAGATGGCCTCCCCGGACCGGTCCCCGGCTGACTGGGCTTTCCGGTGGCTCTGGAACCAGCCGGAAATCTCCACGGTCCTCAGCGGCATGTCCACCATAGCCCAGGTGGAAGAGAACCTGAAGCTGGCCGCAGTGCTCCCTGGAGAGCCATGGACCGGTGAGGACGATGGAGCCATCACCCGGGTGACCGAAATTATCCGTAACCGACAGCGGGTGGACTGTACCTCTTGCGGATACTGCATGCCGTGCCCCCACGGGGTGGATATTCCGAGGAATTTCATGCTGGTCAATGACCACCACATGCTCAACGACAGGGGTGCCAGGGTGCGTTACCACCGCCTTCTCAAAGACCATCAGCGGGCCTCCGCCTGCATTCAGTGCGGTGAGTGCCTGGACAAGTGTCCGCAGCAGATCCCCATTCCGGACGAACTGGAGCACGTGGCGGAATTGTTCGGGACAGGGGCCAATTCATGAAGATTTGCTATTATTGCCAACAGCACAAAAAGGAGAAACGATGGAACACAGCACCCTGCATATCTGGATCAAATGGATCCACCTGCTCGCCACCGCCGCCTGGATCGGCGGAATGCTGACCAACCTGCTGATCTACCTGCCGGTGGTCCGAAGGCAACTGGATCCGGGAACCACCGGAAAATTAATGAAGGCAGTGATGTCAAGGTTCAAATGGATGGTATACGCCTGTATCGGGATCTTCGTATTGACCGGGGTACTGCTGGTGACCCTCTGGGCCAGCGTGACCGGGCCCATCCGGGCAGGGGATTCCTGGTTCATCCTGTTTTTTGCCAAGATCCTGCTCTTCCTGGTCCTGGTGTTCATGTCGGTCTATGCGTTTGAAGCACTTGCTCCGGCGGTGGCCAGGGAGGTAGCCAAAGGTCCCTCCCGGAAGCTGGAACGCCTTCAGCGGGGACAGGGGATCATGGCGCTCGTGGCGCTGGTAATGGGCCTGATCATCGTGCTGCTCTCCTCTGCCCTCTGACCCCCTTATTTTGCAACCCTAACCCCTAACTTCTAACCATTAACTTTTTCATTCATGAAAAAACAATTCATCTGCATCGTCCTCGGCTGTACCGGCCTTCTTATTTCCAATGCACAGCACGCCCCGCCCCCCGGGGATCAGGGGTGGTTTGAATGGCGCGGAACCTATCACAGGGGAGTGGTCCCTGAGGGGAACCCTCCGCTGGAATGGAGCGAGTCCAGCAACGTAAAATGGAAAACCGCCATCCCCGGAATGGGGCATGCCACACCCATTATCCGCGGAAACCAGATCATCCTGCTTTCGGCAATCCGTACCGACCAGCTGGTGGTACCTGCCGGAGG
>CAZNSZ010000068.1:0-24452 GCA_964575865.1 uncultured Bacteroides sp. | reverse complement strand
GTCTGGCCCCTTCTCTCGTAGAATATTTCATCAATGGGATTCTCTGCCACATTCCCGAGGACATTGACCGAAACCTTGCCGCGCACGCTTTCCGAAGGTTTTGCCTCCACATCGAAGTAGAAGGATTCCATGTGATCGAAGCCGAGCTCATCGGGATAACTGCTTACGCCGGGTACAGGATCTTCGGGTGTGGTGATCCGTTTTCCGCCTGTATTGTAGGTGGTGAGTTCTGCCCGCATTCCGCTGATGCGGACTTTACTGACTTTTTCACTCACCAGGGCAGCTTTGTCACCCCTGGCACTCATGACGGCATCCATCAATCCGATGCCGGCAAAGTGATCGGAAATCACCTGTAAGGTCACCCCTTCTGCAAAAGGATCCAGTGCATGCACCTCTTTCAGGGCATAATATGCGGCACGCGGATAGAGCTGGTAAAGTCCCTTCAGGTTGGTCGGTCCTTTGGCACAAATACCGAACCATTCTTCGTTCATGTTGTTCTCACCCTCCACAAAATCACTGAGATAGCCGCCATTGGCCCATGAGGCATTGTTATCGTGGATATCCAGGTTGGTGGTCTGTCCGTATTTCCACCAACCATCGCTGAACTGGAAGGTGAATCCGCCAAGGCTATTGCCGGATTTTCCGAGGCCAGCAGCATTTTCATAGATCTCTTTCCAGTTTCCCACAAAATAGCGGGCCTGGGACAGCTGGTCCTCCTCATTCTCAACAGCATTAAACGCGTCGGCGCCAAATTCTGTGAACAGTATGGGCTTTCCATATTCGGCCCTTACCCGTTCGAAAGCATCCCCAAAGGAGATTCCCCGGTACATGTTCACCCCAAAGATGTCCACGTCGGGACACTCCTCGGCGATAATGTCCATGAAAAGCAGGTCGCCGTTACACATGGCCACCGGTATGGAGCCATCGATTTCTTTCATCTCCAGGCTGGCCTCATTGAAGAGTTTGTACATGGCACGGGCGCGAATGGTGGAATTACGGTCTTCCATCGGAATATCTTCCGTCTCAGCTCCCTCCCAGAACAGACCATAATTATTTTCATTGCCAAGCAGGTAGAGCAGGAGTCCGGGTGTCCCCCTGAATTCTTCCACCATTTCAGTGACTTCTTTCAGTAACAATTCCCTGACCCTGGGATCCGCATACTCGGTATTGGCCACCCATTCGATCCCGAGGGTAAGTCCGTAACGGCCGAAAGAATGGTTGAGCATGGTGTAAATGCCGTAGTTTTCATAGATGTACTGTATCCATCTGGGCTGGATACCTGTATACACCCGGATCGCATTCACACCCATATTGCGCAGCAGGGACATTTCCGCATCCAGTGCCGCTTGAATGAACTCATCGGTCTGGTTCCAGAGGCTGTAGGAGAAGTTTGTGCCAATTGGAAAGTAGTCCCAGTTCATGCCGTTGATCATCAGCGGTTTTCCATCCACCATCATTTTCACCCCTGTTTCGTCATACACCATCTGCACCTCCGGAGCCGCAGCGCCGCGGTCCCTCGCCGCTGCCCTGCCCTGCCCCGTTACTTCCTGTGCTGAAAACCCGGAAGTGAACAGTGCAATAACTAAAAGGCTGGAAATTAGTTTCATAGATTGTTATTTTTGGTTATCGTTTTGAGTCCTGGCAAGTGAGGATGCTATAAATTTCAATGAAATGGTATCAAATTGCCAATAATGCCACACTTCAATAACACTACACCGGTATGGGCACCACACTTCAATTCCCCTACAGCGACAGGCTGGATGGCTGAAATACAGGGAGTAATGGCATATCCGTACGGGATCGGAAAAAATTATGGAATCGGGAATGCAGAGTGAGGCGGGCCGGATTAAAACCCGGCAAGGAAAGCGGACAGGTTTTCTCCCCGCGGGAGCTGCATCTTTTTCCGCAGGCGGTACCGGCTTACTTCGGCTCCCCGGTAAGAGATGTTAAGAATAGCAGCAATTTCCTTGGTGGAAATGTTCATCCGGATGAAGGCGCAGAGCCTGAGGTCATAGGGAGTGAGATCGGGGAACCGCTCCTTCAATTGCTTAAAGAATTTTTCATTCGCCTCATCAAAGTAGGTCTCAAAGATCTTGTTCTGCTGCTTGACGTCAATCTCCTTTTTAATCTGCTTCTTGAGGCTGTGGATCTTGTTCCTGGCGGTGTCGTTAACGATGAAATCCTGGATGTTCTGCAGGTCGTCGTTGATCCGTTTCAGGAACCTGTTCTTTTCAATGATGGCCATGGTTTGATTGGCCAGCTCCTTGTCCCTGAAAACCATGTCGGCGCGCAATTTCTCGTTTTTCAGGTCCAGGATCTGCTTCTCCGCAAGCAGGGTCTCCTGTTGATGCCGGGCTGCCTGTTCCTCCATTTCCTTCTGGAATACCGCTTCCTGTTCATGTACGGATCTTCTGATTCGGTACATGATGTACCAGATCAGGAGAATGGTCAGGCCGGAAATGATCAGCAGGTAGAGCACATAGGCCAGGCCTGATCTCCACCAGGGGGGAAGCACCTCAAAATGAAAACTGGCAGGTTCACTTTCCGCACCGTAGATATTCTTTGCTTTCAGCGCCAGCACATAACTTCCTTCGTGCAGTGTGTTAAAATCCTTGTAATGATCCGGCGACCATGCAGACCATTCCCCGGAATATCCTTCAAGGTAATAACTGAACAGCAGCGGGCCCTCATTCTCAAAAAAGGGAGAAGCAAAATGGAACCGGAAGGAGTTGTTTTCAAAAGGAAATTCAAACTCACTGCTGATGCTGTCAGCATTGAGGTAGAGTACAGAATCAAGATAACCCAGCTCCACCCTGGTAATCATGGCATTGAAAGCTTCATCATAGGATTTCGGGTAAAGCGGATCGTAATGCACGAATCCCTCCTCAGTCCCGACGAACACGTGCTCATCGCTGTAGGGATAGATAAACTCAAACTCATTGACAGTGGCATCCCTGAGCTTTCGGAAGGGAACAGTGACCCGCGTGAAGGATTTGTCTTCATTCTCACACACGTACCCGGATTCCAGATCGGCAATGAACCATTTACAGCCATTCCCTGCGGTGGCGACAACCTTGATCCTTCCGGATGATCCGAATATTTCATTGAGCGCTGCTGAAGGCACAAATGAATCACTCTGTGGCTGGTAAGTATAGATGCCATTGTTGGCCGAAACGTATACCTCCCCCTCATAGCTGAACAGGATATTCCCTGTTGCGGCAGGCAGGCCATGCTCCACGGAATAGCGCATGACTTTTTCCGCGCTGTCCATGCGCTCATCCATCCGGATCCTGAAAATCCCCTTTCCGCTGTGCCCGACCCAGATGGCCCCGTCCCTGTCCTGAAAAAGATAGCGGCTGGATTCTTCGAAACCCGCTACCTTCCTTTCAACCTTCCAGCCTTCGTTCCCTTTTCTGAGCAGCATCAATCCTTCATAACACCCTGCCAGAAGCAGATCGGGATGCCCATTGAGAGCAAGGTATTTCCAGACGCCTTCCCTGCCGGAGATCCTTCTGGCCTCATGGCCATCTACCACGAACGAACCCATCGCATGACCGCACAGCAACTGTCCGTCAACTTCCTCCAGGGTCCATACCTGGCCGGCGGTGTTCTTCACCAGCGTAAACTCATCTGCTGGCGGGTGACCATACAGCGGCCTGACATAGAGCCCCTGGTTGGTACCCAGGTAGAGCATATCCCGAAATACCCTGCAACAGTACCCGGTCCCGATCTTCCCTGAGCCAATGTACTGAAGCGGAGCGTTTAATTCCAGGTAAGCAATGCCATTGTCCAGTCCCACCCACAAATTGTCGCTTCTGTCCACATGCAGGCTCAGGACCGTATTGTTCCCCAGCCCTGTTTTCTCGTTGATGCTGTTCAGAATATTCCCGTCTGCATCAGCGATCACAAGACCGTTGAGAATGGTTCCAAACGCCAATACCCCTCCCGGCAGTGCGGTAAAATTGAACAATTTGTTCCTGATGAGGAAGTCGTTCACAGGAGAGTCCCATGGCGCCAGGCTCCCTTCCTTCATCAGGTACAGTCCATTGGATGTGGTCCCGATGAGCAGGGTGCCGGGGGTTGTCTGAATGATCTGGCATATTTCCAGATCATGCACATTGTCATTCAGGTACAGGGCCTGCAGTTCATCCCCAATCAGCTCGAACAATCCAATCCCCGGTTCATGAACAATCAGTCTGTTTCCTGCCGGGAAGCAGAAGTGAAAACGGTTTTGCGGTTCGATGACCTTTATTTTGTTGTTCCTGTAAATGAACATATACCGGAAGCATTGAAAAACTATGCCCCCGTTCACCTCGCAGATGTTCCAGATGTCATCGAATTCCCGGTATGCCGCAGGGATCAGATGCTTCAGGCTCTCGTAAGTCTCGGGCATGTTACCGGTCCTCCTGACGATTCCGAAATCATTGATCAACCCCACGTAAATGGTATTCTGGTGGTCTATCAGCAGGGAACGAAGCGGTGCGACCGAAGAGATCCTGGAAAGGTTCCATTCCACCCCGTTGAAACTGAGCAGCCCGTCATTATTGGCAAAGTAGATGGTTCCGTTGTGATCCTGGCTGATCGCCCAGTTTTGCGTTCCCGCCTGAACCTCCGATTTGGTGTAATACCTGATGTACGGCACTCCAACAGCCCCTTCCCCGGCGGAGGCAGAGAGTGCACACAACAGCAGCAGCAGGGAGATTGCCTTTGACATGGTTGCGAAAATTTACTATTTCTGGCCAAATCTTCCAAAACACAATCAGGACTTCAGGATCAACCGGGGTTGCATTCAGTTCCGGATGCCCCTGAAAGATTCGGGTTTGATTGCTGGAGGAAGAAGCGTGGCTGAAACCCGAATTAAAACTAAATAATTAGTTGTATAACTAAAATATTAGTTGTATATTTGGGAAGGGTTGAACGCGTTCTTTTACAATGGCAGAGTGTATGCAGGATGCATTCACCTGGTGCACCTGGATTGCACCGGAAGCGTGCCAATGGTGCGCCGCGGGGTGAACACCGGGGCGGTGAAATGAAAAAAAGGGCTGCAGAATTTCATCTACAACCCTTTAATTCTCTGAGTGGAGCATATCGGAATCGAACCGATGACCTCTTGACTGCCAGTCAAACGCTCTAGCCAACTGAGCTAATGCCCCAACGGGTTGCAAAATTATTAAAAATATTTGTAAGTAAAAAAAGTAAGTCTGGCAGAATTTTTGAAGCATTTTAAATGGAAACTGGCGGTAAAATGCAACGATGGAATTTCTTTGCGGGACAACTATTTGAAAGTTCACAACTAAATTCTTATTTTTATTGCCCAAATTCACAATAAAATGGAGGTAAAAAAGTCAAAAAAGGCGGACCTGGAAAGAAGGAAAGGGATGTTCCTCGAGGTCGGGCTCGTGGTCGCTCTGGCCATTATCCTGGTAGCCTTTGAATGGACCCAGGGTGAAAACAAGGAGGCAGATACCGATGTGGTGCAGGAGATACAGTTCGAGGATGAAATGATGCAGATCACCCGAAGGGAAGAGCCCAAACCGGAACCCAAGCCCGAGCAGCCGAAAGTTGCTGAGGTTCTGGATATCGTGGATGACGACGTGGAGATCGAGGATGATTTCGATTTCGACATGGAAGCCACCGACGATACCGAATACGATTTTACCAGCATGATCACCGACGATGAGGAGGAGATCCAGGAGGAAGAGGTATTCTACATTGTGGAAGACATGCCTACCTTCAACGGAGGTGAACCGGCCACTGAATTCCGGAAGTACATTGCCCAGAACCTGAGGTATCCCGAGATCGCTGCCGAGAACGGCATCAGCGGTCGCGTGATCGTTCAGTTCGCGGTCAACAGGACCGGACAGGTGGTGGATGCTGTGGTGGTAAGGAGCGTGGACCCCGCCCTGGATAAGGAAGCCATCCGGGTGGTCATGGCCTCGCCCAAGTGGACCCCCGGGAAGCAGAGGGGAAAAGCGGTGAAAGTGCTTTTCACCTTCCCCATCAACTTCGTCCTTCAGTAGGGAATTCCTCTTGATAATAGAATAAGCCGGCCCCGTGCCGGCTTTTTTAATGGAAAAATCCCGGGAACTTTTTTTCGGGGCCTTCGTATATAGTAGCTGCATATCAAAGCCAATCGCCATGCAAAGGATTAGTACGATTTTACTGGCAGCATTGCTGCTTGCCGGATGCGGGTCCACCACCAAGAACCTGCAACGGGGAAATTACGATGCCGTTATCGACAAAACCACCAAGAAGCTGATCAGGAAGGCAGATGCCAGTGATGCAGCGGAGATGGACCGGGCATACCACCTGGCCAACGAACGGGACCTGGAGCGGATCCGGTACCTGGTCAGGGAAGACAACCCGGACAACTACGACGAGATCTTTCAGCGGTACAACATGCTGAAAGAGAGGCAGCGCAAGGTGAGGACCGTCACTCCCCTGACGGTGGACGGACGGACCTACAATTACGAATTTGTGGATTACGACGGGCAGATGATCGAGGCGAAGAACAAAGCGGCCGATTTCTATTACACCAACGGCCGGGGACTGCTCGAGAATGCCCTGCAGAAACAGGATTACAGGGATGCCTACTACCAGCTGGCGAAGGCTTCCGAATACAGCGGTGGCCAGTTTCCCGAGATCGACGAGTTGATCTATGAAGCGCGCATGAAAGGGATCAGCCGGGTGATCGTGGAGGTGGCCAACCAGCAGGCAGCCCTCACCCTTCCCCCCGAGGTACAGGAGGATCTGATCTCTTTCGATACCAGGGGCCTGGATAACGAGTGGGTGGAGTACCACTTCAAACACATGGACGAGAACATCCAGTATGACTATGCCGTACTGGTGAAGCTGCTCACCATCAATGTCTCGCCCGATGAGGCCAAGGATACGGATGAGGTCTTTAACAAACGGATCTCCGACGGATTTGAATATGTGCTGGACGCCAACGGGAATGTCATGAAGGATACTGCCGGCAATGATATCAAGCTTCAGAAATTCAAGGACATCACCTGTACGCTGATTACCACGCACCAGTTTAAGTCGGTGCAGATCAGGGGAGAAGTTGAGGTGGTATCCCTCAATCCCGAAAGGTTGATCCAGAAGGAACCCTTCGGTGCGGAGAACCATTTCGAACACTACTCAGCCCGGTCCATTGGTGACGAGGGTGCCCTGACCGAGGAGGCACTGAAGCGTACCCAGCAGGAGAAGGTGCCGTTCCCCACCGATGTGGAAATGGTCATGATGTGCACCGAAACCATCAAACCGGCCATCCGCAACGCGATTTATACCAACCGGATGGCCATCCGGTAGAACCGGCTGATTCAGCAACCGCTTTTCCAGGATATTCCCCGATCCTTCCACAACGGGGATGATATTCAGCAAGGGCACTGTCACTCTTTGAGCACAAAGGATTACAGTCCCAAGCTGAATATCTTTTTTTCCGGGGCTCCCCTAATCTCGGAAAGTCCCCGGGAATCCTTACTTTTGCACCCTGACCGAATACCATGGGAGATTACTGGGATCACAGAGCATATCCCGAAAGGGCCGTCCTGGTGGGGATCATCACCCAGCACCAGACGGAAGAGATGGCTGCGGAATATCTGGAGGAGCTGGCGTTTCTGGTGGAAACGGCAGGGGCGGAGCCGGTGGCGGTATTCACCCAGCGGCTCGATGTGCCCCATCCCCGGACCTTTATCGGGGCCGGGAAACTGAACGAGGTCAGGGAATTCGTGCAGGAGGAGGAGATCGACCTGGTGATCTTCGATGATGAACTGTCCCCCTCCCAGCTGCGCAACATCGAGAGGGAGCTGAAATGCAGGATCCTTGACCGCACCAACCTGATCCTGGATATTTTTGCCGGGCGGGCCCAGACCGCCCATGCCAAAACACAGGTGGAACTGGCACAGTACCAGTACCTCCTTCCCAGGCTGACCCGCATGTGGACCCACCTGGAAAGGCAGAGGGGAGGGATCGGGCTGCGTGGACCGGGTGAAACGGAGATCGAAACGGACCGCAGGATCATCCGGGACAAGATCGCCCGGTTGAAGCTGCAGCTGGAGCGGATCGACAAGCAGATGGCAGTGCAGCGGAAAAACCGGGGGAAGATGGTCCGGGTGGCCCTTGTGGGGTATACCAACGCCGGAAAATCAACCCTTATGAACCTGCTCAGCAAATCGCAGGTGTTCGCAGAGGACAAGCTCTTTGCCACCCTCGATACCACGGTCAGGAAGGTGGTGGTGGAAAACCTCCCTTTCCTGCTTTCCGATACGGTGGGCTTTATCCGGAAACTGCCCACACACCTGGTGGAGTCGTTCAAGTCCACCCTGGATGAGGTGCGGGAAGCCGATCTCCTGATGCATGTGGTGGATATCTCCCATGCCAACTACCTGGAGCAGATCGGGGTGGTGGAGGAAACTCTGGAGGAACTCGGTGCCGGCGAAACGCCCACCCTGCTGGTCTTCAATAAAACAGATGCGTTTACTTACATTCCAAGGGAGGAGGATGACCTGACCCCGTCCGGTCGCGAGAACATCAGCCTGGATGAGCTGAAACGGTCCTGGAACGAAACCCGTCCCGGATCCATCTTCATCTCGGCCCTTCACAAATCCAACATCGACGAGCTTAAGGACCGCCTGTACCAGATGGTCAAAGAGATCCACGTGCAGCGGTATCCCTACAACGACTTCCTGTATTAGGGGAGTTCCAGCTCAGACAAGCCCTTTTTCCACCATATACTCGGCGATCTGCACCGCATTCAGGGCTGCACCCTTCTTGATCTGATCCCCCACGCACCAGAAGGCGATCCCTCTGGGGTTGGTAAGGTCCTTCCGGAGCCTGCCCACAAAGACATCGTCTTCGCTGGCAGCGTCAAGTGGCATGGGATAGACCAGGTTGCCGGGATCATCCTTCAGGGTGACCCCGGGAGCAGCGGCGAGGGCTTCCCGCACTGCCAGCAGGTTCAGCTCTTCCTCGGTTTCCACCCAGATCGCTTCCGAATGGTTCCGCAGCACCGGCACCCGCACGCAGGTGGAACTGACATGGATGTCCGCATGCATGATTTTCCGGGTCTCGTTGTACATTTTCATCTCCTCCTTGGTGTATCCGTTCTCGGTGAACACATCAACATGGGGGATGAGGTTCAGTGCAAGCTGGTACTGGAATTTTTCCACTGTGACCGGTTCTCCGGCTGCAATCTGCCTGATCTGCTGTTCCAGTTCCGCCATGGCGGCGGCACCGGCCCCGCTGGCAGCCTGGTAGGTGGCCGCATGCACCCTGCGGATGGGCGAGAGGTCATGGATCGGCTTCAGGCAGACCACCATCTGGATGGTGGTGCAGTTGGGATTGGCCACAATGTTGCGGGGAAGGTCATGCAGGTCGGCTGCATTCACTTCCGGCACCACCAGCGGCACATCCGGTTCCATCCGGAAGGCACTGGAATTGTCGATCATGATCGCACCATGTTTGGTGATGGTGGATGCAAACTGTTTGGAAGTTCCTCCCCCGGCCGATGTCAATGCAATGTCGATGCCTTTGAAATCGTCGTTATCCCTGAGTTCCTTCACGGTCAGTTTTTCGCCGTTGAAGGTGAAGGACATTCCCGCGCTGCGGGAGGATCCGAACAACACCAGTTCATCAAGGGGAAAATTCCTCTCCTGCAGGACCTTCAGGAACTCCTGTCCCACTGCTCCGCTTACACCTACTACTGCTACTCTCATGATTTTGAATGTTAAATTATCACCATGCAAAAATTGTAAATATTTCACGAAAGTGAAAGCTGTATCCCTTCTTTTTTTGTTCATCACGCACCTTTTACAGGCACAGTACTTTTTTGATTTTGAAAAAGATAGTGTGGCACATTCCACCGGAACGATGCTGCCCCGGCATGAAGTGGTCTGGGGGGATGTGGTGTTCAACGAGCTGATGATAGATCCCACACCCGAAGTGGGCCTCCCGCCTGAAGAATACATCGAATTGTATAACCGGTCCGCCGAAACCATCGATATGACCGGCTGGACCATCGGGGTGGGGGAGCGCCGGTACCAGCTTTCGCCGGAGCAGGTCCGGCCGGGGGCTTCCCTTGAACCGGGAACCTATGCGGTCGTAAGGGGCATTGGCCTGCCCAATGACGGAACAGTAGTGTATATTCAAAACCGCGAAGGGGTGCTTGTCCATGCGGCTGAGTATGCCCTGCCCTGGAGGGGTCCCTCCTGGAAGGAGGAAGGGGGATGGGCACTGGAGTCCCCCGATCCGGACAGGACCTGCAACCTCTCCCGTTTGTGGGCCTACTCCAATGACATCCGGGGGGGAACCCCCGGAGCGGTGAACAGCCTGGACAGTGACCTGGAGGACAGGGAGCCGCCCCGGTTGCGCTATACCGGGTTTGATCTTCTTGAAGGCAGGTTTTCCCTCTATTTCTCGGAGCCTGTCCGTTGCGCTGCATGGGCAACGGATCATTTCCCGTTGATGCCGGACGGAGATCTTCCGGACAGTGTGGCGCCCTCGTTCCCGCTGGGTGACCGGGTGGATCTCTGGATCCCTGATGAGGTCAGCCGGCGAATTGAATACACCATTCAGGTTCCCCTTCTGGTGGATTGTTCCGGGAACCTTTCCCGGGTCCGGAGTGCAGGTGGAGGCATGGCTTTGGACCCTGAAGCGGGAGATCTTGTGATCAATGAGATCATGTTCCATCCGCAGGCGGGTTCCCCTGAGTTTGTGGAGCTGTATAATCCCGGCCACCGCTACCAGGATCTGCGGAAGTTCTGCCTGGATGTGGTCAGGGAAGGAGAAACACCGGACAAACCCCGGCCGCTCACGGACCATTCCAGGTTGCTGGCCCCGGGGGGCTACGTGGTGCTGGCGCCCCATGAGCAGTGGCTGCAGGAGGCCTATCTCCTTGATGGCTCCGGCCCGTGGATGGGGCTCCGGCCCTGGCCGGCACTGACTGATGCGGGAGGGGTCATCTACCTGACCGACCGGGCGGGACAGACGGTGGACCGGGCAGTATTCGGAGAGCAGTACCATCTTGACCTGCTGGACAGCCCGGCCGGGATCAGCCTGGAGCGGATCGATGCGGACCGGCCGGGAGACGAATCCCGGAACTGGCATTCGGCCGCTTCCATAGCCGGCCACTGCACCCCTGGGGCACCCAATTCCCAGCGGCCCGGAGAGAGCGAAGGCAGTGAATCCCTGCAGATCATGCCCCGTGTGTTCAGCCCCGACAATGACGGGCATGAAGACCTGCTGGAGATCACTGTCCGGCTTGATGGAACCGGTTGGGTCGTGGCACTCTGGATCACTGATATGGGGGGCAGACAGGTAACCACCCTGGCCAACAATCACCTGGCCGGACCGGAAACGGTCTACCGGTGGGACGGGGTGCGGGATGAAGGGGGGATGGCCATGGAAGGCATTTATGTTTTGCATGCCCGCGCATACCAGGAAACGACCGGGAAAATCTGGCGCCGGCGGGTGGCCCTGGGACTGATCTACCGCTGACCGAATTCGTGCCGGGTGATCCCGTACAGTTTGTTCCGGGTGAGGATCACGATCAGGGCGGCCCCGAATCCGAGCAGGGCCGCACCTTTGAAGGTGGGAAGGAACCCGATCCTGTCAATGATGCCGCCCACCACCGGGTAAACCATCACACTTACAAAGAAATTGAGGGTCATGTAGATGGAATTCACGAAGGCCTTTTTGTCCGTGTCGAGGTCCTGGACCGTTGCCAGCATCACCGAGGTGGGAGCGAACAGGAAAAAGCCCAGGGGAAGCAGCACGGGAAAGATCTGCCATCCCTCCAGCCGGAGGAAGAGCAGGGTGAGGAGCGGGGTGACCAGGCTGACGATAAAGAGGGTGCGGTTCCTGCCCAGTTTGTCGCTGATGGTGCCGGCAAAAAGGGCACCCACAGCCCCCGATAACTGGATCACGGTCAGTGCCAGGTCGGCATATTTCAGGGTGTTCCCCTGGGCAGTCAGGAATGTGGGCAGGTAATAGGTGAGGGAAGCCTTCATCCCTGCCTGGAAAAGGGTGTATCCTCCCGTCAACAGGAAGGCTGCGGAAAATCGCCTGAAGATCTTCCAGTAGCTTCCTTCCTCGTGGTGCCGTGATGAGGTGGCCGGCGTGAACCTGGCACTCCTGAAATTGAAATAGAGGATCACCGAGGCGATGATCCCCAGGGGCATCATCTTCCAGGTTCCCTCCAGTCCCCAGAGGCTGATGACCCCCAGGATGATCAGGGGTCCTGCGGTACGGGCCAGCTCTCCACCCACCATATAATAACTCATTCCCTTTCCGGTCCGTTTGCCGGATAGCTGTTTCACCATCACGGGAGTGGGGATGTGCCAGAGGGTGGAGCTGATCCCGGAGAAAAAAAGCAGGACGGCCAGAAAAATATAGCCCGGAGCCAGTCCGATCATGCTCATGAACAAGGCGGTGGAAGCAGGGGAGAAGATCACCATGTACCGCATCACCGGCCTTTCCGCCACGATCCCGATCAGGGGATTGAACAGGGAGGGGATCCGCTGGATCACTGCCAGCAGGCCGGTCATTCCGTAGCTGATCCCCAGTTTTTCGATGATCAGCGGCAATGCCGGGGCAAGGAAGGCTGTGTAACAATCATGAATGAAGTGGACCGCCGAGATGGTGATCACCCTTCCCTTCTGAAAGCCTTCCCGCACCTGTTTCATCAGCCGGCGATCAGTTTGATGATCAGGCTGACCAGCCTGGGTGCGGTTCTCTCGGCGGCTTCGATCACGTCCTGGTGGGTCAGTTTCTGGATCTTCCCGGGAACGCCCAGGTCGGTGATGACGGAAACGGCAAAGACCCTGATGCCCATCTGGTGGGCCACGATCACCTCGGGGACGGTGGACATCCCGACGGCATCCGCTCCGATGATCCGCAGGTATTCATACTCCTTCGGGGTTTCAAGTGTGGGACCGGTCACCCCCACATAACACCCCTCCCGGATGGGGATGGCCAGCTCCCTGGCGGCATGCAGGGCTCCTGCCACCAGTTCCCTGTCATAGGTCTCGCTCATATCGGGGAACCGGGCACCGAACTCCGGCTCGTGTTTGCCGATCAGCGGATTGGGCATCAGGTTGATGTGATCGTTGATGATCATGATATCACCGATCTCGAAATTGGGATTCATTCCCCCCGCCGCATTGGAGACCACCAGGGTCCCGATCCCCAGGAATTTCATGACCCTTACCGGGAAGGTCACTTCTTCCATGGAATAGCCCTCGTAGAAATGGAATCTTCCCTGCATGACCAGGACCGGGGTGTGATTCAGCCTCCCGGTGATCAGCTTGCCCGCATGTCCCTCCACGGTGGAGACAGGGAAATGAGGGATCTCCTGGTAATCGATCACCTGTTCAGTTTCCAGGTGGTCCACAATGTTCCCCAATCCCGTGCCCAGAATGATGGCGGTTTGTGGAACTTCACTGATCTTTAGCCTGATAAAGGATGCTGCTTCTTTTATTGCTGATAACATAGTTTCTGATCTGTTTATTGAATTCTTGCTGGTCTTCGTTAAGGAAATGGATGTGGATGCGTACGGCGTGGAAGGCATGTCTGAAAGGCTCCGGCGGGAGGAAGGCACGCAGCCTGGTGGCATCTTTCTCCGTGGTCAGCACCAGCACCTCGCTGCGGGTCCCCGTATCAGTCCTTTGCCCATCACTGTTTTTTACCCCTGCTTCGGATTGGCCGCTGGAATCTGCTTCGGATTGGATTTCCGATTTCAGCGCCTGGTAGGCCTCCATGATCCGGGCCAGGTCCCGGTCCCTGTAGCGGTGGTGATCCGGAAAGCGTACCTCCCGGATTTTTGTGCTGATGCTTCGGGCGAACTGGCGGACAGGCCTCGGCCGGGCGATCCCGGTGACGATCAGCACAGCGGCCACATGGTTTTTGAACCAGGAGATCTCCCTTGCCGGGCTTCCATCGAAGACCGGCAGCAATTCCCCGTACCTCACAGAGGTGAAATAGAGGTGCTGTCTGATGGAGAGGCCGAGGTCTTTCACATATTCCCTTCTTTCAATAGGTTTCAGTCGCCCGGGCGAACGCGTAACCAGGAGGATATCGGCCCTGTTCCGGTTGGCTGACGGCTCCCTGAGCCTCCCGGCCGGCAGCAGCAGGTCGCGGGTTACGGGAGTGGCATAATCCATCAGCAGAATGGAGAGTCCCGGACGGATGGCCCGGTGCTGGTAGGCATCATCCAGCAGGATCACCTCCACCGGCGGGGTGAGTTTCATGAGCTGCCGGATCCCGTTCCGGCGGTCGCGGTCCACTGCCACGGTAATTTCCGGAAATTTCCTTTTGATCTGCAGGGGTTCGTCCCCGATCTCTTCCGCAGTGGAGTGGAGGGAGGCCACCCTGAAGTCCCTGGTCTTTCTGCGGTATCCCCTGCTGAGTGTAGCCACCGTGAACTCTTCCTTCAGCAGGTCCGCCAGGTACTCCACGTGGGGAGTTTTACCCGTACCACCCACGGCAAGGTTCCCCACGGAGATGAGGGGAATATTGAATTCAGCAGAGGCAAATACCCCGGAATCGTACAGCATATTCCTGAACCACACCACCGACCCGTACAGCCAGGAAAAGGGGACCAGCAGGAGGCGCCACTTATGGCGGTCGGGTATTGCCATGGGCTAGTGAAGTTCTATTTCGAATGGGACGATGGACTGGAGCCCGCGCATTTCTTTGATGGTCTGAAGGTTCCTGTAGTGGATATACTGGTCTCCCAGTTCCTGCCTGATGGCTTTCATCCGGGCATCCCCGGTCAGCTGCTTCATCAGGGTGGTGAGCGGATCCTCCAGACGGGGCAGCGACTCCACCCGGTAGGTGTCCAGACCGGCCATGGAAGCAGCCACCTCGATGGCCTCCTCCAATCCCCCGAACATATCGATCAGGCCGATGTCGAGGGCATCTTTCCCGGACCAGACCCGTCCCCCCGCGATGGCATCGACCTCTTCGTAGGGTATGTTCCTGTGTTCGGAGACCAGCCCCACGAAATTCTCATAGGTGTTGTCGACAATATGCTGGATAATCATCTCCTCCTCCCGGTCCAGCGGATCGGTAATGGATAATATACCGGAATGCCTGTTGGTATTCACCGCATCGGTGGTGATCCCGATCTTGTCATTCATCAGCTCCTTCAGGTTGGGGATGGTGAAGATCACCCCGATGGAACCTGTCACCGTACTGGGGCTGGCCAGGATCGTATCGGCCGGAGCCACGATATAGTAGCCCCCTGATGCAGCCACATCTCCCATAGAGGCTACAAACGGTTTCTCTTCGGCTGCCAGCATGGCTTCCCGGTAGATCACATCGGAAGCCGTAACGCTTCCACCCCCGGAATTGACCCTGAACACAATGGCCTTGACCGATTTATCCCTCCGTGCTTTCCTGATGGCCCTGGAGATCCTTTCTGAACCAATGTATCCTTCACCCAGGTTCCCGTCGACCACGGTCCCCATGGCGTAGATCACAGCGATCTTGTCCCGGCTGAACGCCTGTTTCTCCTTGAGCGGAACGTCCTTATACCGGCTCAGCTGGACAGCCTCCAGGTCCTTGGACTCCTCAATGCCCACCTTCTCCTTCATCAGGCTCAGCATTTCATCATAGTAGATCAGACCGTCGATCATGCCTGACTCCACCAGCTGTTCATTGTCCATGGAGACCAGCTCATCTGCATACCGGTTCAGCTCATCCGGCCCGATCCCCCTGCTTTCCGCAATGTCGTTCACCATGGTCTCCCATATGGCACCCACATAGCCTTCGATCTGTTCCCGGTTCTCATCGCTCAGATCCTCCCGGGTAAATGATTCTGCCGCACTCTTGTATGAACCGTGTTTGATGACCTGCATTTCAACCCCGATCTTATCCAGCGCCCTTTTATAAAACATGGCCTCGGCGCTGAGACCCGCGAAATAGAAATTTCCCTCCGGGGTCATAAAAATGCTGTCGGCCACAGAAGCCAGGTAATAGGAGGTGTGGGTGAACATGTCGGCATAGGCGTAGATGAATTTCCCGCTTTCCTTGAAATCCAGTAATCCCCGGCGCACCTCACTGAGGGTGGTGAACCCGGAGGGGACCGCACGCAGGTTCAGAAAGATACCCCTGATGTTTTCGTCCCCACTGGCACGCTTCAGATCCTTCAGGATCTGGTCCAGTCCCATCACCGGCTCGGCCATGGGATTGCCCGTCAGAAATCTGGAGAACGGATTGTCGTCCGACCGGTCCGCAATGGGGGAGCTGAATTTGGCGAGCAATATGGAGTTTTCTTTGATTTCAGGAACTTCTTTGGCGGTGGATGCTGCCACGATCCCGATAAAAATCAACACAAATACGATGGTCATGATCAGGATACCCACCAGTGTGGCCAGCAGGCTGCTGAGGAAATTTTTCATTGTCCGGTTTTTTTGAGGCAGCAATTTACTAAAAATGCAACGGTTAATGGATATCTTAGATGGAAGAAAAACCGCAGAAGAACCGATCTTTGAGCCGGAACCCGGTATACCTTTCCCTGGGCAGCAACCTGGGGGACAGAGAAATTAACCTGTTAAAGGCCAGGGAAATGCTGGCCGGGAGGTGCGGTGAGGAGAACGCGGTCTCCTCCCTTTTCGAATCGGCCTCCTGGGGATTCCGGAGCAGCCATCCGTTTTATAACTGTTGCCTTTCCATCAGCACCAGCCTCTCCCCGTTACCGCTGCTGGAGACGATTCTGGAGATCGAACGGGAAATGGGACGCATCAGGGAGAGGGGAAGGTACACCGACAGAACCATCGATATCGATATCCTGTTTTTCGGGAATGAGGTCCGGGAACACCCCCGGCTGACCATTCCCCACCCTTCCATGGAACAACGGCGCTTTGTGCTGGTTCCCCTGGCAGAGATCGCCCCCGGGTTTACGCATCCGGTCACCGGGCTCACCATACTGGAGATGCTGGAAAGGTGTGCCGATCCGGTGCAGGTTACCCGGGTTGAGTTTCAGCCCCGCTGGAAGAGCAAGCCGTCCCAGAACATGTAGAAACCGGTATAGATGACGGACCAGGCCAGGTTGGACAGCACCAGGCAGAGGAACCGTGACCGGGAATGGGGGAAATAGCGCACCACCAGAAAGGTCCCCACAGGGATCGACAGAAGAAAGGGGGTTGAAACGGCAATCCCGATCAGACCGTACTGCTGCTTGATACGGACGATGCGCCGGTTCCGCCTTGTGAAAATCCGTTTTTCCTGGCCCCCGTTCCCGTTACCATTCCCGTTCTGAACCGCTTTTCCGCTGGCCGGTTGAGGGGACTTCCTGAAGGTCCTTCTCCACCAGTCAATTACCTTTTCAGAGAGGAACGCGAAGAAATAGATCCCGGCCAGACCGCCCACATTGGTCCAGAGAATGGTTTCAAAAAAGCTGAACTGAAAGTGCAGGATGGCAAGCGGGAAGGTCATGGCGAATTTGACGGAGCTAAGAAGTATGGTAAACAGAACCGGCCACATATCCTGCAGGTAACTAATGAATCAGTCCTTCATCTGCAAAGCTAAAGTAAGATTTATCGGCTATGATCACATGGTCCAGTAATTTAATTTCCAGCATTTCCGAGGCTTTTTTCAACTTTTCGGTGATTTTCACATCCGCATCGCTGGGCTGGGCGTTTCCGGAGGGGTGGTTGTGACAGACGATGATCGATGACGCCAGGCTGTCCAGTGCCTTTTTCAGGATGATCCGGGTATCGATCACTGTTCCGGACAATCCCCCCTGGCTCACCTTGAACCGTCCCAGCACCCGGTTGGCCCGGTTCAGCATCAGCAACCAGAACTCCTCATGCTCGATATCGCCCAGCAGCGGATGGAACAGATTGAATACAGTCCGGCTCGACTTCACCGGGGTTTTTTCGATCTGCTGGATCCCCCCCCTTCTCCGCCCCAGCTCCAGGGCGGCAAGGATTGAAATGGCCTTGGCCGGTCCGATCCCTTTCTGTTTCAGGAGGTCTCCGAGTGCCAGCTTCCCGAGCTCCTGGAGGTTGTTGTCTACCTGGATCAGCAATTGCCTGGCCAGTTCCACGGCAGTCATGTTGCGTGTTCCCGACCTCAGCAGGATGGCCAGCAGTTCCGAATCGGAGAGCTGCTGGACACCACCTGCCATTCCCTTTTCCCTCGGACGCTCTTCTACCGCCCATTTTGTGAGGGCGTGTGAATGGTATTCTTTCATGGTTCCCTTTTCCAGTTTATGTCGCGGAGAGGGATCTGATCATCGGGTGGGGGAAAATAAAAAGACCGCCTGCTCGATGCGGGCGGTCTTGAGAAATATGTGATATCTTCAGCCGAACAGTCCGGTCAGAGGCTGTCCACGTGCTTGGACAATTTCGATTTGAGGTTGGCAGCCTTGTTTTTGTGGATCACGTTGTTCTTGGCGAGCTTGTCCAGCATGGAGACCACCTTGGGATATTGCTCAGCCGCCGCTTCCTTCTCGGTGGTATTGCGCAATTCCTTGACAGCGTTCCTTGTGGTGCGTGCAAAATATTTGTTTTTCACCCTCCTTGCTTCGGTCTGCCTGATCCTCTTCTTTGCCGATAAATGGTGTGCCATATTGCTTCAATCGTTAATTTGGGGATGCAAAAATAGCGATAAATTTGGATCAACCAAACAAATAACTCCAAATTCTGATCCTACCGGCATAGCTTTCGGGTACTTACCAGCACTGCGGCAGCATTGGCCACAGCGATAACGAGGATCAGGCCCAGTCCGACCCCGTAAATCATCCCGTGCAGGGAGGTGGAGATCTCCAGGTTCCATTCCGAAGCCATGGAGGCGAACTGCCTGGTAAGGATGGCAGTGGCGGCCAGGGAGAGCAGGGTGACACCTGCCAGAAGAATGAGCAGAAGCACAATGTACGGCCGGCTGATCTCCCGGTAATGGAAGCCGAGTTTGTTGAGGCGCCTGATCTTTTCCGCCGACCGGCTGATCATCAGCTGAAGGCTCAGCAGGAAAACCAGGAAGGCCAGCCCGATAATGATAGCTGCCACGACCACCAGGAAACTGAGAATGAATTTGAGAATGATGTTCATCCTGCTGCTCTTCAGTCTTTCCCGGATGGTATCATACCCTTTTTCATCAAGGAACCGGACAATGGACGGATCGGTGGGATCCGGGGATACCAGGATCACCTTGGAGGGATCGGAAAGTTCGAAATAACCGTATTTCTCGTTGGCCCATTCCAGGAAGTCCAGGGGGACCAGGATGGAGTGGACCCGGTTGCTGAATCCCACAATGCGCCCGTTAAAATCATCGTAATTTCCCCGTCCCTGTCCGCTGAGCCGGATGCGGAAATTGATCATGGACAACACCCCTTTGGGGATCTGCGGAAGGCCCTGGCTGGGAGCGAATCCGAAATTGTAAAGGTTCAGGTAATCCTGGGGGATGATCACCGGGATGGTCCCTTCCTCGGGATCCCACTGCCACTCTTCAGATTTCACGTCGATGAATTCGTCGGGAATGGCCTCGAAAAAGAGCTCCGTGTAAAAATCGGGGAACCGCTCATTCTCTGTATAGCCGCTTACCGGGAACGCATTGGAAACAAAGGGTGCCACCCTGTCCGTGAATGGCTGTGCACTGATCTCCTCTATCTCTTCCTGCGAAAAACCTTTCCTGCCCAGGCCCAGGGTCTGGCCGATATCCACTTTTTTATTGATCACAATGTATTCGGGATCCAGAAGGTCCCGGTTCTGGGCAACAATGGTCCGGAGGTCCGTATAGAACTGGATCCCCGCCAGCAGCAGCACGAACCCGGCAAAAGTTCCCAGGAATGCCCACAGCAGGTGTGCCCGGCTGTGGTCCTTCCATAATATGCCATACAGAAGTTTCACAGCGTCAGGGTTTGATCGGTTTCCAGTCCCTCCTTGTTGTTCAGCGAGGTCAGGATCAGTCCGGCCCCCCGGGCCCGGCACTCTTCGCGGATGAGGGTGAAGGCACGCTCCTGGTTCTCCCGGTCAATGTGACTGAAGCACTCATCGGCCAGCAGGAAACTGAAGGGCTGGCAGAGGGCCCGGATGATGGCCACCCGCTGTTGCTGCCCGAAGGAAAGAATCCCCGCCTTGCGATGCAGAAAGGGGTGGATCCCCAGCTGTTCCGCCATTTCCCCGATGCGGGCAGCGGTGTGATGGCCCGTCATGCCGTTTTTCAGGGTAATGTTCTCCAGGGCTGTCAGGTGATCGAATAGTTCCAGTCCCTGAAAGATGTATGAAAGGGTGTCTTTCCGGAGGGCGGACCACTGTCTCCATCCCAGCGAGGCGATGTGCTGTTCACCCAGGAATACCTGGCCCCGGTAGTCCGGCCGGAGACCGTAAAGGATGGATAGCAGGGTGGTCTTTCCCTTGCCGGAGGGGGCGGTGACCAGGTAGCTTTTACCCGGTTCGAATAAAACGGATTCCGTCTGCCAGACCTGTGAATCCTGGATATCCTGCTCGAGCAGGGGAAGGGGAATCAAATGTTCAACCCGGATGGTCATTCAGCGTGGTCTGCCAGTTTGACCAGGGTATAGAGGCTGTTTTCCGAGGGGGTGTTGGTTTTCAGTACGAAGCTGGTTTTGTAATTGCTGGACGAAAATCCCATGTACTCAAAAGGAGCGGTGATCCGCTTCACCCAGTGTTCCTGTTCGGGATTCCGGGTCAACAGGTCATGGACGAGCGATGGATACCCCTCAAGGTCCAGGTTCATATACAACCCCACCGATCCGCCTGCAAAATCATCGAAGCGCGAACTCAACAGGGAGTTGTCAATGGCCCCCCCGCTGACCGCATCTTTGTATCCCTTCGAGTTGGTAAGGACCCAGAGGTCATTGAGAATCCCGCTGTAAACTTCCGTACCCTGCACGTTGATGACGAAAAAGGTACCGTCCTGGGATACCGGGGCCATGCTCTCCACCGTGGCCATCAGTTTTTCCTGAAGCGCATCCGAGTTCACACCGAAACCCAGGAAGATTTCAAAGGGGATCATTCCCCCGTCCTCCAGGCTGTTTACCGAAATCACAAAATCTCCCGTAAACGCCTGGACAATCTCCTGCGCAGGCATCCCGGTGGCAGCTTCCAGCCGGTTCCCCAGGCTATCGAGCTGGGGAGGATCGAACCTGGCGATCAGTTTCTTCAGCTTATCCAGGTCCATGGAGCCTGAGACCGCCATCAGCAGGTTCCCGCCGGGTGCCAGGTTCAGCATTTCCTGATTAAGGGAGGGATTCATGACCAGGAACTCCTCCACGTTTTTTTCCACCTCTTCGCTGAAAAAGGTCTCCCCATTGATGTTCATCGATCCGTTGGCAAAATCAACGAACACCTGTGCATAATTGTTATAAAGCTCCACCGGGAGGTCGATGTCCATATTTTCAGGGGCAACCGCCTGAATGACCTTTCGCAAATCATCGGATGAGATCCAGAGGTTCAGGTCCTTCATGTTCCCCATAAACTCCTTGAAGTTGACCAGGCTGGTAACCGATTCCTCCTTCACGGGACTGTACATCCAGTCGAGCCTGCCGGTGAAATAATCCGTTCCCATTTCGTCATTGTCCGGGCTGGCCAGTACCACCATCTGCTTATCGTTCCATGAGATGATCCCTTCCTCGTCAGGCCGGATATAGGTGTATTGATCATTGACCACAAACTCAGAGGCAATGTCTTCCTTGATCTGCGTCAGCATCTCTTCAAACTTGTCCCGGTCTTTCATACCGCTCACCACGCCGATCACCGGACCTTCATCTTCCATCACTCCGAACACAAACAGGTATTCATCCATGCTCAGTCCGGTGCTGAGCGGATCCTCCAGTACCTGGCTCCAGACCTCGTCCTTTACCCGCTCTTTCAATGACTCGAAGCTGTTCAGTTTCCCCTTGGTGTGCAGTCGCATGGGATGGAGCGAAGCCACCGCCACGGCATCATCGGGGATGCTGTTGGCATATTCCGGTGTCTTTTTGGAGCATGAGCTGAGGACCAGCATGGTGGCCGTGAATATCAGAAAGAAAGACTTTTTCATTGGATGGGTATTAAAATTGAATCATTGGCAGCCTAAAGATACCATGAATAATCAATATTTGCGCATCCTTCAGGCACTAAGTGATCAACGTGTAGCAAAGCGGGTTATTGCATGTCAGAGAAAGTATCTGGCACCTATGGCCAGATCCACATCGAAGGTGGTCGCTGGCAGGAGGTTCAACCCCGGAACCAGTTCGACGAAGATGTCGATGGGAGCGCTTTCAAACTGGTAAGCCAGTCCTGCGGGGATACGGATTCCCAGTCCCAGTTCGCTGGCCAGCAATAGTTTGGCACCCAATCCGTAGTAAAGCGGCATGCTTCCGGTACCCACGTCAAATACCCGGCGGTGCCACAGCAGATCGGTGTGGATCCGGACGTACCCCGTCCCTGTGAATGACCAGGCCAGGCCGGCATCCAGGGCCATGTCCCCGGTGGTCCAGATTTTCGCACTCAGCCCGGTGGGTTCCCCCAGAATGATACCGATACCGAGTCCGCTTTCCTGCGCCCGGACCGTTCCGGCAACCAGCAGCACCACACAGAAGAAAATCAGCCGCTTCATGAAAATTCTCTGAGGGGCGAAAGATATAAAAAATGGGTGAACGGATCAGGAAACGCTCAGGAACTGAAGCTCGCTGAGCATCCTGTATTTCCCGCCGGGTATCTGCATCAGCTCCCGGTGCGTTCCGGATTCTGCGATCCGGCCTTCATCCAGCACAAATATCTGATGAGCGTTCCGGACGGTGCTGAGACGGTGCGCAATGACGATGGAGGTCCGCCCTTCCATCAGGTGGTCGAGGGCTTCCTGCACCAGTTTTTCCGATTCTGAATCGAGGGAGGAAGTGGCTTCATCCAGGATCAGGATCCGTGGATTCTTCAACAGTGCCCGGGCAATGGCCACCCGCTGCCTTTGTCCGCCCGAAAGCTGAGTGCCCCGTTCCCCCACCACCGTATCCAGCTTATCCGGGAACCGCTCAATAAATTCCCAGGCATTGGCCTGCCTGGCCGCCTCCATGACCTGTTCCTCTTTTGCCGAAGGATCACCGTACAGGATGTTTTCGCGGATGGTTCCGCCGAACAGGAAAATATCCTGGGGAACCAGTGCGATCTGCCTTCGGAGGTCAGAGAGCGGAATATCCTTTCCTTCTATTCCGTCGAAAAGGATCCCACCCGAGGTGGGTTCATGAAACCGCAGGAGCAGAGAGGTCATGGTGGTCTTTCCTGCCCCGGACGATCCCACCAGGGCCACCACCTGGTTGGGCAGGATCTCAAGTGAAATATCACGCAGTACGGGTTCTTCCGGTCTGCTGGGATAGGTGAATGAGAGGTTATGGAAGGTGACCTTTCCGCTCAGCTGGGTTTCCGGCTTCAACGGGGAGGGTTCCTCCAGTTTTTCCGGATCTTCGTTAAAGATTTCAAAGAGATCCTCGGTAGCACCCAGGAATCGCTGGATGGTGGTGAATACCGAAGCCATTCCACCGATGGTCCCCCCGATGAAACCGGAATAGAGTACGAAAGAAAAAAGCTCGCCCGCATCGATCTCCCCGGATGCCATGAGCAGGGTCCCGCGCCAGACCACGGCAATCAGGGCCCCGAAAAGCCCGAGAATGAGAAACGATGAAAATGCCGCCCGGTACCGGCCCCCTTTGATCCCGATGGAAGCGATCTTCATGGTCCTGTCCCTGTAACGGCCCATCTCAAAGAATTCATTGGTGTAGGCTTTGACGCTCTGGATCCCCTGCAGGGTCTCCTCCACGATGGTATTGGATTCGGCCACCTCCTTCTGCGCCTTCCTTGAGTAGGACCGGATGAAACGCCCGAAAAACACGGCAAGAAGCACCACCCCAGGCAGGATGGCCAGCATGAAAATGGTCAGTTCAAAGGATGTATATACCAGCAGTGCAATGCCTCCGACAATGATGATCACCTGCCGCACAAACTCGGCCAGGGTGGAGGTCATGGTTTCCTGCAGCAGGGAGATATCGGCAGAAATCCGGCTGTTCAGCTCCCCCACCCGGCGTTGGTCGAAGAAGCGCACCGGAAGCTGAATAAGGTGGTTGTAGGTGTCCTGCCTGAGATCGGCCAGGGACCGTTCGGTGACCTTCACAAATAGGATCGTACGGAAATAGGAAAAGACGGCCTGGATCACCAGCAGTCCGGCCAGCAGCAGTGCAATGCGGTTCAGCTGCTCCACAAGCCGTCCCTCGTTTCCGGCGCTCACCAGGTCACCCAGCAGTTTAGGGAAGGCCAGGTTGGTCACAGAGGATCCGAACAGAAAGATCAGTCCGATGATGTAGATGGTGCGGTAGGGGCGGATGTAACTGTACAGCCTGAAGGCGTTTTTCAGCCCCGACAGCGTGATCTTTCGTTTGGGGATTTCGGGGGGCATAGGATTGGTTAGGGGTTAGGGGTTAGGGGTTAGTTAGTCGAAAGTCGAAAGTCGAAAGT
>CAZNSZ010000067.1:0-24693 GCA_964575865.1 uncultured Bacteroides sp. | reverse complement strand
TAACGGATTCCTTTGTGCTGATGAAATATGCCGATATCAGCCTGTATGTTACCAGGATCGGTTATGTGAACAAGAAACTCCTGGTCTCATGCCTGGACGACATTGAATCCAAGAGCATCAAAAATCTGCACATGCTGATCAATTCCGACACACCCAAGTCGGGTTCCTATGGAAAATACTATACTACCCATAAACGGGAAAGCCTCAAACTGGGTAAAAACAAGAAAAGCAAATCCAGCAGGAACGTCAGGCAGAAACGGCCGGTGGATGTGAGCTGATTGTAACTTTTTCGCAGTTTTCCGATCAGAATGGCCAGGAATTCCACGGGGTTGGATAGAACAGTTCCCATGAAAAGAATCGCCCTTGTCATGCCGGTGTTTAATCACCTGGATTTCACACGCCGTTGTTTGGACACACTCCGGGAGCTCATTTTTAACCAGAATTTCAAAACCGTTGAATACCGCGTGGTGGTGATTGACGACGGGTCCACCGACGGAACAGCCGCCTGGATTTCTTCGGCCCATCCCGAAGTGGATCTTGTCCCGGGCGACGGTTCCCTGTGGTGGAGCGGAGGGGTCAATGCGGGCGCCAGGTATGCCATGGAGGTGCTGGGCGCTGATTACATCCTGCTGTGGAACAATGATGTCACACCGGCGGCTGATTACTTCACCCAGCTGGACCTGATCGTTAAGGAAGCGGATGAGGACACACTGATCGGGTCGAAGATATACTACCACGGAAATGAAAATCTGGTCTGGTCCTATGGCGGCATTTTCAATCCGGTGACGGGCAAAAAATACATGTACGGGATGGACCATCCGGATTCTGATCGTTATGAACAGCCCATGCAGGTGGACTGGCTGCCGGGTATGGGAACACTGGTACCTGTCAGGGTCATTGAATCGATCGGGTTCTGGGATGAGAAGGTATTCCCTCAGTACCACGGGGACAGTGACTTTACCTACAGGGCATCCAGGGCGGGATACAGGGTGGTGGTCCAGCCCTCCCTGAAGATGTGGAATGATAAGACCAGCAGCGGGTTGACGCATGGGAATTCGGTGCGGGGCCTTTTCCGCATGCTGACAAATATCCGGTCCAACCTTAACATAAGAAAGAATATCATATTTTATCAACGGTATGCCACTTCACCCAGGGCATACTGTTATCTTTGCAGGACCTATTTGAAAGTGATCGGGGGGTTTCTGAAATGGAGGTTGCTCTCTGTTTTCGGGAAAAACAGGACATAGGCATTATTAAGTTTGACGAACAGAGGCATATCTGTGACAAATGACTTTTCTGGCAGGATGTCAAGTCGATATTGCGGATATCCACGCTTGCTGTTACTTACCCATCAATTGGGAAGTGCTCATCAAATACCCCTCAGGAAGTGCAACTTTTACCTGTAATTTTGAGTTCAAGGATGTGTATAACTTGTGAATATCAGAATCAAATTTTTAGACGAAACCATTAACCAAATTAGTTTTTTTCCGTATACGCGTTATATGTTTCATGCAATAAGAAACCAAAATACAAAACCACTATGAGAACTCGTTACTATTTAAATCTATTCGCTTTCCTGGCCATGTTTGTCCTGGGAGCCGACGCCCTTGGAGCAGAAAAGCCCTATCTGGGGCCCATCCCGGATCAGACTGCCACCCTGGGGGAGTTGTATACCTATGATGTAAACGCACAGTTTGCAGATCCTCCGGAAACTTATGAGCTGCTGGAAGCAAGACCGGGAATGACCATCAATCCCTCAACAGGGGTGATCACCTGGACACCCGCTTCTGCCAGCGATGGAGGAAAAGTGACGGTCAGGGCATACAACTCGGTGGGTGAGGCGGTCAGATCATACCTCATCTACATTACCGATGCCATTGTTTGTGCCGATGATCTGATATCATACTGGAAGCTTGACGAGGCTTCTCAAACCGTATTCGAGGATTACCAGGGAGGATACACTGCAACCTCGCTGACCCCCCTCACCGATACCGATGGTGTGGTGGAAAAGGCAAAAACCTTTTCCCCGCTTGGGAAGACCGAGCAGTACATTTATGTGGATGATCAGGGACAGTATGACTTTCCGCGTTCAGGGGGCTTCTCCGTATCCATGTGGTTCAAGTATCAGGGGATGCATACCGGTGATCCTGTGAACCAGGTGCTGGTTGCAAGGGGTGACCCCGCCGATACCTATGCTGCCATGTTTTATATGGTGATGATCAACGAACGTGATTATGGTACCCCCAGGATCGAGTTCCTGATGCGTCCCAAAATTGATGGTGCAGACAGGATCAAAGTGGTATCGCCTAACATTCCCATCTCAACCAACCAGTGGTACCATCTGGTTGCCGTATACCAGGGTGCTCCGGCTGGCCAGACCACCTACCTGAGGGTATACATCAACAATGCAAAGAATTCATATTCACACATTTTCCCGAATGTGGATTTTGTGGGCGACAACCTGTATGACATGCAGATCGGGTACTGGAGCCGTTATGAGACCAACAGGTATCCCTTCAACGGTTCCATGGATGAGGTCCTGGTGTATAAAAAAGCCCTGTCGGATGCGGAAGTGAGTGCGATTTATTCGGACGGGCTGGCCAACAGGCCACACTGCAAGCCGGGGAACTATTTCCCCCTGATTTCCTCCACGCCCGTTACCACGGCTACCCAGAACGCGCCCTATTCCTATACGCTTGAGGCGCAGGATTATGAGGGATCACCACTGGTGCTCTCATCCGTGACGATCCCCGACTGGCTCTCCTTTGATCCGGGTTCGGGTCTGCTGGCCGGGACTCCCGGTCAGGAAGATGTGGGGGACCACGAAATTATCCTGCAGGCCAGCGATGGGAGCACAGATGTGACCCAGGAATTCATCCTGACGGTGGAAGATGTCAACGACCCGCCGGTGTTTACATCCATACCGGACACCACAGCCGAAGAAAGCAAAGCCTATACCTACGTGGTCCAGGCCACCGATCCGGAAGGTGATGACCTGACTTTCACGGCTGAGATATTGCCGGACTGGCTTTCCTTTGATGAGAACACCCATATTCTGGTGGGGATTCCGGCCCGGGCAGATGCGGGTGACAACAATGTGAAGATTACCGTCAGCGATGGTGAATTCAGCACTGCGCAGGAGTTTGTGATCAAAGTGACCAGTGGCAATATCCTGCCGGTGTTCACGTCGATTCCTGTTACTCAGGTGGACAACTATGCCAACTACCAGTACCAGGTGAGTGCTTTTGACGGAGATGCCGGGGATGTACTGACGTTCAGGGCAGACCTGCTGCCGACCTGGCTGGCCTTCGATCCGGAGACAAACATCCTGAGCGGTATCCCTGCCAAGCAGCATGTGGGCGATCATGATGTGGTGCTTGTGGTCACAGATGGCTATGATGAAGTGGCACAGGAGTTCACAATAACCGTCAGGAATGTGAATACTGCACCTGTGGTTACCTCTGTACCCGCAGATACTGCCAAGGTGGGTCTGCTCTACACCTATTTGATGGTGGTGATCGACTATGAAGGCGATCCGATCTCCTTCAGTCCCACCATTGTTCCTTCCTGGATGACCTTCGATGTGGGTTCAAGGGTGCTCAGCGGTACCCCCACTTCGGATGAACTTGGTCAGCACAATGTCATCATTACCGTTTCTGACGGGGTATTTACAGTGAACCATCAGTTCACCGTGACAGTTGCTCCGCGCTGGGGTGTGGGTGTTGACCAGGTTGAGGCCTTGGTATCCAGGGTCTATCCCAATCCTGCAGATGACTATGTGGTATTTGAAGTCAATACCAGCAGGGCCTCCACCCTCGAGATTCTGGACCTGTCAGGGAAGGCTCTGAAGGTAATGAACCTGAAGTCCGGACAGCGAGAAGTAAACGTGGATGTGTCCGATCTCAGGAACGGAATGTACATGTTCAGGGTTTACAACGAACAGCAATCTCAGGAAGGTAAACTCATTGTTAAGTAATAATGGGTGATAGAAGGGTTTGATATATGAAAAAGGGTGTCTGACGGCACCCTTTTTCATAACCAGAAAAACACCATTCAGCGGTCATGGCGGGCAAACCGTCAAACCTGGGGTACATTATCCCACATTATTGAAACCAATATGAGCAAAGTCCGTTTGAGGAACTAAACATCAGAGTGTTGAACAATACAGTAAAAGTGATGCGTTGGATTAAAACAGTTGCCCTGTCGGTCACCATGTTGTTCCCGGCATTTCATCTCCTTCAGGCACAGGATCAGCTGAGGATATTGCCCCTGGGGAATTCCATCACAAGGGGATCCATGTGTCTGAACGGAAATGTAAACAACTGTGACCGTCTGCCTGACCAGGAGGCCATCGGATACAGGCACAGGTTGTATAACCTCATGAACGGTGCAGGATTTAATGTGGATTTCATAGGGAATCTCAAATTCGGATATTCGATCATGACCGATCCCGATAATGCGGGATTCAGCGGAATCAGGGACAATTATCTGGCAGACATTATGGAAACGGGGACTTCTGCCTATACGGGCCAGGTTACAGCCGGTCCCTACCTGAACAGTTACCCTGCTGACGTGATCCTGCTGCATATCGGCACCAATGATGTTTCTGCGCTCGACTATTCGGTGAACGATGTGGCCAGGATCCTTGATGCCATCGATGATTATGAGAATGCTTCGGGAGAACCCATCCTGGTATTCCTTGCAGAGATCATCAGCAGGAGGGACAATCCATGCGGAACCGATCCGGGGGTAACGACATTCAACAGCAGGCTGGTCTCCATGGCCCAGAGCAGGATCAGCAGCGGTGATCTGATCGCCCTGGTGGATATGGAGTGTGGCGCGGGTATCAATTATTACAATGACCTGGTGGACCAGGTTCATCCCAACCAGACCGGGTACGATAAGATGGCCGACAAGTGGTTCCAGGCCATCGACAGTTACAACACAAGGCCACAGGTTACTCAGATCCCGGACCAGGTCAGGGACCGAGGGAGTTCGTTTTCAACAATCTCGCTGGATTCCTATGTGTATGATGCAGAGGACAGCGATAGTGAAATTACCTGGACCTGGTATCCTTCCTCTCCCCAGCATTTTAATATCTCCATTGACGGAAGCCGCAGGGTAACGGTGACCCCCAGGGATCCGAACTGGAGTGGTACCGAGACCATTGAATTTGTGGCCACGGATAACGGGGCGGTGATCCCGGCACTGAAAAAGTCGGCAAGCTGCCTGACCGATTTCACGGTCAACTGGACCCCGGAGATCATCGGACAGAAACCCATCTCCACCCCTGAGAATACGCCGCTTCTTATCGAGACCGAAGACCTTATCATTGTTGAGCCTGAAAAGGCCCCGTCGGGAATGGTGGTGGAAGTGAGCGGTGGCGATCATTATACCGTACAGGGGCAGACGGTAATTCCTGAACAGAATTTTTCCGGAACCCTTTCGGTCCCGGTAAGACTGGTGGCCGGAGCCGACGAGTCCAACCTCTACACGTTGTCCGTGGAGGTCTCCAACGTCAACCATGCCCCGGTGATCACTTCATCCCCCGTGTTATCGGCTAAGAGCGGACTGGAGTATGTGTATGAGATGGCGGCCACCGATGAGGATCCTGGGGATGTTCTGGTCTATTCCGCCATGCAGAAACCCTCCTGGATGCAGGTGAATTCAACCACCGGAAGGGTTTCCGGAACACCTTCCCTGAATGACCTGGGGTTTGTGAACGTTACCCTGAAAGTGAGCGATGGGGCAGAGGAGGATACGCAATCTTATACCCTGGAGGTGCAGAATTACAACCTGCCACCTGAAATAATCACCGATCCCAGGGACACGGCACTGGTCGCCCAGACCTATACCTATGGGATCCAGGCCACCGATGTGGAAGGTGATCCGCTGACTTATTTTGCCCAAACCCTTCCGGAATGGCTCAATTTCTATGCCGAAACACAGGTCCTGATCGGTGTACCGGGCCATGACCATGCAGGTGAAAACCTGGTGGTGCTCGGTGTGACTGACCAGAAGGACACCACCTTCCAGGCATTCGTGCTCCTGGTTACATTTACCGCCGGAACAGATGATCCTCAGGCGAACGGAAAGATCCGTATCTATCCGAATCCGGCCACTGAATTTGTGATCATCGAAACTGATCCGGGTACGGGGGCTGCAGGGTTACTGCATCTGGAAATCCTGGATCTCACAGGCAAGGTGGTGATGACCGAAGAGCTGGTACGGGGACATAATGAAGTTGCGCTCACAGGCAGAGGTATTTATAATGGAATGTACTTTTTCCGGATTACAGATCCTGTGATGAAAGAAGTTGTCAGAAGTGGGAAGATACTCATCAAAGCGGGTGATGAGTGATAGGTTGCAGTTATAAAAGAGGTTATTGATCCATGTTATTTAATTCTCTAGAGTTTATCATTTTCTTTCCCATTGTGGTGGCGGCCTACTTTGCGCTCAATCCAAAGTACCGGTGGGTCCTGCTGTTGCTTGCCAGCTACTATTTCTACATGTGCTGGAACTACAAGTACATTGTCCTGATCATGTTCTCCACCGTGGTGGATTACATCTCGGGCATTCTGATGTACAAAAGCAGTAAAAAGCAGGTCCGGAAATTGCTGCTGGTGGCCAGCCTGACAACCAATCTCGGGCTGCTCTTCTTTTTCAAGTATTTCAATTTTTTCGGAGATACCGTCAACCACCTGTTCGAGCGGTTCAATGTATTCGCAGAGGTGCCCGCCTATGATTTTCTGCTTCCGGTGGGGATCTCTTTCTATACGTTCCAGACGCTCAGTTACACCATCGATATCTACAGGGAAAAGCAGACCCCGGAGTACCATTTCGGTAGGTTTGCCCTTTTTGTCTCCTTTTTTCCCCA
This sequence comes from uncultured Bacteroides sp., assembly GCA_964575865.1. Classification (GTDB taxonomy): domain Bacteria; phylum Bacteroidota; class Bacteroidia; order Bacteroidales. Next base: position 17,816 of record CAZNSZ010000067.1, on the reverse strand, counting down.
GCTGGTGGCCGGTCCCATTGAAAGGTCGGTCAACCTGATCCCACAGTTCAGGGAGAATTACAAATTTGAGTATGAGCGCGTCAAGGAGGGTATTCTTTTGATGGTGTGGGGATTCTTTAAGAAAGTGGTCATCGCCGACAGGCTGGCGGAATATGTCAATCTGGTCTATAACAATCCCGCTGAATTCGGTGGATTGCAGAATATCCTGGCCACCTTCTTTTTCTCGTTCCAGATATACTGCGACTTCTCCGGATATTCCGACATCGCCATCGGTGCCGCCCTGATCATGGGATACCGGTTGATGACCAATTTCAGGAGACCCTATTTTGCCCAGAGCATCAGGGAGTTCTGGCAAAGATGGCACATTTCCCTTTCAACCTGGTTCAGGGATTATGTGTACATATCCCTGGGAGGGAACCGGGTTGTGAAGTGGCGGTGGTATTATAACCTGTTCATTACCTTCCTGGTGAGCGGCCTTTGGCATGGTGCCGAATGGACATTTGTGATCTGGGGCGCCCTTCACGGTTTCTATATGGTGTTCGCCATCTGGACCACACGGCTCAGGGAGAATGCAAACCGGATAACCGGGGTCAGCAAATACCGCGGACTGTATCAGTTTACCCAGATCCTGGTGACCTTTGTACTCGTTTATTTCGCCTGGATCTTCTTCCGGGCCAACAATACGCAGGACGCGTTCCTGATCATTAAAAATTCATTCCGGTTCGGTCAGGTGACCGGGCTTAATCTGTTTGAGTTCAGAGTGGATTTCTACATCTCACTCCTGGCGATAGCCCTGCTATTGGTGATTGAATATTTTGAGGAGTATACGGGCCTCTATTCCAGGATGAAGGTGCAGGTGCCCAGGGGGTGGAAATGGGCAATGCTCACTGTGGTCATTCTCGGTGTGTTGATCCTGGGAGTGTGGCAGGGGACCGATTTTCTTTATTTCCAGTTTTAGAGCGAAGCGATAGGTAATTATGAGCGAAAGATTATTGAAAATATTGATTTACGCCTCCGGGGTGGTCTGCCTGTATGCATTTTTTGCCATACGCCACCCCGTTTTGTTCAACGCGGTTCTACTGGAGAAGATTATTCCCGAATACTGGGAGAATACCAGATACGGGGAGCTCTACTACTTCAATTTTGTCAGGCATTTCAGGCATGAGCCGCTGCCACCTTCTTCTGTTAAATACAGATTCACAGAAAAACATCCCGATCTGGATGAGGCGGATATGCTGCTTTTCGGGGACAGCTTTTTCGATTTTGCCAGGCTGGAGACCTTCCCTGAAGCACTGGGAGACAGCCTGGGCGAAAAGACATTTTTTGCGAGAATGGACAGGCCCCTTCAATACCTGGCCGAACAGGGCTATGAAACCGATGAGGAGAAGGTGATTATTTTTGAATCGGCCGAGCGGTACATCCCTACCAGGTTCACTGTGCCTCACAGGGCGGATCTGATCATCGATCAACGGAGTCCCGTCAGGCAGGAGGCAGCTGAAATAAGGGATTACCTGTTCGAACCCAATACGGCATTGCTGTACCACACATTGTTGAAGCGCAGTTACCTGACCACAGGGCTGTTCTCCCTGTTTGCCACCCTGAAATTCGATGTGTTCGGGTACATCTCCGAATTCACACCGGTATATACCCTTGAAGAGGAGGTCCCGTGGTTGTTCTATTACGATCAGCTCAACGAGGAGCCGGGCAGTTTCTACTATCAGTACACGCAGGAGGAGATCGATACCTATTGCGACAACATCGCCGACCTGGCTGACAAGCTAAATGAGCACTATAACCTGAAGATGGTTTTTATGGGAATCCCCTCCAAGTATACGGTCAACCACACGCTGATTAACGACGATCCTTACAACAACTTCCTTCCAAGGATCCAGGCGGGACTTGAACAGAGAGGTGTGCCCTACATCCCTCTTTTTGAAGAATATATCGAATCACAGGAAGTCCTCTATTTCGGTACCGATACACACTGGAACGAGCGGGGACAGCAGATTGCACTGGAAAAGACATTACGTACCCTGGATACATTAGACACCAAATATTTTGCACCATGAAAGTAGTACTTCTGGCAGGCGGATTCGGAACAAGGATCAGTGAAGAGAGCGGCATTCGCCCGAAACCGATGGTTGAGATCGGGGGGAGGCCAATTCTCTGGCACATCATGAAGATCTATTCCCACTACGGGCTGAACGATTTTGTCATATGCTGCGGCTATAAGGGATACATGATCAAGGAGTATTTCTCCAACTATTTCCTGCACAATTCGGATGTGACATTCGATATGAAGAATAACCAGATGCAGGTTCATTCCATGCACTCGGAACCATGGAAAGTAACCCTGGTGGATACCGGGGAGCTCACCATGACGGGCGGCAGGATCAAGCGGATCCGGGATTATGTGGAGAACGAGACATTCTGCCTGACCTATGGCGACGGAGTCAGCGATGTGGACATCAATAAACTGATCATGCACCATAAGAACGAAGGCGTCTATGCCACCCTGACCTCAGTGAGGCAGCATGGAAGGTTCGGTGTATTCAGCCTTAAGACGGGCGAATCAAAAATCAAGTATTTCAAGGAGAAGCCCCAGGGAGACGGGGACGATTCGGCCTGGATCAACGGAGGTTTTTTTGTTCTGGAGCCTGAAGTTTTTGACTACATCGAAGGTGACAGCACAGTTTTCGAACGCGAGCCGCTGGAAAACCTGGCAAGGGACGGACAGCTGACTGCATTCAAGCACACGGCTTTCTGGCAGCCCATGGATACCCTCAGGGATAAAAACCTGCTGGAAGGGCTATGGAATGACAACAATGCTCCCTGGAAAAAATGGGAAGACTAAATAAACACCCAATAAAAACATAAACAATGAAAATCATTATTGCCGGTAACCTGGGCTATGTGGGCCCAAGTGTCACCAACCAACTGAGAGCCACATTCCCGGATGCCGAACTGATCGGATTCGATATCGGTTATTTTGCCCACAGCCTGGCCAATCCGCATTATTCGCCGGAGGTAAAACTGAATGCACAGGTATTCGGAGACATCCGGAAGTTCCCTGCGAAACTGCTCCAGGGAGCAGATGCCGTTCTTGACCTGGCGGCCATTTCAAACGATCCCATGGGGAATAAGTACGAAGAGGTGACCATGGATGTGAACTACAGGGCAGCGGTCAACCTGGCCAGGCTCTGTAAAGAAAACGGGGTGAAGAAGTTCGTCTATGCATCCAGTTGCAGCATGTACGGGGCCGCCAGTGAATACCCTAAAAAGGAAGAGGATGAGTTGAATCCCCTGACCGCCTATGCGCGGTCCAAAGTAGCCGCCGAGAAGGAACTTGAACCGCTGGCCGGCAGTGATTTTACGGTCACCTGTCTGCGGTTTGCCACTGCGTGCGGATTTACCAACAGACTGAGGCTGGACCTGGTCCTGAATGACTTTGTGGCCGGTGCCCTGGTAAACAATGAGATCGGGATACTCAGTGACGGCAGCCCATGGAGACCCATGATCAATACCAAGGATATGGCAAGGGCTTTCGAATGGGGCATCCTGCGTGACAACGATCAGGGGGGTGCATTCCTGGCTGTCAATACCGGTTCCAATGAGTGGAACAACCAGATCAAGCCCCTTGCCGAGGCAGTGGCGGCAGAGATTCCAGGTGTAAAGGTATCGGTGAATCCGGATGCGGCTCCCGACAAGCGGTCCTACCGGGTCAATTTTGACCTCTATAAATCACTGGCGCCCGATCACCAGCCCATCTGGGATCTTCAGGGTACCATCAGGGAGCTGAGGGACAACCTGCTGGAGATGAATTTCAATGATCCGAATTTCAGGGAATCCAAGCTGATCAGGCTCAGGGTGCTCCATTACCTGCAGGAGCATCAGCTGATCAATGAGAACCTGGAATGGAACCACTAATCCGTAAAGACCGACACGATGATATTCCATGAGACCTCATTGAAGGGGGCATACCTGATCGAGATCAAAAAGATTGAAGACAACCGGGGATTTTTCGGCAGAGCCTGGTGCCAGCGAGAGTTTGAGGAGGCGGGGATCAATCCCAACATCAGGCAGATCAATACCTCCCTGACCCATCAGAAGGGGACCATCAGGGGTATGCACTATCAGATCGATCCCCACCAGGAGGGTAAACTGATCCGTTGTACGCGCGGAAGGATCTATGATGTGATGATCGACCTGCGACCCGGATCCCCCACATTCATGCAGTGGATCGGACATGAACTGAGCGAGGATAACTACAGGATGGTCTACGTGCCCGGAAATTTCGCGCATGGATTCGTTACCCTGGAGGATCATTGCGAAGTTTATTATCCGGTGACCGAATTTTATACGCCGGGGTCCGAGAGGGGGATCAGGTACAATGATCCCGCGTTCAATATTCAATGGCCGGTTGCCATTGAGGTCGTCTCGGAAAAGGACATGGGTCATCCTGATTTCGACCTGAATTCTTTTAATACTTAATACAACTGGTTCAACACAAAGCAATATTCCCATGAAACATACACGATGCCCCAATTGCAGGCAGAGCGATTTTGAGGATTTTTTTGAGATCAGGAACGCGCCCGTACACAGCCTGGTCACCATCAAGAACAGGGAAGAGGCCCTGAAGATCCCGCGCAAGGACATCACGCTGGCCTTCTGCAACCATTGCGGGTTTATTTTCAACAGCTCATTCGACACCTCCCTCGATTATTATACCCAGGGGTATGAGGACCAGCAGGGATTCTCACCCACATTCGTGAAGTTCCTGACCGGAGTGACCCAGAAATTCATCGACCGCTATGACATCAAGCAGAAGGAAGTGATCGAGATCGGCTGCGGAAAAGGCGATTTCATCAACCTGATCAGCGAGCTGGGGAACAACAGGGGCATTGGCATCGATCCTGCATGGGTGCCGGGAAGAACAAAAGAGAATGAGAATGTGCGGTTCATCAAGGAGTTCTACTCGGAAAAGCACGGTGACCTGAAAGCTGACTGCATCAGTTGCAGGCACACCCTGGAACATATCCACGATACCTACGGTTTCATGGAAACCATCCGGAAATCGATCAGGGACAACCAGAAAGTGGTCCTGTTCTTCGAGGTGCCGAGTATTGTCAGGATCCTGCAGATCCAGGCATTCTGGGACATTTTCTACGAGCACTGCACCTACCTGAGTCCCGGCTCCATCGGCAGGCTGTTCAGGATGACCGGCTTTGAGGTACTGGATATGTACCTGGAATACGACAACCAGTACCTGTTTGTGGAAGCTGTTCCTTCGGAAGGGCGATCAGAAAAGGTCCATCCCCTTGAGGAGCCGGTGGAGGAACTGAAACGAATGACCGGGGAATTTGTCAGAAAGATCAACCTGCAGCTCGGGGAATGGAGGGAACGGCTGGTGGATTTCAGGCAGCAGGGAAAAAAAGTCGTGATCTGGGGAGGAGGATCCAAATCAGTGGGTTTCCTTACCCAGTTTGACGATGTGAATGTCATCGAACACGTGGTGGATATCAATCCCCATATGCATGGAAATTTCATACCCGGCATCGGGAAGCAATATGTGAGTCCCGATTTCCTGAAGGAATACAAACCCGATGTGGTGATCATCATGAATTCGGTGTACATGGAGGAGATCAGGAAAATGCTCAATGAAAGGGGACTGGATCCTGAATTGCTGGGACTTTAAAACAGACCAACCATGAAAGACATCATCACTGTCGGACTGCCGGTATACAAACGGACCGACTTCATCAGGAAGGCCCTGGACAGCGTGGTCAACCAGACACAGCCATGCAGCATTCTGCTGATCGACAACAATTCACCGCACCATGAATTCAAGGAGATCATCGAAAGTTATAAGCCTGTCGAGATCAAATATGTCCGCACAAAGGAAACCGCACCCCAGGACGAGAATTTCAACAATTGTTTCCGGTATGCCGATACCCCCTGGGTGACGGTGCTGCATGACGATGACATGCTGCATTGCCAGTATGTGGAAAATTGCATGAAGATCATCAGGAAATACGGCGATCAGGTAGGAGGAATCTCGTTTCCCAGTCATGTGGGCGAAGAAGAATGGGAAGGGATCAGCCAGCAGGTGGAAATGACAGAGGATATCCGGATCATGAATCCGGAATACTTCTTTTTCAGGAACATTGCCTTCCCGGGGGTACTGGTCAAAAAGGATGTGGCCCTGGAAATCGGCGGATTTAACAGCGATCTGCACCCCATCGCGGACTTTGATTTCTGGTACCGTTACACCCGGAAAATGAAAATGTTCTATGCGGAACAGGAGATGACCTATTATCGCATCTCACCGTCCCAGTCCACCAATCACCTGATCGACGGCATGATCAATAAAGTCTATCAATACAGGTTGAGGGAGATTGAATCAGGAAGGTACAATAACTTCATGACCAAACTGAGCCTGGAATATGCAAGAATGGTCAATATCAAGTATTTTCTGGATACCTACGATTCTGTCGAATTGCCTCCCATCGTCAATGAGAAGAAACTCAACAGGGCCAGGAAACTGCTCAGATACAGCATTCCCAAGAAGATCGTCAGAAGACATATGGAACGTCTCAAGTTTTCCTCCCCCTGATTGAAAATGAATTTGTTGTATATCACCGAGCTGGAACCTTTTCCCCCTGACCGTGGCGAACGCATCAGAAGCTACCACCTGATCAATAGCCTTCTGGAATTCTCGGACCGCATGGTGTTGCTCGCCGGAAATGAACCTCCGGTGAAGAAACGTTATGAAAAGGTCGAATATGTTCCCATGCCGGGGATGCGTACCAGAAACCGGTGGATCAATTTGCTATTTCTGTTCTTCCGTAACCGTTCCCTGATGAGGCTCCTGAGCAATATCCTCGACCGTCATGAGATCGATCAGGTTTTTCTGGATTACGATTTCCTCGGACATTACATCCGATTTTTCAAAGGAAAGGGGATCAGGGTTACCTACGGTACCCATAATGTTCAATCGTACCTCAATATTCAGCGGCCAGTTACCGGGTGGAGGGAAAAGCTATATGTGGCACTGAAATTCAGGCTGGAAAAGCTCCATGAGAAAAGATACTTCAAAAAGGCAGACCTGCTGATCGGGGTTTCCGATGAAGACATTGCCTACTACAGGAACCGCCTGGGAATCACCAGCCTTTGCCTCATCCCCAATTATATCGACGAAAAGGAGTACCGGGGCTATGACGGGGAGAAAGGCCAACAGGTGATCATGACGGGGAACTTCAACGCATTTCAGAATTATGCCGGATTAAAGTGGTTTCTGGAGCATGTGTGGGACAGCGGGCTTTCGGAACGGGCTGAACTACTGATCGCCGGGCATGGGTCAAAGGAGAAATATGACACCATCCTGAAAGAGGGAATGCACCCGGATCGCGTGAAGGCCCTGGGAAGTGTTGATGATTTGAAGGGTCTGATCGCCCGGTCCATTGCAGCGATCATTCCCCTTCAGCATGGAAGCGGAACTAGGCTGAAATGTGTGGAGGCCATGGCGCTGAAGACCAGTATCGTCAGCACCTCGGTGGGGGCCGAGGGGATCAGGCATAACGGAGCCATTGTCATTGCTGATGATCCCGGGGATTTTAAAAAGGGGCTTCTGCGGGTGCTGAATGGTGAGATCAATAATGAAGAGGCGGCCTACCGGGTTTTTCTGGAGGAGTATTCCTCCAGTGCGAACACTGAAAGGCTGAAGGCAGCATTGCTGTCCTGAACCTCTGCGGACCTGTCGCATAGAAACTGAAAGATGCTTAAGAAGATATATAACAGCGCAACCATGATGTCCTGGGCATCCTATTTTGTGCGCTTCGGAAGTGCATTGTTCGTGCTTCCCCTCATACTGAAATTCTTCACCCCCATTGAACAGTCGTTCTGGTTCTTTATCAATACCATCATGGGATTTGCCATGCTGGCGGATTCCGGTTTCGGCTCGACCCTGATCAGGGCTGTCAGTTATTTCCATGCAGGAGCGGATTATCTTCCCAGAAACAAGAAGGAGTATGATGAAATCGTGGAGGTGAAGGATGGTGGCCCCAATCTGGAAAAACTGAAGAACCTGCTGACCACAGCAAACCGGATCTATATTTTTCTTGGCCTTTTTGCTGTTCTGATGATTTCAACCGGGGGCCTGGCGGCAGCCTGGAACATCATTGAATTGTCCAACCACCAGACCGATATCTGGATCGCATTTATCATTGTGGTCCCGTACAGCTTCTTCATGATATTGTCGGTCAAATGGAGCTCGTTTATGCGCGGCCTTGGATTTGTTACCCTGGAGGCCCGGTTTGGAGCATTTCAGGGGGTGTTGAGGGTATCCATCTACATCATTCTGCTGCTCAGCAACCTGGGTGTGGCATACCTGGTCAGCTATATGCTGCTTGAGTCGATTATCAGGTTCAGCTATCTGCGTTGGTATGTGCTGAAGTGGTTCCGGAAGAACAATGTTGCCTTTGAAAACAGGAACTTTTTTGACTCCGAAATATTCAGGTCACTCTGGTCTGCCACCTGGAGGACGGGTCTGTTGTTCTGGGGCAGTTATGCGATCAATTCAGGAACTTCCCTGCTGGCATCCCAGATCAGCGATGCGGTGGTCATGGCCAACTTTCTCTTTACCATGCGCATCTTCACCTTCGTTTTGAACATCGCACGGGCACCATTTTACACCCATGTGCCAACCATTTACAAGCTGGCTGCTGAAAAGGACCTGCCCAATCTCCGCCGGAGGTCCTCTGAATATATGTTCCTTGGATTCACTGTACTTATCCTGGCTGTGGCCGTGATCCTGTTTGGTGGGAATTTTGCCCTGGACCTGATCGGAACCGATACCCGTTTCGTGGCGCTCGGTATCCTGGTGATCATTGCGGTGACCGAGATCCTGGACATACATGCTTCCTATCATGCCACCCTGTATACCTCCACGAACCATGTACCCTTTGTGCTGCCGGCAACCATATCAGGGGCGCTTATCCTGGCAGTGGGATTCTACATCCTTCCCATATACGGATTGCTTGGCGTGGTGGTGGCGAAATTTATCATCCAGTTCATGTTCAATAACTGGTATGCCCCTTTCCTCTCCCTCAGGCTGATGAAATGGCCGGTGATGAAGTACCTCTATCAGTTTCCCATGTATGGGATTCAGTTCATAAAGCATATCTTAGTTTCCAATATACCCGGACTTAAGAAGGCAGTCGCATAACAAACCGCTTCCAGGGACAGCATGTCCATCGATCCATGTTGAAGAAAATTGTCATATACATCATCATCCTCTGCTCACTGAAGCTGTACAGCATCGCTTTTGTTCCGGAGGTGGCGGTTAAGCTGACCGAATGGATCGGGATTGGACTCACCGCGGCACTGCTGATCATCTTTCTGGTATATCAGCGGGGTAAAGCCATCCGCAAGTGTTTGGTGTTTCCGAGCATCCTGATTTTTGTATCCGTCTTTCTCAGCATGATAGGATCTTATGTGTACCAGGACCAGTCACTGCCCATCACCGCTTACGCCCAGCGTGCCATATATTTCTACCTGGTCTATTTCCTGCTCCACTATCTGAAACCGGATGGGAAATTCGTGGTCCGCACCATTCTCGTCTTTGCACTGGTCTATGTGGTCATCTATTATGCCCAGACCATTGTGTACCCCATGGAGCTGACCACCTCAAAAATGTTCATCGACAGGGGAACCCTGCGCATCTTTATGGTTGGATCGGGATACCTGGTCATCTCCTATTACATCTGGCTCTATTTCACTTTTCGGAGTTATAAATTCAAATATGTACTCTTCCTGTTACTGGCCATGGGGGTGTTTGTACTACTGGGAACCAGGCAGGTGCTGGCGGTGATTCTGCTGATCACCATCCTGTTTATTCTCCAGAGCAGGGTAGTGAAGGCCAAGGCGCTCCTCTTCCTTCTGATGGGCATCGCCTTGATCCCCATCTATTTCCTTTTCGAGAACATCATTCTTTCCATGTTTGAGGTCACCCGCAGTCAGACCCAGAACCTGGAGGGTGGTATCCGGCTCGAGGCTGCCAGGTTTTTCCTGATGCGGTTTATTCCTTCCGATCTTGCTTATATCACAGGGAACGGATCACCGGGATCAAGCTTATACGGATTGCGGCTTGCAAGGTATTCGGAAGAATACGGTTATTACCTCTCCGATATCGGACTGATTGGCGAATATGTGAAATACGGCCTGCTCTACGTGGTGGCGGTCATCATCATCCTGGTCAGGGTGTTCTCAAGAAAACTGCCCGAAAACCTGATGTTCATCAAATACAATTTTCTGGGTGTTCTGCTAACGCTGGTAACAGGTGGAGGAGCATTCGGAAGTTCCGGTGAGAACATTATCCTGATGTGTTTCCTGTTCTATCTGATCGATCTTCACGTGGACGGCAAGGATCCGTACCTGTTGAAGATGGCCGGCGGAAGACAATCCTGATTTGACGGGAGAGTGGACCTAAAAACCTCCGAGGTGCGGAAATGAAGCGCATTTATATTTATCCGAATACTGCCCGTAACAAAACGGGGATCCGGAATCCCTATATGGGGCACCTGAGGGCAGCTCTCGAAAAAAACTTTGTCATCGTCAATGCCGGCAGGCCGTCGGACAGGGGAATCACCGACATTCTCCGCTACCTTAAATCGATCGATGCGGTGTTCCTGAACTGGATCGAGGATCTGCCGGGAAAACACAGGGGTGTGGCACAGACCCTTTTTTTCCTGATGATGCTCAGGATATTCAGAAAAAGAAAGATCAGGGTGATCTGGATCCTTCACAACAAAAAATCACATTACAGGGAAAACCAGTACTGGAAGAATCTGTTGTTCAATCAGATGCTTTTGCGCAGTAACCTGATTATCACCCATGCCAGGGAGGGGCTCCGTTTGATCCCCGATCCGGACAGGGCGTTTTATATCCCGCACCCGGTCAGATCCATACCCTTTCCGGCCGATGTTCAGAAGGAACTGATTTATGATATCATCATATGGGGCAGCATCACCGAATACAAAGGGATTGACCGTTTTCTTGGATTTCTGAATGAACAGGGATTGCTCCAAAAGTACCGGATCATGATCGCCGGTAAAATAACAACGGAAGCGCTTTCCCGGAAGATCAGGGGGTTGACCGCCACGACCGGGAACCTGACCCTCAGGGATGAATTCGTTCCGGAGCCGGAGTTGATGGGACTGATCAGGCAATCAAGGCTCGTACTGATCACCTATCAATCAGACAGTGTGCTGAGTTCAGGAGTACTGATGGACTCCCTTTCGCAGCTGGTTCCCATCATCGGACCCCATACGGGTGCATTCAGGGATCTGGCTGAAATGGGGCTGATCGATACTTTTGAGGATTACCCGCAGCTTCTTCGAAAGATCGATGCGCATCTGGGACCAGGAATTGACCGGCTGACGCGGAAGAAGGATATGGAAGCGTTCATAGAGGAAAACTCATGGGACCGTTTTTCTGAGGAGCTGCGGTCACTCATTGACAGGACCACCGCCTGAGCCGGCTTCCCCGGTGTGTCTCAGGTACTCCGAAAGGGCAAAAAACATCCAGGCCTGGGCCCATCTGATGTAGGGGATCCTGTAGGTCATCCCCTTCCTGATCTGAAAATAGAAATACCCCTTATCCGATTGCATATTCCCGATGGCCCATAAAAGGGCTTTTTCCGCCATTTCGCGGTGTTCTTCAAAAACCCCCAGCCTGATCAGTGTAATGATCAGCTGTGCCGTGGCATGAATATCAATGGGATACAACGAATCGTTGTAGTATTTGCATCGTCCGTCTTCCATGAAGAAATGAGCCAGGTAGTACTGGAAGCCCCTTTGCAGATCCCTTTCATAGGAAAAATCTCCTGAGTACCGCTGGTATTCTGCGATACACTCCAGGTTGTAACCTGTATGAAAGCTGTCAATCCATTGATGATAGGGGAGTGTGCTGTAAGACCAGGAACCGTCCTCACGCTGATGCCGCATGCAGAACCGGACCGACCGGATGGCCTCATCGAGCAGTTCAGCCTGGCCGGTATAGGCGAAGGTTCTTGCTAGTATTCTTGACCCGAGAAGCGTCGCATTGAAGACCTGTGAGCGGTCCAGCGGGGAATATGAAAATGCAAAATTGCCCTCCTCATCATAGGTCCTGTTCAGATCCTTCAGGATGAACTCAGCAACGGAGGTGGCTACGCTCAGGATTTCCGGATCTTCCAGAATATCATACGCTTCAAACAGGGCATACCCGATAAACGTGGACGCGACAACCGTTGGTGTTCCTGCCGGCTGGAAAAAGGCTTTCGCCTGCCAGTCGAAGTTATATCCCCAGCATGCCCCGTGATAGCCGGGAGAGATTTTGCCAATGACCTGTTCTGAAAGCTGCCGGATCCGGGGAAGGAGTGATTCGGATTGGGTGAGGTGGTACAGGTTGCAATATCCATGGAGAAAGAGCCCCAGTCCCTTTGGATTATAGTCCCTTGGAACCAGCAGCAGCTTTCTGAGGTTGACCGGGTTCCTTTTAAAGGCCTGGATCCAGGCCAGCCGTGCAAATCTGCTTTTGCCGACCAGTGGGATGGTTTGAAATACCCTGCTGTTCAATCCGTCATAGGGGTCCCATCCCTTGAATTGTTCTTTTTCACACCAGGCCCTTAACTGGTCAAAACTCTCTTTGATACTTTCTCTCATTTTGATAAATGCAGCAATTCATACGGGGTCAGTGTCTGTGCGCCTTGCCTGGACTGCTGTTCAGGATCAGTCCAGGCTATTTCCGCTTCCTGAATCTTTCTTTCAGAATCAGAATGATAAATTGTGTATTCCCGACCAGGTACCGTTTCCACATGCGTCCCGGTTCCTGAATAAAGCGGAAGAACCACTCCATTCCAATCTTCTGCATCCAGCGGGGAGCTCTTTTTGTGGCCCCCGCAACCACATCGAATGAACCTCCAACCCCCATATTAAAGTTCACATTGTCAAGGATATCCCTGTACCTGTACATGTAATTCTCCTTGTGTGGAGAAGGCATGGCCACAAAGAGGATGCTGGCTCCGCTTCTGGCGATGGCCCTGGCGATGTCCTCCTCTTCTTCCTTTTTAAAATAACCATTCCGGTATCCTGCCACCACATCTTCGCCAAATTGATCCCGGTAGATCTCTACCACCCTGGTAACCACTTCCTCCCGTGCTCCGAAAAAGTAGCAGGAATACCCTTTCCGGGCGGCCAGTGCCACCAGGTTATGCATCAGGTCCACTCCTGCCACCCGTTCCGGGACCGGGTGACCGAGAAACCTGGCGGCCCAGACAATGCTTTGCCCGTCGGCATTGATGAGGTCGCAGGTCACCACGCTTTCGCGCAATTCCCTGTTATTCTGCATGGCCACCACCTTGCCTGCATTGATGACCACGTGATTGATCTTCTCTCCGCCCTGTATGGCAGCATCGATCAGGTCAATGGTCTCCTGCATGGTGATCGCATCCAGGGGAATACCCAGAAAATCGATTTTGCGGCTGCTGGTGTTCATTTTTTTGGCACGCGGTTTGATAACCCCCCAAAGTTAAATTTTCGCTGGTGAATCCTTGCCGATCACCATGAAATTTGTGGAGCATTTTATTAAGTGATAATAATTCTAAATTAGCTGTATAATAATGATTTTCCATAGGAATTTTCCCTCAACCGTATTAGTTTTACCGTCCGCCCTGAAACTGCCTGTTTTCGTCAAACAAAAGACTCCGGCGGACACGGTTTTTGATCCGGGAAACAGATACAGAGCCAGGGGTGGAAGAAGGAGAGCAATGAAGGTAACCAATTAGCCTTTCACGCGTACAAGAGAGAACATCGGGAATTTAGGAAACAGAGCGAACAGAACTTAAACTAACTTGGTAAAGGTGGGGAGTAAGCGGACCGGTTTAAGCAGGGGAATGTTGTGGTTGGGAATTCACCTGTTTTTGATCACTATGGTATCACAGGGGATCAGTGCACAGGAGAATATTTATCATATCATATTCAAGCAGGATTTTGAGGCTACGACGCAGGGAGCCTATCTCAGGGGCGAGTGGATGAATGACTGGAACAACCCCCCCTGGGAGAACGGGCTGGACCGTACCCAGATCGTTCAGGTTGACGGCAGCAGGGTAATGAAATTCAACTATCCTGCGGGAACCATTTCTCCGGATAACGGTGGCGGGCAGTGGCTGAGTAATTTCGGGCCAGGACATGAGGAGGTCTATTTCTCCTACAATGTCATGTTCAGGCCAGGATTTGAATGGGTTCTCGGAGGCAAGCTTCCTGGTCTTGGCGGAGGCAGCAATCCCGGAGGAGGTGTGGAAATGTTCTGGGACTCTGGATTCAGTGTTCGGATGATGTGGAACAAGGATGAGGGATCGGATGGAACACTGTTCTTTTATGTGTATCACCAGGACAAGCCCACCCAGTACGGGGATACCTATCAGTTTCCATACAATCCGCTCAGCGTTTCAGACTCCGCCTGGCACAACCTGACCATTCGCCTGGTGCTCAACAGTATCGATGCCAGTAAACTGACCACTGATCCTGAAAATGCAGGGAACAAGGACGGTATTCTTGAGTTTTTCCTGAATGGAAAGCTGGTCTTTTCCAAATCGGGTATCCGGTTCCGGAATTTATCCAGTATAACCATCGACACCCAGCACATAGCCAGTTATTTTGGGGGGAATACCCTGGAGTGGGCTTCTGCCAGGGATGAATGGGCACTTTTTGATGATTTTACCGTATTTACTTACAGTGATCAGGTGAGTGTCCCCAGGGGCCGGACACCCAGCCCTGCCGGCCGGATCCTTCAGCTTCCCAACATGAAGGACACACCCGTGGATACGTCAGGGAATACAGGAACGGCGGATGAGGAGCCTCCTTCTGTACCACGTGGACTAAGTGTGGCAGAATCAACCACCAGTTCAGTTACGGTTCGCTGGGATCCCTGCTCGGATAACGTGGCTGTGACAGGATTTCGCCTGTTTTTAGACGGTGAGGAAGCGGGGACCACCAAGAACCGTTACTTCACAGTCCGGGGGCTGGAACCCGGCGCATCCTACCAGGTTACGGTGGCTGCCTATGATGCAGCTGCCAACGAGAGCCGGCCTTCAGACCCACTGGTCATTACCACGGTCAGTTCCAACCCTGATCCTGATCCTGACCCAGACCCGGCTGATAATCAGCCTCCTTCAACTCCCGGCGGTCTGCGAGTGCTTGATGCAGCTTCCAATTCCCTGGTCATAGCATGGAACGCCTCCACGGATAATGTGCAGCTGGAGGGCTACAACATCTACCTTAACGGCGTGAAAAAGGGATCTACCCAGACCCTTATGTATCCGCTGGTGGAGCTTCAGCCAAGTACGGACTATGCCGTGGCGGTCACCGCCTATGATGCTTCCGGTAACGAAAGTGCAGCAGACAATACCTTGACAGCCCGCACCCTGGAGGCGGATACCATACCCCCTTCAACCCCGGACGGCCTGACTCCCACCATCATTACCCAGAGCTCCATTGCCCTGATGTGGGATGAATCCGAAGATAATGTCAGGGTTTCGGGTTACGGCATCTATGTGAACGGGGTAAGGAAGGCCACTTCCACCACCAATGCCCATAACCTGACCGAACTGATGCCCGGTATCGACTATACCATAACAGTGTCAGCATTTGACGCCTCCTCCAATGAAAGCACACCCTCATCCGGAGTGCGCGCCTATACCAAGCATCCGGATGAAATCTCTGAGTCCGATCTTCCCGAACTGTCCATTGTAGATCTGCGCAATTCCTCAAACACTGCTTCAGTCACCTCCTCCATCAGCTCTTACGGCTTCGTACAGATGGAAGACTATGGCCTCAGGTTGCAGCACACCGTGAACGGACAACAGGTTGAGGAGTTTTTCTATCCGGAACCGGATGCTTCACATCTGAGTTGTACCGGAAGGGCCGAGGAGAACCTCCAGTTGATGTATGATTTCTCATGCGGAAGCGGAGATCAGGTTCGTGACATGTCAGAGGGAGGGGATCCCCTGAACCTTCAGATCAGCGATCCGCTGGCTGCCAGATGGCTCTCAGGCCAGGGCCTGCAGATTCTCGGAAGTACCCTGATCTCGTCAGGGAATGGATCACAGGAGCTCAGTGAGGCCATCCGTTCCACCAGGGCATTTACCCTGGAGGCCTGGATTAAACCCGCCGAAATTTTCCAGTCCCAGCCCGTACCCATCGTTCGCATTGCAGATGAGACCGGAAGACACTCATTTACCCTGATGCATGCCGGGAATAAGGCATATTATGAATATGGAATGAGAATTTCCGAGGGAAGCCAGCAGGAAGCAGAGGTAACAGAGTTGGTTACGCAGGAAAAATTCATTTCACTTCAGATGCAGCATGTGGTCTTTTCTGTGGATCAGAACGGCATCAGTACCTTCTTTGTGGACGGGATGAAGGTCTATCAGGGAACCTTTGACGGCGATCTTTCTGACCTGGACGGGGAGCTCAGGGTTGTCCTGAGCAACGGTCTGGATGGCGGAAGTACCTACTATGGAACCTATTACATGGTTGCAATCTACAACCGTGCCCTGAAGGCTGATGAGATCTACCGCAACCATCAGGCCGGCTACGGGGAGATCGAGTTCACCACGGATCTCCTGCTGGAGCCCAATACCTCCTATCAGGTGGCCCCCTTCGTGCAAACCGGGCAGGGAACCTTTTACGGACAATCAAAAACATTGCTGATCAGGAATGTCCTTTCCTCCGCTACAAACGACAGCCTCTATATGGCCGTCTACCCCAATCCGAGCAACGGGGACTTCTTTATCCATGTTGAGAATCACCAGGGATTTGCGGGACAGGCTGTTTTGATGGTGAGCGACCTCTCCGGACAAAACCTCTATTCCAGGGAGCTTTTCCTGCCGTCAGAACTGGAGGTCATGGAAGAGGAAATACAGCTTTCAGGGATCCTTCCTGACGGAATCTATACCTTGATTCTGGTGGCCGGAGAGCAATCGGCAGCCGCAAGGCTGGTGATCAGCCACTGACCGCAGTTCAGGCTCATTAATGGATAAACTCCCTTTTTCAGGCTCTGAATGGTTGATTCAGATTGACGAAAATGCCTGATCCCTGAAGCAGAAAGCAATCTTTGTCGTGTACATGCATGATCCCCGCAATTTCAATCAATTGAAATTCATTTAATTATGCGCTGTTGAAAGAGGGTGGAAATCTATTTCGGGAATATCCGGAAGTTGATGAGAGTTTTTACCAGATTTGTCAAATTCCGGCGCCGCAGGAAGTTATAAAAGCTCAGTATTCATTAATATTACGGTGTGTTTCACGTATAGCGTGTTTGCCGCTCCGGAGAGGACAGATAAGGAAAAAAAGCCATGAAAACCATACGTTCCGTTTTTATCTTTCTGCTGGTATCGTTGTTTGCGTCAGCAGGAGCCCAGACATACCGGATCCTTCCGCTGGGGAATTCCCTCACACAGGGTTGGATCACATCCACCATCCCGGCCATCGAAGACCGGGTCGGATACCGCCTTCAGTTATACTCCGACCTGACCTCGGAAGGATTCAGCATTGATATGGTGGGGCACCGGGATGCGGGTTTTGATCTGTTTTCTGAATCTCAGCATAGCGGGATCCCGGATACAAGGGACCAGTGGATATTGAGGCTGCTTGAGGACGGGTATGATTTCCGGAACAGCCTGCAGATCACACCCGGATCAGAACCCTACCTGGACATCTACCCGGCCGATATGGTCCTGCTTCACATAGGGACCAATGATGTGCTGAACGGGGAGGGGA
>CAZNSZ010000066.1:0-25107 GCA_964575865.1 uncultured Bacteroides sp. | reverse complement strand
CGGACAACGGTTTTCAAGACCGCCGCATTCGACCACTCTGCCATTCCTCCGGGCGCAAAATTAGTAAAAATTTGGTTTGGGGATCAAAATTGGGATGGGTTGAAACAGATACCCCATAAACACTGGAGTACCCGACCATTGATGAATTTCGGTCGAAAAAATGTTGAAGAGCAGAAAATCGGGGTAAGGTTCGGTGGTTTTGAAGGGTGGTTATCCAAAAAACTCAGTATTTATCAACATTTCAGCGATTTTTTTTTGGCTGTTTCTTGCGCGGGGTTGAGAAAAATTTATATTTGTATAGAATTTGGCTAGAAAATTAAAACATTTACTAACCCTTAAATTTCATTCATTATGAACAAAGCACAATTAATCGATGCTATTGCTGCTGAGTCCAACCTGACTAAGGCAGATGCCAAAAGAGCTCTCGATGCTTTCATCGCTACCACCACTGCTGCATTGAAGAATGGTGTCCGCGTTGCCCTGGTAGGATTTGGTTCATTCTCAGTATCTGAGAGGGGAGCGAGGACAGGCCGCAATCCCCAGACCGGTGCTGAAATCAAGATCAAAGCCAAAAAAGTGGTGAAATTCAAGCCTGGAAGCGAGCTTGCTGACGCTGTCAAGTAAAGATATTTTGAACTGTCTGAAAAAGGGAGCCGCCGGCTCCCTTTTTTTTTGATTACATTCGGGATATGGATCAATATTCCAGAGATTTAACAGAACACCTGTCCAGTTTTGTTACCGAAAACCGCCTCTCCCTGTTCAAACGAGTCCTGGAGAACAGGACCCGGTATCTTACCGTTTTGCTGGAGGATATTTACCAGTCCCAGAATGCATCCGCGGTGCTGAGGACCTGTGACTGCCTGGGGGTGCAGGACGTTCATATTGTGGAACAGAGAAACGAATACGAGATCAATCCCGATGTGGCGCTGGGCTCCAACCAGTGGCTTTCGCTCCATTACTACAAGGAGGGCAGGGAGCCTTTGAGAGAGGCTGTAAACAGCCTGAGGAGCGAAGGGTACCGGGTCGTGGCCACCTCCCCTCATCATGGCGGGAGCAGTCCGGATACCATCGATCTGGAAAAGGGCAAAATTGCGCTGATGTTCGGCACGGAACTGGACGGGCTTACAGGCCTTGCCCTTGAATTGGCCGATGAATTCATTCAGATACCGATGGTGGGATTTACGGAAAGTTTCAACATTTCGGTGTCCGCTGCTGTTATTCTCTATCAGATCAGGAGACGTTTGGAGCAGTCGGCACTGGATTGGGTGCTGGGGCCGGAAGAGAAGGAAGAAATGTTGCTCCAATGGCTGAAGTCAAGTGTAAAAATGTCCGAACAGATTGAAAGTCAATTTAGAAAAGATTACCCTGCCACTTTTTAAAAAGGGAGTATACATATTAAACGATTAATGATTACCTTTGATTAAAGCTTGATTTTCTTAGATAAGTAAGAGTCTGAGGTTGATTAAATTGTACGGCGATGAATTGCATGATCATTGATGACGATAACCTTTCCAGAAGGATCATTGAGGAGTTTATACAGAAAACAGACGGTCTGGAGCTGGTTTCCTCCAGCGGGGATCCGGTTGAAAGCATCAATCTGCTGAAGAAACATGATGAGATCCATCTCATTTTCCTTGATATTGAGATGCCGGAAATGTCAGGGATCGAACTGCTGAACACCTTGAAGAATCCCCCGCAGGTCATCATAGTATCTTCGAAGGGCAAGTATGCTGTTGATTCATATGAACATGATGTGACCGACTACCTGCTGAAACCGGTTGATTACGGAAGGTTTTACCGGGCGGTGGCCAAGGCTTTCAAGCGTTTTGAGCAGATGACTGCAGAGCAGATCGGAAAGAACGAGATCTTCATCAAGAAGAACGCTACCCTGGTGAAACTGAAGTACGACGATATCCTCTGGGTGGAGGCCCTTGAGAATTATGTCATATTCAATACCTTCTCTGAAAAGTATACCATACATTTCACCATGAAGGCCATCGAGCAGAAATTGCCTTCACACAAGTTCACACGGGTGCACCGTTCTTATATCGTCAATACCAGCTGTATCAACGTCATAGAAGACAATTCAGTGATCATCAGGGTAGAGGACGGAAATAAATCCATCCCCATCGGTAAATCCTACAAGGAAAAACTGATGCGCGACATCAACCTGATCATCAAATAGGGCATGATTTCCCAGCGGCAGTTGTTTCTGCGGCACGTGGCACAAACATCTGCTACTTCCCTTCAGTTTGAAATCGATCGAGCCGAAGGGATCTTTTTTTATGACAGGGCGGGTAAGGCTTTCATCGACCTGGTATCGGGGGTCTCCGTCTCCTCTCTGGGGCACGGGCATCCCGCAGTGGTGAATGCGGTCAGGGAGCAGGCCGGCAGGTACATGCATGCCATGGTGTACGGCGAGTTTGTGCAATCCCCGCAGGTAGCCTACGCAAAGTGGCTTGCGGAACGGCTTCCCGGCGGTCTGGACAACATCTATTTCGTTAATTCGGGCAGTGAGGCCATCGACGGGGCCATGAAGCTTGCCAAGCGCTACACCGGGAAACCGGAATTCAGGGCCTTTTATAAAGGGTACCATGGAGGGACCCACGGCGCCCTGAGCATCCTCGGTGACGACCGGATGCGTTCAGGTTACTACCCGCTGCTGCCGGGTATCAAACACCTCAGGTTTAACCACCCGGAGGATCTTTCGCTGATCGATGACCATGTTGCTGCAGTCATTGTGGAACCTGTCCAGGCAGAAGCGGGGATCATCGAACCGGAGCATGGATTCCTCCAAAAGGTCAGGGAGCGGTGCGACCGGACAGGAGCGCTGTTGATCCTGGATGAGATCCAGACAGGAATGGGAAGGACCGGTGCCCTGCTCTGTTTCGAGCATTACGGGATCGTTCCCGATATCCTCTGCCTGGCCAAAAGCTTCGGGGGAGGGATGCCCCTGGGGGCATTCATCGCTTCCAGGGAGATCATGCAAACCCTTACCCATCATCCTCCATTGGGGCACATCACCACCTTCGGCGGGCATCCGGTCAGTTGCGCGGCAGGCCTGGCTGCGCAGGAGTATATCGAGGCCAATGGGCTGGTGGCCCATGCCACCGAGATGGGAAAAAGGTTCCGGAAGGGACTGAAACATCCGCTGATCAGTCAGATCAGGGGCCCGGGACTGTTCCTGGGGGTGGTGCTTGATCCCGGGGTGGACATCGGACGGTTCATTAGCAGGGCATTTGAGAACGGGCTGGTGATGGACAGGTTCCTTTTTTCGGATGATGCATTCAGGATTGCTCCACCGTTCATCATATCCGGGCAGGAGGTGGATGAAACGGTGCAGCGGATACAGGCCACACTGGACTGGATGATGAAATAAGATTTTTGATCCTTCAACGTTCTAAAGGAACCATGGCCAGATTTCTGTTCGCAGTGTTGTTTTTGATGGCTGTCCGGCCCGGATCAGCCCAGGATGCCTCATACCTGGAGCTGGTGAAGAAGGAATCGGAACTGAAGTCTCTTTTCGAGACCCTCTATTCGGACACACTGTCAGCACCGGCCCCGGTGCTTGACCGGATACTGACCATCATGCCCGGGGCACTGGCGGCTGACGGCGCCATGGAGTTTCCCTGGAGCAGGCTGGACCGGATCGGTGTGGTCACCTCCGGTGATGGCCGCCTGCGGATCTTCAGCTGGCATGTGATGCACGATCCTGATCACTACACCTACTACGGTTTTCTTCAGGTGAATATCAAAAGGGACCAGGTGCGTGTATTTCAGCTGACCGACAACATGAAGCCGCAACGGAATGTGGTCAGGCTGGATCAGTCCGTTGAAAACTGGTTTGGGAAACTCTATTACCAGATCATTGAGGAGGATTATAAGCGGGACACCTACTATACCCTAATGGGCATGGACTTCAATGACAGCCGCTCCACCATCAAGACCATCGAGACCATCACCCTTCAGCGCAGGAGCCCGAAATTCGAAAAAGAGATGTACCTCTACGGGAACACCCGCCAGGACCGGATGGTGCTGGAGTATTCCGCCCAGGTTTCCCTTTCGGTCAGGTACGATCCCTCCATCCGCATGATCACCTTCGGTCACCTGGAGCCCCTCCATCCCATTTACAGGAACAATTTTGAATTCTACGGACCCGACGGTTCCTTCGACGGACTGGAGTTCAAGGACGGCAGCTGGGTATACCAGCGGGACATCGATGCCAGGAATCCGTACTGACGTTCTGTCAGAGTAGCCCGGTTGGCATATCATTTGTCAAGATGGGACCGGATGTAAAACCTAAAAAAAGATTGAACGATGCAGAAAGGTAAGATCGATGTTACCACTGAGAACATTTTTCCCATCATTAAAAAATTCCTTTACTCGGATCATGAAATCTTCCTCCGGGAACTGATATCCAATGCGGTGGATGCCACGCAAAAGCTGAAGACCCTGGCTTCGGTGGGAGAGTTCGAGGGGGAACTTGGCGACATCACGATCCGTGTGGATGTGAACAAAAAGAAAAAAACTATCACTGTCAGCGATGCCGGGGTGGGAATGACCACGGAAGAGGTGGAGAAGTACATCAACCAGATCGCTTTCTCAAGTGCCGAGGACTTCCTTGAGAAGTACAAGAAAGACAGCAATGCCATTATCGGCCATTTCGGACTGGGATTTTATTCATCGTTCATGGTATCCGATAAGGTGGAAATCAGAACCAGGTCGTGGAGACCGGATGCGAAAGCGGTGCACTGGAGCTGTGATGGCAGCCCTGAATTCACCCTGGATGAAATAGAAAAGGAGAACCGGGGGACGGAAGTAACCCTGCACCTGGACAGCGAAAGCAAGGAGTTCCTTGAAGAGCACAGGATCACGGAACTGCTGGATAAATACTGCAAATTCCTGCCGGTGGAAATCGCCTTCGGGAAAAAGAAAGAGTGGAAGGACGGGAAAGAGGTGGAGACCGGTGAGGACAATGTGATCAACGATACCAAACCCCTCTGGACACTTCCTCCTTCTGAAGCGAAGGAAGAAGACTATGCGGCATTCTACCGTAAACTCTATCCCGTTTCAGAGGAGCCTCTTTTCAACATTCACCTCAATGTGGATTATCCCTTTAACCTGACCGGGATTCTCTATTTTCCCCGGATCAAGAGCAATATTGAGATCCAGAAAAACAAGATCCAGCTCTACTGCAACCAGGTATTCGTTACCGATTCCGTCGAAGGGATCGTTCCGGAGTTCCTGACCCTGCTGCATGGTGTCCTGGATTCACCGGACATCCCGCTGAACGTATCCCGCAGCTATCTGCAGAGCGATTCCAATGTAAAAAAGATATCCTCCCACATTACCAAGAAGGTAGCCGACAGGCTGGAGGAGATTTTCAAGAACGACAGGGAGCAATTTGAGAAGAAATGGGACGACCTGAAGCTGTTCATTGAATACGGGATGATCTCGGAAGAGAAATTTTATGACCGGGCAGAGAAATTCTCTCTGGTCAAGAATGTGGATGGAAAGTATTTCACACTGAAAGAATACGAAGAGCTGATCAAGGAGAACCAGAAGGACAAGAACAAGACCCTGGTTTACCTGTATGCCACAGACAAACAGGCACAGTACAGTTACATTCAGGCTGCCAGGAATAAGGGGTACGATGTGCTGCTGATGGACGGACAGCTGGATACCCATTTTCTGAACCACCTGGAGACCAAGCTGAAGGATGCACGGTTCTCCAGGGTCGATTCGGACATCGTTGAGAAACTGATCGACAAGGAGGAGGCACGCGAGTCCAAACTCACCCCGGCCCAGCAATCCGATTTGACCCCGGTTTTCCAGGCGCACCTGCCTGGAAGCGAGATGAATTATTATGTCAGTTATGAATCACTGGGAGAGGATGATGCTCCGGTGATGATCACCCAGAGTGAATTCATCCGCAGGATGAAGGACATGCAGGAGCTGAGCGGGGCCGCATCCATGTACGGGAACATGCCCGATTCCTACAACCTGGTGGTCAATTCCAACCATCCTCTGGTGAACCGGATCGTGGAGCAGACCGAAAAGAAGCTTGGCAGCAAATTGCAGGAGTTGCGCAAGGAGAAGGATGCCGTTTCGGAAGAGAAGCAACTGCTTGAAAAGGCCAGGGAAGGGAAGAAGGAGGAAGAGGTGCCGCAGAGTGAGAAGGATCAGATGGATTCGGTCAACAAGAAACTTTCGGAACTGGAAGATAAGCGCATCGAGATGCTGAAAAAGCACGGGAAGGGACAGAAACTGGTGAAACAGCTCATCGACCTGGCGCTGCTTGCCAATAACCAGTTGAAGGGAGAGGACCTTGCGGCCTTTGTTAAAAGAAGCGTTGATCTGATCAAATAGGTCCGGACCGGTCAGAAAAAAAGTGTTTTAACCTCCTGTTTCAGGAAGTCGATGGCTGCCTGTGACGGGGGGTTTTTTAATTCCGCGAGCCGTTCCAGGACCAGCTTTCCCAGGGTGGTTCCTTTGGCATCCGCCTTCACCTCGGCGGAACATTCATTGATCATCTGGATCACCTGGTTCTTGGCCGATTTTACCTTCTCCCATGCTTCGGTGCTCACGTAGGCCTGCTGCGCCAGGTTGTGTTCGTATTCGGAGGTAATGCCCGACAGCAATTCCTGCTGCAATTGGCGGGCTGACTGCTCGGCCCTGCTTACCCGGAGGAGGATGGACTCGGGCGAGATCCGCTCTAGAAGCAGGATGATCCGCTCGTAGGCCTGCAGGCGAACCGGTAATACCTCGTCGGACAGGTGCAGGTTGAACTCGCTCTTGCGCCTTTGTTCTTCGTTCTTCGACCATGACCGAAGCATGAGCCACAGAGCGATCAGCAGAAGGATGGCCGGAACACTGAATTTAAGGATTTCAAGCAGGATCTCCATGTTTATTTTTTTTTGAAACTTGAGGCACCTAAAATTAAGGGAAATTATCACGAAAACCCTATTTTTAAACCCTGAAAAGCGATTGTCCACCCTTAAACAAAAATCAACAAATGGAACAACTTTCAGCAAGAATCAAATCACTGGCTCCATCGGCCACCATCGCCATGAATCAGAAAGGTCGCGAACTCAAAGACAAAGGAGTGGATGTGATCAATCTGAGTGTGGGCGAACCTGATTTCATCACCCCTGAACATATTCGTGAGGCCGCCAAAAAAGCCATTGACGGGAACTGGCACCATTATGCCCCCGTAGCCGGGTATCCGGACCTGCTGAAAGCCATCGTGGACAAGTTTAAACGGGAGAACAACCTGGATTACAAACCCTCGAACATTATGGTGAGTGTGGGGGCCAAGCACTCCCTGGCCAATGTGATGATCTGCCTGATCGACAAGGGAGAGGAGGTCATCGTTCCGGCTCCTTACTGGGTGAGCTATGCGGAGCAGGTGAAGATTGCGGAAGGGGTCAATGTGATCGTGGATACCACGGTGGAATCCGAGTTCAAAATGTCAGCCGAACAACTTGAGGCCGCCATCACTCCAAAAACCAAGGCACTGCTCCTGTGTTCACCTTCCAATCCCACCGGAAGCGTTTACACGAAGGAGGAACTGAAGGCGCTGGCCGATGTCCTTGTGAAACATCCCCAGGTTTATGTCATCGCAGATGAGATTTACGAGCACATCAATTTTGTGGGGGGGCACGAATCCATTGCCCAGTTCGAGGAGATCCGCGACAGGGTCATCATCATCAACGGGGTTTCAAAGGGGTATGCCATGACCGGCTGGAGGATCGGCTATATGGCCGGGCCCGACTGGCTGGTGAAGGCTTGCGGAAAACTCCAGGGTCAGATGACCTCCGGAGCCACCTCCATCGCCATGCGAGCTGCACTGGAGGCCCTTACCGGCGACCAGTCCTGTGTGACAGAAATGAGGGATGCATTCCTGCGCCGCCGCGATCTCATTCTGGGCCATATCGCACAAATCCCCAATGTGAAATGCCCGACGCCAGGTGGAGCCTTCTATGTCTTCCCTGACTTCAGTGCCTACATTGGGAAATCCGTGGACGGCAGGAAGATCGAGACGGACATGGACCTCTGCATCTACCTGCTGGAGGTGGGCCATATCGCCACCGTACCCGGTTCAGCGTTCGGTGCCGAAGGCTGTGTGAGGATCTCATACGCCAATTCGGATGAGAACCTGGAAAAGGCCATGCAGCGGCTGAAGAACGCACTGGCAGCACTCAAATGAAATCTTCGGAGAAGTCTAAAGTGCCTGAAATTCTTTCGCCGAAATAATTATAGGGCACTTATAGACTCTCCTCAGAATCTTACTTGAGAAAAACAAAAGAAAAGAACCACCCCGGGGAGTCCGGGGTGGTCCTTTTCTTCATTATGATTGCACAGGGGTACCCTGATGTACTGCC
The DNA here is from genome assembly GCA_964575865.1 of uncultured Bacteroides sp. GTDB lineage: Bacteria > Bacteroidota > Bacteroidia > Bacteroidales. The sequence continues at coordinate 16,723 of CAZNSZ010000066.1, read as the reverse complement.
AGTAGGCTGTAATGGCAGACCAGGGGTTCCTGTCTGTCCCCGTGCCAGTAATGGAATCCGTTCCCCACGCAATCCCTGTATTCCTTGCATTCGGCGCATTTCCCCCGCCTTGTCCAGCTCCGGTCCCTGAAGGGTTTAAACTTGTTATTCCAGACCTCGTAAAAATCATCTTCATAAATATTTCCCTGAACGAAGGAACGGTCGATATTGGGACAGGCAGAGATGGATCCGTCAATGAGAACGGATCCGATGTTGATCCCTGCCCTGCAGAAAAATGGTGTATCCCTCACAGTTGATTCATAAGCTCCTACAAATCCTTCGCAACTGAATTTGACATCCATTTTTCCCTCTGCCCGTTTCAGGGAAATAAACTCCATGATCTGCCTGAACGCCGGCCCTTGGAGGAACAGTTCGGAATTGTCAGCGGCACGGCCCACCGGAGCAATGGTAAACAGCCTCCAGGCCTTAACTCCTTTCCCAAGCAGGTACAGATAGATCTCCTGCAATTCGTTCAGATTATTCTGATTGACACAGGTGACCACATCGAAGTTTAACCTCGATGATCCGGCGGCCAGCCCGATGGCCCGGTCCACCTGTGCGAAACTCCTGTGATTATTGCGCAGCCAGTTGTGTGAGTGCTCCAGTCCGTCCAGGCTTAACGTGAGTGCCCCCATCCCTGCGTTGAGGAGGCGAACATGCATGGCCTGGTCATACAGAATGCCATTGGATACCATTCCCCACCGCATCCTGCGTCTACGGATCTCCCGTCCCGCAATGTCCAGATCCTTCCTGAGCAATGGCTCCCCTCCGGTTAAAGCGACTATAAAGCTTTCGGGAGGGGAGGGAATGCTGTCCAGTACCTTCAGGAAATCTTCCAGGGGCATGTCCCTGAATGCACTTTCTTTATGACAATCGCTGCCACAATGCAGACAGTTGAGGTTGCATCGGGTGGTGCATTCCCAGAAAAGATAATTGAGTTCGTGCCTCCTTGTCTGATTCTGCCTGAACTTCCTGAAGAAGGCCTTTTTGATGGAGGTCCCCATCTACTTTTCATCAAGAGTTATCTCCAGATAGACCTTATCTCCGGGATTCTCAACCAGTGTATCCCTGTCCAGGTAGGCACCGTTCACCGCTTCATCGACATCCCTGAACCACATGGAAAAACGGTCGGCATATTCCAGATAGAAATCGAATTTGCCCTCCTCATCAGTAAATACATACTGTTGCTCATCCATCGATGAGACCCTGATCCCCTTGATGGGCTCCCCAGTTTTGCTTGATTTCACCTGGCCTTCTACCAGGAGGTCCCATTGCATGTCCTGCGGCATACCGTAACAGGCCTGAAAAATAAACAGCGAACTGGCAAAACTGAATCCGCCGATAAGTCCCCGCCTCCAGTTGCGTTTCATGATCCTCAGTGTTGAAAAGAAAAGTGCTACTAAGGTATGGCGCAATCGGGTATTTTTCAAGTCTGATGCGCAGGATGTTTTCCTTCTGAAGAATTGCTTATGCAGCCGGCAGGTCACTCTTGATGCAACGGTTTTCACCTGATCGATAGTCCTGAACTTGTGAAGGGATCAGCTATTTGAATTCTTTTACCTTTGTAAGGCAGTATTTCTTAACGCTCCATGTACCGAAGAAGACGAACTCAGCGTATCGGAAAAGCAGCAAGGATCTCCATGCTGGTTGTTTTCCTGGGACTGGTGATCATGGTGATCGTGGTGTACAGCATGTACAGCAGGGTCTTTGTTTCCAACGTGGACCTGGACTCCAGTCAAGTCCTCTTCTACATTCATACCGGTGCGGATTTTGACCGGGTGATGGAGGACCTCGATTCAGAAGGGATCATCGTTGACCGGAAATCCTTCAGGTGGGTTGCACAAAAAAAGGGGTACCCGGAGAATGTCAAACCGGGGAGATACAAAATCAGGGATGGTCTCAGCAACAATGAGCTGGTGAACATGCTGCGGTCGGGCAACCAGGATCCTGTGATGGTGGTATTCAATAATGTGCGCAGCCTGGAACAGCTGGCAGGCAGGGTTTCCGGTTACCTGGAGGGTGATTCGGTTGATTTTGCTGCATACCTCACCGGAGACAGCCTCCCCGGAAAATATGGATTTACCGCACAGACTTTTTCAGCCATGTTCATTCCCAACACCTATGAGTTTTTCTGGACCACCACTCCTTCGGATTTCGCGGAGAGGATGAACCAGGAGTACGAAAGTTTCTGGGATGGGAAACGGGATAAGCTGGCTGAAAAGCTGCAGATGAGCAGGGTGGAGGTGGTCACCCTGGCTTCGATCGTGGACGAGGAGACCCTTCATGATGAGGAGAATCCGGCGGTAGCGGGCGTGTATATCAACAGGCTGGAGCAGGGGATCCCGCTGCAGGCCGATCCCACCCTGAAATTTGCACTGAAGGATTTCTCCCGCCAGAGGATCCTGAATGCGGACAAGGCTATCGATTCTCCATATAATACCTACAAGAACAGGGGGCTCCCCCCGGGGCCCATCAGCATCCCCTCGGTTTCGGCCATCGACGGGGTGTTGAATTTCGAGAATCACAACTACATCTTCTTCTGTGCCAAATCCGACTTCAGCGGATACCATGTGTTCGCCCGGACCCTGGCGCAGCACAACCGGAATGCCCGCGAATACCAGCAGGCGCTCAACCGCAACAGGATATATAGGTAGGTTAGGGGTTAGAATATGTTAGGGGTTAGGGGTTAGAGGTTAGGGGTCTAACTGCCAGCTAACTGCTAACCACTAACTTCTAACTACTTTCACTTCTCTTTCGAGGAGGATGCCGAATTTTAGATGGATATCGTGGCGAATGTTTTCTGAGAAGTCCAGTATCTCCTGCCCGGTGGCGCTTCCGTAATTGACGATCACCAGGGGTTGGCCCGGCCAGCTTCCCACATTCCCCTTCCGCCGGCCTTTCCATCCAGCTTTTTCGATGAGCCATGCGGCGGGAACCTTGATCCGGTCCGTTTTTTCCACCGGGTAACCGGGCATCTCCCCGAATGACTTCTGAAGGTCTTCTTTTAGCTGGACGGGGATGACGGGGTTCTTGAAAAAACTGCCTGCATTTCCGTAATCGGCCGGATCGGGTAATTTGCCCTTTCTGATGGAGATGATAACGGACCGCAGGTCCCCGGGTCCCGATCCCCCCACACGCTGGAATTCCTCCCTTACCGGTCCGTATCCGAGCTGCAATTCCGGAGTCTTTTTCAGCCGGAAGACGACCCGAATAATGACATAACGGTTCGGGTATTTCGATTTGAAGATGCTGTCGCGGTATCCGAATCCGCACTCCTCCGCGCTCAGTTGTACCACTTTGTTTTCCTTCAGGTCCCATGCTTCCAGTGATGAAAACCTGTCTTTCAGTTCCACTCCGTATGCGCCGATGTTCTGCACCGGGGAGGCGCCCACCGACCCCGGGATCAGCGACAGGTTCTCAAGACCGTACCAACCCTTTCTCAATGCATACTGAACCCAGGAATCCCAGTTCTCACCGGCCCCGATTTCCACCATTACTGATTGTTTGTCTTCCGACAGCTGCCTGATCCCGTGGAAATCCGGTTTCAGGATGAGTCCCTGGTAATCCCCGGTAAACAGCAGGTTGCTTCCCTCTCCCAGAACCATGAAGGGCAGTTTCTCGAAGTCATAGTCTTTCGTAAGATATACCATTTGTTCAAGATCCCGCGGAGCGGAAAACAGTGAGGTCTTTACGCTGATCTTAAAGCTGTTAAGATCCTTCAATGGGAAGTTATGTTTCAGGTGTGCGCCTGGCCTGGGGGAATGCATGGTAAGCGTAAATATACTATCTTTAGTTGTCCGGAGCAGCCATCCCATGAAAAGAGTTTATCTGGCCGTTATCAATGATCTGGTTACCGACCAGAGGGTGAAACGGGTTGTTTCGCTTCTGAGGGAACAGGGGTTTGAGATTTCCTGTATCGGAAGAAAGCTCAGGGGCAGTCCGCCTGTGAGGGAGCTTTCGTGTCATGCGAGAAGGTACCGGATGCTCTTCACAAAGGGCCCCCTGTTTTATGCCTGTTTCAATGTCCGGCTTTTTTGTACCCTGCTCTTTTCAGTGAAACCTGCCCTTTTCATTGCCAATGACCTGGATACCCTGCCGGCGGGTTTTCTGGCATCCCGGATCAGGGGGATCCCCCTGATCTACGACAGCCACGAATTGTTCACACAGGTTCCCGAACTCATTGAACGTAAAAGGGTGCAACGCATCTGGAAAGGGATCGAAGCACTGCTGCTCCCAAGGGTCACGCATGCAGTCACCGTCAGTTATCCCATTGCAGAGATTTACCGGAGGCTTTATGGATTGAGGTTCAAGGTAGTTCGCAATGTACCCTTCCGGATTCCCGGGGAGACATGGCAACAAGTTCGATCGGGACAGGCGGGAAAACAAATCATCATCTACCAGGGCGCCCTGAACGTGGGCAGGGGCCTGGAGCTGATGATCCAGACCATGCGTTACCTGCCCGAGGCAGTATTCCTGATGGTCGGCACGGGAGATATTGAAGGTGAATTGAAGACAGTGGTCGCGAATGAAGGCCTGGGGGACCGGATTCAATTCAGGGGGCGGATCACTCCCGATGAGCTGATACCACTGACCATCAACAGTGACCTCGGCATTTCTCTGGAAGAGGACAGGGGGCTGAACTACCGGTATGCCCTTCCGAATAAGTTGTTCGATTACATCCAGGCCCGGGTCCCGGTGCTTTGCTCTGCTTTGCCTGAGATGTCCAGAATAGTGGAAACCTATGGGGTGGGGGTGGTTACCCGTGAACGGGATCCGGAAAAACTGGCGGCTATTGTGCGCTATATGCTTAAAGAAAGGTCCTCGGGTGCATGGCTGCAAGCCCTTGACAGGGCGGCCGGTGAGTTGTGCTGGGAGCAGGAATCCTCCATCTATCTCGATCTTCTTCAGCAGAGCGGCGTGTTATGAGAAATCCCGCATCGATGTGCTGGCGGTTTACGGCCCATTCCAGTGAAAAACTTCGATAACTCCTTTTTCCCAAAACATTTAGGGGTTGAACCCGTTTACATGGATATAACACACAGACGGAGGAACGCGCGAATGAAAAAAATATTGGGGATAGCGGGATTTCTTGTGGGATGGGGCATGCTTGCTCTCTCGCAGGTTCAGTTTACCGAGGTGACGAGCATGGAAGAGATGCAGGATGCCCGGAAGCGGGCTTCGGATCAGCAGCTGATGATGTTCGTGGATGTGTATGCCACCTGGTGTGGTCCCTGCAAATTGATGGACCAGCAGGTCTATACCGATCCGCAGGTGGCTGAGTATATGAATGCCCATTTTGTCAATGTCCGGCTGGACGGGGAATCGGAGTATGGAAGGATCTATGCAGCCGAGCAACAGCTGCAGGGTTATCCGAGCATGTTTATCTTCAGCCGTGAGGGTGAGCCTGTAAGCAAAGTGATCGGATTTACCCCGGCTGAGGAGCTGGTAACCACGCTTACAGCAACGGTAGAGAATTATAAGCTGGTGAGGAAATACCGGACAGAATTTGAACGGGGGACCATCGGGGATGAGGAGCTGGCATCCTACATTGAAGCGGTCAGGGAGATGGGTAACCAGGATGAGGCGGAAAGACTGGCAGCCCGATATATGGAGCGGGTAATGGATGACAAGCTGTCGGACCGGGACATCCGGGTCGTGGCATTCTACACTGATCTTCAGGACAGCTGGTGGCCTGCCTTTGCGGCGGACCAGGATCGGCTGAAAAGGGTGCTCGGCGAGGATTATCTGCTGGCCATGGAAAAGATATACAACAATTCACTGGTACTTGCCGTGGATCAGGAGAACATAGAAACCATTAGTAAAATGGCCAATGAACTGGCACCCCTGGTGGATGAGTCCGAGACCACTTCCTGGGACCTTCGATCGCAGCCATTCCTGCAGTATTACTACTATACCGATCAGGTGGAGGCCCTGATTCAATACGTGGATGAACGCTTCCTTACAGACCGGAAGGACGATCATGCCTGGCTGTATGGTGCCGCATCTCAGATCACCGATATGGACCAGCAGTACCGGACACAGCGCCTGCTGGAGAAGGAAGTGGAGTGGTTCCAGACCTGTATTGATCTGGACCCCCAGTTCGATTATTTCTTCTATCATGGAATGGTGCTCTATCTCCTTAAAAACCAGGAGGAGGCAAAGGCCTCGTTCATTGAGGCGGAAAAGCTTGCATCCACAGATGAGCAGCAGGAGATGATCGCCCAGGTACTCAGTTTTATCAATAACAGCCGGTAAAGGCCTCTTGGTAATTTGGGGGGGATGGCTTACATTTAGCCATCCAACCAAAGCATGACACCATGTTCAGAATTCCCGCACTCCTTGTTCCGGTCATAATTATTCTTGCCACCTCGTGTTCCGGTGACCGGCCGGACCTGTTGAATTCTGGGTTAAAGGGGCCAGTGAAATCATTCAAGGAGGTCCGCTGCGACCCCACCTATTCAAGCGGTAAATGGGTGGCCGGAAAGCCGCTGGGAAATGATTTCAGGGTGGTACACTTTGATGAGGAGGGATATTTTCTGGAGAGTTTCTCCATCGATACCAGGGGGGATACCCTCGGCACATCCACCTGCACCCGCGATGGAAACGGGGAGATGGTGGAGGAGGCCTTTTTCACCAAGTTCTGGCTGACCCCTCAGGAATCAAGGATGTACCAAACCTCCAGAACCGTTCTCGAACGCGTTTCAGAGGAGCAGGTCAATTTTGAGGTCTGGAAGGGGGATGAGCGGTTGAACGAAGGAGCCAATTATTACGACAGGAAGGGAAGACTGGTAAGACAGGTCCATGTATTCAACGGCCAGGAATCTGTCGTCCATTACATATACGAAAAGGACCTGCTGGTGGAGAATTATCAGGAGACCGTTAATGGAGAAAGGATCGCCACACAGCTTTACGAATACGGCGACTTCGATGACCGGGGTAATTGGAGACTGAAGCTGGTGTATGTGGATGAGGACCGCATCGCACCGGACGTGGCCATCAGCAGGGAGATTTCCTATTATTAGCCCGGCTTATATTTCCAGAAGGTACTGTTCGGCAGAGCGATCCCCGTACAACATCCTGGCCGGATCCTCGATAAGATCTTTCACCGATTTCAGGAATCCCACTGAATCTTTTCCGTCGATCACCCGGTGGTCATAGCTGAGTGCGATATACATCATCGGCCTGATCTCCACTTTGCCTTCCACCGCCACCGGTCGTTCCAGTATATTGTGCATCCCGAGGATTCCGGATTGAGGGGGATTCAGAATGGGGGTGGAGAGCATTGATCCATAGATCCCTCCGTTTGAAATGGTGAAGGTTCCTCCGGTCATTTCTTCAATGCTGAGGCGCGCTTTACGCGCCTTTGCCGCCAGTTCGGCGATCTGTTTTTCCAGTTCGGCCAGTCCCATCACCTCTGCGTTCCTGATGATGGGCACCATGAGTCCCTTTTCGGTCTGAACGGCGATACCGACATCACAATATTTTGGGGAGACCACCTCCTCGCCTTCCAGATAGGAATTGACAGCGGGGAAAAGTCTGAGGGATTCCGTGACTGCCTTTGCAAAAAAGGACATGAATCCCAGCTTGATCCCGTGCTTCTCAACGAACCGGTCCTGGTATTGTTTCCGGATCCTGATGACCGCACTCATATCCGCCTCATTGAAGGTGGTGAGCATGGCCGTTTCGTTTTTGACCGCCACCAGCCTCTGGCTGATCTTTTTACGCAGCTGGCTGACTTTGCTTCGTTCCTCCTCCCTGGAAGCTTGTCCGGCAGACGGGAGAGCGGGTGAGGCTCCACCCTGGTTAAGGACCATTCTGACATCCTCTGCGGTTATTTTCTTCAGTCCCCTGATCACGTCCTCCACATTAAGGCCCTCCTTCTCCATGATCTGGCGGGCAACAGGAGTGGCCCGGACCTGTTCAAAACCGGTCTCCCGGTCCTTGCCGGCATCCGCTTTCTGCTGACCTTTTTCAGGCTTCCCCTCCTGGCCGGCCGGCTCACTGTCACCGGGAGCTTGTTTTTCTTCAGGTGACGTTTCTTCGTCAGGTGATTTGCCTCCATCCTTTGCTGCAGAGGCAGCCCCTGCAGCTGAGCCTGCTGAGGCGGTTGCATCCGGAACTTCCACCCCTGTGTCGATGGAGGCCACCACCTGGCCCACCTTCACAGTTTCTCCTTCCTGGACCAGGATCTTGATTTTTCCCGACTGCTCGGCTATCAGGGGAAGGGTGGCTTTTTCAGATTCGATCTCACCCACCTCCTGATTCTTTGAGACCAGGGCCCCGTCATCCACAAACCAGGATGCCATCTCCACTTCAGTGATCGATTCACCGGGACTTGGTATTTTGATTTCAAGGGCCATGTTACTCAGTTTTGGAATTCTCTTTTTCGAAATAATAGTGTTGTTTCAGGATTTCTTTCCTTGAGCTTCCGATCACACACTGTAATCCGCAGTAGACATTCATCAGTTCACAGGTACATTCCCGGAACACTTTATCGATGAGTTCCCTCTGGCTGATTTCATGCAGCTTGTAAAGTCCGGTGGCCGGACTGCCTGAAGGCTGCCTGGTAACAGGTATGATCTCGGTGTCTTTCATGACATTGCGTACGAAAAACCATCCCCCCATATTCTCAGGTTCTTCCTGTACCCATAGCGTCAGCATGTTGTTGCGGTACTTTTTCAGGATCTCACTGATTTTTTTGTGGGGGAAGGGGAACATCTGTTCAAGCCGGATCAGTGCGATATCCTTGACGCCCAGTTTCTGTTTTCTGGCCAGCAGGTCATAATAGATCTTTCCGCTGCAAAGTACAACCCTCCGCACCTCTTCCACATCGGTATCGGGATCATCATACACCGGTTGAAAACGGCCTTTCTCCAGGTCATCCAGTGCGGAGATACACTGTGGATGCCTGAGCAGGCTTTTCGGGGTAAAGATGATCAGGGGGACCCGCGACTTCTTTTTCAGGTGGTTCCTGAGTGCATGAAAAAGGTTGGCAGGCGTGGTGGGATTGATAATGTGCATGTTGCAACTGGCAGACAGGTTCAGAAAGCGCTCAATGCGCGCGCTTGAATGCTCCGGACCCTGCCCCTCGAATCCGTGCGGCAGGTAAAGGACCACACCGTTCATCACACCCCATTTCTCTTCAGCGCTCGAGATATACTGATCAATGATCACCTGGGCCACATTGACAAAATCCCCGAACTGAGCTTCCCAGACAGTGAGATCGTGTGGGCTGGACATGGCATATCCATATTCAAACCCGAGAACGCCATATTCGTTCAGGGGAGAGTTGTAAATATGGAACGGAGCCTGCTTCTTGCTCAGGTATTTCAGGGGATAATAGACTTCGGTGGTTTCTTCCATGACGATACCGGCATGGCGGTGGGAAAAAGTCCCGCGCACCGAGTCCTGTCCGCTTATCCTCACTCCATGTCCTTCCAGCAACAGTGAACCGTAGGCCAGCAGTTCCCCCAGCGCCCAATCCACCTGGTTGGATGTGATCATGCTGGAGCGATCCTCCATCAATTTAATGGTCTTCTTAAAAAAGACCAGGTCCTCCGGCAGCTGATTGATCTTTCCGGCGATCTTCAGAAGGGTCTTTCTTTCAACCCCTGTGTGAACTCCCTCCCCGAATTCCTTTTCATCTGCATACTGCATCCCCTTCCACTCCTCTTCCAGGAACTGCTGAATGGTGACTTTTTTTCTTTTCCGGCTGGTCTCCAGCTGCTTTTCGAGTTTTTCTTCATACTCCTGTTCGGCACTTTCCACCTGCCCGCGGTCCATCACACCTTCCCCCACAAGCGCCTCACTGTAAATATCCCTGGGATTGGGATGGTTGGCAATGATTTTATAGAGGGTCGGCTGGGTGAATCTGGGTTCATCTCCTTCGTTATGGCCGTATTTCCTGTAGGCCAGGATATCGATGAAGACATCGGACTGAAATACCTGCCTGTATTCGATGGCCATCCTGACCACATGGACCAGTCCTTCCACATCGTCACCGTTCACATGCCAGATAGGCGCTTTGATCACTTTCCCCACATCGGTGCAATAGGTGCTGGTCCGTGCGTCCAGGTAGTTGGTGGTAAATCCAACCTGGTTGTTGATGACCAGGTGTATGGTTCCACCGTTCCCGTAGCCTTCAAGCTTGGACATCTGCACCACTTCATAGACCACCCCCTGACCTGCGATGGCCGCATCACCGTGAATGATCACAGGGACCAGCTGACTTTTATCACCCCCGTAAATGTGATCGATGCGTGCCCGGGAGACCCCTTCAATGACAGGGTATGAAGACTCCAGGTGGGAAGGATTGGGGACCAGGTTAAGCACCACCTCTTTGTCATTGGAAGTGCGGATCCTGTTGCCGTAGCCCAAATGGTATTTCACGTCACCCAGACTGATCCTTTCTTCGTAGGATTCGCCTTCGAATTCCTTGAAAATGTTTTCATTGGGCTTCTGGAGCACATTGGCAAGTACATTGAGCCGGCCCCTGTGAGCCATCCCGATATTGAATTCTTTCACTCCCAGTTCGGCGCCATATTCCACCAGATCATTCAGGGCAGGAACCAGAATCTCAGCCCCCTCGATTGAAAAACGTTTCTGCCCCACAAAACGCTTGTGGATGAATTTCTCGAATCCAACGGCCTGCTTCAGATAGTGATAAATCCGGACCTTCTCCTCATTTGAGAATTGGGTCCTGTTTTGCCCGGTTTCGATCCTGTCCCTTAACCAGCTGATTTTTTCGGGATCCCTGATGAACATGTACTCCGATCCGACATGACCGCAATAGATTTTCTTCAAATGCTCAACAATCTCCCGGAGGGAGGCTTTTCCTATGCCGATCTCCCTTCCCGCATGATACAGGGTATCCAGGTTGTTGTCGGAAAGGCCATAATTCTCCAGATCGAGCGTAGGGAAATACTTTCGCCTGATACGGACGGGATTGGTCTGGGTAAAAAGGTGGCCGCGTTTTCTGTATCCGTTGATCAGATTGATCACCTTGAATTCCTCGTCGAAGGTCAGGGACTCCGACTCGGGATGGCTGTAATCTTTCCTGGCCAGATCAAAACCCTGAAAAAAATGGTGCCAGCTGGGATCGATGGATTCGGGATCGTTCCTGTATTTCTGATATAACTCCTCGATGGCCTCTGTGTCAAGGTGCTGCAAAAATGAGAGGTCGTCCATATAAAGCGCTCGCGGGTTTAAAAACTAACAAATTGTTACCTGTTTTGTTGTATGCCATGCAAGGGACCAGGCGAAATTATAAAATAATTGTTTTGGCAATGGTTTCATGATGGATCAATGCGCAATACTTTCGCCCCCCTGATCTTCTGTTCCTTTAGCTCCATCAGGGCGATGTTGGCCTCACCGAGGCCATATTCACGGTATTCAGGTTTCAACGGTATTTCAGCAGCCAGTTCAAGGAATTCTTTTACGTCGCTGCGGGCTACGTTGGCCACACTTTTGATTTCCTTCTCCTGCCAGAGGTGCTTGTCGTAATCGAGGCGAAGCAACTCCGTTTTATCCGCTTCCTCTTTGCGGATCGCGTTGATAACCAGCCTCCCTGCCGGTTTGAGGCATTCCAGTGCCGCAACCACCGGTTTCCAGACCGGTGTGGTGTCGATGATGGTGTCCAGCAGCTCGGGGGGAGTCTCCGAGGTATCGCCCGACCACACGGCGCCAAGCTCCAGGGCAAATTCTCGCTCCTTCTCACTTCGTGCAAAAACAAAAACCGGCGTGTCCGGAAACTTGTGCCTGACCATCTTTATCACCAGGTGGGCCGAAGCACCGAAACCGGTAAGGCCGAGGGATTGACCATTCTTCAATCCGGTCAGTCTCACAGAGCGGTACCCGATGGCTCCGGCGCACAGTAAAGGGGCCGCTTCGGAATCGGAAAATGCATCCGGAATGGGAAAGACTGAAGATGCAGGCACCTTCATGTATTCAGCATAGCCGCCATCTGCATCCCTTCCTGTGGCTTTGAATTCCCTGCATAGGTTGTCTTCGCCACGCTTACAATACGCGCACCATCCGCAGGAGGAGTAGATCCATGCCACACCGACCCGGTCTCCGGTGTTCAGCTCATTCACTCCATTTCCCTTTGATACAACCATCCCGACAACCTGGTGCCCCGGTACAACGGGAAATACCGGAGGAGGAGTGCGGCCTTCGATCTCATCCAGCTCCGTATGGCACACCCCGCAGGTTTTTACTTTCAGAAGGACCTCACCGGCACCCGGTTCGGGAACCGGCAGGTCCACAAAATCAAGGGGCATTCTGTTCTTTTTCATGTCGCTGATGGCTGTGATCTGCATGGCTTTCATGGTGCGGCTTTCAGTTTTGTTCCGGGTGTTCCGTTCAAGTTATATCTTTTTCCTGAATCGGCCAGAATATTCTTTATAACACTATTATGCAGGATTTTAGCTTTTGGTTGAGGATGTCTGTAGAATATTTCTAATTTTGCAGACGATTCCAAAAAACTAAGAATTCATGATTATTGGCGTTCTAAAGGAGGGTAAAGATGAAAACCGGGTGGTCCTGCTGCCCGAACACGTCACCTCCCTTGTAAAAAAGAATCTGGAGGTCTGGGTGGAAAAAGACGCCGGCAAGGCTTCTTTTGCGTCCGATGAGGAGTATTCCTCAGCCGGTGCTGCCCTCAAAAGCAGGGCTGATGTACTGAAAGGTGCAGACATGCTTTTTTCCATCAATGTCCCCGATGATGCCATTCCCAAGGGAAAGGTCCTGATTTCCATTATGAGCCCGCTGACCAATGATGCAGCTGTAAAAAAACTGGCCAAAGCAGGCGTTGCTTCCTACAGCCTGGATATGATTCCCAGGAGTACCAGGGCACAGGCGGTGGACGTTCTCTCATCCATGGCCACAGTTGCAGGCTACAAGGCCGTGTTACTTGCTGCATCGACATTGCCCCACTTCTTTCCCATGTTCATGTCCGCGTCGGGTACCATCAAACCTTCCAGGGTATTGATCCTGGGGGCAGGTGTGGCCGGATTGCAGGCCCTGGCCACCGCCAGAAAGCTGGGTGCTGTGGTGGAGGTGTTCGATGTAAGATCGGCCGTTAAAGAGGAGGTACTGAGCCTTGGCGGAAAATTTGTCGAGGTTGAAGGTGCAGTGGACGATGCTGCCGCGGGCGGATATGCCGTTGAACAAACCGAAGAGTACAAAAAGAAGCAGGGTGAACTGATTCATGAAAGGGCGCTGCAGTCCAACGTGGTGATCACCACAGCACAGATTCCCGGAAGGAAAGCCCCGCTGCTGATCCACAAGGAAACGGTGAAAGGTATGAAACCCGGATCTGTGATCATCGACCTTGCCGCATCCACAGGCGGTAACTGTGAGCTGACCAAAAACAATGAGTCCATTGTTGAGCACGGCATCACCATCATCGGAAATTCGAATCTTTCGTCAACCATACCATCTGATGCAAGCAAGATGCTGGGCAGGAATTATCTCAATTTCCTTGAATTAATGATTGATGAGGAAGGGAAGCTGAACCTGGATGTGGATGACGAGATCGTTCAGCATACCTGCATTACCAGGGACGGCGAGATCGTAAACGAAAGGGTTAAAGGACAATAATCTTGAGCTAAAAAAATCCAATTCACATGGAAAGCATACTACAGTTTTTCTATAGCAACAAGGAGGCCATCTTTATCATTGCCCTGACCATTTTCCTGGGGCTGGAGGTGATCTCCAACGTTCCGTCCGTACTGCACACGCCCCTGATGTCGGGGGCCAACGCCATCAGCGGCGTCATTATCATCGGCGGAATTATCCTGGTGGGACATGCCGACCTGGCCAACCTGGGTGAAGGGGCCAATCTGGTCAATCTCATACTCGGGATATTCGCATTGCTGTTCGGGACACTCAACGTCATAGGCGGTTTTGTGGTCACTGACCGGATGCTTGAAATGTTTAAGAAGAAGAAAAAATAGGGCGGATCATGGATGCAATCAATCTTACGAACGGAGACATCATTCTCGAATTTATCTATCTGGTATCCGCGTTGTTTTTCGTGGTGGGCCTGAAACTGTTAAGTAGTCCTGAAACGGCCAGGAAGGGGAATCTCTGGGCGGCTTCAGGGATGATCCTGGCCATGATCGCCACCATGATCCTGCACCGCGATCCCCACGGGGATTCCATCGGCGGAGGGAACCTGGCGATCATTCTGGCTGCCATTGCACTGGGCGGCGTAATCGGGGCAGTCATTGCCAGGCGGATCAAAATGACCGCCATGCCACAGCTGGTTTCATTCTTCAATGCAACCGGCGGGGCTGCATCTGCGCTTGTGGCCCTGATCGAATACTCCAATCCGGAGAATCAATCGGCACTGGTGACCATTCTCGGCCTGGTGATCGGGAGCATCGCTTTCAGCGGAAGTATGATCGCCTATGGAAAACTGAACGGGAACATCAGGGACATTTTTGCCAAATGGATGACCTATGTGAACCTGTTGATCCTGGCCGGAATCGTGTTCCTGGTGGTCTTCGTCCTCTTTACGGGCATGCCGATGGAGTCGAAACAGCTCCTCGTTTATGTGCTGCTCGCCGTATCCCTGATCTACGGGATCAGCTTTGTGATGCCCATCGGTGGCGCCGATATGCCTGTTGTTATATCCCTGCTTAACAGCCTGACGGGTATTGCTGCTGCCATGGCCGGATTCATCTATCAGAACCAGGCCATGATCCTGGGCGGCATCTTCGTAGGAGCCGCCGGAATGATCCTGACGATCCTGATGTGCCGCGCCATGAACCGTTCGCTGATCAACGTGATCATCGGGGCTTTCGGAGGAGGCGGGGCAGCCGTTGACAGGGAGAAAGGGGTGGTCAAGGAAATTACTGCGACCGACCTGGCAGTCATGCTGAACTACAGCAGCAGGGTGGTGATCGTTCCCGGTTATGGTCTCGCCGTGGCACAGGCCCAGCACACCTGCAGCGAGCTTGACCAGTTGCTCGAGTCCAACGGGGTAGAAGTCAAATACGCCATACATCCGGTGGCAGGAAGGATGCCCGGTCACATGAACGTATTGCTTGCGGAAGCAGATGTTCCCTATGAAAAACTGATCGAGATGGATGAGATCAACCCGGACATGCCCAAGACCGATGTGGTGGTCGTGATCGGAGCCAATGACGTGGTCAATCCGGCGGCGCTGGATGATCCCTCAAGCCCCATCTACGGGATGCCGATCATCAAGGTGCATGAAGCCAAGAATGTGGTGGTGATGAAGCGCGGAATGGGCAAAGGGTATGCGGCCATTGAGAATTATCTCTTCTATGCCGACAATACCCGGATGTTCTTCGGAAGCGCGAAAGATTCGCTTCAGAAACTGGTCACCGAGATCAAGGCGCTGTAAGGGATTTTAACAATACTTACAGAGAACCGCAGTGACATACCGTCACTGCGGTTTTTTTTTGCTTTCGGGGGGTGGATTCATTCTACCGGGTATCATAGAAATGGTTAGGGTATTCGTTTATCAGGTTACATCTTAGATTCATCAAATTAGTGATTAATACCGGTCAATCGTTAATAACCTCTGTTAGCCCAAATCAGTACACGTATATGTTAGTGTTAAATTTGGAACAAAGCGTTTTACGGTACGTAAGACTCCTTATTAATAAGGAGTCAGGGTACTGAGGGTTTTTTTTATTTGGCAGATAATCCTGGCTATTGGCAAAGTAACTGTGGGAAATCCGGAACGTGTCTGACAATGGAGAATCGGCATTGGAGCATCATACTAAATCCTTCAAAGATTCGATTGTTGGATGCAGGTTTCACATACACAGTCATACAGTTACGGGGACATTTTTTTTCCGGTCTCATTGCCTTGAGCTTTCTGACGCTTTGAATTGATAGAGAATATTAGAATTGATTGCATTCCACAGAAATATAATCTATCGATATTGTCAGACAAAAGGACTAGGTCTTGGTCGGAAAACGTTTCTTCTATTCGCGCTCCTCTTTATTGCTCTTCAATCTTATAGTCAAACCTACCTGATTAGTGACGGGGGAACGGTTTCCACTTGTTCAGGGGATTTTTATGATAGTGGGGGGCCTTCAGGCAACTATGGCGACAGTGAAAGTTATACCATTACTTTCTGTTCCTCCAATGGGGGTAATATTGTCGTTGATTTTACATTCTTCCGAACTCGTAATCAGGATATTTTACATGTTTATGATGGCCCAACAACAGGAGATCCGGAGATAGCTACCCTGGTTGGAAACCTTGGAGGGAGTGCTGGAACATATACCTCCTCCGGTACTTGTCTGACTTTCTACTTTGAGTCAAATTGGTTTTTAACTCGGGACGGCTGGGAAGCAACCATCAGTTGCGTCAACGATCCTTGTGCGGGCTTACCAGTCTTAACCTTTGATCCGATCGCGAATGTTTGCGAGAATGATGCGCCATTTGATCTCACAGAGGCTTCTCCTGCAGGGGGAACCTACAGTGGCACTGGAATTACCACTTCACCGGAGTTTGATCCATCAGTTGCCGGGGCCGGGATTCATACGATAACTTACACCTATACGGATATCAACGGCTGCACGGGCAGCATTGATCAGACCATTGAGGTTGAACCACTACCAACTTTCGGATACAAATTTGCGACGTCACTGACAATCAGTGCTGCCTCAGGCTCTGAGGATTTATCTGATTTCCCCGTTC
>CAZNSZ010000065.1:18942-25710 GCA_964575865.1 uncultured Bacteroides sp. | reverse complement strand
CAGGCTGCAGGGGTTTCTCTTTTAAAACCTGCAGGCAGCATCGGCATTAACCGGGGATGGTACCTACCAGATGCCGAAAGAAAACTTCAGGTAACTATCCTCGTTGCACGAGTGGTTCAGCAGGGTATACTCATTGATGCCGCCGGCCGCACGCGGTGATTCCGTATAGTGATAAAGTCCCAGCAGGGAATTACACACTCCGTTACCGGTCAGGTCATGCTGGATGTTACCGCCACTGGAAGATTGGTAGGTCTTCATAACGGAGGTCCCGATCATTTCCCATCGCAATGTATCCGCCTGAAGTGCCCGGTCATACATGGAAATGTTGTAACTGGTAATATTGAGTGCATCATCAAAGTTGATCCGTATCGTTCCGTGGTAGGTATCGGGCACCAGTTCTTTATCCAGCTTGCCGGTGAACGAATGGCTGTCGCATTTCCCGTGAAAACCCCAGACCCCGAACGCCGAGAGCGTGGTATGGTAGGGCTCATTCACCTTGGGATTAGACTCCACCAGATAATCTCCCGGCACCTTCAATTCCAGCTGACAGTAAGTATAGGGAAGGCTGAGCTCCCGTTTGGCCCGGATGGTCAGCTCGATGGTCGAGTTTCCCGTGTAAGGGGAATTGGCGGTTGCGTTGCATAACAGAAGAACAAGGGAGGTGTTGGTGGGCACTCCTGCCGTCTGATAGGCATTTGAGATGTCCCCGAGAGGGGTGATCCGTCCATCCTGGAATCCGTACAATGTCCCCATGATCAGCGGAGGATCCACGTTTCCGCCTGTAATGGCAAATTCCAGTACTCCTTTTTCTCCAAGTGATGGATCATTCAGATTGATTCTGAACAACTGCGCAGAGAGATCGGGATAGATCCCCTGGAAAACCTTAACTGTATCCGTTTCCTGGTTGATATTGAAAATGTTGGCCTCTGGAATGTTTTCCATAAAGGTACTCCCCTTTACATCATAATGTTTCCCGGTCAGGTAACTGGATAGAAATCCGGTCCAGTCCAGTGTTAACAGAAGCTCGGGACTCACAATCAGTGCATTGGAGTAAAAATACTTCAGTGCATCCACCGGGCTTTTACCGGTCATGATCCCCTCATAGATGTCAGTGATACCGTATGATTCATACTTAGAGGTCAGGTAATCGATCCAGGAGGACATTCCTTTCCCATGATCATCAGCGTTCTGCAGGAAACTCCCCTCCCCCTGCAGGCTGCCGGCATGCAACCCATGGAATGGTTTCATTTCGTTTCCGGCAAAACCGGAAGGGACATGTGTCCGGCTCTTCTCCTCCGGGGCCCACAGTGCCTCGCTCCAGGTGATGACGGCCTGGTTGAGCCAGTGATGCGGCGTCTGGTCCGGCAGCCTCACCAGCGGGTAATGCTGGTCGTAGGTGATGAGAATAGACCGGAGGACTTCCCTTCCGATGTGGATGGGCATCTGTTCAGCATCTCCAAGCTTCTTCGCATTGATGGCCAGAACACCCTTCGGGCGGAAGCTGGAGGTCATTTGTTGATATTTTAAACCAAATTTGCAGTATGTCTGATCATCCAGATTGGCCAGGTAGATGCGGTAAGGTTCCAGTTGATAATTCTTCAGATTTTTAAAAAGCCTGGACTGAATGGCGGAATAGGCATTATCCAGCCATTGAATGAGCTCGGGGACAAAGGCATCCTTCTTATTGGCAGGTAAATAGATGAGGTAGCTATCCGAATTATAATTGAATTTTGATGAAAAAAAACCGCTGATCACCTCAATGGAAATCCATTTCTTTCTTTCCCCTGTTTGTGAGCTCCCCTTGAGTATTGAACCCTCCTGGTAGATATCCGCTCCGTATATTTCGCACTTCAGGTAGCCCGAAGAATCGGTTGCTTCCATGAATTCATATAAGGTATCACTGAGCCCGTATTCAAGGTCTATGGTTTCCTCCCCAACAGCCACATAGCTTTCACCGCTCAAATCGCCGGAATAGGAGATGGTTACATGAATGGGGGCATCGAATGTTTCCGGCAGCCCTTCGATCAAAAAGCGCTTCGAAACGACATTTTCCGTAAAATGGCCGTCATCAGTAATTTCTGACAGCTTCAGTGTCTCATTTTGCAGAAATGCCCCGGCAGGAATGGTGATCACTATCTGATCATTCCTGAGCATTCCACCTTCGGGACCGACCGTGGCATCGGTAATCGGCTCATCAGCGGGTCCATCAGCGGGATGATCGGCCGGAACATTCCCGTTTTCAGGTTCCTCTTCCTTTTCACATGCCGCGAGGCATATGGCCATCAATATCCACAGAACAAGTGACTTTTTCATGATCGCTAATGTTGGGTATGCTTCCCCAAGTTAGACAATCACTTAACTAAAGTCAATGAATCATAGTGAATTACCGTATGTTCTTCAGCGCCCTGATCCGCTGAAGGAGGGGCGGATGGGAATAATGGAAAAAGACATAGACCGGATGGGGGGTCAGGTTGCTCAGGTTGTTTTTGGAGAGTTTCTTCAGAGAGGAGATCAGCTTGTCAGCACTGTACCGCATCCGTGCATAGGCATCTGCCTCGTACTCGTTTCTCCTTGAGAAAAGGTTGGTCCCCAGTCCCAGCAACATGGAGATGGGACTGTATAGGATCCCGAATGCGATGAGCCCCAGGTGAAACGAAGCCTCCTCCCCTCCCAGGGCAATGGCAAAGGCATCCACGCCCACAAAAAGGGAGAAGAGGTAGAAGGTCAGTGCCATCTGAAGGGTGGACAGCACCATACCCTTGAGGGTGTGTTTTTTCTTGTAGTGCCCGATCTCATGGGCCAGCACCGCCACGATCTCCTCCTCGTCCAGATCCTCGATCAGCGTGTCATATAGAACGATCCGCTTTTTTGGGCCCAGTCCCGCGAAATAGGCATTGGACTTCCTCGAGCGCTTTGATCCGTCGATGACATAGATGTTGGTGAGACGGAAGCCGGCCTCTCCGGCAAACGCTTCGATCTTTTCCCTGAGCGAGCCTTCCCCAAGGGGCTTCTGCTTGTTGAACAGGGGAACGATCAGGTTGGAGTAGAACATGGTCAGAAAGACCGAAAAGAGGGTCACGGCCCCGAGGGCCACCAGCCAGAACCACTTCCCTGTGAGCAGGTAGATCCAGGTAATCAGTGCCAGCAGTCCTCCTCCGATCAGCGCCCCCAGTATCCATCCTTTTAACTTATCCAGAATGAAGGTCTTTACCGTGGTCCGGTTGAAACCATACCGCTCCTCGATCACGAAAGTGTCATAGAGCGCGAATGGGGTGGTCAGGATGTCGGTGGCCAGTCCGAGTATCCCGAAAAACAGCAACACATGCAACACATAGGAGGTGGTGACTCCTTCGATCTGCCGGTCCAGCCATCCGAACCCTCCCAGGAAGAACAGAACGAGCATAAAAACGACACTGGCGGTGCTGGTAACAAAAGTGAATCTCGTGTTGTCGCGCTTATAAAGCTGGCTTTTCCTGTATTCTTCCGGATCAAAGATCCCCGACAGCTCCCCGGGCAGGGTGGGAACGGTATGTTTCAGGTTCAGGTAATCGAGTACCCTTTCCAGCAGGTATCCGAAAACCAGTACCGCGATCAGTATGGCAAAAACCGTGTTAACCATTATTCCAGCTGCTTCAGTATCTCCTGCTTGTTGAGCAGACGGGTCTCCAGTTCTTCCTTGTAGTTGGCCACCGCCTCGAGCGTATCGTACCGGACCGCCAATCCTGCCAGTATGTTCGCCGAATCAAGCTTATCCTCCAGCTCATAATAGACGGCCAGGTTGTGGTAGGCCTTGGACACCACAGTGCTGTCCTCACCACCCAGCAGCCCCTGCCATATCAGGTAAGCCTGGTCCCATTCTCCCTGATCGGTCAGTTTGGCCGCCTCTTTCAGCGGCTTCTCCCTTCCGCGGAAGAGGATCCGTGAGGCACGTGTCCAGACCGGAACCAGATACCGTCCGTATTTCTCACCGCTGTACCGGAAAGTTTCACGGATCATTCCTGGAACCTCCGGGATCTGCCTGAATTCGCCCTCCACATAATCAGCGAAATACAGCGTATCCCTCATGCGGTACCTGTCAAAGGGGGTCGGGCTTCCGGGCAGGTAAATGATCCATCGTGTCTCGTTGGAAATGATATAGTAGTGTGCCCAGAGGGATTCCAGGTCCTCGATAAGCGAGCCGGGGTAATACTCCCTCCGCTCGTCCAGGTCCAGGCTGTAATACTCCAGGCTGACCACTGCATCTGCCCCATATTGCCCGCAGAGTTCGGCCACCTCCCTTTTGGTAAGGATCAGGTCATCCAGACCTGCTGTATCGGTCCGGTACTCATTCAGGATCACAGGATCGGAAAACCGCTCCGTCGGGGACATGTTGAGGATGGAGCTGGTGCCCTCCATGACCGCATTGGAAATGATGGTATCGATCACCAGCAGGTGCTCCGGTTTCATCCCCGTACGGTCCTTCGGATCGAATGCATCGACGGTCACCGGTGCCCTGTCCAGCAGGATCAGCCGCTCCACCCGGGGCGGAAAATCCACCGTGGCCGGTTCAAGCACCTCGAATTCCACCAGGCTGTAGGTGGTCATACACCCGCGCAGCACCAGTGCCACCAGCAGCGCCAGGGCCACCGGCAACACCGTTCCATATCTCCATCTCCCGTACCTCAAACCTTCCAGTCTTAACCCTCTTTTAAGATTCTAACCTCTAACCCCTAACCTCTAACCAGTTAAACACTCATCCCCCCGCACACCTGCAGGGTCTGGCCGGTCATGTAGGAGGATAGGTCCGAAGCCAGGAAGAGGGACACATTGGCCACATCTTCCGGCACACCGCCCCTCTTCAGGGGGATGGTCTTGATCCACTCCTCCTTCACATTTTCGGGGAGCTTATCGGTCATGTCGGTGATGATGAAGCCCGGAGCAATGGCATTGCACCGCACGTTCCTGGAGCCCAGTTCCTTGGCCACCGATTTGGTGAACCCGAGGATCCCGGCCTTGGATGCGCTGTAGTTGGCCTGCCCCGCATTCCCGTTGACGCCCACCACCGAGCTCATGTTGATGATCGAACCGGTCCGCGCCTTGAGCATGTAACGCTGTACCGCCTTGGTAAAGTTGAACACGGACTTCAGATTGACCTTAATGACCAGGTCCCACATCTCCTCGTCCATCCTCATCAGCAGGGTATCGCGTGTAATCCCGGCATTGTTCACCAGGATATCCACTTTACCGAACGCTTCCACGATCTGGTCCACCACCTGGTGGGTCTGTTCATAGTCACTGGCATCGCTCACAAAACCCTTGCCCTTCACTCCCATTTCGGTGAGTTCCTTTTCCAGCGAGTCCATGTTCTCATCCCTGGAGAGATCGGTGAAAGCCACATCAGCCCCTTCCCGGGCAAAGCGCAGTGCGATCATCCTTCCGATTCCCCTGGCGGCACCGGTCACGATGGCCACTTTTCCTTCTAATAAATTCATATCAGTTTTTTTGAATCAGGTTAACTATGCAAATAAATGAAAAATAACACAATTAAAAGAGGTAGGAATCAAGCTGTTTGCAGATCTCACCCGCCGGCCCCTGCAGGAACAGATCAGTGATGGAATAGGTGAACCCCGATTCCTGCGGATTGATTTCCAGTATCTTGGCCCCGTTTGATCTGGCAATGGAAGGCAGCATTCCCGCGGGAAGGACCTCGCCTGTGGTCCCGATGATCAGCAGCAGATCGGTCATATGGACCTCATCGATGGACCTTCTGGCCGCCTCGGGCGGGATCCCCTCCCCGAAAAACACGAAATCGGGCTTCAGTACCGACCGGTCATGGGCACACCGCGGAGGCAGCTGATCCAGGGAAATGGTTGTGATCTCAACCCTTTCGCCGCACCGGTTGCATACCAGCCATCGCGAATTCCCATGGTATTCGATGACTTCCCTGCTGCCGGCCAGCTGGTGCATGTAATCGATATTCTGGGTAATGACCGCTTTCAGCAGCCCCCTCTTCTCCAGCCTGGCAAGGAACCGGTGGGCCGCGTTGGGCCTGGCATCCTTGAAATAGGCGTAAAACAGTTTAGAAATGACTTCCCACGTAGCAGCTGGATCACTGGTGAAATTGCTGATGTCCAGAACCGACGGATCGTATTTGCTCCAGATTCCTCCCTCTCCCCTGAAGGGCGGGATGCCGCTTTCCACCGATATCCCTGCACCGGTAAATGCAACCAGATGTTTGGCATTGGCAATCAGTCCCGCAGCTTCAATGATCGTTTTCTCGCTGCCAAGCATGAGGGATGGCGTTTGTTGTTATCCAGTCAGCAGTTCGGCCATCTTCTGCCCGATCTCTGCCGGCGAGACCACCACCGAAATGCCGCATTCTTCCATGATTTTCATTTTGGCCGCTGCCGTGTCGGCCTTTCCTCCGATGATGGCCCCCGCATGGCCCATCCTGCGGCCTTTGGGTGCCGTCTGTCCGGCGATGAATCCGACCACCGGCTTGGTACCGTTCTCCCGGATCCACTCCGCGGCTTCGGCTTCCATGCTCCCTCCGATCTCCCCGATCATGATGATCCCTTTCGTCTGGTCGTCCTCCATCAGCAATTTAATGGCATCCAGGGTGGTGGTCCCGATGATGGGATCACCACCGATCCCGATACAGGTGGATTGTCCCAGGCCTGTTTTGGTGATCTGGTCCACTGCCTCATAGGTGAGGGTTCCGGAACGTGACACGATGCCCACAACCCCCTTTTCGTGGATAAATCCCGGCATGATCCCCACCTTGGCCTC
>CAZNSZ010000065.1:0-18842 GCA_964575865.1 uncultured Bacteroides sp. | reverse complement strand
CCCCCGACTACCTGCGTGCCATATTCGATCATCTGCTGTGCGTGAAATGTACCCTCGCTTCCGGTGAATCCCTGGACAATCACCCTGGAGTCCTTGTTTAGCAATACACTCATGAAAATCGTCTGGTTTTGGATTGCTGAATGAATCCCAAATGTAATTAAAAAATCCGTACATTTAAATATGGATGCGATCCTCTACATCGGCATTTCCCAGACCCTTTTTGCTGGGATCCTGATCGCCCTGAAAAGGCCGCGCATGCTGGCCAACCAGATCCTTGCCGCATGGCTCCTGATCATCTGCATCGAGATGGTGATCGTCCTGATCAATGAGACCCTTGTGGAGCTTTACCACATCCGCATCCTTCCCTACATTTACGGTCCCCTTCTGCTGCTGTACGCCAAACTGATGACCTCCGAGAAACCACAGTTCAATCCCCGATACCTGTGGCATTTCCTTCCTTTTTTCATCTTCCTGGTCGCTTCACTGATTTTCATAGATGAACGGGTGATGGACGGGACGGAGGGGTACCTGGTGATGGACCGGTTCATTCCGTTCAGGATCGTCTATGCCGTGACCTTCTTTGTTTCCATTACAGCCTATTCCATCGCCACCTTTGTGGTGATCAACCGCCACCAGAGAAGGCTGAAGGAGCTGCTCAGCTACTCTTCCGGGAAAGTGACTCTCCAGTGGCTGCTGGGCCTTTCAATTACTTTTTACACGGGGTATGTGCTGATGTTTATCCTGGGGGGCATCGATATCCTGACGGGGATCCTCAATTTCGATCCCTACGAGATCTCGTTCATCGGGCTGACGATCCTCACGTTCCTCTTTGGGGTATTCGGTTTTCACCAGCCCAGCATCTTCGAGGAAGTGGTGCACTTTCGAGAGAACAATGGTGAACCGGCGGAAGCAAAGGGCGACGGGAACAGGAAATATGTACGGTCGGGGCTCAAACAAAAAGATGTGGCCAGGTACATCAGGAAGCTGGAGGAGTGCATGGAGAAGGAAAAACCCTTTCTGGACCGCGAACTCTCCATTTTTGATCTTTCCAGACAGCTGGACATCCCGCGGCACTTTCTTTCCGAGGTGATCAACGAACACATGGGCAAAAACTTCTATACCCTGGTGAACGATTACCGGATCGAGGAGGTGAAGCGAAGATTGCAGGACCCGGAATACAGCAAACTGACCATCCTGGCCATCGCCTACGATTCCGGATTCAACTCCAAATCCAGTTTCAATACCATTTTCAAGGAAAGAACCGGCATGACTCCCAGTGAATACCTCAAACAGGTTTCTTCCAGAAACTCCTGAACGACCTTCCAAGGATCGCCCGGATGACGCGAAGGTTGAAATCCCTGTATGGCGGGTACTTGAGATACAATTCGAACCAGAAGGGTTTGTTGAGAATGGTCTTGAAATGGGAAAACGCTTCAAAACTCGCCCGGCCGTGGTAACTCCCCATTCCGGAAGCCCCAACACCACCGAACGGGGTGTTCATATTGATGAACTGAAGGACCACTTCGTTGATCACTCCCCCTCCAGACGGTACCTCCAGCAGTATTTTCCTTGCATTCCTGGTGTTTCCGGTGAAAATATAGAGTGCCAGCGGTGAAGGCTTTCTCTTCAGCATCTCGACCAGTTCACCGGAATCCCGGAAAGTCAGTACGGGCAAGACCGGACCGAAGACCTCCTGCTGCATCACCGGGTCGCCAGGCTCCACCCGGTCCAGGATCGTCGGCTCGATATACAACCTGGAACGGTCATGCCCGCCTCCCCTGACCACCTTTGATTCATCGATCAGCGAAACCACCCGGTCAAACTCCTTTTCGGTCACCATTCGGGGCAGCAGCACGCTGCTCCGGGGATTATCACCCAGGATGGACTCCCACTGCCGGGCCACTTCGGAGATGAAGGCTTCCCGGATCGATTCATGCACGAATACATGGTCCGGCGCCACGCAGGCTGCCCCGTTGTTGTGCAGTTTTCCCCAGGCGATTCGCCGCGCACTCATCCGCAGGTTGCAGTCTGGCATAACGATCACCGGGTTCTTGCCCCCCAGCTCCAGCGTCACCGGGGTCAGTTGTTCGGCCGCAGCTTTCATGATAATCTGCCCCACGCGGGTACTTCCTGTGAAAAAGATCTTGTCGAATTTCTCCCCCAGCAATGCAGTGGTCTCTTGGACACCGCCTTCCACCACATGAAACAGTTCTGGCGGAAAATGACTGTTGATCAGTTTCGTCAGCACCGCTGAAGAATGTGCGGTCACCTCACTCGGTTTCAGGATCACCGTATTCCCGGCAGCCAGGGAGGAAATTGCCGGGATCAGGGAGAGCATGTAGGGATAATTCCACGGACCGATAACAAGCGTAACCCCGTAGGGTACCGGAACGATCCTGGAAGTGGCCGGGAAATTGACCAGGTTGGTCCGGATATATTTCGGCCGGGTCCATTTCCCCATATTCCGGATGGCCCTGTTGATCTCTCCGTAACAGAGGCTCAGCTCGTGCTCAACGATGAGGTAGAAGGATTTCCCGAAATCCTTTCCGATGGCTTCAGCCAGTACCTTTTCGTGCCCGTGAAGCAGATTGTAAATGGTCTTCAGGGTCTTTTTCCTTGTGGCGAGGGACCGGGTTTGTCCATTCAGGAAGTAGTCCCGCTGGGAGGCAACCAGTTCATTCATGCCCTTAAATTAGCAATTATCTGCTCAGAAGGTTCAGACCCATCAGTCTGAACCTATTTCCCGGCGAACAGGGGTTCGATCCGCGAAAAACGGACGATGGCCGGCTGTAAGGAACTTACATTGGCACCATGAATGAAATCCGGATGAACAGGAGGGGTTGTGTGGTTTTGCGAAAAACCACTATTTGGGTGGTCATGATGTTCTGGACCACACTTGCATTTCCACAGGGACTGTTTGAATCCGCCCCTGAGGATCCGGAAGGACCCCTCTCCGGCGGTGGGGTCACAGTTGGGGGATTCATCCGTTCAGCGGGATACCTGGGCACCACCCCCGAAAGCAACGTGGCATACCTGCAAAGCGCTTATGGTCAGGCAGGGCTCCTGCTGGAAGGCCGCACCGGTTCCGGCATAACAGCCAGGGCGGATCTGCGCTTCAGGGCCGGGACCGAGTTCAGGGAGAATTTCCAGGAGTGGATGATCAGGGAAGCGTATGTGGATTACAGCGGAAACAGAGCCGGGATCAGGTTCGGAAAGATGATCGTTCCCTGGGGCAAAGGGAGCGTTTTTCACCCATCGGATAAAATCACACCCCTGGATCCCACGGTCCGTTCACCTGAGGAGGATGACATGAAGCTGGGATTCTGGGGGATGCAGGGCCACCTGAACCTGGGATCGTATCTGTCCCTGTCCGCCACATGGAAGCCGGTCTTCCAGCCGAGTGTGCTGCTGATCGATCCCGTTCCCATGCCCGGATACGTCCGGTTCACGGATCCGTGGACCCCTGAACCCACCCTTTCGGAAAGCAGCTGGGGAATTGACCTGCAGCTCCATCATCCCCTGCTCGATGCAGGCATATACTGGTTTCAGGGGTACCACCACTGGCCCGGTATTGCCCTGGATACCTTTATCCTGGACCTGGAGGAAATGGGCCCGGAGGAGCTTGTGCTCCGGGAACATCCCTACCGGATCAAAATGGCAGGAATCGACGTGTCCCTGCCGCTGGGGTCCTGGATCATCCGCGGCGAGACAGCCTGGCAGCGGTCCGACGAGCAGGGAACCGGCCTGGAGTACATTCCGCTTGACGAATGGTCCTGGGTTGCTGAAATGGAAAGATCGGCCGGTCCCCTGGAACTCATTGCGGGATACTATGGCAAGTACATCTCCGACTACAAGGAACCCGCCGCATCCCCATCCCTTGCAGCTGACGAAACAATGGGCCGGGAACTCATGCAGCAACTGGCCGGACAGGATCTCGTATCGGTCTTCCAGTCAGTGCAGGATGGGGTAAGGGAACGGATCGCCTCTTTCAACAGGCTCTACAATTACCAGCTTGAAAAACAGTACCATTCCGCCTACATGATTTTGCGTGGCAGTTTTTTGTATGACGTGGTGGAATGCACCATTCCGGTGGTCTACAACTTCACCGTTGAAGAATGGACCTTTCAGCCTCAGGTCACCTGGAGGCCGGCCGACGGACTGGCTGTAACTGCAGGATACAGCGGACTGTTCGGTCCCGAAGATTCTTTATATGACCTGGTGGGTCCTGCACTCAATGCAGGTTTCCTGTCGATGAAACTGACTTTTTAACAGATAACACACTATGGTAAAACAGATCATTAAATACCGCCGCTGGATCATTCTGCTTTCGGTGGCCGTTACCGTGGGATTGTCCGGCACCCTGTTCAAACTGGAAATCGATCCGAACCTGAAGCACTACTTTCCCAAAAGCATGACCTCGATGGTCAATACTGACCGTATCGAAGAGATCTTCGGAAACCAGGATATGGTGATGATGGTATTCAGGACCGGTGACATCCTGGATCCCTCTACCCTGCTGCGGGTGAAAGAGGTGGACCGGTCACTCAGACAACTGGAAGGGGTCCGAAAAACCACCTCCCTGTTCGGATCCAACCGGATCTACGGAGAGGACGGCATCATGTATGTGGAACCCACTGTGAAACAAATCCCCCGGAGCACTGAGGAAAGGGAAGCGCTGCGGGAGATGATCCGGGAGAATGACCTTGTATACAAGATCGTCGTATCCGATGACTTCCGCTCCACCGCACTGATCCTCTCCCTGAAACAGGGGGCTGACGAGGAGAAGCTGTTTGCATCGATCGGCGAGGTGCTGGCCAGCCATCCGGGGGACGAGGAGGTTTACCTGGGCGGGCTGCCCTACCTGCGGCAGGCCATCGACCAGGATGTGAAAAGGGACGGACTGTTCCTGATCCCTTCCGCCCTGGTGCTGATGCTGCTATTCCTCTTCCTGGTCTTCAGGGAGTGGCGGGGGGTGTGGCTGCCCTTTTTGGTGGTGGTCATGTCCGGACTGGTGGCCCTTTCGCTGATCCCCATTCTGGGCTGGAAATTTTATGTGATCACCATCCTGGTGCCCATCATGCTGATCGCCATCGCCAATGACTACGGGATCCATATGATCGCCAAATACCAGGAGCTGAACGCCAGGGGCAACGGATCCACCATGAAGGAACTTTCCCGGAAGATTATCCGGTCACTCGGTAAACCGATCCTGTTTACCGGCCTGACCACGGTGGCCGGGATCTCGGCATTGCTGGCCCACAGCATGATCCCGGCGCGGCAGATGGCCCTGGTGGTCAGTGTGGGCATTCTGGTGGCCATCTTTTTCAGTCTGGTGTTGCTACCCGCCCTGCTGTCCATGCTGCCCCGTTCTGCTCCAAGGCAATCCCTGACGGTGGAACGCTTTTCAGAACATGAAGGCTTTCTGGGGAAATACGCCAGGTTCGTGGTCCGCAGGTACCGCATCCTTCCTGTGATCGCTCTGATCGTGACCCTGGGGATCGCTTCGGGGATCATATGGCTGAAGGTTGATTCCAATGAGGAGAACTTCTTCCCGGACAAACACCGGGTGAAACAGGCGGCCCGCATCATCAATAGCAAATTCGGTGGTTCGGAGAACATATCTGTCCTTTTTCAGGGGGACATGCTCGACCCGGCGGTGCTGGAACGCATGGAATATTACCGGGAAGAGATGGAGAAAATGGAAAGCGTGGATCTGACCATGGCATTTTCCGGTGTGGTGAAGGAGATCTCCAAAGCGCTGAACGACCCCGGTGATCCATGGTACGGGATCATTCCTCCCGACCGCAACGCCGTAGCGCAGTATATGGAGCTGTACAACATGAGCGGCGACCCCGGGGAACTGGACCAGCTGGTGGATTTCAACTACGAACATGCCCACCTGATCATCCGGATCAACAACACCAGCAACGAGGTGATCAACAGGGTGATCGACCGGCTGGAAACAGTCACCGCAGATGATCCGGACGTGGCTGCCATCGGAGGTTACGGATATGTGCGTACCGAACTGGCCAACAAAGTCCTGACCGGGACATTTGCGTCACTGGCGATCGCATTGGTTCTGATCTTCGTGCTGACCAGCATCATTTTTAAATCGCCCCGGGCAGGAATGCTGGGTATCATTCCGTTGGTCATTTCCGTGCTGATCCTGTTCGGATTGATGGGCATAACCGGGATCCGGCTCGATGTGGCCACCGCACTGCTCTCCTCCATCATGATCGGTGTGGGGATCGATTATACCATCCACTTCCTCTGGAGGTACCGGGAGGAACGGACGCTGGGCACCCCGCCCCGCGAGGCGGTTCATACCACCCTGCATACCACGGGCCGGGGGATCATCTTCAATGCCCTTTCGGTTATCGTCGGATTCCTGGTGCTGATTATCTCCTCCTTCACCCCCATCAGGAATTTCGGGGTGATGGTGGTGGTTTCCATCTTCACCTGCCTGGCGGGTGCCATGCTGGTCATGCCCGCCCTGGTCCTCATGTTCCGTTTCCCTTTCCTGGAAAACCAAGGGGAGAGCGGCGCTGACCGGAAAGAGGAAGACCACAGGCACCCCGGAAGACGGCTGCGTTCCTGGAGGAAGATCGCCATGACACTCTCCATCATGATCGCGACAGCCGTGGGTGTACCGCTGGCATCAAATGGTCAGGATGCCCGCGGGATCATGGAGGAGAGTCATCAGCGGATGAAGGTAAAATCCTTCGAGGCAGTCTCTACCCTGACCATCACGGATGCCAGGGGGAACCAGCGCATCCGGGAAAACACCATGGCTTCCATGTCTTTCCCGGACGGAACCGAAAAACGGATCATCAAATTCAACGCCCCTGCCGAGGTGAAAGGGACGGGAATCCTGATCTTTGATTACCCGGACAAAAGCGATGACATGTGGATCTACCTCCCTGCACTGCGAAGGACCCGGCGCATTGTGAGCAGCGAAAAAAGCAAAAGTTTTATGGGAAGCGAGTTCTCAAACGCAGATATGTCCGCCCCGGCACTAGAGGACTTCTCTTACCGGATCCAGGGAGAAGAGGAGGTCGACGGAAACCCCTGCTACCGGATCGAATCGGTTCCCAAAACAGCGGATCTGGCGGACGAATACGGTTATTCCCGTTCAGTATCCTGGATCGGTAAAAATCAGTATCTTGCCTACAGAACCGAATATTACGACGGGGACGGAGTCCTGTTCAAAACCATTACAAACAGGTCGTTTGAGGAGCTTGATCCGGAAAACAGCCGCTTCATGGTTACCCACATGACCGCTGTGAACCACAGCAACGACAGAAGTTCCGAAATGGTCATGGAGCAGGTGGCCGCCATCCCTACCAGTGAAAGCTACTTCACGGTGGCTTACCTGGAAAAAGAGTGACCATGAGAATTGCTGCAATCCTGATTTGTCTCTTCATCGCAGTTGCACCGGCGCATTCCCAATCCCCGCTCACCGGGGTCCTGGAGATCGAGTTTACCGGGATCCATACCATGGAGGGACAGATCGCTGCCGGTCTGAACAGCTCCCCGGAAGGGTGGCCCAACGAACCGGAGGTTGAATACCTCTGGACCAAGGAGGGGCTGGTGGAGGGCACGCTGGTCACCCGGATCGAGGCACTTGCATACGGGACCTATGCCATCTCGGTGCTGGACGATATCGACCTGGACCAGGAAATGAAGATGTTCATGGGCATCCCCCGGGAGGGATTTGGATTCTCCGGGGATCCCCCCCACCGGTTGTCCGTGCCCGAATTCGAGGAGTGCGCCTTTGTCATCGACAGGCCCTTTACCCGCATCACCATTGATATGAGGTATATTGCCAAAAGGAATTAGACGGATATTCCTATTTTTGTACGGGCACCGTCGCAGGCAGCCGTCATGACAAACGAAACCACCATCTGTGCACTGGCCACCTCCGGTCACGGGGCCATCGCCGTGATCCGCATCAGCGGACCGGAGACATATCCCATCGTGAGCCGGTTGTTCCACCCTGCAACGAAAGGGAAAAAACTGGAGGAGCAGTCCCCGCAGACCATCCACCTGGGAACCATCCGGGAGGGCGGCACGGTCATCGACGAGGTGCTTCTCAGCCTCTTCAGGGCCCCTCACTCCTATACCGGCGAGGATGCCATCGAGATCTCCTGCCACGCCTCCCCCTATATCGAGCAAAAGATCCTCGAACTGCTGGTCCGTAACGGGGCCGTTCCCGCCCGCCCGGGGGAATTCACCCAGCGGGCCTTCCTGAACGGCAAAATGGACCTGTCACAGGCCGAAGCGGTGGCTGATCTGATCGCTGCCGAATCGGAAGGTGCCCACCGGGTGGCCCTGCAGCAGCTGAGGGGCGGCTTTTCGGACCAGCTGAAGCAGTTGCGGGACCGGTTGCTCCATTTTATCTCCCTGATTGAACTGGAACTGGATTTCAGCGAGGAGGATGTGGAGTTCGCAGACCGCTCCGACCTGAGCGCACTGGTGGATGAGATCGGTATGCTGATCAGTCACCTCCTAAACTCCTTCAGCCTGGGCAATGTATTGAAAAACGGGGTACCTGTGGCCATCGTGGGCCGGCCCAACGTGGGTAAATCGACCCTCCTGAACGCCCTGCTCAACGAGGAGCGCGCAATCGTAAGCGACATTGAGGGAACCACCCGCGATTCCATAGAGGATACCGTGAACCTGGGAGGCATCACCTTCCGCTTCATCGATACCGCCGGGATCAGGGAGACCGCAGAACCCATCGAGAACCTGGGGATCCGGCGCACCTATCAGAAGATCGGCCAGGCTTCCGTGGTCCTGCTCCTCACAGAGGCCACTGATCCGCCCGACCTGATCCGGCGATCCGTAATGGAGATCCGCAAGCAACTAAAAGGGACGGGCAAGCCCCTGGTGGTGGTGCTCAATAAATCGGACCGGTTACCGGAGGGCCAGGCGGATAAAGTCAGGAACAACATCAGTCTTTCGGAAAACGAACACATTGTTGCGGTTTCGGCGGACCGGGGAGAGAACATTGAGGGGCTGACCGCCCTGCTGCTGGATCTGGTGCAGGTGGGCAGCCTGAAGCACCAGGATGTGGTGATCTCCAACATCCGCCACTACAACGCCCTGAAATCGGCCTCGGAAAGCCTCTCCAGGGTATCCGAAGGACTCGCCTCGGGCCTTCCCTCCGACCTGCTGGCCCAGGACATCCGCGAAGTCCTGCACTACCTGGGCGAGATCACCGGCGAAGTCACCACCGACGAGATCCTCGGCAACATCTTCAAGAACTTCTGTATCGGAAAGTGATCCCCATTCCCGGATCAGGCAGCAACGGGTGCCGCGGTGTCGATCCCGGCCCTGTCTCGCCTCAATCCTATGTAGATCACCACTCCACCCGTAAAGAACATCAGCAGGCTGTAGATGGCCGGTGCAATGGAGAATGCGGTACTGCCAAGCAGGATCACGGCAATGGAGATGGCCAGGGTACCGTTCTGGATCCCCGACTCGATGGAGATGCTGAGGGCCTGTTTGTCCCGGATCCTGAGGAGACGTGCAGAGAAGTATCCCAAACCCATGGTAACCACATTGAGGAGCAGGGCCACGATCCCGGCCTGCTGGAAATAGGAGACAAAGTTCGCTCGTTCCTTGATCACGATCCCCATGATCACCAGCATGATCACGATCCCTGAAGCGATTCGGACCGGTTTGGCCATTCGCAGTGCAAACGCTTC
Source organism: uncultured Bacteroides sp. (assembly GCA_964575865.1). GTDB lineage: Bacteria > Bacteroidota > Bacteroidia > Bacteroidales. The sequence continues at coordinate 9,132 of CAZNSZ010000065.1, read as the reverse complement.
CCTTTTCCTTCTGATCACCATCCCGGTGGTCACGGGGATGATGATGATGATAAAGATCTGTACAATGGTCCTCACCACATCCAGCTGGATCATCTGCCCTTCGTCAAGGAACCGGATCAGGGCGAAATTCACGATGAAAGGGATGGTCAGGATGGTAATGAAACTGCTCAGGGCGGTCAGCGTGACCGACAGGGCAGTATCTCCTTTGGCAAGGTGTGCGATCAGGTTGGAGGTGGGTCCGCCCGGACAGGCTGCCAGGATCATGACCCCGATGGCAATCTCCGGTGAAAAGGGATAGAGGGAAACGATCACGAACCCGATCAACGGAAGCAGGATCAACTGGTTGATCAGCCCGACGATGATGGCCCTGGGGTAGATGAATATGCGCTTAAAGTCAGCAGTGACAAGGGAAAGCCCCATGCCCAGCATGATGATGATCAGGGAGACCATCAGGATAATCGTGGAAACTTTGTCCATGGGTATACATTTAGGTTAGACGAGGGACTTAGGGTCGGTCCCCGGGTGGCAAGATATCATATTTTCTTGAATCCCTTAAAATTCCGGAAATTCAGTCTTTCTAATTGGTCGATGCGGCCGAGATAAGCGGACCGAAATATATGGCATTCATGAAGAGGCGGCTGGTCCCGTACCAAAAGCCCCTGAAATTGGGATTGTCCATGAAGGAGATGATCCTTCCCCCGCCCAGGCTGCTCACCGCCACCGCCGGAGTTCCTTTCAGCCTTTCGCTGAATCCGTCCGGCTCAAAACCGCTCAGCAACGGATCCTCCGTATACCGCACCGGCACGGCATAGGGTTTGTACATCGGCAGGACGATGAGGGTGCTGTTTCTGAACAGGGGGATCCGGTCCCTGCTGAGTCCGTACCCCATGGGATGGGTCAGGTCGATCCGGGCCTGGAAGATGCTTCCTGTAATTTCCCTGGAATACCTGTCGAGATTGAGTTCCCCGTAAGGCTTGTATCCGGTGCTGTCCCGCTTTTCCTCTTTAAACTTCAGGTCACACAGGCCGTTCTGTGCAAGCCAGCGGTTGGCCGATTTGATGGCGATCACCGTTCCTCCCCTTCTCAGCCAGCGTTCAATCTCCTTTTTGCCGGTCTCCCGGATGGCACCGTAGCCCCCCGAAGGCATCAGGAGGTGGGTGTAAGGATCCAGGTCCATCTGGTTCAGGCGCTCCGGATCGGTCAGTACCACCGGGATGCCCATGCGGGTATCGAGCAGGTGCCAGATCTCCCCCGCTTCCGAGCTGGAGATACCGTCGCCGGTCAGCAGCAGGATGGAGGGTCTGGGGACAGGAAGGTTCTGATCGCTGCCCATATCCATCCCTTCAGGGGTAAAGGAGGAGGAGAGCGCATAAATGTCCGTACCGGTAGATTGTGCCGTTTCCCCGAGGATCCTCTGAATCTCCTCCCCTGTAAGCGCCTGTTTCTCCACGGGAATGAATATTGTTCCATAACCGAAGGACCGTACGGTGTCTCCGTCTTTGAACCGGACCGGTTCCCCGGTGACCTGTGCGTTCACGCCCGCCTCCTGGAGGGCATAGAGTGCACGGGGTGCCAGGTAATCGTTCCAGGGCATCACGTATCCGATCGCTGTCCCTGAAGCATGCAGTGCACCTTCTGAGAGAGGGATCCCGGTAACCGCCGCTCCGCCGGCTTTCCTGATGAGGTCCATGGAGTTGACCGGTGCATACGGGATATTGAAAGCGAACGGCAGTGTCCAGGCGGAGACATCGTAGAACAGGCTGTCAGAAAATTCAAGCGCCGGTTCGAAAAGGCTTTTCACCAGCCTGATCTGTGGCTGGTCAAGCGGTACGAGGAAAGAGGTTTGCGGTGCGAAGGTGGTACCGTTCACAGTGACTGTCTCCCGGATGCCCAGCACCCTGATCTGATGTTGCAGCAGCATCTCCAGGAAGCTGTTCATGGCCGTGCGGTCCCCGTTCTCCCCGACCAGATACCCCTTTACTCCGGAGGCATTAAAGAGTTTTTCAGCGCCGGTGTAAAAATCACGCTGATGTTCAAGCAGCTCACCACGAAGGGCCAGGGAGGCCTCCAGGGTGGAGAGACTGACCGTGACCTGGTTCCTGATGGCAAAGGGAAAACTGAGCGTTCCGCGCGAAGTCTCTCTCTCAAATCCGCGCGTTCCGGCCTGTTCGAAAAGGATCCCCACACTCCCGTTCACATCGGGATAAGAGGATCCCTTCCCGTAGTAGAAATCGTCGAAACGCTCTTCGGTGAAATAGAGGGACCCGATCCCGTCCAGCGCCCTGGCATGGTACAGGCCGATCTTTCTTGTCAGCTCAGACGTGCGTTCAGGGGTGTATGGGTTGATCCTGGAAGGGACACCTGGCTGAAAGAAGAAGGTGGAGGAGGATCCCATCTCATGGTGGTCGGTCAACACATTCGGTTTCCACTGGTGGAACACCTTCACCCTTCCCCTGCTCTCGGGGTGCTGGAGCAGGATCCAGTCTCGGTTCAGGTCGAACCAGTAATGGTTGGTCCGTCCGCCGGGCCAGGGTTCCCGGAACCCGCGGCTGTTGTCGTCGCGCATGGGGACCATGGATTTGTGCATGTTGATCCAGGATGCATGGCGGTTGAATCCGTCGGGATTCAGGCAGGGATCCAGCAGGATGACCATGCTGTCCAGCCAGGCCGCTACCTTTTCCGAATTGGAAGCAGCCAGATAATAGGCCACAAGGACCGATGCATTGGATGCACTGGACTCATTGCCGTGTACACCGTATCCCAGCCTGACCACTACGGGCATTTCCGCCAGGGACATCTCAGGGGACCGGACCGGATCGCACAGGGCCAGGTGTTCCGACCGGATCTCTTCCAGCCGCCGGTGATTCTCAGGCGAAGTGATGACAAGGTGAAACAGGGGACGGTTCTCGTGGGAGCGCGCATACTCCTGATAAACTGCCCGGTCCGATAGCCGCGCGAGCTCCGAAAGGTACCAGGTAAGCTGATCGTGGGAGAGGTGCCACTCCCCGATGTCAAACCCCAGAAACGAAGCGGGATCCGGGATGCCGGGCAAATATTCTTCAGAAGGGAGGTAATCATCCGGTATTGCCTGGGAAAAACCGCAAGCCATCCCGCACAGCAGCATCAGCGTGAAGATCGGTTTCATAAGCGCGCATTGAACAACCTCTAAAAATAAGCATTTATCCGCACCATCGCATCCGGGACTCCGGCCGGGCAGCAATTTTACCTTTCCAATTCATATCCATCAAAAAGACTATCTTTCCTGTACCAACCTTTTTTCAGAAATGCGTTTCAGAACATTGACCGCTTGTTGCGGGATGGCCCTGATGGCCTGCCTGCCGGGGCCGGTGCAACTGATGGCCCAACCCAATATACTTTTAATATTCTCCGATGACCTGAATACCCGGATCGGACCTTACATGGAGGTGGACCACCACACCCCGCACCTGGATAAACTGGCACGAAAGGGGGTCCGCTTTACCAGGGCCTATTGCCAGTACCCCCTATGCGGCCCGTCGAGGGCTTCGGTGATGAGCGGATTATACCCGTCCGCCAATGGTGTGCTTGTCAATGACGACCGGCCGGGAAGCTACCGAACAATCAATCCCGTGTTGAAGGACCACCCTTCCATGGCCGGGTTTTTCCGTGAACAGGGGTACTTTACGGCCCGGGTATCCAAGATCTTCCATATGGGTGTCCCCGGGGGCATCGAACGGGGCGATCCCGGTGGCGACGATCCCGAATCGTGGGATTATGCATATAATGTGATGGGGCCCGAGACCAACAGTCCGGGAACCCTGGAACTGCTCTCTCCACTGAATCTGCACTACGGGGGGAATTTCTCCAGAATGATCCTGCCGGACAGTCTGGGATTGTACCAGACCGACTACCTGGCCGCCAGCCAGGCAATCGCCATCCTGGAAAACCGGGCAGGAACTATTCCGGAAGGGGCCACCAACAAGAAACGGATCAAGCCCGATGCACCCTTTTTCCTTGCCGTAGGGTTTGTCAGGCCGCATGTGCCCCTGATTGCCACCGAAAGCTGTTTCGACCCTTATCCCCCGGAGGAGGTGGCACTGCCGGCTGTGAGGATCGGAGAAAATGTTCCCGGTGAGGCGCTGAGGATGCTGAATGAGAGAAGATATGGAATGGATCCCCTGCAGCAGCAGAAAACCATCAGTGCCTACATGGCCAGCGTCCGGTATATGGACCAGCAGGTGGGAAGGCTCATGGAAGCCGTCGACCGGCTCGGGTTAAGGGAGAACACCATCGTCATTTTCCTGTCTGACCACGGGTACAACCTGGGGGAACACGGTTGCTGGGCCAAGCAGAGCCTATGGGAAGGCACGGTCCGGGTACCACTGATCATCTCGGTCCCGGGACTGGAGGGGAGCCACGGAACCAGCTGCAGCACCATTTCAGAACTCATCGACCTGTATCCCACCCTGGCGGGACTGTGTGGATTCGGGGACCGGGCCCCTTCCATCCTCCAGGGAAAGGACCTGACCAGGTACCTGATCAACAGCAGTGAGAGCGATCAAGAAGCTGCGGCATTTACAGTTTCTTACAGAGGCGATGCGGGTTCCCTGATATATGGTCAGATGCGCTATACACGGTGGGCGGAAAACCCGGAAGAGGGGAAAGAGGAATTGTATGATCACCGCACAGATCCGGAAGAATGGGTGAACCTGGCAGGTGATCCCACCTATTCCGCCTTGCTTGAGGCGTTGCGCGACAGATTCGATGCGGCCGTCATAAAAAGCAAAGGGGCACCGGTCCCGCTTGCTGCAGATGATCAATAAATCACTCCATCCGGAGGCTCTCAGCCGGGTTGGCAGTAGCCGCCCGGTAGGCATGGTAACTCACCGTGAGCATGGAGAGCACCAGCACCAGCAGGGTCACCGCACCGAGGATCAGGAAATAGATCCCCACGTGCACATCGACGTGGTAGGCGAACCGCTGCAGCCAGGCCCGTACCCCGAAATAGGCAGGAATGGAGATCAGGGCGCTGATGCCCAGCAGTCCCACCATCTCCCTGCTCAAAAGCCGCATGATGATCTCCACCGACGCTCCCATGATCTTGCGGATCCCGATCTCCCTTGTCCGCTGGTTGCTGGTGTAGGAGATCAGTCCGAGCAGGCCCAGGCAGGTGATGAAAATCGAAAGGATGGAAAAGACCAGCAGGATCTGCCCGGTGCGCCGTTCGGTATTGAACAGGCGGTCGAACTCCTCGTCCAACCAGCTGTACTCAAAGGGGTAATCCAGATTGAACTGGGTCCACTTCTGCCGCAGGAGATCGATGGTGGCTCCGGGATCACCTTCCCCCATCTGCACCACGACCACCCCCTCAAAGTTGCCCGGCATGAAGTGGATCGCCATGGGACTGATCTCCTTCTGCATCGACTCGAAATGGAAGTCCTTCACCACCCCGATAATGGGCATGAATTCATCTTCGCCGCCATTCATGGATGGCTGCACGAACCTGTTGTTCAGCGGATCCTCCAGTCCAAGCGCCTTTGCGGCGGCTTCGTTGATCACCACCCCCGATGAATCGGAAGGGAACTCCCGGCTGAAAAAGCGCCCGCTGACCAGCTCCAGCCCCATGGCCTTCTCGTAATCATAGCTCACGTAGCAGGTGGAAAGGGTGAAGATCTCGCTGCGGTCCCACCCCTCCAGCCAGTGGGCGTTCTCCCAGTAATTATAGGAAGGGATGTGGGTCGAATTGGCGACGGCGGCCACATTGGCATCCTGAAGTACTTCCTGCTTGAATGCATCGATGCGGTTCCTCAGTGCATCGGAGCGGTGGATCACCAGGACATTCTCTTTCCGGAAGCCCGGATCCTTCTCCTGCATATAACGGAGCTGCCGGTTCACCACGAAGGTACCGATCAGGATCACGATGGTCACGGTGAACTGCATCACGATCAGCAGGCTTCTCAGGAGGCTTTTGCGGCCCGATATCTTTTTTTCCGAACTGAACACCACGGCGGGTCTGAAGGATGCCAGCACCAGCGCAGGATAACTGCCAGCGGCAACACCCACCAGGACCGCAAAAAGGATCAGTGCGGGAATGATCCATGGGTGGCTGAACAGGTCAAAGGCCAGGTTAAGCTGGATCAGGTTGTTGTACCGGGGAAGCAGGAGGTAGACCAGGAGCACGGAGATCACCATGGAAAAGAGGGTCAGCACCACCGACTCTGTGAGGAACTGTAACACCAGCTGGGGCCTGCCCGAACCCACCACCTTGCGCAACCCGACCTCCCGGGCACGCACCGTGGACCGGGCCGTGGCCAGATTCATGAAATTGATGGCGGCGATCGCCAGGATCAGAATGGCAGATACCAGGAAAATGTAGACATAGAGCGGATTTCCGTTGGGTTCCAGCTCGTACTGCAGGTGGGAATGGAGGTGGATATCTGTGAGCTTCTGCAGCCGGTATCCGTAGGAATGGCCGGCTGCCTCGAATTGTTCCATGTCGATCCCCATCACCTGGGTGATCAGCGGCCCCACATACTTGACCACCATCTCCTGTAGGCGCTCTTCAAATGCAGCCGGATCGGTCCCTTCCCTCAGAACCACATAGGTGTGGAAATTATGGTTAACCCACATGGTGCTCCGGCTGTTCCCAAGCGTACTCAGGGAACCGATCATTTTGGGATGGAAATGGGAATTCACGGGGATGTCCTCCATGACCCCGGTGATCACAGACAGGTTGGTATCCTGCTCGATCTTCAGGGTCTGTCCCATGGGATCCTGGTCCCCAAAGTACTTCCGGGCATACTCCTCGGTCAGCACGATGCTCCTTGGATCACGCAGGCAGGTTTCCGGATCCCCCTTGATCAGGTTGAAGCTGAACACATCGAAAAAGGTGGAGTCGGCAAATATGAATTCCCGGTCGGTCTCATGAAAAACCCGGTCCCCTTTCCTGACCAGCCAGCCCCCTGACTGCCTGAGACGGACCACCTCCTCCACTTCCGGAAAGTCGTTTCGCAAGGCCTCCGCCATGGGAGGTGCGGTCACTGCATGGCGCATTTCAGTGGCGGGCATGCTGCCGGAGATCCATACCCGGTAGGTACGGTCGGCCTTCTCGTGGAAACGGTCATAGGTCAGTTCGTTGACCACATAAAGGAGGATGAAAATACTAGCGGCAAGGCCGATGGCCAGCCCGAAAATATTGATCAGTGCATATCCCCTGTGTTTCCAGAGGTTCCTGAGTGCAATGACGATGTAACTTCTGAGCATACGGAGTTTTTGTATATTGTATAACGACGGAAGAAGAGAAACAGGGATGTTCTTCCGAAGAATTGGAACAATTAACCCAAAGACGCATGAAATGAAACGGAGTTGCATTGCAAACCATCTGGCCCTTCTGCTCCTGGTTGTTACCGGTTGTGCGACCTTCCGTCCGGTAACCGGACAGCAAGCTGATGATCAGGAGGTTGCAGGGAGACTGACCATTGCTGCCTGCCAGTTCCCGGTATCCGCGGATATGGAAGATAATGCCCGTTGGATCACACAACAGATGAAAGCAGCAGCGGAAAGAGGGGCCCATGTGGTCCAGTTCCCGGAATGCGCCCTGTCGGGCTACCCGGGAGTGGACCTGGAAACCCTCGAAGGGTACCCCTGGGGGAAGCTCAGGGAGCATTCAGAGCGGATCGCTGCGCTGGCCGGTGAACTGAAGCTATGGGTACTGCTCGGATCCATGCATCCGCTCGGTGAAGGAGTCCGTCCCATGAACAGCCTCTATGTGATCAATTCAGAAGGGATGGTCCTGGACCGCTACGACAAAAGGTTCTGCACCTACGGGGACCTGGACTATTTCTCTCCGGGAAATCATTCCGTGGTGTTTGAACTGAACGGGGTCCGCTGCGGGATCCTCATCTGCTTCGATGTCCGCTTCCCCGAGCTTTACAGGGAATACCGCAGACTCGGAGCGGACCTGATCTTCCAGTCATTCTATAATGCCCGCCAGAAACCGGGAGGGATCCACCCCAGGATCATGCCGGTGACCGCCCAGGGGCATGCGGGGATCAATCATTTTTACATGTCGCTGACCAATTCCTCGGCAGCGAGCAGCTGGCCCTGCCATTTCATCACCCCTGACGGGCTCGTTGCGGGAAAGCTCGAGCCGGATCAGCCGGATATCCTGTTCTCTGAGATCGATCTGTCAGAAAAATTCTATGATGCAAGCAAAGGATTGAGGGACAGGGCACTTCAGGGTCACCTCTCCTCCGAAGATCCCCCGGTTCACCCCAGGTATACCCGGAGGGACTCCTTCTGAGTCTTTCACCGCCCGGCCGCAGGGTCACAAGCCTATTCGTACCTCAGGCATTCCGTGGGATTCATGCTGGCGGCTGCATAGATCTTCCCTGCGATGGTTGCCAGGGTCACCGCAAAGATGATCAGAAAAGTGGCCACAAAAATGCCCGCGGTCATCTTCAGGTAATGGTCCCATATGCTCTCCATCAGGGCCACCGAGAGGAAATATCCGCCCACGCATCCCGCCACGCTGGAGATGGCCAGGTTGATCAGGAATCCCCTGCTCAGTACAAGGAATATCTGCCGGATCTCAGCACCCATGACCTTCCTGACACCAATCTCCTTGGTGCGGTTCAGGATGCTGAGCGACACCAGGGTGTAAAGGCCCGTCATGGAGAGCAGGGTGGCCACAATGGCCAGGAAAAGATAGATCTGTTTGATGCTCCGGTTGATGCTCTTCTCCTCCTCCAGGGTATCCTCCTGAAACCTTCCGGTGAACGGGTAATTGGGAAACAGCGCCGCCCATTTCTCCCGGACCGATTCCAGCACCCCGGGAAGGTCCGATGCGGAGGCCCGGATGGCCATGGAGTAGTAGGTGTCATCGGGCGGAAGTTTCATCATGGTGGGTTCGATTTTGACCCACATCCCGTTAATGAAAAAATCATCCACCACCCCGATGACGGTGAACCTGACCGTGTCGTTCATCCGTACCTGTTTCCCCACGGGTTCCTCCCATCCGAAGGACTCCGCCAGCATGCGGTTGATCACGATGCTGCTGCCGCGGTCGGCCTCTGCGCGTTCCGGCTCGAACAACCTGCCGTCAAGCAAACGCAGGCCCATGGTCTGCAGGTACCTCGGCCCCACATCCATCAC
>CAZNSZ010000064.1:0-26239 GCA_964575865.1 uncultured Bacteroides sp. | reverse complement strand
TGAGGTGAAGGTGATCTCCCCCAGCCAGATGCGGCCGTTGGACCTTACAATTTCACTCTGTTCAACGTGATGCAGACCGGGGAACCTGAAAAAGGTATCGTACTGGCCGGGCGGCACTTCATCAAACCGGTCATAGGTGATGGTATACGTCTTTGAGGAATGGCCTTTCAGCAACTCCATCCAGTCCTCATCCCAGCTGTCCCAGGGCTCAGGGCTGATCACCTCCGTCTGATGGACGAGCCAGCCGGATTCCTGGTTGTAGAGATAGAGTCCGTTTGTGTAATAGTGGAACATACCCGCTCCCATCCGGTCCGGGCTGAGGATGTAATAATTATCACCGTCTCCATTGGTCACTGTAAAGCTGAAGGTTAGTTTACCTGCTGATCCCAGGGTAATCTTCCCGATTGATACAGAGAGCCCCTCCCGGAACTGTCCATAGGCTTTCAGCGCATCTATGACGGCCTGGTCTTCCCTTGGATCTTTGAGGGTATCCGGCTGTGAGGTAAAGAGATAGGACATGTATTCGATCCCGATCACATAGGGCGGATTAAAAGATGGCCACTGGATAACGGGTCCGCCGGGCATGCTTGAATGGTAAGCTGCCCAGAGTCTTCCGTCGTATACGGGCTTTTTACCGGCATACACGGTGAAAGCCAGATCATCCAGGTCCCAGCGGAAAGGATCTCCAAGGAGTTCAAAAGGTTCCTTCAGATAGATGAAATGGGTTGAAAAGTCATAGTAGTCGATGTCCTCATGGTTCAGGATGATGGAGTCCCCGAAAGAAATACAGAACCCATCGGTCAGGGTCCCCACCGGCCATTTTCGCTCCCATGGCTCCTCCTTTTCGCAGGCCAGCGAGGTGATGAGCATCATACCAGCTATAAGCAGTTTTCTCATTGCATAAGGAACATAAGGATCATCCGGATCACAAGGATCATTTTGAACAGGACGCAGGATGGCCCGCTTCGGTTGCGTGCGCTGCCCTGAATAAACATGAGGTTCTGTCAGGTCGGTCCCCTAAGCCCTGCTCACCAGTCCCTTCATCATGGTACAAGCGTTTTTTGCACACATGTCCACAAATTCGATCCCGACTTTTTCACCATTGACCACCGGAAGGGGGTGACACAATTCATAGCTGTACCACCCGCCGTAACCGATATCTTTCATTGCCTTCACAAAGCCTGGCAGGTAACGTTCCGCTTTCTGTTCCTCTTCTTTACCCGGATGGTCGCTGTGGTCCTGGATATCGACGATGTTCCCGTTCTCGTCCTCTCCGAATTCTCCACCGAAGTGGGAAAGCATCTGGATGCCTTTTACCGCCCGCGCCGCCTCGACGATGTTCTCCTGGCTCTTGTCCTCCAGGATGGGGGCATCCAGGCAGGCTTTGAGATGCGGTGAATCCACTTCGTTGATCATGCGCATCATGTCGTGCCAGTCGTGGATCACCGGCTTATGGTTCTGCAGTGCCAGGGTCACTCCGAAATCGCCGGCATATTTTGCACTCTCGATCAATCCTTCACGGCACCAGTCCCAGATCTGTTCAGGTTCAAACTGGTAGTGGCTGTGCTGCCATATATCCCTGGCGATGTCGTATCTGCCCCCTTCCGGATGGAGGGTCACACCGGGCCAGCCCAGGAAGACCCTGAGCGGCTTTACCCCGAGGTCCGATGTCATGCGCATCAGTTCGCGGAGGTAGACGATCTGGCATTCACGGTATTCGGGGACGGGACTGCTGAAGTCGTTGTTCCCTGAGACGGCGTAGATCTCAAGGCCCATGTCGGTTGCCTTTTTTGTCAGTTCTTTGCACCGTTTGGTGGGCATGTCCAGTGGATTCCCATGGGGCCTTTTTCCATCGATCTCGATGCCGTCGTAACCGAAGTCTCTGGCCCGCTGCATGGTCTCTTCCAGGGTGAGGGCATTTCCCTTGTACCAGACCCCCAGGTAGGTGATGCTGTACAATCCTACCTTGTTGGTGGCTGCTCCGAGGCTCTCCATTGCCATGGCCCTGAGTGCCTGTCCGCTGATCCCGACCGCACCGGCGGTGACCGCAGTATTGCGGATAAACGTGCGTCTGTTCATTGCGTTGTTGTTCATGGTTGGTGGTTTATCATGTGATTTGCTCATTTACCGGATCCCAGTGCACCTGCCTCCCTTGCTTGTAAGCCTGGGTGGCCATGTGGGCGGCAATGGTTTCCCGGAAGCCCTCTTCGATGTTGCAGCTGGGAGTGCCTCCCGTTCGGATGCACCGGATCCACTCTGCAAGATGGAGGTTGGTGGGATTGGCCAGAGTCCCTTCCCTGTAAGTATATAACAGTCCCCTGTCCGCAAAATATTTAGATGTCGCCGAGGAGATGGCGTCCACCCCTTTCCTGCCCTGATCGTAACGGGTGACCGGTGCCGAAGGGTCGATGATGCCCGCCTCAATGCGGCTCCGGTATGTGCTTGAATCCCTGTCAACCCAGACGCTCAGGGATCTGCCGAGTTCCAGGGTGGCATCATCACCCATGAACAGGGTTCCCCTGGAAATGCCGTTGGCCAGGGTGGCGCTGTAGGTCACTGTGAGGGATTGTTCGGGGTATTCGAAACTGACATGAAAGACATCGGGGACCTCCCTTCCGTCCCGGTAATAATAGATCCCCCCGGAAGCGGATGCAGCCCCCGGGATCCCCAGCCCGAGGATCGCGTTCACCGCATCGAATTCATGGGTAAGGAGGTCCCCTGACAGCCCGGTTCCGTAATCCCAGAAGCACCTCCACCTGAAAAACCGGACGGGATCAAATTCCCTCTTTTCCGCCAGCGGTTCCTGAAACAGGTCCCACCGGACCGCACGCGCATCCAGATCGTCAGGGACCGGGTATACCCATGCCCCGGCCGGATCGTTGCGGTTGGTGGTGGTTTCGACCAGGGTGATTTTTCCGATGGTCCCGCCCGCAATCAACTCCCTGGCTTTCCGGTTCAGGTCATGCTGACGCCCCTGGTGCCCCAGCTGAAAGACAACACCGCTTTCCCTGACGGCGTCCCTGACTTCAATGGCTTCCGGGGCTGTCCTGGTCATGCATTTCTCCAGGTAAATGTGTTTACCGCTTCGGGCGGCATCCACCGACATTTTTGCATGCCAGTGGTCGGGTGTGGCTATGATCACCGCATCGATTTCCTCATCTGACAACAGATCCCTGTAGTCCTGGTAAGCACGTGCCCCTTCGCCTGCGGTTTCCAGCCCCCTTTGCAACCGCTCACCGTAAACATCGCAGATCCCCCTGATCCGGACATTCAGGTCCTGCTGGTTGAGGTATCCGTCGAGAACGGTCCGGGATGCGGGATCCCCATCCTTCTCCAGCTTCCCGATCCAGCCGGGATGTGCGAAATTGGCGGCCCTTGCCAGCTGCTCTCCCCTGAATCCGAATCCGATGATCCCCAGACTGATGGGAGCATTCTTCCGCTTCAACACAGGTTCGGGAAGACGGCGGTTGCGCGTACTGCCGGCACGCTCTGATCCCGCAAGGGGAATGAGGCCCAGTCCTGTAATGAAGTTCCTCCTGTTCAAGGTAAGCCTGATAACAGCTACTAAATGTAACCAATTCTACTCCCGCTGTCAATGCCACGCCATAAGTTGCGCGCATTTTTCTTATCTTCTACCCTGTTCAAACACCAAATCATATTCGGCACCATGTTGACAAATCGGTTCATATGTTGTTTTCTGGCGCTCATTTCTGCAGCATGCCATCATTCCCGGGATGACTATGCCCTTCGGGTAGTGACCGAACTGGAGGTTGGAGAATCCAGGCAAATAACACTGGGGAACGGAGAGCAGGTAACCCTCGCCCTGGAACGGATCGAGGTAACCAGGGACGAATTGAGGGAGGCGGTAAGGGAGGCAAGGGTTCATGTGGAGGTGAACGGTGAGAAGGCAGTGCTCGGATCGGGATTATACAACCTGCCAGCAGAGGTGGGTGGGATTCAGATAGATTGTCCGGTTGTAATGGAGTATTATTCAAACAGCAACGCGGACCACTGGGGCCTTACGGGGGACGCCCGGTTCAGGTTATGGCCGGCCGGTTCTCCCCTGATGGAACCGGGAACCTTCGTCTACCCTGTCCGGCAGCGTTGGTTTGCCTCCATGACGCAATCCGGGAACGAGCCCACCTATGTGGATTGGGGGGAGAATCCGTCCAATGCTTCCATCTATTACCATTCGGGCCACGATTTCGGTGGGGCCGAGGGCATGGACGAGATACGCTCCGCCACGGACGGGCTGGTCCTCTCCTCCGGCGGGGATACCCTGAAGGGCTACAGCGATTTTCCGGGGGACATCCGCAGTGATGTGGTCTGGATCCTGTCGGACCTGGGGTGGATGGTCCGCTACAGCCACATGGATTCCATCTATTCCGAAGTGGTGACCGGGGACAGGATACGGGCAGGAGATCCCATCGGGCTGATGGGAAAGCAGGGGGGGAGCGGGGGATGGGTCCACCTGCATTTCGAAATGATGAACAGGGAAACAGTCTCCGGGGAATGGGGGACCGAAGAAGCCTATGCCTATCTGTGGGAAGCATATGTCAGGCAGGTTGCCCCCGGAGTGATCGCTGTTGCCCGTCCGCACCACCTGGCCTGGACCGGTCAGCCGGTCAGACTGGACGGATCAAAATCAAAAAGTGCAGAGGGGCATATCGGTTCCTTCGAATGGACCTTTTCTGATGGCAGCACGGCGCGTGGACCGGTCCAGGAAAAGCATTATGCCCAACCGGGTGAGTACAGTGAGATCCTGAAGGTCACTGATGACAATGGGAATGTGGATTATGATTTTGCCGTTGTTCAGGTATTCGACAGGGATGTGCCGGATCAGACCATTCCGGTGCTTCAGCCGGCCTACCATCCCTCACTGGGGATCAGGGCCGGAGATCCTGTCACTTTTCTGGTGCGCAGTTTCAACACAGATACAGGGAATGAAGTGTGGGATTTCGGGGACGGGACTCCCCCCGTACACACCAGGTCTGTTCCCCCGACCAGGCAAAATTATACCCAGGGGGTATTTGCAGAAACCGTGCATGCCTTTGACCGGCCCGGGGACTATATCGTATCGGTTGAAAGAGCCGATTCCACAGGTCTGCTGGCCAGGGCCCATCTGCATGTGGTGGTGGAACCCTGAGCATTCCTGTGATCCGGATCATCGGATACCTGAACCCCACCCGAAAAGGGGATCAGCCTACCTGGTACCCCGGCTGGGAATGACCTTCCGGGAACGCGGCAGATAAGAGCTGTCCCTGACAAAACGCATATCCTCAATGGTATAGAAGGCCTTGGGATTATAGGCATTGATCACTTCCACCACATGCTTGATCGCTTTTCTTTTCATGATGATGAAAAGAATCCCTACCTCTCCGTCCCGACCCTGACCATTTACCGCGGTGACGGGAAATCCTTCTGCGCGAAGGATATTGACCAGTTCCGTGGCATCGGATTTGGTGATCACCCTGATCAGTTCGTGGCCCAGGGCCAGTTTCTCCTCCAGCCGCATTCCCACATAGGTGCCGAGAGAAAAACCGCCCGCATAGCCGATGTATGCGGTCCAGTTCTCCAGGTTGACCATTACCCTGGAGATGGTGATCACCCAGATCAGCGACTGGAAAAAGCCGATGATCGGGGCATAATTCCGGTATCCCTTGGCCACCATGATGACCCTGATGGTGTCCATGGAGACATCCAGCACCCTGGCCATCATGATCAGCAGGGGAAGAATGACATAGTCGAACAGGATGCTTTCAGAAGTGATGAAATCCATGGCAGGCGGGTCTTAAAATATGGAGCTCCATCGCCTTGCCGGTCTGCCTTTCCAGTCATCGCGATGATAAACATATCCCGCGATCAACGGCAATACCGTAGTGGCTTCCGCATACACCATCTGCTCATGGACCGTGCTTACTTTTCCCCATGAGGAGGCTTCCTTCAGTGTACTGCTTGAGCAGGCGCCATCCCTGACATCCGCAACAGTGATCTGGACCGCATACTGGTGCATGGGGACTTCCTCTCCGAGGATTTCCGCACAGACCACCGTGTCCTGGGCAAAGTTTTTTGGCACCCCTCCGCCGATCATGAACAGCCCGCTCACCGGTGCTTTCATTTTGATCATGGTCAGCTCCCTGAAATCCTTCACTGAATCGATGGATACATGTGCATCCGGATGATCCCACTGGTGCTTGACCAGCCCGAATCCCGCGCTGCTGTCACTGAAGGCAGGACAGAAAACCGGCACCTCCATTTCATAAGCGGCCAGGACCATGGAGTCCTTCACCCAGGGTCTTCCGGAGAGGTATTTTCCCATTTCCCGGATGAATTCCCTTGAGGAATAAACCCCGGGGGTCATGCCGTTGGCAATTTCTGTGATGGCTGCATCGCATTGCTGGAGCTCTTCCTCGTCAATAAAGGTGTCGTAGATGCGGTCGATGTACAGTTCCCTCAGCCTTGAATCATCCATGGTGGCGTCTCCGCGGTAATGCTTGAATCCGAGGGCCTCGAAAAAATCCATATCCACCACGGAAGCCCCGGTGGCCACCACCACGTCGATCATCCCGCTCCGGATCATATCCACGTAAACCTGCATGCAGCCTCCCGCACTCGTGCTTCCGGCCAGGGTGAGGATATTGGTGGATTCGTGATCCCTGACCATCA
Organism: uncultured Bacteroides sp.; assembly: GCA_964575865.1. Lineage (GTDB taxonomy): Bacteria > Bacteroidota > Bacteroidia > Bacteroidales. Next base: position 19,573 of record CAZNSZ010000064.1, on the reverse strand, counting down.
GGTGCAGGATCTCTGCCGCCCGCGCCGTATCCCTGGAGGAGAAAGACATTTTTTTCATGCTTTCCACCAGCGGAGTCGGATCAAAGGCCTTGATGTCGATGTGTTCGATGGTTTCCCTGAGAAGTGTTGTTTTCTTCATGGTACGTCATTTAAACATGTAACTGAGCATTTTATAAACTAATTTGGCGGCCAGGAAATCCGGAGCCCTGTTGGAATCCGCGGGGCAGAGTTCCACCATGTCGAATCCCACAATTGTTTTCTCCCCGGCCACCCTTCGCAGCACCCCCAGCAGGGTGTACCAGTCCATCCCCCCCGGCTCCGGGGTGCCGGTTGAGGGCATCACAGAAGGATCCAGCACATCCAGGTCCAGGGTCACGTAAACCTTTTCCGAAAGGGTTCCCAGCATCCGGTCCATCCACCCCTGATCGGTCACGATGCTCTCCTGGGGAAAGAAACGATCCGGTTCAATGAATGCCTTTTCAGCCACATCCATGCTGCGGATCCCCACCTGGGTGATCGGACAGAATTCCCGGATCCTGGACATTACGCAGGCATGGTTATAAGGACTCCCTTCATATTCGGGGCGCAGGTCGGTGTGGGCATCCAGCTGAAGGACCGACATTTCCGGAAAGTGCCTGTGGTAAGCCCGGGCAGCACCAAGCGAGACGCTGTGTTCCCCGCCCAGGGTGACCACCATTTTTTTCTGATCCAGCCAGTGTGTTACCCTTTTTTCCACTGCCGCCACCATTTGCGAAGGATCTTCGGGGACCTTCAGCATCTCATCCGTATGGATCCCCCGCCTGTAGACTTCGGAGTCGGTTTCAATATCATACAACTCCATGTTTGCGGAAGCCTCCAGCAATGCTGCCGGTCCCCTGTCAGCCCCTTTGATCCAGGTGCTGGTCCCGTCGTAGGGGACCGGAAGAAGTACAATGCGTGAAAACTCCCGGTCACCGTATGGGTGCGGAAGGTCACCGTAAAGATTCATCGTCGTTCAAGCGTTGATTACCGGATGGTAATAAGAGGTGAAGCAGAGTGCGGTCAGGGCGGTCCCGTAGGCTTTTCTCGGAATAAAAGATTCCGAAAGGATCCTGGGCTCACCCAGCACGTACTGTTCTGCAAATCCGTTCTGATACAGCTCCTCAAGGCTGGCCTTGAGTCTTCTCTCCAGTTCATGGAGGTCATAATTTCCTTCATGCTCGCAGACCAGGCCACCGAACCGGGTATTGTCACTCCGGTCATACAGCCAGGAATAGATGATCCCTGCCGTTGCCTGCTGCCCTTTCTCGGCATTGCATACAGACATGATCGACTCCAGAACGGCCCCATGGGTGGCCATCTCGGGACGCTCGACCCTGTTGGCAATCCCCGGAAGGATGGAAGAGTAGGTCATGATATTGTAGCGCTCGATCCGGGCTGCTTTCAGCGCCAGGTGATAGGAGCCGGCATGGATGGCGATGTCGCTTTCACCGGTGCCGGAGGTTTCGAAATAGTCAGCCGGGATCCTGTTTCCCGTGAAGAACCCGCTTGATTTGAAGGTGTTGGTCAGGTCCTTTTCTATGGTAATGATTTGTTGCACGATTTTCCATATTAAAAATTAAACAATAGGTTTTTAATGCGCTGATCGAATGCGCACTGCTAATGTTGGAAAATGTGTATCAGACCCTGATTTTAATGCGGAGATATCGCAATGAGTGGAGGAGGTGGAGGCAATAGAGACTCAACCAATACCTGAGAAAGCCCCCCGCTCCGGGAGGCAGCTTCACATGAATCCTGCCATGCATTTGCCTAAAATACTAATAATCAATAACATATACAATAAGGCTCAAAGCCCGACAAAATTAGAAAAAAAAGTATAAAAATCTACCCGTGGCAATAAAAAAAATTCCGGGATCAGCCGATCACGTCCAGTACGCCGCGAACATATCCCACTGATTCAGCAAGTCCTGCCAGCGGGTCGTTCCCGTCTTTCTCGAATTCGAAACTGACCACCCGGCTGTATTGTTCTTTCAGCAGCATCTTCAGGTATCCGGGGATGTCGATGACCCCCCTCCCAATCTCAAGGGTGTTTCCACTTTCATCGGCCCGGTCCACGTCCTTGATATGAACATCCAGGATCCGGTCCATGAACCTGGAGGTTTCCCTGATGGGATCCAGCCCGATCCTTACCGTATGGCCGATATCGATACAGAGTCCCACACCGGGATCCAGGTCTTTAATCCGTTCATATACACTTTCCGGACTGGGGTATTTTTCGTCCCCCGGTCCGTGGTTGTGGATGGCCAGCTGGATGCCGGTCTCCCTGACCCTCTGTTCGCAACGGGCCAGCAGCTGGTGCTCCGGCACACCCACGATGGTTTTCAACCCTGCATGGCGGGCATAGTTCCATGCATTGTCCACCTCTTCCGCGGTGTTCATATAGATCACGCCGGCTCCATAGAGATCAATTCCGGCTTCCCTGACTTTTGCTGCATCTTCTTTGAGCTTTTCCGGTGAAGAATCCAGCGGCATGTGCATGCTTTTCAGGCACAGCTTTGGGATCCCCAAACGGCTGGTCATCCGGATGGTCTCCTCCAGGCTGAACTCCCTGAAGGTGTAGGATGCGATACCCAGTTCAAAGGGAATGGAGGCTTTTTTTCCTCCCTCTCCTTTCCCCTGGTCTCCCGCCAGGATAAAAGGAGCCTGTGAGGCCATGATTCCGGCTCCCGAAACTCTCAGAAATGTCCTTCTGTTGATGCTCATTGAATTGAATAAGTTGCTGGTTGGATTGGGAAGGACAAATTATAAAAAAAATGGGTATGAGACTTAAATTAATCGTAATTTCATGGTTCCGAAAAGCCAGCTGGCCATATTTTAAACCATTCAGGTCTGTTTGCTGTTTAAACACAACCATAAAATAAGTTCAGATGAGACGATATTGTAAAGCCATCGCCCTGCTGGTGGCCATTTTCACCGTGCTGGGATCGCATGCCCAGGGCGATAGCGGTCAGTTGATCCCCAATGATGATTCGGTCCGCTATGGGGTTCTGGAAAATGGATTGACCTATTACATCAGGCACAACAGTGAACCCAGGGAAAGGGCCTCATTTTATATTATTCAGGATGTGGGCGCGCTGCTTGAGGAGGACCACCAGAACGGACTGGCCCATTTTCTGGAGCACATGGCGTTCAACGGTACCGAGAATTTCCCCGATAAGGGGATCATCGATTTTCTGGAGCGGCACGGAGTGGCCTTCGGAGAGAATATCAATGCCTATACCGGACAGAACCAGACCGTATACACCCTGATCGATGTGCCTGTTACCAAGCCGGGGATCATCGATACCAGTCTGCTGATCCTGCACGACTGGTCCAACTACCTGCTTCTGACCGATGAGGAGATCGATGCCGAGCGGGGGGTCATCAAGGAAGAATGGCGTACCGGGAATACGGCGCAGCGAAGGATGCTGAAGGATGCCCTGCCCTACCTCTATCCCGGTTCAAAATTTGCAGAACGGGATGTGATCGGGGACATGGAGGTTATCGAGAATTTTGCCTACGACGACCTGAGGGACTTTTATCACCGGTGGTACCGGACCGACCTGCAGGCCATTGCCATCGTCGGAGATTTCGATGCCGTTGAGATGGAACAGAAGGTGACCGGTCTGTTCTCTTCCATCCCCCCGGTGGAGAATCCTCCCGAGCGTCCGTTTTTTGAGATCCCCGAACAGGAAGAACTGGTATACGGACTGGTTACCGATAAGGAAGCAGACCAGACCATTATTCGTTACATGGTCCGGCACCGGACATCAGAAACGGGTGTCAGGACCATCATGGACCAGCGGGAAAACCTGATCCATTCGCTTTTCAACCAGGTGATGTCCCAGAGGGTGGAAGAACTGTTACAGAAAGGAGATCCCCCGTTCGTAACGGGCGTGATCAATTACGGGCAGTTTGAACGGGGATACGAGGCCCTCCAGGTGATCACCCTGCCGAAACCCAACCAGGAAGAACTCGGGTTCAGTTCCATGATGACCGAACTGGAAAGGGTCAGACGTTACGGACTGACGCAGGGGGAGCTGGACAGGGCACGGGCGGACATGCTCACACGCTGGGAGAAATATTACAACGAGCGCGACAAGATCAGGAATGACGAATACATCAATGATTATGTGAACCATTTCCTCGAAGGGGATGCCTTCCCTTCCGCGGAGACAAGTTACATGCTCATTCAGGCCCTTCTTCCCACCATTACCCTGGAGGATTTCGACGAAAGGCTGGCCCGTTGGACAGAAGGGAACAACCAGGTCCTCCTTGTGCAGGGTCCTGCAGGGGAGGAGTTCGATCACCTGACGGAAGCGGGAGCCATGGCCATTTTCAGCCGGGTCGCACAGGCTGAAATTGAACCCTACCAGGAAGAGGCGCTGGCAGAGTCACTGATCGATGAGGAGTTGCCCGAGGCAGCGATCACAGAAACCAGGGAACCCGGTGTCATGGATGCGGTTGAGTGGAAGTTGTCCAACGGGGCCCTGGTGGTCTTCAGCCATGCTGATTTTGAAAAGGACCAGGTTCAGATCAGGGCTTACAGCAAAGGGGGGAGTTCGCTTTACGGGGATGACTATGTTCCCTCCACGGATATGCTCACTTCGCTGATCGAGATGTACGGGACCGGGGACTTCGATGCCACACAGCTTCAGAAAATGATGGCGGGAAAGAATGTTTCCCTTCAGCTGGACCTGGGATATCTGTCTGAAGGACTGAACGGAACCTCAACCCCGAAGGACCTGGAGACACTGATGCAGCTGATCTATCTCTATTTCAATGATCCCAGGTTCGATCCAGAGGCACACGAGGCCATCATGGCCAGGTATCTGGCGTTTGTGGAGAATATGAATAAAAATCCACAGAAGATCATGGGGGATTCCCTCAGCCTGATCATGACGGATTATCATCCCAGGACAAGGGTCCTGAACAGGGAATTCCTGGAAGATGTGGACCTGGAGAAGATCGAAGATGTGTATACCCAACGTTATGCGGACGCAAGCGATTACCTGTTCCTGATCGTGGGGAATGTCACCGAAGAGCAGGTCAGGCCTCTGGTGCAAAAGTACATAGGGGCGATTCCTGACCTGGACAGGAAGGAGAACTGGATCGACAGGAAGATCTATGAGCCGGAGGGAAGGGTTGAAAAGACCATTCCGCTGACCATGGAGACCCCGAAGGCCAGCGTGAACATCATGATCAAGAACAACCTGGTTTACAGTCCCTATCACCGGATCATCCTTCAGGCGATCGAAGGGATCCTGGACCTGAGGTATGTGGAGACCATCCGTGAGGAGGAGGGGGGAACCTACGGTGTGAGTGTCAGGACAGGGATCGAACGGTGGCCCCTGGAGAAGGGAAGCCTGCAGATCCGGTTCGATTGCGATCCTGAACGGGCCGAAGAACTCAAGGAAAAGGTTTACCAGGAACTGGACAGGCTGGCGGTTGAAGGTCCCAGTGAAGAGGATCTTGGCAAGACTGTGGAGAACATGCTGAAAGTCCGGCAGCAGAATAAGGAGCACAATGCGTATGTCCTTGGCGTACTTTACAATTATTATGTGAACGGCATCAACTTTGACGATCCGGCCAATTATGAGGAGATCCTTGAACGGCTGACCGTGGAGGACATTCAGAATGCAATGGCCGCTTTTTACACCGGTTCCAACGTGGTGGATGTGGTGTTCATGCCGGCCGGGGCCGCGCTGCCATAAGGTTCAGAAGAGGCCGTGAATCTGTGCGTTGACCCGGTCGATGACCGTGCTCAGATCCTCGGGTTTGTCCCTGAAGTTAAAGTTGTCCACATCAACGATCAGCAGTTTCCCCAGGCTGTAGGTTTCCACCCATGCCTCGTACCTTTCGTTCAGGTGCTTCAGGTAGTCCAGGCGGATGTTGTTTTCGTACTTCCGGCCGCGGTTCTGGATCTGCTCCACCAGTGTTGGAATGGAGGCACGGAGGTAGATCAGCAGGTCGGGCGGATCGATCAGTGAACTCATCAGGTTGAACAGGGCAAAATAGTTCTCGAAATCCCGGGTGCTCATCAGCCCCATGCTGTGCAGGTTCGGGGCAAAGATGTAGGCATCCTCGTAGATGGTCCGGTCCTGGATGATTTTTTTGCCCGACTGGCGGATCTTGACGATCTGGCTGAACCGGCTGTTGAGAAAGTATATCTGAAGGTTAAAGGACCAGCGCTGCATGTCCTGGTAGAAATCGTTAAGGTAGGGGTTGTCGTCCACGTCCTCGTACTGCGCTTCCCAACCGTAATGTTTTGCCAGCAGACTGGTGAGTGTGGTCTTCCCCGAACCGATGTTACCTGCGACAGCTACATGCATGCTAATTTATTTATGGGCTTGAGTCAGATTAAAGATAATAACTTTTATTGTCTTAAAAGATCGGCAAGTTCATCTAAATATTTCCTGTCGTTGGCCAGGCGGGGTATTTTGTTCTGCCCCCCCAGTTTCCCCCTTTTCTGCATCCATTGATAGAAGGTCCCCGGTTTCAGTGAGACGATCCTGGGCATGTTCAGGGTGATGTTCTTGTGCCGCTTCGCTTCATAATCGGAGTTGATGCTGCATAGTGTCCTGTCCAGTACCTGACAGAACCGGTCCAGGTTGTCTGGAGCGGTGTCGAATTCGATCATCCACTCATGGGCGCCCTTGGCATCGTCGCTCATATAAAGCGGGCCGGCAGTATACTCCTTTACGATGGCTCCCGTTTCCCGGCAGGCGGCCATCAGGGCCTTTTCGGCGTTTTCCATGATGACCTCTTCTCCGAATGCATTGATGAAATATTTCGTTCTGCCTGATATTTTGATCCGGTGGGGGTAGAGGGAGGTGAATATGATGGTATCCCCGATCAGGTAACGCCAGAGGCCCCCGTTGGTGGAAATGACAAGGGCGTAATTCACACCCTGTTCCACCTGGTCGATGGTGATCGCTTCCGGACGGGGAGAATCGATCTGATCCATGGGGATGAACTCGTAAAACACTCCCAGGTCGAGCATCAGCAACATGTCGTCCCGGGACAGTTCGTCCTGGATGGCGAAAAAACCCTCCGATGCATTGTATGTTTCCAGGTAGTTCATCTTTTCCGACGGGATCAGTTTTTTAAACTGTTCCCTGTAGGGAGTGAAACTAACCCCCCCGTGGGTGAACAATTCCAGGTTGGGCCATACCTCCAGGATGTTGTTTTTTCCTGTCCTTTCGAGTATGGCTTTCAGGAGGACCAGGTTCCAGGAGGGAACGCCTGCGATGCTGGTCACATTCTCCTGGATGGTATGCTCAATGATCTTCTCCAGTTTTTCCTCGAAATCAGGGATCAGGGCAATCTCGACCGCAGGGGTGCGGATGAACTGGGCCCAGAAGGGCAGATTTTCAATGATCACCGCCGATAGGTCTCCAAAATAGGACTGGTTGCTGAATTTGTTGACCTCGGCACTCCCTCCCAGGGTGAGGCCCTTTCCTTTCAGGATCCCGTTCTCCGGGCGTTCCTTCATGTAGAATGCGATGACGTCCTTGCCTCCCCGAAAATGGCACTCCTCCAGTGCTTCGAAACTGACCGGGATAAATTTGCTCTTATCGGAAGTGGTTCCTGAGGATTTGGCGAACCATTTGATCTCCGAGGGCCACAGCAGGTTCTGCTCTCCTTCCCGCAGCCGCCGGATATAGGGTTTCATGTCCTCATAACTGCTCAGCGGAACCCGCTGCTGATATTCCCTGATGGAGTGGATGGACTCAAACCCGTACTGAATTCCCCATGTGGTCCTGGCGGCCTGCTCCAGTAACCTGAAAAAAACCTCCTGCTGTACATCGAAAGGGTATTTTTTGAATAGCTCGATCTGGTGAAGCCTTTTCACATTCACCCAGGAGATAATGGAGTTCAGTATGGGCATGCAGTGCTCCTTATAGGATTAACATGGCATCCCCGTAAGTTCCGAATCGGTATTTCTCCTTGATGGCCACCTCGTAAGCGTTCATCAGCGTCTGATAACCTGCAAAAGCAGACACCATCATGAGCAGGGTGGAATAGGGAAGGTGAAAATTCGACACCATCCTGTTGGGAACGCTGAATTCATATGGCGGGAAAATGAATTTGTTGGTCCAGCCGTCATATTCCTTCAGATAACCGTCCGTTGAAACGGAACTCTCCAGGGTGCGCATCACGGTGGTCCCGACGGCACAGACATTTTTCTTCTGCTCCTTTGCTTTGTTGACTACCTGTGCGGCTTCAATGGGGATGATGATGCGCTCCGAATCCATCTTATGCTTGGTCAGGTCCTCCACATCCACGGTCCTGAAGTTACCCAGCCCCACGTGAAGGGTGATATATGCGAACTCTATCCCCTTAATTTCAAGCCTTTTCAGCAGTTCTCTGCTGAAATGCATCCCTGCTGTGGGTGCAGCCACTGCGCCTTCATGCCTGGCAAACACCGTCTGGTAGCGGTCCCTGTCCTCGGGCTCTACTTTCCGCTCAATGAACTTCGGGAGGGGGGTCTCACCAAGTTCAAAAAGGGTTTTCTTGAATTCTTCGTAATCACCATCATACAGGAACCGGAGGGTCCTTCCCCGGCTTGTGGTATTGTCTATGACCTCCGCTACGAGCACATCATCCTCACCAAAGTAGAGTTTGTTCCCGATCCTGATTTTCCTGGCGGGATCCACCAGCACATCCCACAGCCGCTGCTCCCGGTTGAGTTCCCTGAGAAGGAATACCTCGATTTCTGCCCCGGTTTTTTCTTTGTTCCCGTAAAGGCGGGCAGGGAATACTTTGGTGTCATTGAACACCATGACATCGTTGTTGCCGAAGTAATCGATGATCTCTTTGAAGGTGCGGTGTTCAATTTTTTCCGTGTCGCGATGGAGCACCATCAACCGGGATTCGTCCCGGTTCTTTGCGGGAAATTTGGCCACCAGTTCCTGTGGTAGATTGAATTTGTACTGGGATAATTTCATGCTGTGGTTAAGGATTTTTGGTACAGAACAATGCGGGCATCGTTATACGTAAAAAACACATATTTGTTACAAAAGTTCTAATTTTTCTGTAAACTCCTCAATAGTAATGGATTCATCTGTTGAATAGGGGCCGATCCGGGTTCTCCTGAGGGCCGTCAGGTGTCCTCCGGACCCCAGTTTGAGAGCCAGGTCCCGGGCCAGTGAACGGATGTAGGTACCTTTGCTGCAAATGACTTCAAGGACCAGTTCCGGAGGAGTAAAATCGATCAGGCGCAACTGGTGGATATGGATCCGCTGCGCCTTCAGTTCCACCTGCTGACCTTTACGGGCGATGGAATACGCCCGTTTGCCATCCACACTTTTTGCAGAAAACAATGGCGGCATCTGGTCCTGCTCTCCGGTCATTTCCAGCAGGACTTTCTCAACCTCTGCCCTGGTAATATGTTCCCAGGGGTACGTAGCGTCGATGTCTGTCTCCAGATCAAAGGATGGGGTGGTGGCACCCAGCCTCACGCGGGCCGTGTAACCCTTCTCAAGATCCTGAAAACGGGAGATCTGTTTGGTGGATTTCCCTGTACAAATGATGACCAGCCCGGTGGCCAGCGGATCGAGCGTACCGGCGTGCCCCACCTTTATTTTTTTGATCCCCAGCCTGTTCCTCAGCATCATGCGGATCTTATTGACCACGTCAAAGGAGGTCCATTCCAGGGGTTTATCGATGAAGAGCACGGCACCTTCCAGGTATGTTTCCGGGGAATTGTACTCCATGGGATCAGGAAAATACGATGGATAAGGTTCCGATGATGGCGCAGTAGATTGCGAACCAGTAGAGGTTCCCCCTTTTCACCAGCCGGATCATCCAGCTGCAGGCCAGGTATCCGGAGATATACGCTGAAAGGAATCCGATGACCAGTGAGGAGACCGGGATGCTGTTCCCCCGGGCACCTGAAGTGATGGAGAGGATATCCAGCAGGGCGGCCCCGATGATGGGAAGCAGGACCATCAGAAAGGAGAAACGCGCCACTTCACTTTTGTCGTTTCGCAGCAACAGACCGGTAGAGATGGTGGCACCGGACCTGGAGATCCCCGGGATGACCGCGGCGGCCTGGGCAATTCCCATGATCAGTGCATCCGGAAATGGAATTTGTTTCGTCCCGTTCTTCACAAGCTGTGTGGAGACCAGCAACAGGGCGGTCACCAGGAGGGCTCCGCCCACAAGGACAAGGTTGCCGGAGAAAAGGTTTTCCACCTCTTCCCTGAAGAGCACCCCGATGATCAGAACAGGCACCATGGAGACCAGGATCTTGGTGATATACCTGGTTTCGGGGTTCCAGCGGAAGGAGAACATCCCCGTGAAGAGATGGCGGATATCATTCCGGAACACGGTGATGGTGCTCAGTACGGTGGCAAAATGAACCAGCACGGTGAAGGTGAGGTTCTCCCTGATTTCCACATTCAGCAGTACTTTGCCTATCTCCAGATGGCCGCTGCTGCTGACGGGCAGAAATTCCGTAAGTCCCTGGACCAGACCAAGGATCAATGCTTCATACCAGTTCATGTAAGGCGGAAAGATTATTGATCGGGTTCTGACGATCTGGGCTTCTTCATAATGGCCCAGATCTCAAAAATAAACCCGAAAAGAACCACAAGGGGGGCCAGGGTGATGCGCCGGAAACTGAAGATTTCTTCCTCGTTGAATACCGTTGGATCTTCCGATTTTCCCCCTATCATTAAGACAAAGCCAAGTATGATGATGGCAAACCCGATCAGCAACAGGATGTAGTTCTCCTTTCTGAGGGCGAAATTTTCCTTACCGGTGCTTTTTTTGCTCATGGCCGTTAATATAACTTATCAATTTTAATGTCGAGGTATTTGTTGACCGCGAAAAAGGTGGAGATTGTATTGATGATGATCCCCAGCAGAATGACCCCCAGCGCCAGTACCGCCAGCATGTCATAATCCCTCATGGAAATAACACCTTCAAATTCCTCCTGCAACAGGTATACCATCGTGAACAGCAATGCCAGTGCAATGAGGCTTCCGGTGATGCCGCTGACCGCTCCCCGGTATAAAAAGGGTCTCCTGATGAATCCACGGGTGGCCCCCACCAGTTGCATGGTATTGATTATAAACCGCTTTGAGTATATGGAGAGACGGATGGTATTGTTGATCAGGGTGACCGAAATCAGTGTAAGCAGGATGGAGAAGCCGAGGATCACCATGGAGATCTGCCGGATGTTCTCATTCACCGCATACAGCAACGATTTCTTATAATAGACTTCTTCAACGGAATCGTACTGGAGCAGATCCTGTTCAATCATCATTACCGAATCGGGATTGGCCCAGGGCTGGTGCAACCTGACACGGATGGAGGGGGGCAGGGGATTATACCCCAGGAACCGGATGAAATCCTCACCCAGCATCTGCTCGGTTTCCAGGGCCGCCTCCTCTTTGGTCACATATTCGGTGGAGAGAATGTATTCCCTGGCATCAAGGATTTTCTGAAGCTGATAGATGTCCGCTTCCTTCACATTTTCCTTCAGGATCACATTGAAACCGATGCTTTCCATCACCTGGCGCCTGATGTTGCGCCCGTTGATCAGCAACAATCCAACCATTCCCAGCAGCAGCAGGACCAGTGAGATACTGATGATGGATGTGATGTATGAACTCCTGATCCTCCTGGAGGTTGTCCTGGTATCTTTCTTTGACATGGCCCTAAAAATGGCTGTGGCAAAGATAGAAATAATTTGACTTCAGGCAGTGCCTCCCTGTTATTCGAGAATGGTGGTCCAGCCGTAGGGATCCTTTATATCACCATTCTGGATCCCGGTAAGGGTTTCATAGAGCCTGGAAGTGACCTTGCCCGGATGTTCACCGTCACCAAAAGTATAGGTGATGTCCCTGTCGGGATCGACGATTTTGCGAATGGGGGTGATCACAGCCGCTGTTCCGCAGGCTCCCACCTCTTCAAATTCACCGAGCTCTTCCACGGGGACAGGCCGGATCTCCACCTTCATGCCCAGACTCTCAGCAAGGGTTTGCAGGCTCCGGTTGGTGATGGAGGGGAGGATGCTGTTCGATTTCGGGGTAATGTAGGTGTTGTCCCTGATCCCGAAAAAATTGGCAGGGCCGCACTCATCAATGAATTTCTTCTCCTTTGCATCCAGGTACATGGCCGTTGCAAAGCCTCTCGCATGGGCTTCGGCCACCGAGCTCATGCTGGCAGCATAATTTCCGCCCACTTTCAGGTGTCCGGTGCCCTGTGGCGCGGCACGGTCGTGGTCCCTGCAGATCAGGATATCCACAGGCTTGAATCCATCTTTGAAATAGGGACCGACCGGCATGACAAAGACCAGGAAGGTATATTCACGGGCGGGACGGACTCCCACTTCAGGTCCGGTACCGATGAGCAGGGGTCTGATGTACAGAGAAGCCCCTGTTCCGTAAGGAGGGACATACTTCCTGTTGAGGCTGACTACCTTTTCAACGGCATCGGTAAAAAGTTTTTCAGGGACCTCGGCAAGCAGGATCCCCCTGGCGGAAACCAGCATGCGCCGGGCATTGTCGAAGTGTCTGAAGAGCCTGATCTTGCCATCGGTGCCCATAAAGGCCTTCAGTCCTTCGAATGACTCCTGCCCGTAATGGAGGCAGGTGGCACCGATATGCATGTTGATGGTATTTTCCGAAAAGACCTCCAGCTCACTCCATTTACCGTCCCGGAAAACGGATCTTACGTTATAGTCTGTCGGAAGAATATTAAAGCCCAAATGTTTCCAGTCCAGATTCATGATCCCTGTTTTTTCAAAAATTTGAAGAGTCTAAAAGTAAACATTCCCCCGGGGTACGGCAATAATGGCGGGATGTTTTACAAGGATGTTTTATATCCACCTTTCCTTCTCCAGCCGGGTCATCTGCTGGCGGGATGAGACCTCCCTCAACCTTCTGGCGGCCACCGTAAAATACTCAAAATCATGCAGCAGCTCGATCTGCTGGTGCTTGAACTGCTGACCATTGATCTTGGTCCCCGCTTCCCTGAGTTCCTGGAAAAGCAATTTGATCCGGCTGGTATAATCGGGTCTCCCCAGGAATTCCATCCTGGCATCGATCAGGATTTTTTCCAGGTGGTTGTTGGGGTGGAAGGGAAATTTGGTGGAGAGGATCAGGTTGCAGACCCGGTCGATCTGGGTTTCGGAATACTGATAATGCGGTAACAGATCCCTGGTGATTTCAACAGAGTGATTCTCGAAATTGGTGTATGACTGCTTCAGTCCTGTGAACAGCATCAGCGCCGCACTCCTCACCAGCAGCCGCTCTTCCTGTTCAACCTCTTCGGCCCGGCAGAGCATAAAAGCCTGGTCATAAACTTTCCGGGCGTGTTCCTGGCTATGGAAATGGAGCGGGGCTGAAAGGTCCTCCAGTATTTCACCGAAGACCTTCTCCTCCACATCCGCCAGCCTTAACAGCTGGAGTTTGGTGAAGAAACGCTTGTTGGGGATCGCTTTGAGATCGACCGACAGTTCTGGCCGCAATCCCCTGACGAAATACATGTCGATGTTCCCTTTGTATTTCACAGGAAGCCTGCCGCGGTATTCACAGATGAAGTATTCCTTGACCATGCCGTAGGTGATCCCCGAGATATTCACTTTTCCGGGCAGCCCCGAGGATTCCATCCGGGATGCGGTATTGACGGTATCCCCCCAGATATCATAGGAAACCTTTTTCTGTCCAACGACACCTGCAATGACAGGTCCGGTATGGATCCCGATCCTCAGGTCCCAGATGTTGGCACGTGAAGCCTTCAGCTGTGCCATGTATGCCTGCATCTCCACAGCCGCCAGCACTACCTCCACCGGATTGGTGCTGTTTTTTTCGGGGATCCCTCCTGCTGCCATGTATGCATCGCCGATGGTCTTGATTTTTTCAATGTTGTATTTTTCAACCACCGAATCAAAATGGAAAAAGAACTTATCCAGCTCATCGATAAGGGACTCCGGGTTCATTTCCTCAGCGATCCTTGTGAATCCCTGTATATCGGAGAACAGGACAGTGGCCCGCTCGTATTTCTGCCATTTGGATCGCCCCGAGGCTTTCAGTTCCTCCATTGTTTTTTCAGGGAGAAACTCGGCGGCCAGCTTGTCGGCTTTGGCTTTCTCAATGGCCATCTGGTCAATTTTTTCCTGAAGTCGTTTGGAGATCCTTGATTCGGCCTGCTGATAACTGAGCATTCTCCATTTGCGGAAAAGGAAGAGCAGGACCATCAGCAGGAAGGCGTAAACCATCAGGGCATACCATTTCAGATAAACCGGGACCGGAATTTCAAATGTGACCGCCGCCACAGGGGTGGTCCTTCCATACAGGTCCATGGCCTGGGCCTCCAGGATGTGCGGTCCATGCCTGAGATTCCTGAAGACCGGTGAACGCTCGGTTTTCCAGGCGGACCATTCCCCCTGGGACGGTGACAACCTGAACCTGAACAGGGGCTCAGGAGTACTCTGTAACTCTAAACCGCCCAGGTAAATGGCAGCCTGATCCCCTTCGATTTGCAGGTCCTCCAGCCGGACCCTGTCTGTCAGGGGCTGGTTCTTCAGCAACGAAAGGTCGAGCCACGACACTTTGTCCTTCCCTGTAATCACCAGGGTACTGTCCCGGAAAGCGAGTTGTTTGATCTCACCAAGGTTTCCTGCCACAGGGATGAGCAGAATCTCTTCATCCGGATCGTCCCAGTCCCTGATAAGGATTAGTTCAGAGCGGTATTTCCCCCGGTGCCTGACCTGCCAGAGGGATTCGTCCGGCATGGGGGCAATATCGTCCGAATTGCCCAGGATGGCCGCCATTCTTCCATCAGGCAGGGGATTGAACACATTTCTTCCGGTATCAAGCAGGTATACCCTTTCATCACTCACCATGTACAGGTCTTTCCCCAGGCCGATGAGCCGGTAAGGGACCTCTCCTGGTCTGAATGCAATGGCCTCTGCCCCGTCCTGCATTTCATTCAGCCTGTACACACCATCGTTACAGAGAAAATACACATGGCTCCCGTGAGTGGTAAAGGAGGTAGCTGCCGCAAGTGTGGCATCCACAGGTTTCATTGTCCAGCCCGTGTTCTGGCGTTTCTGCCAGATGGCGATTCCCTGCCGGTTTGCAGCGAGCACCCTGTCCCTGTCCAGGGCAGCCAGTCCTGTAAAGGATCCTTCCCCAAGCGATTCGAACCGGTCATTTTCAATTACATAAAGGTGGGTAATTCCGGCAGCAAACAACCGGTCCCCCGCCCTGGCCAGCAGGTGGATCGATTCATGAACACCGGGGAGCAGGTTTCTGATCCCTGCCATATCCGGGCCTGTTCTCTCCCTGGACAGTTCCCACAATCCGCCGGTGGTTCCGATGTACAGCGTATCCCCTGCGGGGAGGGAATTAAGGACCATTCCTTCCTGAAAGTTGTCGAACCGCAGGATGCTCAGCGGAGAAGGATAGGAGAGCCTGTGAAGGGTATGAGGTGCGAGGATCCAGATCTCATGCCCGTCCCTGACAGTGATCTGCCGGATCTCCCTGTCAGGCAATCCGACTTTCATTCCCAGTCTGCTCCTGACCAGACCGTTGCGGTCCATGATCAGGAGCCCTTCCAGGCTGTCCTGTACCAGCATGAATCCATCCCGCAGCGGATAGGCTGCCACAGGTTTCCTGTCCTGGGAACGCTCTGTCCCGATGGTGTTCAACGCTCCGGTCCCTCTTCCGGAATCACGGTGTTTCTCGAAGCCTGCACCATTCCAGAACCATGTTTCGTTGTTCGCCAGCCACAGGAAGACCGTGTCGTTCTGATTCCTGATAAACCGGGGGGAGGACGCCGGTTCATGGAGCTGACAGACTCCCCTTCTGATAGAATAAACCCCCTTTTCAGAGGGTATGAATATGACTTCTCCGTATTTAACGATACCCGTTGGCGTAAACTCCCTTTGTGAAGCAGGGATCCAGTAGGCTCTTGACAGCGGTCGATAACCGTTTTCCCTGTCGGGCAACAATAAACCCACATCACCGGGAGTTGTGTATATCAGGGTATCGGACTGATTACCGGTAACGAAAACCGGTCCCTTCATGAACAACCGCAGGTGCCGGTTCTGTACCTTGATGGTCAACCCGTTCTCCTGGCCGAGGAACAGGTGCCCCTGTCCATCGATATACAACGAGGCATGGGCAATGTCTCCGGAGGGTGTCGATACCCCGACCTCCTGTATCCAGGGGGTGAGGAGGACGGTGCGGGTCTGTGCATTGGCAATGTTAACCGCTGATAGCCAAGTTATGAGGAAGGAAATAATCAAGTACCTGCGGTATGACTTGAAAAATAAATTCATAACTTGTGTAACGGTGGAACCGTCTTTATCGTAGACATTATCAAAATTATAAAAATATCTTATCCTCTTCTTAGATAAACAAACAACAGGGAATTTATGGAACAGTCGGAAAGGCCCATTATCGTACCGTGGGATTTTACCCATGTGGCTGAGAACGCTTTTCAGCATGCTGTAAATATTTCCAGGTCACTTCACAGGGAAATTCTTCTTCTTCATATCGTTGCAGACAAGAAGGATATCGCTTCCAAAGAGTCGAAACTGAAACTCGAATGCGAAAAACTGGGCAATGAAACCGGAAAGAAACCGGGGGCAAAGGTGGTTGCCGGCAGTATCTTTCATGAGATTGGAGAAACAGCCAAAGCTGTTAAAGCAGAGATGATCGTCATGGGGACCCACGGCATGAAAGGAGCTCAGAAACTTTTCGGAAGCAAAGCCCTGAAGGTTGTCGTCTCTTCCAGGATCCCTTTCCTGGTCGTCCAGGGCAAACCGGTCAAGGATAGGATCGAAACCATCCTGATGCCCATTGATTTCAGATCGGAGCATAAGGAGAAATCGAGGTGGATACAGTACCTGGCCGGTAATTTCGGGGCCAGGTTCATCATTCTGAAGCGAAAGGTGACGGACAGGGGATTCAAGAGAAGGACCCTTTCGAACATCAAGTTTATCGAAACCTATCTGAAGGGGAATGATGTGCCCTACCAGATCGAGACCGCTTCCGGAAAAACCAGCTTCAAGAAAGAAATTGTTGAATTCGCCAAAACCCACGAAGCAGATATGATCCTTGTGATGGCCACCAGGAACATCAACTGGGTGGATTATATGCTGGGGGCCCCGGAACAATACCTCCTGGCAAATCCGGAAAACCTTCCCGTCATGTGCCTGAATCCGAAACCGGCCAAATTGTCCGGAGGATTCAGCGCCACCGGGAGCAGGTAATTGGCAAGATTTTAATAATTTGCGGGCCGCATTTATGCGGCCTTTTTTTTTGCATGTACCCGTATGGAACTGATCTTTGCAACCAATAATAGACATAAATTAAAAGAAATCAGTGCTTTGCTTGACGATCGCTACACCCTTTTCGGTTTGTGGGACCTGGATGCGGCAGAGGAGATTCCGGAGGATTTTGATACCCTGGAAGACAATGCTTCTCAAAAGGCATGGCACATCTATAACCGTTTTGGCCGGAGTTGCTTCGCCGATGATACGGGCTTGGAAGTCAAGGCATTGAACGGTGCTCCGGGGGTGTATTCAGCACGGTATGCAAGGATTGGATCGCCAGTTTTTCCTGAGATGGAACCTGCCGCAGGAAACATCCGCAAACTGCTTCTTCAGATGGAAGGGATAGCGGATCGGAGCGCCAGGTTCAGGACAGTGATTGCCCTGGTACTGGAAGGAAAGGAGTACAGGTTCGAAGGAGAGGTGCAGGGAACGATCACCTCAGAACCTTACGGTGAAGAGGGATTCGGTTATGATCCGGTTTTCAGACCGGAAGGTTTTGATCAGACCTTCGCTGAAATGGATCTTTCCCTGAAGAATGAAATCAGTCACCGGTCCAGGGCGGTTCAGAGATTGATACATTTTTTGAAGGAAATGTAATATGTTCCTTCAAAACGCGTATTTAAAGAAATCATTGGTTATGGGAATCAGGCTCAAATGGTGGTTGGCAGCCCTGGCTGTTTGGCTTGCGGTACCGCTTTACGGGCAGATGCCCCTGGGCCAGTGGAGAACCCACCTTCCCTATCGCTACTGCACCCTGGTTGAATCGACCGATGACCGGATCTACTGTTCTGCCACCGGTGGACTCTTCTCCTATAACCTGGAGGACAACTCACTTGAGAAGATCTCTAAGATCGACGGGTTATCCGATAACGGGGTGGCAGCCATGCGATGGAGCGACGAGGTGGAGACACTGATCCTGGCCTATCAGAATTCAAACCTGGATATCATCCGGGAGGGCGTGATCCTGAATATCCCTGACATCATGAAGAAGCAGATCCCCGGTGATAAATCGATCTATGCCATCGAATTTCTCGGGCAGCGGGCTTACCTTGCCACAGGATTCGGGATCGTGCTGGTGAATCTGGAAAAGAATGAAATCAGTGAAACCTATTACATCGGGGATAATGGTGAGGCCCTGAAAGTCAACCAGGTGGCAACCGACGGAACTTACCTTTACGCTGCCACTGACAGGGGTTTGAGAAGGGGTCTGCTGTCCGATCCCTTCCTGGTCGATTTCAATGCGTGGGAGTTGATCGCGGATATTCCCAATGCCACGGGGATATTCAATACAGTCGCATTTTTTCAGGGGGCATTGTTCGCATCATGGGACGATCCGGCAGGGGTTCAGGACCAGGTATACTACCACACCGGTGGGGGATGGAATCCCTATCCCTATTTTATAGCTAAACAGTGCTACGAGATCAGGAACCAGGGGAGCTTCCTCTCCCTGGTGGATGACCGGGGAACATCCCTGCTCAGTGAAAGCCTGCTGGTGGTCAGGGAGCTGACCAGCGGTCATCCAAGGTCTGCTTCCCTGGATAAGGACGGTGCGGTTTGGATGGCCGATTACGGAGGTGGACTCATCACCGACCAGGGTGGAAGCAAATGGACCCTTATGCCCAATGGTCCTTCCACTTCGGATATCTATGACATGGAGGCGGCCGGCAATACCCTCCATGTGGTCCAGGGAGGGGTCACCGGTTCGTGGAACAACCTGTTCATGACAGCCAGGCTGGAGTCCTTCCGCGAGGAACAATGGGAATCGGTCAGCTTTGAAGAGTTCCGGGACCTGGTGTGCGTGGCGGTTGATCCTGCAGATCCGGACCACATCTTTGCAGGGTCGTGGGGTTACGGATTGCTGGAATACGAACAGGGCGGAACAGGGACGAGGTATACGGAATCCAACAGCTCGCTTCAGAGCATCATCGCCGGGGGCGAGTTCATCCGGATCGGAGGCATGGCATTTGATCCTCAGGGAAACCTGTGGATGACCAATACCGGGGTGTCGGAACCCATCTCTGTCAGGAAAGCTGACGGTACCTGGAAAAGCTTCAGGGTGGATAACCTGATCAGCGAATACAGTGCACTCGGGAAGATCCTGGTCACGCAGTCAGGACACAAATGGGTGATCATCCCCAGGGGAAACGGACTTTTTGCCATGGATGACAACTTCACCATCGATGATGCTTCGGATGATCTGTATGAGAAGGTGAGCGTGGTGGACAGGTTCGGTAAGGTGATCACCAACGATGTCCG
>CAZNSZ010000063.1:0-27405 GCA_964575865.1 uncultured Bacteroides sp. | reverse complement strand
CCATCTCCATCTTTATCTCCTGCCTGGGGCTGTTCGGGCTGGCCTCTTTCATGGCCGAACGGCGCACCAAAGAGATCGGCATCCGAAAAACCAACGGGGCCACCACCCGGAGCATCCTCTGGCTGCTGACCACTGATTTTACCCGGTGGGTACTTCTGGCCAACCTGATCGCATGGCCGATGACCTGGCTGGGCCTGAGGCACTGGCTGAAAAATTTCGCTTACAGGGTGGAGATCTCCTGGCCGGTTTTTCTGGTGGCAGGAATCCTGGCCCTGGTCATTGCGGTATTGACCGTCAGTTTTCATGCGGTCCGGGCTGCCCGGCAGAATCCGGGGCTTTCCCTGAGGTACGAATGACGGGGATCAAACCGAGGGCTGCAGGCTGGATCCCAGTGAAGTTTCCGAGGTACGGGGCCAGGCGAATGCATGCCGCCTCAGGAAAAAGGTGACCCTGTTCCAGAAACCGGGAATGATCAGCCGGTCACCGCGGAGCATGCCCCTTACCCCCTTCATGGCAACGGCTGCCGGTGCAACGGGCCTTCCGGGTTTTGCAAGGAAACCCCCTTCATCCTGCCGGGGAAGGAGGTTCCGGATGGGCTCCGGGTGGAGGACGCTCACCGATACAGTGGTTGGTCTCAATTCCTCCTCCAGCTCCCGTGCGAAAGCGATCATTTTACCCGCAGCGTATTGCATTTCGGCGGAGAAATGCTCTTTTCGGAACGGGAAGGGGACGATGTGCTGGATAAATGAAGCAGAGTGGCCCGACAGGTGGGGCAACAGGCTCAGAATGATCAGTGCCACCCCCTGGAAACGGTTCTGGAACTCCTCCCTGGTCGCTTCCACCACCTGGCGGCCAAGGGGAGCGGACCAGTCGGAAAGGGTGTTATTGATCAGGGCGCGGACCTCATAGGTGCTGCGGACAAACTCCACGAACCGGAGGACCTCCTCCCGGTCCGACAGGTTCAGCTTCATGGCATCGACCGACACTTCCTCTTTCAGCTGGAGGCCGATGGCGAAGCGCTGGAGATCCGTCCGGGAGGTGGAGACAAGGAGGAGGTTGGAGCCTTTGCAGGCGATTTCACGGGCCATGGCCCGTCCCATTTCCCCTTCTGCGCCCAGAATGATGGTGGTGTGGTTATCCGGGTTCCGTGTTGCCATCTGATTCATACCAAGATTTACATTTAAAGGACAAAAAAAAGTGTTGCTGGCTGCATGGAAGTGGAAAAACAAGAAAGATGCCAAACTGTTTCGGGTGCATGCAGAACACACATTAAAGATGGCTGTTTTTCGGCAGCTGACCTAATGCCGGAGCACCGGAAAGCCTTCCCGGAAAGAGGTAAATTTTAACAGGCAGGGGGTAGTTATCAACAGCCCGGGGTCTGACCGGGGAGGAAGAGGGAACCAGGTTCCCGTAGGATCACTGGACGGCCCCCAGGATCTGGTCCATTACCCTGCTGGTCACCGCGGCGGTCTCCCCGGTGGAGGGACACCGGCCCGTGCCCCTGAGCTCCCTGACGATGGTCCGGATCATGGGCATCTGGATGTGTTCGGGCTGGACCACTTCAAAGCTTTCCCTGCTGTTTTCCCGTACCAGGGTGATCGGCGCGAAGCTGAAAACGGAAAATTTCAATTTCCCTTTTTCTCCCACGATCTCCACCTGGTCCTTTCGGAACGCATCGGAAGTGACGAAGTTCCAGCTTCCGGTCACAAGCAGGTCGCCGGGCAGGCGGAGGATCACCCCCAGGGTGTCTTCCGGTTCATAAAGCCCCCCCTTGTTGGCGGAAAAGCCCTTTGCTTCAAGCGGATCCCCGAGAAAGTAAAAGAGGATGTCCAGGGCATGGCATCCCACATCGTGGAAATACCCCCCTCCGGAAATCTCCGGCACCACGTGCCACGGAGGGTTCAGGCGGTTAAAGTCCGGTTCCCGGGCGGGAAAATGCTGGTGCATGTTCACGTAAAGCAGCCTGCCCATCTGCTCCTCGTCCACCAGTTCCTTCACCTTTTTGAAATAATCCAGGGCCCGGCGGTAATAGGCCACATACACCGGAACGCCCCGTTGGGCGGCTGCCTCGTTGATCTGCTGGCACTCCTCCCAGGTGCGGGCCATGGGTTTTTCAATGTAGACGGGCTTCCCTTCCTCAATGGCCGCCATGGCATACTCCAGATGGGATCCGGGCGGGGTGGCGATGTAGATGATCTCCACTTCTGGATCAGCGATCACATCAAACGGATCGCTGTGCCAACGGGCGATCCCGTTCGCGGCCGCATAGGCCCTGGCCCTTTCCGGGGTCCGGTTCCCCACGGCCACCAGGCGCGATCCCTGAATTTTGCCGAATGCGGGGGCACTTTTCTTCTCGGTAACGTTCCCGACGCCGATCATCCCCCATTGTACCAATTTTTCACCCATGATATGCCAATATACCTATTTTTACCGGGAAAGCCTGCGGTGCAACTATTGTTATCTTTAAGCCGGACTAATTTGGTAAAGCCTTCGGGATGATAAGGACCTTGTACACTGCCCTGGCGGCATGCTGGATGATTGCGGTTTTTCCCACTGCGGACCTGCGGGGTCAGACAGACATGATCCGGATCAACGAGTTCATGGCCCTGAACAGCGCCACACTGACCGACGGGGACGGTGAGTACTCCGACTGGATCGAGCTCTACAATGCCGATGATGTGCCGGTGAACCTGCTCGGTTGGGCCCTGACCGATGATGCCTCCCTCCCCCGGCGGTGGGTGTTTCCGGAGGTGACCCTGGAGGCAGGCAGTTACCTGGTGGTGTTCGCCTCCGGGAAGGACCGTTCAGTGGCCGGATCCGAACTGCATACCAGTTTCAGGCTGAGCGGCGACGGGGAGTACCTGGCGCTGACCAATCCTGGCGGGGTGGTCCTGACAGAATTTTCTCCCTCCTTTCCCCCGCAGCAGTCCGATGTATCTTGCGGATATGTGGATGGCATCTACGTGGACATTACCGTTCCCTCTCCGGGAGGTCCCAACCAGCCCGGCGAAGCGACCATCCCCGCACCGGTCTTCAGCATGGAACACGGCATCTATGAGGCTCCCTTTGAGGTGGAACTCACCACCGAAACCGCAGGGGCGGCCATCTACTATACCACCAACGGCAGCACGCCCTCGGCTGCAAACGGCATCCGCTACCAGTCTGCCATCCCGGTCGACAGCACCTCCATCCTGAGGGCCGTGGCGGTCCTGGGAGGGGAGATTTACAGTCCCACGGTCACCCGAACCTACCTGTTCCTGGAGGATGTGATCCGTCAGCCCAATGATCCGGCCGGATACCCGGCCGAGTGGGGCCCCTACACTGCCATCCCCGGGACGGCCATTGCCGATTATGAAATGGATCAGGAACTCCTGGCCGATCCTGAATTTGCCGCCTCCGTGGCGGACGGACTGAAAAGCATTCCCACCTTGTCGCTGGTCACGGACATCGGATACCTCTTCTCCCACTCCACCGATCCGGATACGGGCGGGATCTATATCTATACCGGTCCCCCGCTGGACCGGGTGGAGGATGGTCTCGGGAAAGGATGGGAGCGTCCCGCCTCTATCGAATACTTCGATGCGGAGGGCTCGGAATCGTTCCAGGTCAATTGCGGGGTGCGGATCCAGGGGGGACATTCCCGGAGACCGGAAAAATCCCCCAAGCACTCCTTCCGCCTGGTCTTCCGCAGCGAATACGGTCCCGCGAAGCTCGATTATCCCCTGTTTGGGGAGGAAGGGGCGGCCATCCGGTTCAATACCCTGATCCTGCGGGCCGGATTCGGGCTCTCCTGGATACACCACAGCCACTATGAGCGCCAGCAGGCCCAGTACCAGCGGGATATCTGGGCCAAGGACACCCAGCGTGCCATGGGGCATCCCTCCAGCCGTTCTTCCTATGTGCATCTCTATGTGAACGGCATCTACTGGGGGGTGTATGCCCCTTCGGAACGAATGGACAGCGACTTTGCAGCCTCCTACATGGAAGGGGCGCCTGAGGATTTCGATGTGATCAAGGATTACCAGGATGTGATCGACGGGGAGATCACGGATTGGAACAGGATGCACGATATGGCCAACGCAGGGCTGCAGACCAGCGAGGCTTACCAGGCCATTCTGGGGAACCGTCCCGACGGAACCCCCGATCCGGGCCTGGAAAAGCTGGTCGATGCGGTCAACCTGGCCGACTACATGCTGATCAACTTTTACGGGAGCAATACCGACTGGGACCACCACAACTGGGCGGCCATGAGGAACCGGAACAATCCCCGGGAGGGGTTCCGTTTCTTCTGCTGGGATTCGGAACACCTGCTCAAATCTGAGTACGGGAGCGAACTGGGCGAGAACAACGACCACTGTCCGAGCGGCATCTTTCAGCAGCTGATGCAGAACGAACAGTACCGGCGTCTCTTTGCCGACCGTGTACAACGATATTGCTTTGACGGCGGACTCCTTACCCCCGGACCGGCGGCCGACCGCTGGCTGGAGCGGACCGCCCAGGTGGAACCTGCACTGACGGCGGAATCGGCCCGGTGGGGCGATTACCGGCGGGACGTCCATCCCTATCAGACCTCCGGACCCTTCGACCTGTATGGCTACCAGAGTCACTGGATCCCCCAGCACCAGTTCATGACGGGGACCTATTTCCCGGACCGCACGTCCATTTTCATCCAGCAGTTGCGGGCTGCCGGCATGTTCCCGGCCATCGACGCCCCGGTGATCAGGGTGAACGATGCACCCCTTACAGGACAGCCTGTGAGCCGGGGGGACCTGCTTTCCATGGGATCGGAGGAAGGAGTGATCTACTACACCACCAATGGAACCGATCCGGCCGACTGGGGCCTGGGGGAGGATGGCGGGGAGCAGCTGCTGGTGGCCCAGGAAGCGGAAAAGCGCGTACTGGTCCCCGCATCGGCACCGCCGGAAAGCTGGCGTTCCGATCCCGGATTTGACGACGGAAGCTGGCAGCTCTGTACGGGATCGCCAGGAGGGATCGGATATGAGCGGGGCAGCGGGTATGAGAACCTCATCTCACTGGACCTGGTGAACGAGATGTACGAAGAGGGGACCAATCCAAACACCACCTGCATGGTGAGGATCCCGTTCCTGGTGGAGCAGGGACAGCTGGATTCCCAGCAGCGGCTCTACCTGAAGGTCAGGTATGACGACGGATTTGTGGCCTATCTGAACGGGATCAGGGTGGCCGAGGCCAATGCCCCTTTGCTTCCGGAGTGGAACAGCGCATCCACCGGTACCCATGAGGCCACCGCCGCAGAGGTATTCAACATCTCCGCACACCTGGGTCTTCTCAGGGAAGGAGGGAACCTGCTGGCCATTCACGCGCTGAATGCGGATGCGGGCAGCTCCGATTTCATTATCAATGCCGAGCTGATCAGCAGCGAAAACAACACCACTGGGATCTCCGACGGGGCCCTGGTGTACACGGAACCTTTCCCGCTGGAACACGCTGTCCGTATCCGGGCCAGGACCTGGGTGGACGGCAGCTGGAGCGCCATGACGGACCGGTTTATCATGTTCCCGGATGAACTGGGGGATCTGAGGATCACGGAGATTCATTATCATCCCCTGGGGGAGGAGACCGTGGATGACGGAGAATATGAGTTTATCGAGCTGAAGAATACCGGATCCGGCACCCTCGACCTGGGAGGGGTATGGTTCATGGACGGCATTGAATATGTCTTTCCGCCGGAGACACAGCTGGGACCGGGAGAATTTGTGGTGATCGCCTCCAGCCTGACCCGGTTCGCGGAACGGTACGGATTCTATCCTGCGGGGCAATACAGCGGCAACCTGGATAACGGGGGGGAATGGATCGCCCTGGGTACCCCCGGGGGAGATACCATCACAGCCATGCTTTACGGCGACTCGGATCCATGGCCTCCCCTGGCCGACGGATCGGGCCATTCCCTGGTGCCGGTGCTTTTCAATCCGGAAAAGGACCAGACCAGGCCTTCCGGATGGCGTGATTCCCATCACATCGGGGGATCCCCCGGAAGGGACGATACCGAAGCCACCTCTGTGGCCCCGGCCGTTCCGGAGTCCCCGGCCTACAACCTCGGACAGAACTATCCCAATCCTTTCTCAGGGATGACCTATATTGCCTATACCCTGCCTGAAGAGGGGTACGTGGAACTGTCCGTCTATACCCTGATGGGCCAGAAGGTTGCCGTTCTGGTTGCTGAGCGTCAGCATGCCGGACAGCACGTGCTGTCCTGGGACGGACAGGATGGAGCGGGCTCCCTGCTCAATGAGGGGATCTATGTCTACCGGATGATCATCAGGGACCGGCACGGCGAACAGCGGATGACGCGGAAAATGATCCGTTATTAAAAGGGAAATGATTATCTTACTGTCATAAACAGAACAACCAACCTACCAACTGAACACCATGAAAAGAATATTCATCAGAAGGATCGCCGGTGCCCTTTTGCCGGTAACGTGCATCCTTTCATTACAGGCACAACCTTCGGGCGCGGGAAGCGGAACCACTCTGGTGGTCAATGCCGACCTGGGCACGGAAGTGATCAGCAGGCACATCTACGGGCATTTCTCCGAACACCTGGGCCGTTGCATCTATGGCGGATACTGGGTGGGTGAGGATTCCGGCATCCCCAATACCCGGGGGATCCGCAATGATGTGGTCGATGCCCTCAAAGCATCCGGCATCCCCAACCTCAGGTGGCCCGGCGGGTGTTTTGCCGACGAGTACCACTGGATGGACGGGATCGGTCCCAGGGACCTGCGCCCCAAAATGGTCAACACCCACTGGGGAGGGGTGACCGAGGACAACAGTTTCGGCACCCATGAGTTCCTGGACCTTTGCGAGCAGCTGGGAACCGAACCCTATATCTGCGGCAATGTGGGGAGCGGAACAATAGAGGAGATGTCCGAGTGGGTGGAATACATCAACTTCGACGGCATCAGTCCCATGGCGGACCTGCGGCGCGTGAACGGAAGGGAGGAGGCCTGGGGGGTTACCTACTGGGGCGTCGGGAACGAGAACTGGGGGTGCGGTGGAAACATGCGTGCCGAGTATTATGCCGACCAGTACCGGAGGTATGCCACCTACTGCAGGAATTATGGCGAGAACAGGCTGCGGAAGATCGCCGGCGGGGCCAACAGCTTTGATTACAACTGGACCGAAGTGTTGATGCGGGATATCCCGCTGCATATGATGTGGGGGCTCTCCCTCCACTACTACATGACCAACTGGAACGACAAGGGTTCGGCCACCCAATTCGGGGAAGATGAATATTTCAGGACCATGGAGTATGCGGTGGGCTTCGGAAGGCTCCTGGACGGACACATTGCGGTGATGGACAAGTATGATCCGCGCAACCGGGTGGCCCTGGTGGTGGACGAATGGGGCACCTGGTGGGATGTGGAGCCGGGTACCAATCCCGGATTCCTCTACCAGCAGAATACCCTCCGGGACGCGTTTGTGGCAGCCCTTTCCCTGAACCATTTCAACCAGCGGTGCGAACGGATCAAGATGGCCAACATCGCACAGACGGTGAATGTCCTGCAGGCCATGGTGCTCACCGAGGAGGAGCAGATGATCCTCACCCCCACCTACCATGTGTTCGAGATGTACAGCGTGCACCACGATGCCACCCTGGTCCCGGCGGACCTGAATTCAGGCCTGACCTATGAGTTCGGGGAGCGTTCCCTGCCGGCGGTCAGTGCCTCGGCTTCCAGGGACAGCGAGGGGAAGGTGCACATATCCCTGGTGAATTTCCACCCTGAAGAGGGCACCGAGGTGACTGTTGAGCTGCGGGGCACCGATCCCGGTTCGGTCTCGGGAAGGATCCTGACGGCCGATGCGCTCAATGCCCACAATACCTTTGAAGATCCACAGGCGGTTCAGCCGGAATCCTTTGAAGGGATGAAACTGAAGGACCGGACCCTCACCTTTACCCTGCCGGCACACTCCCTGGTGGTGGTGGAAGTGGAGTGATGCTGCCCCTCACTGCAGGACGGGTTGATCGAATTCAACAGGGACCAGCGTAACCGGACCTGCCAGTCCTGATGGCTCCACCTGCCAGTCCGAAGCGTCGAACGGTTCGTAGGCGATGTTGACGAAATTGATCTCGTGGAAGATCCTCCAGGTCTCCCCGGCCCGGTCCATGGCCCTGATCCGGTTGGCCATCAGGTTGGCCACTTCGATCTCCAGCCTGTTTTCCCCCTCGCGCAGCAGGTGTCCGACACTGGTTTCAAAGGGGATGCTCCAGAGCAGGGGTAATTCCTCCCCGTTCAACCTGACCCGTGCACTCTCGTGCACCTTCCCCAGCCGGAGCAGGACATCACCCGCGCCATCCGCCTGTGCGGGCTCCCAGGTGAAGGTGACGGTGTAAGTGGCCGTTCCTGAAAACTCCTCCATGGCCCGGTCTCCCGTTGTGGTCCAGGGGAAGGGGGTTTCCATGTTCAGCGGAGCAGGCAGGGAGGGCCCCCCATCGGCAAATGTGAGTTGCCAGTGGCCGGTGATCTCCACCGGATCCAGGCGCCTTGATTCATAAAGCCATGGATCGCATTCACGGGCAATGCGGCTGTCCGTTTGCAGGAATACCGACTCCCCCGGCTGCAGCTGCACCCTGACACGCAAATTCCCGTTGTGGGTTTCCGTGTGTGCACGTCCGAAATGTCCGTCCTGCGGGTCCATCACTGCCACAGGGGCGCTGCCGTACCGGAGGGGGACCATCTCATCCACCGCTTCTGCGGAATGGTTGACCAGGTAATAATGGATTCCCTCTCCGGAAGTGCGCCGTGTGTACTTCAACCCGAACCGGGAGATCTGTTCGGCAGGGATGCCGGCATATGCCAGGGCCCGTCCCGGTTCACCGCTGAGAAGGACCTTCCCCTCTCCCAGGTCAGCCTCCCGGATCCCGTTGCCCGCATCGTTAAAAGAAAGTCCTGCAAGCAGCTTTTTGAAGGCCTTCCTCCTGTTGTCCAGGTCATACAGACCGGGAACATCCGCCGGGAGCTCCTGGAACACCACCACTCCGCCCCCCCTTGCCAGGGCAAGGATCTTCTCCAGTGTGGAAAGGGGCATCAGGCGGCATGCGGGAACCACCAGCACCCGGTGGCTCACCGCCCCGCCGGCCGACCAGAGCACTCCCTGCCGGCTCTCCACCTTTGCGAGCAATGCATCGGATATAAAATCATAACTGTACCCATCCCGGGCCATGGCCGCGATACCGGGGTAGACCAGCCACTCTTCGATGTTATGCACGGTCAGCATCATTTCCATACCTCCGGCATCGTGCCACAGGTCATACACGGGCCAGTAAACCAGAACTTCGTTATGGGCCTGACCAGACTGCAGCACTGACTGGCACCGGGTGATGTACCGGTTCAATCCCTCCAGGTGCGGCCACCAGCTGTTGGTGGGACCGAAATGGACGGAGGCATAGAACAGCCATCCGGGCCAGGCCGCTTCGTCAGGCGAGTAGGGGGTGCCATGGTAGAACACATGGTTGATCCCGGCCAGGAACGCCTCTTCCACTTCCGGTTTGCACTGGGAAAGCGCCACCTTGAAGTGTTCTCCCAGCCAGGTGAAGGTCTCGTTGGATACCAGGGGTTTATTGGTGACATGGGCGGCCGAGGTGGCCAGCTTGAGCATCATGGGATTGGGTTCCACGTTGCGCGTATCGTCATCATTGGCCCGCATCCCCGGGATTTCAAAGGTCCGGTGACCGAAGATCTCGCATTCCGGGATATCCACCGCCGCATAGAGATCGATCAGGTTCCCCGGGGAACCGTGCGCCTGGTTCCGTGTCAGGCTCCCCTTGCGGTGGCTCCAGTCCGTCCACGGCTCGGTGAATTGTTCGAGCAGCAGCTGGGACATGGTCTCCCGGTAATCCGATTTCAGGCGGGCCACCAGCTCCTCATCCGCCGGGATCAGACCGCCGAGTTCGCGCAGGTACGTACGCAGGTCATATCCCCTTTTTTGCAGGAAGGCGTCAAAAAAACCGGGTGTCCAGCTGGCACCGTATACCTCGTAGCTGTCGTTAAAGAAAGACCGCACCCCGGTCCTGCCCTTTCCGGTCTCCCCTCCGGCACCGGGCCCGCCATCAGTCGAAAACGCATCAAAGGCTGCGTCGAACCTGGCCAGGTACACCTCCAGTGCTTCCCGTGAGAAATGGTCCATGGTGGGTCCCTTCCCTCCGGGTGCGGCCCGCTTCACCTGCTGGCCCGTTCTGCCGCAGAAGGCTGCGACCAGTTGCCAGTTTCCTGGTCCGGGTTCCCACGCCAGCACACCATCCTCCCCCACCATTGCGGTCAGGTCGGTCATGGTTCCCTGCTCGTTCCAGGCCAGCAGCGCTTCCAGGGTGGCCCCAAGATTCACCTGAACCGCCTCATCGGGAAGGATCCGTTCCGGTGCAGGTCCGCCGGAAACCCTGTAATGCCGGAGGATCAGCCTGGAGGCGGCCACATCCGGGGTGATCTGCGGCCCTCCGAAGGGCCAGCCCGTACCCAGGTTCATATCGATGCCCATTCCGTGCCTCTCAGCTGCTTCTATTGTGGCCTTCAGCATCTCCATCCACTCCCCGGAGAGGAATTCGATGGTGTGTGATTCCCTGCCCATGACCCCGTAGATCGGGGTGATCTCCATTCCCCCCAACCCTGCTTCGGCATAGGTTTCCATCAATTGGCCGATATTGGCTGTGTCCACATCGGATCCCAGCCACCACCAGCGGCTCCAGGGTCTGGTGACCTCGTTGACGGGGGGCCAGGGCCCCTCAGTCCCCTCCTGCCGGGGTATGCAGCTGCAAAGGAGCAACAGGCCGGCAAAGGCAGTGACGGCCGGAAATAAGGAGTGTTTCATGACAGGGTTGGTTTTGGCAGCAGCGGTGCTTGAATAAGCAAATTACAAAATTTGTCCATAGGGGAGGGATTCCCCTTCGTTCCCGGGGCAAGATAACAGTCTGTCCTGCCAAACATACCAGGATGTCTACAGCCCCCCGGTGACTTCTCCATACATTTGCCCATACCTGCCCACCCTGAAAAAGTGACCTGCCCTATGGTGCGCCTCGATTCCTCCGGTTTCGGAAAGATCACGCTGCTGGTTCTGTTGACGCTCCTGCTGCTGTCATCCTGCCGGAATGAAGAGCCGGAGAAGAGTGCGCTTGTGAGCAGGCTGGAGATGCTCTTTTACGATCCCGGTTTTGCCAGGGTACCCGGTACCCGCTACCATGTCACGGACTTCGGGACCGTGGCAGACGGAATTGCCCTGGATACCAGGGCGCTGCAGTCCGCAATCGATGCGGCAGCGGAAAACGGCGGCGGGGTGGTGGTGGTTTCCGCGGGAACCTACCTGTCAGGTGCCCTCTTCCTGCGGTCCAATGTGGAGCTGCACCTTGAAAAAGGGGCCATGATCAGAGCTGTTCAGGATGATGCAGCCTTCCCCGACAACCGGACCCGGGTGGCCGGTATCGAAATGGACTGGCCGGCCGGGCTGATCAACATATACGGGCAGCAGAATGTCCGGATCACAGGAGAGGGGATCATCGACGGCAACGGGAAATACTGGTGGGATAAATTCTGGGGCGATCCGCCAAGGAGCGGAGGCATGTGGACCCTTTACAACCAGTGGGATATCCGGTGGGCGGTGGATTACGACTGCAAGCGGGTAAGGGCCCTGGTGGTGTATGATTCAGAGGAGGTGCTGTTGAAGGATTTTACCGTCCGGCGATCAGGATTCTGGACCGTTACCCTCACCTATTGCAGCAGGGTCCATGTGGACGGCATTGTGATCCGGAACAACATCGGGGGATTCGGTCCCAGTTCCGACGGCATCAATACCGACTCCTCCAGCGATATCCTGGTGGAGAACTGCGATATCGACTGCAACGATGACAACCTCTGCATCAAGGCGGGGCGTGATGCGGACGGTCTGCGGGTCAACCGGCCCTCCGAGAATATCGTTTACCGCAACTCCGTTACCAGGGCGGGACATGGCCTGTTCACCCTGGGCAGCGAAACCTCCGGGGGGATGCGGAACATCGAGGTGTACGGCCTGAGAGCCGAAGGGACCCATTCAGGGATCCGCTTTAAGTCGGCCCGGGTACGCGGCGGTGTCATCGAGAACATCTGGTTCCACGATATCGAAATGGACCGGGTGAACACCCCTTTCCATTTTGAACTGGACTGGTATCCCTCCTACAGTTATCCCGTGATCCCCGACTCCCTCCCCATGGATGCGGTGCCGGCACACTGGGAGGTGATGACCACCCCGGTGGTTCCCCCCGAGCGGGGGATCCCCCTTTTCAGGGACCTCCGGATCACCCGCGTGACGGCCCGCCGTGCCCGGACGGGATTCCATGTCAATGCCTTTCAGGAGAAGCCCATCTTGGATGTGCGGTTCGAGCAGGTCCATGTGGAGGCTGAAAATCCGGGATTTATCCGGCATGCCCGCCGGTGGACCATGGAGGACGTGACCCTGGAGGTCCCAGGCACCGGGAAGCTGGAGCTGATCGATTGCCGGGAGGTGGAGGAGCCGCGCTATATGTTCACCGAGGGTCCCGGATCCGCAGCGGACAGATCCTCTGCTTCAATTGATTTCCAGGTGCTTCTTGACACGGTCTCACCGGGAGGAGCCGGAAAACTGGTGGCGGTAGCCGGCCGGGGGTCACTGATCCATGCCGGGGATACCATTGACTCGGATACCATCCGGATGGTGGTTTATCCGGGTGAAGGGGGGGCGTTCTCTTTCCGTGGCCCCCTGGGGGACGGGTTTTATGTGACCCCGGTCCTCTTTTCCTGGGACAGGGAAGGGACCGGGCTGGAGGTGAACAGCGAACGGCCATTTCACTGGATCATCTATATGAAAAGGGAAGAGGCTCCGGAACGGGTATCCGGGGCCGATTCCTGGACTTTTCTCGATGAGGAACAGTGGCTCATGCTCAGCAGGACCGGCACCAGTTTTACCCTGGTTCCGGGTTAAGGATCCGCCCGGGTACCTGCCAGGTAGGCGATGGTCTGCACGACCAGCTGCCTGAATGAAGGATGCCCGTAAGCCTGCCGGTCATGTCCCAGCATCAGGTACACCACCGTCGATTCCCCGTACCGGTTGATCCAGGCCAGCGGGCTGGTGCACTGTGAATGGCCGGTGACCAGCAGGGGGGTGATCCCTTCCATGACCAGCAGGTCGAGGTATCCCTCGTCGCGGATCACGAAATCTTCCAATCCGGCCGTCACGGGATGACCGGGATCCACGATCCCGACGGGAAGATCCAGGTCATGGGCGTAAGTGGAGAGCGGGACCGGAGCACCTGCGTATCCTTCCAGCACATAGTGTCCTCCCACCACTTTTCCGAATCCGCTCCAGCCCTGGAAGGAACAGATGGCATGGTGCATGAAGAACATGGGCATTCCTTTACGGGCGAGGTTTTTCAGCAGGACCGAGTCCGCCGGATCGGCCGACGGCCTGTAGTCATAGAACAGCACCACGTCGTAACTCCAGATATGCTCCGAGGCCAGCAGGCCATCGGCGTGGGGATGGGAGAGGGTATCGGCCGGGAATAGGTCCATGGAACGGAAGATCTCCACGAACTGTGCGGTATCGTAACTGTGCCCCCCGGTCACCACCAGCACACGGGGAAGGGTGACCACGGGATCCAGGTATGCCGATAAAGGAAGTCCCTGCTCATGGATGGAACGGGCCACCATCCCTGCCACCTCCGTGGCACCGTATGTATTGAGGTGGGTATTGTCGGTCAGTCCACCGGGATAAAGCTCAGATTCACCCGGCTTCAGGTGAAGGAAAAGGGTTGCCGAGCGCAC
This sequence comes from uncultured Bacteroides sp., assembly GCA_964575865.1. Classification (GTDB taxonomy): domain Bacteria; phylum Bacteroidota; class Bacteroidia; order Bacteroidales. Next base: position 13,603 of record CAZNSZ010000063.1, on the reverse strand, counting down.
CGGACCGAGTCCGGAAACCAGGTCCTCGGTCTGCTGCTGCAGGTCAATGAAGGGGATCCCCAGCTCCAGTGCCACGGAACGGGCCACAAAGGGATAGGGACCATGGGTATCCTCAAGCGTTCCCTCCTCATTGAAGTTCCTTCGTACAATGGAGCTGAGGATCACCGGGTGTCCCCCCCCGGCCAGGGTCTCCCGGCACATCTGTTCCAGGTTCCGCCTGTAGGCACTGTAGGCGTTGGCATACCGGTTTGGATCATAGGCCTTCTGATCATTGTGTCCGAACTGGATCAGCACATAATCCCCGGGCCGGAGCGCCTCCAGAACGGCATTCCATTTCCCTTCATTGATAAAGCTGAGGGTGCTTCTTCCGTTGACCGCATGGTTGACGACGGTCACCTTTTCATTGAAAAACCGGGGCAACAGCTGACCCCAGCCCCTTTCGGGATTCCTGTCCGGGTCGGGCTTATGGGCCATGGTGGAATCCCCCACCAGGTGGAGGGTGACCGGGGGAAGGGGATCCTGGCTGCAGGCGATGGGCAGGAGCACCAGGAGGGCAATGATCGGTATATTTCTCATATCGTTGGATGTGGGGGTCCCTTTATTCGATCCGGAACCAGTCAAAGTCGGCAAATCCTTTGTCATTGGTGGACTGCAGGCTCATGGCGAAGAGGCCTACCTTGGCCCCGATCCACCGTCCCGGGGAGGCCCTGAACCGCTCCTTCATCATGGTGTACCGCTTTCCGTCCGTGCTGAAACCGAACCTGCACCATCCGCCCTCTTCCACCACCACCCTGAGCAGCAGGTCTGTGGTCTCAGTCACATGGCTCTCGGTGACCTTCTCCGGATTTCCTGCCATGGCACCCTGACAGACCACCTGGGAGACACGGATGATCTCCCCCTTTTTTTCAACCTGGATGGCGGCGTAATCCGTCCCCATGATGATCAGTCCGGCCACATCCCCTTCCATCCGGGGGGTGAACCGGACACGGGTGGTGGCCGAAAAGGCGGGAGCCGGCCATTTCTGCAACAGGAGGTGGGGGGTGGACCAGTGGTTCAGGAAGGACCCTTCCCTGAGGACACAGTAAAGCCTCATAAACCCCCGGTTCCCGGACATGAACATCCATTCCTGCCTCGGATTGGCATGCCATTGCCACTGGAGCCCGGGACTTATCCCGTCGAACTCGTCGGAGGTCTGGGGTCCCCGTGGCCGTTCAGAGACCGCAGTGCCCGGCTTTCTGAAGGTCCTTACCGGTTCACCGGTCCCGTCCCCGTCCCCGTCGGTACCGATCACCGGCCAGTCCGATTCCCAGACCATGGGATTGAGATGGACCACGCGTCCATAGGCATCCATATCCTGAAAATGGAGGAACCACGATTCCCCGTTTTCCAGTTCCACCCATCCCCCCTGGTGGGGCCCGTTGATATCGGTATCCCCCTGGTGCATCACGGTCCTGATCTCATAGGGTCCGAACGGATCCCTGCTTCTCAGTACCGTTTGCCATCCGGGTTTGACCCCGCCGGCAGGGGCAAAAATATAGTAGTAACCGTTTCTTTTGTAAAATTTGGGCCCTTCGATGGTGGGATGGATCCCGTGGCCGTCATAGACCAGGACACCTTCTCCCAGCAGGCCTGTTCCGTCAGGTTTCATCCGGTGGACGGCCAGTATGCTTTTCATTCCGGACCTGCTTCCGGCAAAGGCATGCACCAGGTAGGCATTCCCGTCCTCATCCCACAACGGGCAGGGATCGATCCATCCCTTTGCCGGTCTGATCAGCCGAAGGGGCTCCCATTGGCCTAATGGATCCCTTGTTTTGCTCATATAGATCCCGAAATCGGGATCGCCGAAAAACACATAAAACGTGCTGTCGTGGTAGCGCAGGGAGGGGGCCCAGCAACCGTTGCCGTGCTGCGGGACAGAAAAAACCTCTTCCGGTGGCATCCGGTCAAACACATGGTTCACGATTTCCCAGTTCACCAGGTCCCTGGAGTGCAGCACAGGGATTCCGGGTACACAGTTGAAACTGGAGGATACCATATAATAATCGTCCCCCGCACGGACCACATCCGGATCTGAATAATCGGCAAAAATCACCGGATTCCGGTAGGTGCCGTCCCCCGGGTCGGGGATCCAGGGCTGTCCGTAGGCGCCGGTCATCCATATACCCCAGAGGAGGAGAAAGTACTTTCTTTTCACGAGCAACTGGTTTTGATCATGCAAAATAGCCATTACGGAAGAAAGTGCGTTGAAAAACCGGATAATTTAAATTCCATATATTTGTATGGATGCCCCTTACGGGCATGCTGAACCGGCTGTGGAAAAAAGAGCGACCATTATCGGGGCTTTGCTTTGGATAGTGCTTGCAGGCGCAAGCTCCCAACCGGATATCCGGTTTGAAGAGGTGCAATCGATCACTCCCATTTCCAACAATTCCGTCACCTACATCCACCAGGACCGCCTGGGATTTCTCTGGGTGGGGACCTTCAACGGTCTGAACAAATATGACGGGTACAATTTCAAGGTATACAAGTTCAACGACCAGGCCACGCAGCGACCAAGCACCAACCGGATCGCTGCCATTCATGAGGACAGCCGCGGCATGCTGTGGATCGAGGTATACGACGGCACCTACCAGTGCTTCAATCCGTTCAGGGAGGAATTCTATCCCATCCCCTCCGATACGGCGAGCATGGTACAGTACCGGTTTACAGGTTTTTTTGAAACAGAGAACGGAACCATTTGCCTCCATACAGAAAAATCAGGGATCCTGCTCATCACCTTTGAAGAACTGGACCGGCCGCCGGTCATTCGCCATTTGATGAACAGACCGGGCGAGGAGCAGCTGCTCAGCGGAAATGGTGTGAATTTCGTCACTCAGGACCGCAACGGTTACCTCTGGATCGGGACCGGCAGCGGACTCACAAGGATCCATGAGGACGACCTGGGCCAGGAACATCCCCGGGTACTGAAATATTTCACGGAACGTGCCTTCAACGCAACCGCGAAGGTCGGTGAAAGGCTCTGGTTTGCCAATGCCGTCAACGGACTGACCTGGTATGATCCTGCGGGAGAGCGCTTCGGGAACATCAGGGACGGTAACGGGGAGTGGGAACTGAACGGGAAAGAGGTGATCGCCCTGGAACCCGATGGGGACCATTTGTGGATTGGCACTGCCCAGGGGGCGGTTTTCCAGTATGACCAGGAAAGGGAGAAGCTTACCGAATTCACGGTGACCGACCCCCGTTCAGGGGTGCGGATCGACCAGATCTACTGCGACCTCCATGACCAGGTCTGGCTGCTGAGCGAGGAGTTTGGCATCACACGGCTCGATCCCGCCACTGCGGACTTTCATTATTACAGCCTCTATCCCAGGAAGAACCGCCACCTGATCGACGATGAGCGGATCAAGATTTTTGAGGACAGCAAGAACCAGCTATGGCTTGGAGGACAGAACATCGGCGTCCAGCAATACGTGAGGGACGAGGACCGGTTCATCGCCTATCTGAATGATCCGGACGATCCCCTTTCTCTGCCTTCCAGTGTGGTGGAGTTCCTGATGGAGGACCGGGAGAACAACCTCTGGATCGGGACCAACTGGTTCGGCAAGGGACTCAGCAGGATGATCAAGATCGATCCCGGATTCCGCTATGTGCTGCCGGTTGAGAAGCCGGAGAGCAAGCTGCAGAACCTGGTCCGCTCCATCTTTACAGATTCAAGGGGATACACCTGGGCAGGGACCAAGAGCGGGCAGATCTCCATCTATGACCCGGACCTGAACAGGGTGCACATCATTGAAAAGGACCCGGAGATCAACTATTCCGGATACAATGTTTACAACATGTTGGAGGACAGGGAAGGGTATATCTGGCTCTGCACCAAGGGGGCCGGGATCTTTACCTCCAATCAGACCCTGGATGAAGTGCACCCCCGGTACGACCGGCTCACCTTCACCAACATCCACTACGATCCGGGAAATCCCAATTCGCTGAATAACAATAATGTGTATGATATTGAGATCGATGAACTGGGAAGAATATGGGTGGCCACCTTCGGGGGAGGGCTGAACCTCATCACCCGCGATGAAGACGGGGAGCGGGTGTTCCGCAAGTTCACAACGGAGAACAGCACCCTGACCACCGACAACCTGAGGGATTTGCACCTGGACAGGCACGGCCGGTTGTGGGTGGCCACCACGGTCGGGGTGAACTATATCGATATCTACATGAAACCGGGGGAGGAGCCGGTGATCCGTAACCTCAATTCGATCCCCGGACAGCAACCCGGCCTCTCCTACAACGACATCATCATGATCATGGAGGACCGGGATGGGCACCTGTGGCTCGCCACGGCCGGTGGCGGGGTGAATGAGATCCTGAACCCGGAGGGGGAGTCCTTCAGGTTCAAGTACTATTCCACCCGCGACGGGATCAAGGATGATTATATCCTCAGCCTGGCGGAGGACATCTACGGATTCATCTGGATCGGGACCGCCAGCGGGCTTTCCAGGTACAACCCGGTGAGCGGCGACATCGACAATTTCGATAAAAAGGCAGGATTGCCCGAGGTCAGCTTCTCCGAACGTACGGCAGCGGCGAATCCTGCCGGAAAGATCCTTTTCGGAACCGCCAACGGATTCTACTCCATCTCCCCGGAACTGGTGGGAACAGAAGAGAGCAATCCGACCATCTGCCTCACGGAACTGATGCTCAACAATGTGGAGGTCACCCCGCGAGATGAGGGGTCACCCCTTGAACGGTCGATCTCCTACGCGGAGAAGATCACCCTCCGTTCCAACCAGTCCAACTTCTCCATCGGATTCTCACTGCTCTCGTTCAAATCTCCGGAAAGCAACCATTATGCCTACATCCTGGAGGGATTTGATGACGGCTGGAACAACATCGGGACCGAGCACAAGGCAACCTTTACCAACGTTCCGCCGGGAAATTATACATTCCGCGTTAAGGGTCTCGACAGCGATCTTTCTGAGTACGGTACCGAAACCGATCTGGAGATCACCATCCTCCCCCCCCTCTGGAGGACACGGGCGGCTTATGCCCTCTACCTGCTGGTCCTGCTGGTAATGACTTACCTGGCCTACCGGATCGCCCTCCGGTTCGTCAGGCTGAAAAACAACCTCAAGGTGGAGAAGCGGGTGGCCGAATCGAAACTGCGTTTCTTTACCAACATCTCCCATGAGATCCGGACACCCCTGACCCTGATCCTCGGTCCGGTGGAAAAAATGGTCCAGGAAACCAACCTGCCGGTGGAGGTCAGGCACCAGCTCGCGGTGGTGCACAGGAATACAAAGCGGCTCCTGAGGATGGTGAACATGATCCTCGACTTCCGGAAAATCCAGCATGAAAAGATCAACCTGCGCATCCAGGAAATCGACCTGATCCCCTTCCTGAACCAGATCTATGAAAGCTTTGAAGCCCAGGCCAGGCAGAAGCAGATCCGTTTTAACCTCATCTACGACCAATCGGACGAGCACCTGACGGTCTGGGGCGACATCCAGAAACTCGATATCGTTGTTTTCAATCTGCTTTCCAATGCGTTCAAGTTCACCCCGGAGAGCAGGAGCATTTCCATCATGGTTTCCAGGGAGCATGACGAACGCGACTGGATCAGAATCCAGGTAAGCGATACCGGGATCGGGATCGATAAGGACAAGCTGGACCTGGTCTTTAACCGGTTCTTTGTTTCCCATACCCAGGAGGGAAACGAGTACCAGGGAACCGGGATCGGACTCTCCCTCTCACAGGAATACATCCTTCTGCACCAGGGGGAGATCAGGGTGGAGAGTGTTCCGGGCCAGGGAACCGACTTCATTGTCCGGCTGCTTACCGGAAATTCCCATTTCCCGCCTGATACAGTCCTGAAACAGCGGGAAGCCTACAGTTATTCGCCCAGGGTGGAGGAGCCTGCGGAATCCCTCCTTTCCGGATCAGAGACGGTATCCGGCCCGGAAATGGATGAAGCGGTTGAAAAACCGCAGGTTCTTGTGGTTGAGGATGATGTGGAGATGTGTTACTACCTGCAGCGGATCCTGGAAAAACACTACCTGGTGGAGGTGGCAAGGGACGGTCTGGAAGGATGGAACAAGGCACGTGACCTGGGTCCCGATCTGATCGTCAGCGACGTGATGATGCCGGGTATGAACGGGATCGAACTGACCCGCAAGCTGAAGGATGAGTTTTCCACCTGCCACATCCCGGTGATCATGCTCAGTTCCAAGTCGGCGGTGGAGAGCCAGGTGGCCGGATTGCAGGTGGGGGCCGAAGCCTACGTGCCCAAACCGTTCAATTCCGAAGTGCTTCTTTCCTATATCCAGTCGATCCTTGCACAGCGCAGAAAGGTCAGGGAAATCCTGGAGAGCAGGGTCGAACTGAAGCCCGATGAGGTGCAGGTGACCCCCAAGGACAAGGAGTTCATAGAACAGGTCCTCAAGCTGATCGACGAGAACCTGGCCAATCCCGAATTCAATGTGGAGAAGCTGGCAGCCAGGGTCTATATCAGCAGGACACTCTTCTATAAAAAGATCAAGAGCATCACCGGTTACCAGCCTGTGGAACTGATCCGCATGATGCGGCTGAAGAAAGCCGCACAGTACATCGAAACCGGAGAGTTTACGGTTTCCGAGGTCGCCTATATGGTGGGGTACAACGATATCCGTTATTTCAGCACCAGTTTCAAGAAACAGTTCGGCGTCTCCCCCTCCCAGTTTCCGGTGGGCTGAATCCCTTTCCACCAGATTATCCCGCATGTTTGAATAATAATTGAACATGGCCCCCCTGTGATTCAATTACATTTGATAGCAGGACCATGTTCCGGCATCCTTTTGAAATAAACTGACCGTTATGCGAACCATGAAAAAAACCGTGTTGCTCGTTCCTGCGATCTTCATGGTGGCACTCTCACAGTGCCAGGTCTCGCCAGCCTCGGGAGCAGCAGACGGGGACCAGCCCTGGTCCGTCCGCATGGCGCTCTCGGTGGCGGCCCGTTACCCCAACCTGACCGATATGGACCACCTTTTCCACGAACGGTCAAGTCCCAAGTGGCAATACGACATCGCCATGCTGGCCCAGGCCATCGATCTGCTGGGCCCTTCTGTCAGCCTGCTGGAGGACTATATGCAGGAGTATATGGATGTACTGGTGAAAGGTGACGGAAGCATCCATAACTACAACCTGTGCGATTACAACCTGGACAAGATCAATCCCGGAAACAACCTGATCATTCTGTACCAGCGGACAGGGCAGGAAAAGTATCTTACAGCCATCGAACAGCTGGTCACCCAGCTGGAGGGGCAGCTGCACAATCCCGACGGGGGATTCTGGCACAAGGGGATTTATCCTTACCAGATGTGGCTCGACGGGGTCTACATGAGCTCTCCCTTTATGGCCAGGTATGCCAGCGCATTCAATCAGCCACAGTGGCTCGATGAAGTGGTCCGGCAGGTGACCGTGATCGAGAAGCACACCCGGGACCCTGAGACCGGATTGCTTTACCACGCCTTCGATTACAGCCGCGGGATGAAATGGAGTGACGACGAGACCGGATGCTCCCCCCATTTCTGGGGAAGGGCCATGGGGTGGTACATGATGGCCATGGTGGATGCCCTGGAGTTCTTTCCGGAGGAACATCCGGGCAGGCAGCAGATCATCGATGTCCTGAACCGCACCTCCGAAGCGCTGCTCAGGGTCAGGGACCCGGGTACCGGGTTGTGGTACCAGGTCCTGGACATGGGTGGGGAACCAGGAAATTACCTGGAAGCTTCGGCCTCCTGCATGTTCACCTATGCCCTGGCCAAGGGGGCACGCAAGGGATACCTCGATCCCGCATACCGGGAGGTGGCCAACACCTCCTTTGATGCCATCCTGGAAGAATTCATCCTGGAGGAAGAGGACGGGCTGGTCAGCATCGATCACGGATGCTTTGCAGCCGGACTGGGGGGCAGGGATTACCGGGACGGCAGTTACGACTACTATATCAATGAACGCAAAGGAAAAAACGATTCCAAATCGGTGGCACCCTTTATCATGGCTGCCTTCGAACTGGAGAGGTAACAGAACCTATATCATGTGGCATATGAAAAGAGCAGGCAGGGGATTCGGCAGAGCATTGTTCTGGATCCTGACCGGAATACTGGTTTATGGATACCAGCCCGCAGCAGGCCAGGACGGTGGCAGTCACAGTGAACAGCCCGGATTCGAGGTGGTGCGGCCCTCGTTCCCCGACCGGGACTATGCCATCACTGCATTCGGGGCAGTCAATGACGGCCTGTCGCTGAATACAGCAGCCATTAACCGGGCCATAGAGGCCTGCAGCCTGGAGGGCGGCGGCAGGGTGATCATTCCCGCCGGGGTGTGGGTCACCGGTCCGATCCGGCTGCTGGACAACGTGAACCTGCACGTATCGGAAGGAGCCCTTGTGCTCTTCAGCGATGATTTTGACCAGTATCCGTTTGTGCCTTCTTATTTCGAGGGAAGAAAAGTATACAGGGCTATGCCACTGCTCTTCGGGGACAGCGTGTCCAATGTGGCCATCACAGGGAAGGGTGCCTTCGACGGATCAGGAGGGGCCTGGCGGCCGGTGAAGAAGATGAAGACCACCGAAGGCCAGTGGGCAGACCTGGTCCGTTCCGGAGGGGTGGTTGATGAAGCGGGGGAGATCTGGTGGCCCAACCGGTATGCCTTCGAGGTATCGGAGGATCCGGAGCGCTTCATGTATACCATCGGTGAGCGTCCGGACCGGGACCTGTACAAAGCCTTTTTCAGGCCCCCGTTGCTGCAGCTGATTTCCTGCGACCGGGTGTTGCTGGAGGGGCCCCTCTTTCAGAACTCCCCCGGTTGGTGCATCCATCCCGTTCTGTGTACCAACCTGACCGTGAATGAGATCATGGTGGTCAATCCCTGGTACGCCCAGAACGGGGACGGCATCGATGTGGAATCCTGCAGCAATGTGTCCATCAGGAATTCACATTTCGATGTGGGGGATGATGCCATCTGCATCAAATCAGGAAAGAATGAGGAGGGCAGGCAGCGGGGTGTTCCCACCAGGAATGTTTGGGTGGACAACTGCATAGTCCATCACGGCCACGGCGGATTCGTGGTGGGCAGCGAGATGTCTGGCGGAGTGAAGGACATCTGGGTGCAGAACTGCACTTTCCTGGGCACTGATGTGGGCCTTCGCTTTAAAAGTACCCGGGGCCGGGGCGGGGTGGTGGAGAATATTCACATCCAGGGGATCCGCATGATCAATATCGCACGTGATGCCATCATCTTCAACCTGTTTTACGCGGGACTGGCCCCTACGGAGATGGGGGAGAATCCCGTGGAGAACCTGCTTGCCAAAGCGCCGCCGGTGAGTGAAGAAACCCCGGTATTCAGGAACATCACCATCACCGATGTGCAGTGCCAGGGGGCCGATCATGCCCTGCTGATCATGGGACTTCCGGAGATGCCCGTAAGCGGGCTCGCCCTTCGGCGTTCGGTGTTCAGTACGGAGCGGGGAATCAACGCCCTGTTCGCGGAGGATCTGATCCTTTCGGACGTGGTGACCCAGACCACGGACCATGCGACCGTAACCCTCAACAATGTGCTGGGGGCAAAGCTGAACAAAGTGGAGGGCAACCATCCGGTGCGCTACATGGTCCAGGGTTCTGCCACAGGGGAGATCACCATCGGTTCCGGTGATGTGGAAGAAGCCGAAAGACAGACCCGGTTGGGACCGGATGCAGCAGAAGAGGCTGTTCATTATGTGGAGGAATCTGATAAATGACAGGTTAGGTACCAAATGTCAATCCATCCCCTGTCGGGTACTAATATTTAAACATCATATCATTGAAAAAATGAGAATTTGTATATCAATACTGAACCTATGGTTTAACTAAAAGCTAACTGTTATGAAGAAACTCTTTACTGTATTACTTTTGGGGCTTTTTGCGATAGGGCAACTTTTCGCTCAGGCACCAAGCATTATTTTGGTAACGGATGATGACCAGGATGACGCTCAGTATGAATTCCTGATGAACCAGGGATTTGATGTGATGAAATTCTATCCCGGGCCGCTATCAGCCGCCGGACAGGATACCATCGACATGCTTAACGGCGCCGATCTGGTTATCGTTGGCCGCAGTCCCAATAGTGGTGATTTCGATTCCCCTGACAAGGAAGTCTGGAATGCACTGACAGCCCCCCTGATTATCAACTCCCAGTGGGTGGCCAGAAGCAGCAGGATCAACTTTTTTGAAAGCACCAACGCGTATCATGAGAATGACGGTCCTCCGGTGGCCTATGCAAACGTTCTGCTCCCGGCTGATCCCATTTTTGACGGGGTCACCCTGGACGGCGATTCTTTGGGATGGTGTTATCCCCCGCATGATTTTATCGGAGTTGATTCCGCAATCAACGGAGAAGTGGTGGCCATGTACGGCGACAGGAGCCCGTTGATCGTGCGCTTTGAGGCCGGTGTGGAATTCTATCCGGGTTCAGTGGATCTGCCTGCCGGACCCAGAACCTATTTCGGGATGGGAAATGACAATGCAGGATGGGTGAACTTTTTCCCGCTCTCAAAAGCTGCCAAGCAGGTGTATCTCAATGAGATCACACGTATGCTGGGCGTTCCTGCCCAGGAGGCTGTGTTTGGGGTTACGGATATACGTATCGTCCTGATTACCGACGATGATCTTGATGACCCGCAATATGAATGGCTCATGAGGCAGGGATTTACCGTTCAGAAATTCTGGCCGGGAGTAGAGGGCGGAGACGGTTCCATTGCAGCTGCCGGACAGGATACCATCGACATGCTCAATGCCGCGGACCTGGTGATCGTGGGCCGCAGTCCAAACAGCGGTAATTTTGACGGGGATGACAAACCTGTCTGGAACGACATCACCGCCCCCATGATCGTTAATTCACAATACAAGGTGAGAAGCAGCAGGCTCAACTGGTTCGAAAGCACCAATGCTTATCACGAGAATGAGGGACCACCCGTGGCTTATGGGATGGTTTCGGATCCTGCGGATCCCATTTTTGCTGATGTGACGCTGGACGGAGATTCCCTGGGTTGGTGTTATCCCGCCCATGACTTCATTGCAGTGGATTCAGCCATCAATGGGGATGTTCTGGTTACCTGGAATACCAACAATCCACTGGTGGTCAGGTTTGAGGCAGATCAGGAGTTTTATCCTGGTTCAGTGGATATGCCTGCCGGACCAAGGACCTATTTCGGATTCGGGAACGACAACGCGGGTCCTGCCAACTTCTTTCCGCTTACCAGGGAAGCCAAGCAGGTATACCTGGCGGAGATCTGCCTGCTTGCGGGTCTGGATGCAGCCCAGGTGCCGGCAGCCAAGTTTGGAGCGGCGGACTACAATGTGATCCTGATCACCGATGATGCCAATGATGATCCTCAGTACAACTGGCTCATGAAGAATAACATCCGTGTTTCCAAATTCTGGGCAGGACCAGAAGGTGGTGACGGACCGATCTCTGCAGCCGGACAGGATACCATCGATATGCTCAATGCTGCCGACCTGATCATCGTTGGGCGCAGCCCGAACAGCGGAAACTTCGATTCACCTGATAAGGAGGTGTGGAATGCCCTTACCGCCCCCATGATTGTCAATTCCCAGTGGAAGGTGAGGAGCAGCAGACTCAACTGGTTCGAGAGCACGGGTGCGTACCATGAGGACAATGGTCCCGAAAGGGCGTTCGGCGTAACAACCCTTCCCGACGATCCGGCATTCGAAGGCGTATCCCTTGCTGGGGATTCAGTGCCATGGTGCCTGCCCCCGCATGATTTCATCAGGGTGGACTCCGCCATCAACGGAACGGTTGTTGCAACTTACAATGGGAACAGCCCCTTGCTGGTGCGGTTCGAAGCCGACACGGAATTCTATCCGGGATCGGTGGATATGCCTGCTGCCCCCAGGTCCTATTTCGGATTCGGGAATGACAATACCGGATGGCCCAATTTCTTCCCGCTGACAATGCAGGGACAGCAGATCTACCTGAACGAGATCAGCCACCTGCTGGGTGCAGATTGGACGGAGGTGGTAACCGTCTCTTCTGATGCTGATCTGGATGCCCTGGAGTATGATGTGGTGACGGCCACACTGACTCCTGCATTCGACAGTGACTCCCTGACCTATATGCTTCAACTGGTACAGGACAGCTCCGTGGTTGACCTGATGGCCACCCCGAGCAGCGAGTTTGCCACCGTGGAAGGGGACAGCACCATTGATGTATCCAATGGGGACACCCTCACTACAGTCATCGTGGTAATCGCAGAGAACGGGAACCAGAAGGAATACGAAGTGACTGTGTATCCGTTTGTCTCTGATGTCAGCGTACAGCCGAACGAGATTGAGGGACCGGGCATTAAGCTCTATCCGAACCCTGCTTCCGACATGATCTACATCGAAGCCGGCGCTGATATCCGCCAGGTGACCGTGTACAATGCTGTTGGACGGGTGGTGATGGATCAGACCTACCGGAACAACCCGAAGGTTGATCTGAATGTCGGTTCGCTGATACCGGGACTGTACATGATCAAAGTGAACTTTGATTTGGATCAGTCCACCATGGTCAAGCTTCTGAAGCGTTAATATTCGAATAAAATAGTCAAAATGATGTGGCTGCCTTCACGGGGCAGCCACACATTTTGCATTTTTCTCGCAGTGTATTGTTTAACCTTTTAAATCGATAAGTATGATGAAAAATTTCTACCTGAGACTTTTTGCGCTTGCTCTTGCGCTGATGATTTTTGCAGCTGACGGATTCAGCCAGAAATCCATACTGTTCGTCGGCCGGGGTACCTATGGCGATTACCAGTCAGATGTGGATCTGTTTGACAGCCTGACTGCCTGGGGATATGCACCGGAATTCTGGAACAGCAACGGGGAGTACGATGTGGGCATCGATGCCAATTTCAATGAGCTGGATTATGGCAATTATGTGGGGATGTTTATCAATGAAACAGTGGATTCAAAGGCGATGGCCAGGTTCGGGACAACCGATGACTATCCACTGCCCTGCATCAACCTCGAAGGGTACTGCGTGGCCACAGGAAATGACCGCTGGGAATGGGTGAGCGACAATGGAACAGGGTTGTTCCAGACTGCCGATGCCGGCGGAACGGCCGATGACCAGATCCTGGTGATCAAGGACAATAGCCATTACATTACCCAGGATTTCAATGTGGGTGATGAGGTGCCATGGTCAACCAACGATGTGGCAGCTGATATTGCCCAGATTCGCCCTGTATCCATTGTTGAAGAGAATGTCTCCTTTGACGGAATGCTTGGTCAGATGAAGTCCCATGCAGGTCAGTCCAATTTCTGGAACCTGGTCACCGTGGATGAGATCGGCGGACCAGGCAACAAGATGGTATTCTGGGGACTGAACCACATCGGGCTGGATGGTGCAGCGGAACCAGCTACCCAGAGTTATGGGACCCCGGAGTTTTATACCCTGGTGAAACGGTCCATGCAATGGATCCTGGATGAAACCGGAGGAGGCACCTCCATCGGGGCCCCGCTGGCCGAACAGATGGAGCTGGTGGCCTATCCCAATCCTGCTTCGGAGCAGGTCACCATCCGTT
>CAZNSZ010000062.1:13353-27661 GCA_964575865.1 uncultured Bacteroides sp. | reverse complement strand
GCGGGGGAAGATCCCTGTTGTTGAAACAATGCCCGGCGCCCATCCGTAAAAGGGAGTACACCAATAAGGCATGCCATGACATTCAGAAATTTGTTCGCCGCAATGGCTGTCACCCTGATACTGGGTGTGACGCCCGGTTGCGAAAAGGATCAGAAAACCATCCTGACCGACGGGACCTGGACCTTCCAGAACCTGACCACCGACAGCGAAGATAAAACCACCCAGGACCTGGTTTTCCTGGCCAGGGCATTGATGACAGAATCGACCATGGAATTCAGCGGGGACGGGACCTACCTCCAGGATTCCCCCCTGATGGACGAACCCACCACCGGTAACTGGTCCCTGATCGGTGACGACCAGCTTATCCTGACTCCCGAGGGAGAGATCGCCACAACGGCCAACATCGAAGTGCTTTCAAAAACCGAACTGACGTACATCGAAACCTATATGGACCTGAGCCAGAATCCCTACACCATCACCACTTCCTGGACCAGGAAGTAATCCTCCGCCGGATCATGAAAAACAGGGGTACGGATAGGGAATGGCTGCAGCATGTCAGGGAGCTGCCCATCGTTCAGTCCCGGTCCCCGGTAACCGGGAAGGTGCGCTCCCTGTGTAACCGGTGGAAACGGTCTCTCTCTTCCTCCTGCAGCAGGTGCAGGTTCCGCCCATGCGCCAGCCATGTCAAGATGTTCGGCAGACCTTTGCTCAACCAGTGGTCCCGCCGGATTGCCTTTCGATAAACCCGGCAGGTTTCCATATGCACTCCTCCTGATTGGGGATTATTCCGTATTTTCAACACAGCAACCAACGGAATAACCCATGATGAATCCTGTCCGCCCCTTCCGGTTCTGCCTGGCTGCAGGCCTTTTGCTCCTCTCGGTCCATTGCACCCGCAACGGGACCGCCACTGTCCGGGAGCGCATTCCCCTGAATGATCAATGGCATTTTTTCAAATATGACTCCATTGAACTGGCCGATCGGCTGATCTACGACGCCCGCCCTGAGATCACCGATATCCGAGATTACTGGGTGGCCGACGAAAAGCCCACTGAGGCTGTGGAAGCGGAAGTGGAAGCAGTCACCATGAAACCCTGGATCATGCCCACCGGAAACCGGTACATCAGTGATCCTGAGAAAAGGTACCGGCGGCCTGAAGGAGATCCGGGCAGCGACTTCCCGTTCGTTCAGCCGGATTTTGACGACAGCGGATGGGAGGCGGTGGTCCTGCCCCACGACTGGGCGATCGAAGGTCCTTTTGTCCGGGGATGGGGCAAGGTGGTGGGAGGCGGAATGGGACGCCTGCCCAACCATGGCGTGGGATGGTACCGCAGAAAGGTGGAGATCCCCCTCTCAGATACCGGCCGCTCCATCTTTCTGGAGGTGGAAGGGGCCATGGCCTATGCCATGGTGTGGCTCAACGGACAACTGGTGGGGGGATGGCCCTACGGTTACGCATCCTGGCAGCTCGACCTGACCCCTTACGTGATCTACGGAGGAACCAACCAGCTGGCCATCAGGGTGGATAATCCCCCCAATTCCTCCCGCTGGTATACCGGGGGCGGACTTTACCGACAGGTCTGGCTGGTAAAAACCGGTGCGGTCCACGTGGGGCCATGGGGTACCTTTATCCAGACCAGCGGGGTGACGGCTCAAAGTGCCCGCATACACCTGGAAGTGACCATTGACAATGAATCCGATCAGGATGCTGATGTTGAAATAGCTACTGCGATCTATGAGCTGGACCGGGAGGGACGGCCACAAGGGAAGGCAGTGGCCCGGTTTGGGTCTGACATCTCAACGGTCCCGGGCCGGAACCGGAAGGTTCTGAAAGCGGAGACCGACCTGAAAAATCCCAAACGTTGGGGGCCCGTGCCATCTCAGACGCCCCATATGTACACCGCCGTCACCTCCGTGATCCGTGACGGACAGACCATCGACACCTATGAAACCCCTTTCGGGATCAGGGACATCCGGTTCGATCCCGACTCAGGACTTTTTGTCAATGGAGAAAGGATCTATATCCGGGGCGTGAACCAGCACCATGACCTGGGAGCGCTGGGCGCAGCATTTCATATGCGTGCAGCCGAAAGGCAGCTGGAAATCTTGCTGGACCTGGGCTGCAACTCGATCCGGACGGCCCACAATCCGCCTGCACCCGGACTGCTCGAACTGACCGACCGAATGGGAATCCTGGTGGTGGATGAGATATTCGACTGCTGGGAACGCAAGAAGGCGCCCCTCGATTTCCACCTGATCTTTCCGGACTGGCACGAACAGGATGTCAGGGCCTTCATCGAACGGGACAGGAACCATCCTTCTGTCATTATGTGGAGCCTGGGCAATGAAGTGGGGGAACAATACACGGGAAGTGAGGGAGCGGACGTGGCCAGGCGCCTGCATCAGATAGCAAAGGAGACAGACCCCACCCGGCCCACCACCATTTCCATGAATTTTGCCAAACCGCCCATGGAGTTGCCTGGAGTGATGGATATCATCAGCCTCAACTACCAGGGGGAAGGGATCCGGGATGCACCGGCCTATGCACACCTGCAGGGGATACGCACCTCCCCGCTCTATCCCTCGTTCCGAGAGGCACACCCCGGTAAACCGATCATCAGCAGTGAGAATGCCTCCACGCTCAGCAGCAGGGAAGCGTACCTCTTTCCGGTCCACCCGGGGATCAGTGCCCCGGTAGAGGACGGGCAGGGAGGTGATCCCGTGCGCATGCAGGTAAGCGGGTTTGAAATCTATACCGCCCCTTTCGGGGCGTCACCGGACAAGGTGTTCAGATCGCTGGACCAGCATCCCTATGTGGGCGGGGGGTATGTCTGGTCCGGATGGGATTACCTGGGCGAACCCACCCCCTATTACCTGGCAAGAAGCTCATACAGCGGGATCATCGACCTGGCAGGATTTCCGAAAGACCGCTACTATCTCTACCAGGCCCGCTGGCGGCCCGAAAAACCTTTGGTCCATATCCTGCCGCACTGGAACTGGCCGGACCGGAAAGATGAGATCACCCCCGTGCACCTGTTTACATCGGGCGATGAAGCGGAACTGTTCCTCAACGGAAGATCGCTGGGCCGCAAAGTGAAGGGCGCCTATGAATACAGGATCCGCTGGGACTCGGTCCTTTATGAACCCGGGGAGCTGAGGGCGGTGGCTTACAGGAACGGTGAACGATGGGCCGAACAGACCAGGACCACTACCGGCCGTCCGGTCATGCTGCATGCCGAAGCGGACAGGGAGATCATCCATGCGGACGGAAAGGATCTCTGCTTCATAACCGTCCGGGTCACGGATGAACAGGGCCGGCGGGTCCCGGATGCCCGGAACAGGGTTTCATTCTTCCTGGAAGGCCCGGGAAACATTCAGGCAACCGACAACGGGGATCCCGCCGACTTCACTCCTTTCCCCTCCCCTGAAAGGGATGCATTCAACGGGCGGGCACTGGCCATCATCAATGCTGTTCCGGGAGAATCAGGAACCATCACGGTCCATGTGACCTCGCCCGGATTAAGCCCTGCCCGGGTGGTGATCGAAGCGAAGTGATGCTATGCTGAACCCGGCAGTGCTATTCGCATTGCCGCGAAAGTGCACCGAGTGCCTGCAGGATCTTTTTCGCATGCCGCACATCGTCCGCATAAATGACGAATTCGTCCGTGAAGTCCTGCACTTCCCCGTTCTCATAAGGTTTTACAAGATCACGGTTTCCCGCTGTTTCCACCTTGATTTCAATCAGGCTGCCCCTGACCGACAGGTCCGAATCACCCTCGGACAGGTCCGATGCAATGAATTCAAATACATACTCCTCCTTTTCGCCTCCTTTGCCGGTTTCCAGGCGGGTGAATTTCAGCTTGCAGTTTTCGGGCTCGAGGACCTCCATGGTCTGTTCATGCGATTCTTCGGGCAATTCGATGGAGGGTGTCTGTTCCGAGAGGAAGGAAAAGGCATCCTCCCGGGTCATCTCACTGCGCGCTCTCCCGGAGGCATCTCCGATGAGGAACCGGATGGCCCCGATGAAATTCTTGGCCACCAGCGGATCGAAGAAGTATACCTCGGCCTTGTTGGTAAAATCCTGAACCGCATCGTTCTCAACATGCCTGATATAGTCAGTCCTGCCCGTTTCCAGCGTAACGGTCAGTTTACCGAAACGTACCACGATATCCAGTTCGTCCTGAAGGATATCTTCCGCATAGACCACATAACTGTGTGCAGTACTTTCTCCGTCCTCTTCAGTGACCGTCTTTTCGAACAGGATCCGGTTATCCGCTTCACCATCCACGCTGAGCGACTGTTCAAAGGTGTCTCCGTCCCGGTATAGCACGGGGAAGTTATCCGCCATCCACGTATTCACTTCCTCCGTACTTTCGAAGGTTTCAAGTTCTTCCTCGCTGTTCTTGATAATGTATTCCCATGCCCCGATCAGGTCTCTGGCATCGTCGATCCCGGCCGCATGTAACTCCAGGTCGTTAACATATCCGGAAACCACACCTCCGGTCGATTTCCTGATATAGTCATGGTCTTCCAGGGTCTCCAGGAGTACGGTGATCCCGTCCCTGTCCACCTGTAGAACGGGAGTCCCGGTCATATCAGCGGGATAGAAGGAATAGACGGTTTCATCGGTCTCTCCGTCGGAATCTGTGGTCCGGATCGACAGGTTCAGAATATCTGAGGCGAACAGGTCATACTCAAGGTTGTGTTCATACCGCTCGTCACCCACAGTGACCTCCCCAGGATGCTCCGTCAGAAAATCCAGCGCTGCATTGTAATCGTCCCACTCCTGCCTCTCAGCCACGGTATTGGAGGCCAGGTACCGGAATGCCCTGACCATCTGCCTGGCTTCCTCGATATCGTCCGCATAGACACTCACCTCCTGGAGAAATTCCGTCTCCCCTGAGGCAGTGCGCCGGATATAACGCTTTCTGTCCCTGACGGGCAATTCCACTGCCAGGGATTGTCCGGAGACCTCCAGGCTGACTTCCAGGGGATCGATGTCGCTCAGGTCAAACACATACGCGGCCTTTTCCTCCCCTCCTTTTCCACTGACCTCCATGGAGGAGAGTGTCGCGAGGTAGGGCCGGTCCCCTGAGGAAAACTGCTGCTCCCATTTCATGTCATCATAGGAAACATCACCGATGTGACCTGCAATCCAGTCAAGGGCTTCTGCATTGTCCTTCCAGGTGATTTCGGCTTCCTGGCAGCTGCCGATGTGCTCCCTGAGATCCTCGATCATCCGGCGGGCCAGGTCCACCTCATCCAGGGTGACCACCAGCTCCGAGGTATATTCTTCGAAACTCCCCTCCTCGAAACTGGAGATGAATTCCTGGGAATTTTCGGTCTCCAGGGTCACCTGAACCGCTTTTCCCCTGGTGTTCAAACGAAGTGCACCGGGATCCAGGTCGGAAAGGTAAAAAACCCATGATCGTTCCTCTGCCTCCCCTTTCCTTCCTGTGACGATCTCTTTTACTTCCACTTTGCATTCGTTGCCTTCCACCACTGAAAACTCATAGCGGAAGGTCTCTTTGCCAATGACTTTTTCACCGGTATACTCCTCCATCCAGGCCACCGGTTCCTGCGCCATCAGTCCCATGCCGGCCGAAATAATAAAAAGTGCCATCAGGCTGTTTACACATTGTTTGAAAAGCGTTTTCATGTCCATCAGGTTGAGGTTATCTATTCAGGTTCCAGATTCGTTCAGGTGAACAGTATCATGTACGTTCATCAGGACGGTTCGTTGCATGATCATTTGACATTTCTCCGCCCGGGAAGTTCATTCTGGCAAATATGAACATCCCACAAGCTCCCCATACCACAATACCTCCTGACGGTAAGGCAATTTATTGATAATTTGGAATTCACGAACGATCCGTGTCCCTTAACCCATTTCAATCCCATGAAAAAACATCATTTCCCGACCGGTGCCATTCCGCTGGACCTTTTTCTGAACCTGACAGATCTGAAGAACTTCGCCGGCTGGAGGTCCTGTCCGGGGAGCGTCCCCCGAAGGGTGGAGGTGGTCCGGTTGTGGCATTCAGGGAGCACTGAAAGGATGTACCGGGGTACTTTCCTGAACGGGTGATCAATGGTAACAAATTGTTAATAAATGCCAAAGATGAAGAGAAACCCGAATATTATGTCTAGCTTTGCTCAAATTTTGATTTGAGAATCTGCGCTTTTATCTGCTGCCTTTTCACTGTTAGTCTATCACAGCCTCTTCTTTAAATCCGGATTTTAACCGTCAGTAACCGTTCCGGCAGGGATAGTTCTGTCCGATCAGGATTCCGGCGCCTGATCCTGCACTTATCGCTGCCTTTGCCTTACTGACCAGTATTTACTTCATTATTTATAGCAATGAACATTTATATAGGAAACCTTGATTACAGGGTGAATGAAAATGACCTCATGGAGGTATTTGAAGATTACGGAACCGTTGATTCCGCAAAAATCATCACGGATAAATTCAATGGCAGGAGCAAAGGCTTTGGCTTTGTGACCATGGAGGACCCGGAAGAAGCAAGGAAAGCCATCGACAACCTGGACGGCGCAACGTATGAAAACAGAAAGATGATCGTGAACGAGGCAAAGCCGAAAATAAAGAGCTACAATACCTATTCATCCACCATAGCATCATGAAAGGAAAAGTAAAATGGTACAATGAGGTCAAGGGATTTGGCTTCATTGAATCTGAAACCGGAGAAGATATCTTTGTTCACCGGACAGGGCTTCAAAGCTCCTATGAGGGGCTGCAGCCGGAACAGGAAGTGACCTTCGAAACCAAAAAAGGGGATAAGGGGGTATTCGCAACCAGTGTGAAATCAACCCACCGGAATCCTTAAATTGAAATCATTCAACATAGGAGATCTTTCCATACCCGTTCCGATCATTCAGGGAGGAATGGGTATCGGAATTTCCTTGTCAGGCCTTGCATCGGCGGTGGCCAATATGGGCGGAGTGGGGGTCATCTCGACCGTTGGCATCGGTTTCCTTGACGGAAAATCCGGCACCAATTTCAAAGCCCGCCACATCGATGCGATACGGAGGGAGATCCGGAAAGCCCGAGAGCTCACCTCAGGGATCCTGGGGGTGAATATCATGTCCGTGATCACCAATTTTTCGGATATGGTACGGACCTCCATTGAAGAGGGGATCGATATTATTTTTTCGGGAGCCGGGTTACCCCTCGACCTGCCCAAATACCTCGGTGAAGGGTTAAAAACCAAACTGGTACCCATTGTATCCTCCGGTCGGGCTGCTTCCATTCTGGTCCGCAAATGGAAACAAAATTTCAATTACCTTCCCGATGCCTTTGTCGTTGAAGGACCCAAAGCAGGTGGGCACCTTGGATTCAAAGAGGATGCCCTGGAGAAGGAAAGCAATGTGCTGGAAAACCTCGTATCGGAAGTGCTGGAGGTGACCGTCGAAGCGAAGGAAACCTATGGCAGGGAGATACCTGTGATCGCTGCCGGCGGGATTTATACCGGTACGGACATGTTCCGGATCATCAAGCGGGGTGCATCCGCAGTCCAGCTCGGAACCCGTTTTGTGGCCACCGAAGAGTGTGACGCATCCCGCGAATTCAAACAGGCCTTTATCACAGCAAGGGAGGAGGACATACAGATCATCAAGAGCCCAGTGGGGATGCCCGGCCGGACCATCTTTAACAATTTTCTGCAGGAGACTTCCGAAGGAAAAAGAAGGCCCGCCTCGTGCAAATACCATTGCATCCGTTCATGTAATCCAAAGACCACATCCTATTGCATCGCAGATGCGCTTCTTTCTGCCTATCACGGCAATCTGGAAGACGGTTTCGCCTTTACAGGATCGAACGCCGGCCGGATCTGCCAGATCTCGACCGTTCCCAACCTGTTTTCAGAGCTGGAAGAAGAATTCAGAAAAGCGGAAGCGGAAGATTAACCGACCTGCGAATGCGACAGCTTAAGATTACCAAACAGATCACCCGCAGGGAAGAAGCATCCATCTCCCGCTATTTCATGGATATGAATAAATACCCGATGATATCGGCCGAGGAGGAGGCAGAACTCGCCAGCCGGATACGGGAAGGGGATGACGAAGCACTCGAAAAACTTGTGCTTTCCAATCTCCGCTTCGTCATATCAGTGGCGAAACAGTACCAGGACCAGGGATTGTCCCTCCCCGATCTGATCAACGAAGGGAACTTAGGACTGGTCCATGCTGCCAGACGGTTCGACGAAACGCGGGGATTCAAATTCATCTCCTACGCCGTATGGTGGATCCGTCAATCCATCATGCAGGCGATTTCCAACCATACCCGCATTGTCAGGCTTCCCCTGAACCAGCTCTGCAGGATCAACAAGATCAAAAAAGCCATTCCCTATCTGGAACAGGTTTTTGAACGCGAGCCCACCCAGGAGGAAATTGCGGGATACCTCGACCTCACAGATGCGGAGGTGAATCAGTCGCATCACATTCAGAAAAGGCAGGTCTCCCTGGATATTCCTCTCTCCAATGACAACGAGAATGATTTCTGCCTGTACGATGTCATTCAGAAAGAAAACCTGCCTGCTCCGGATAACAGCCTTCTGAGGGAATCCGACAAAACCAATATCCACAGGGTGCTCAACAAGCTCAGCGAGCGGGAATCGGGCATTATCATCCGCTCTTTCGGACTGTGCGGGGAGCAAGTTCAGTCGGTGCATGATATTGCCGAGGAATACCACATGACAGGCGAACGGGTCCGGCAGATCCGGAGCTCCGCGCTCAGTAAAATGAAACTCCTGCTGGGAGGAAAGGACACTTTTCTGGAATACTAGTCGGGTGCATAGCGATCCAGGCAGTTCCCCGGTTCTGAGACGGGAGGTGTCCAGCTCACGTGAATTCCATCCCGGCCTCCATCAACCCCTCCAAGAGCTGCTCAACCAGCTCGTCTTCCTTCACAAAGCGACTGATCAGGGTCCTGGCCTTCTCTGGAAAATCTGGTTTCAGTGCCATTAAATGGCTGATGTTCTCCTGCGCCTCCTTCCGGATGTTTAATTTGCCCAACACAGCTGCCCTGAGCATGGGCCCCCAGAAGAGGGCCGGGATATCATATTTGTTGGCCTCTGCCAGAGCCACTTTGTACCGCTGCTCACGATAGTGGTAGAGCATGGTGGCTCCATGAAAGTACAACGGATAGCCAATGCCGGATTCAAAGATGCCATCAAGCAAATGTTTTCCGCGCTCCCAGTCTCCATAAAGAGCGAGATGAAACGCTATGGAACCCATTCGGGTCGAGTTATGTCGAACGATGGAAAGGTACTGGTCCGCCAGGTTGAAAAACCGGGCCCTTTCATTATACAGAAAACATTTAAAAATCAGGGAAGCCTTAATGAGGGAATTGTTGGGATCAGAGGCTGCTGCCTGTTCGACCAATTCGCCCAATTTCAGGTAGGCTTGATCAGCATCCGGGTAATCCAGAGAGAACCGGTTCCCGTAAAGGGTACCGAGAAGTGCCTTTGCAATACCCGAATCCGGTTCTGTCAGGAGAGCATCCTGTAATGAATTAAATGCCTGATCAGCAGACTCTTTAGTTTGATTGGTCAGGAAATAAAAGTATTTCAGCATGGCGCTGTAGGTATCCAGCTTCTGAGGTTTGAAGCGATGGGCATCAAGGGTTAACCTCTGGGGGATGATCCCGTATTCGCTTCCAAGGATATTGGCCACCTCTTTCGCAATCCGCTCTTCGATTTCGTTCAGATAATTGGCAGTGAGCTCGAAGACATACCGTTCTGACCATACCTGAATTCCATCTTTGGTATCGGTAAGTTTCACCAGTAATTTTACGCGTGCCGTGGTCCTGAGCACGGAACCCTCAATGATGAACCGGATCCCTTTTTTCTGGACGATCTCTTCGGGTGCCCCTGAACCTTCCGTGAATTTGCATGAGCTGCAGTTAAATACAGTCAAATCCTCGTATTTGGTAAGCTCAATGGATAACTCCTCCGAAAAACCAATGGAAAAATACTCCTCAGAAGGATCTCCGCTCAAATTCTTGAATGGCCAGACGGCCACATTGGGTTCTGTAACCGATATACCCTTTCCGGCCACGTAGGGGTCATTCCGTGATATTTGTGCAATATCCTTTCTTTCAGAGATCACAGGAACATAACTTCCTTTAGGCATCTCAATGCGAACCGGATCATTGCATCCCGATTTCAGATAATAGAGATCCAGCATCCTGCGTAACCTTCCCGCATGGATCCTCACCAGGGCATCCTACCCCGGATCAAAATCCTCCCCCTTTCCAAACACATCCACTCCCACAGAATACCCTTTGATCAGCGCACCCCTGCCAGCAAGTTCTTCAGAGATGATGTAGGAGAGGAATTCACACAACAGTTTTTTTGTCCTGAATTCAGGGCTGCTGCAGATCTTTTCCACCTGATGGATAATGAGGCTCTCTTCTATGTTATTGTGGATAACCGGTTTCACAAAAATCAGATATAGAGCGATTTAGATAAATCATTTAACCGTTAAATACTGTATTTAACCTTCAATTGGCTGAGCGTTTCCGTAAATTTATGAAAATCTCTGAACGGATGTCCGTTAAAACAACGACAGCCTCATGGAATTGGACAACATTTCGATGGAACTTAGCAACAGATTCCCTGAATACGGATCGCAGATCGCGAACCTGTTGTTGACGAACCAGGCATTCAGAGAAATTGCAGTAGACTTTGAATACTGCAGACAAAAACTGATCCGGTTTTCAGTGGATTCTGCCGGAAACCATCCCCTGATCATGCATTATGAGAAAACAATGCTCGAACTGGAAGAAGAGATTATGGAATATCTGACAAAATAACCGAAGTTGAATTTAAAATCAGACAAGATGTGGATCAATAAATTGACATTTCTGTTCCTTTCGGCTTTTATGACCATGGCCTGCACCAGTCAGGAAAAGCAAAGCCCGGAAGGAAATGCCATCCCTTACCCATTGGACGAATGGAACGGAACAGCGGCAAAGGTTCTGGCTGAATCCACTCCCGACTTTGTGGGGCCGAAGAAGGCTCCTGAAGGAGCTCCCAATGTACTGGTGATCATGCTGGATGATGCCGGTTATTCCAATACGGGGTCCTTTGGGGGAGCCATTCAGACCCCCACCTTTGACCGCATCGGTGATGAGGGGGTCCGTTACACCCACATGTCAGTGGCTGCGGTGTGTTCTCCAACGAGGGGAGCCCTGCTGACTGGCCATAACACCCATACCATCGGTCTGGGCAATATCACAGAGTTTGCTGTGGGCTATCCGGGGTACAATGCACAGATGGATTATTCCACTCCATCCATTGCCAGGATATTGACAGATAATGGCTATGCTACCGCAGCTTTTGGCAAATGGCACAATACACCCATGGAAGAAGCCTCTCCTGTGGGTCCGTTCCAGGCCTGGCCCACCGGCATGTGGGGATTTGAGTATTTCTACGGGTTCCTGGGGGGGGAAACCAATCAGTTCCACCCCCTGCTGTATGAGAATACGACTGCCATCGAGACTCCAAAAACCAACCTGGATGGCTCGACGTACCATATTTCACAGGATATGGCCGACAAGGCCATTAAATGGCTGGATAACTGGAAAGGACTCAGGGATGCCCCTTTCTTTGTGTATTACACCCCGGGGGCCATCCATGCACCCCTGCAGGTTCCGGAAGAGTGGAGGGACAAGTACAAAGGGAAGTTCGATCAGGGATGGGACGCATACCGGGAAGAGGTGCTGGCACGCCAGAAAAAACTGGGACTGGTCCCGGAAAATACGAAACTGGTTCCCCGGCCCGAATCCATCCCGGCCTGGGATTCCTTCAGTGAGGAAGGACGGGCGTACCTGGCCAGGCAAATGGAAATCAATGCAGCGTTTATGGAGCATGTGGATTTTCATGTGGGCAGGGTCGTGAACCACCTGGAAGAGATGGGAGAACTGGACAACACGCTGGTGATTTACCTGACCGCAGATAATGGGGCCACTGCGGAAGGAACACCCACAGGGACTGTTTCTGAACTGTTAATGCAGAACGGATTTCCTCCCCTTTCCATGGAGGAACAGCTGGAGTTGCTGGAAGCATACGGCGGCATAGAGGAGTGGGGCGGACCCCACCTCAACAACCATTTTTCAGTGGCCTGGGCCTGGGCCACCTCCACTCCCTTCCAGTGGACCAAGCAGGTCGCTTCCCATTTCGGGGGCACCATTTCAGCTACCGCCATCAGGTATCCCAAACTGATCACCGCCAGGGGAGAATGGAGGCGGCAGTTTCAGAATGTAACGGATATCTTTCCCACCATCCTGGAAGTTACAGGAATCCCCCAGCCGGACGAGGTCAACGGACAAAAGGTCACGGAACGGCCGGGAAAATCACTGGTCTACGCCTGGGATGATCCCGATGCCGAGACCAACCATCCCACCCAGTATTTCGAATTTACCGGTTTCATGGGGATCTTTGACCATGGATGGACGTTGTCCGGTAAACTATACAGAATTCCATGGTCCGTGGATCCGGCTGCCCTGGCCAATTTTGATCCGCTCAAAACGGAATGGGAATTGTACAACATTACGGAAGATCCGGCGCAATCCGTTGATGTAGCCGACCAGTATCCTGAAAAAGTCAAGGAGCTGGAAGCGCTGTTCTGGGAAGAGGCTGAGAAATACGATGTCATGCCTGTGGGCGGAGGGCTGGCAAGGATATTGCAGCCCGAGGCAAATCCTGCATCCGTGGCAAAGAAACACTGGGAGCTGACCACCAATGTATTCAGGATTCCGGAGGCAGCCGGGCCTTTTATCAAGTCAAACAACTATACCGTGAACGCCTACCTCACCGCCGATGAAACTACAGAGGGGGTGATCTATGCTGTGGGCGACCGCATGGGGGGACAGGCTTTGTTTATCAAAGACGGAAAACTGCGCTACAGTTTCTCCACCCTGGGCCTGTACTGGCAGGATTTTGAAGGGGTGCAAATCCCGTATGGAGATCTTAAGATTACCCTCAAACATACCATGAAAGAGCCTGTATTGAACGGTCCCTCTACTGTCGAACTGCTGATCAATGATAGAAAGGTTGGAGAGCTGGATATCAAAGCCACGGTCAATGGAGCCTATTCTGCACACGAGACCTTTGATGTGGGCAGGGACGAGGGATTGCCAGTCAACCGGGAGTATGAAGAGAAAGGGAAATTCCTTTTTACGACCGGGCAGTTACACAAGGTGGTGTTTGACATCGGAAATATCAGGGATGAAGTCATCCCGGCTGAGTTCACCGATTTCGATTGACCCGGAGATGAAAACAACCTGGATACATCTGAAATTCTTCATTCATCACTTCCATTATGAGATAGCTAAAATTTCATTTAATCAGTGTTTTCTTACTGATCACCTCATTGGTGACAACCACCGACCTGAAGGGCCAGTCGAACTGGGAAATCGGGGCCAGATTCGGGAATAGATGGGGACTGGATCTGACGATCCCATTTAAAGCTCCACGGCTTCACCCTGCCGTATATTTTGGCAATGATATTGCCGTTGGGGCCTATTTTGACTGGCTTTTCTCATTGGAAGGGGATCCATACGGATTTAAATTCTATCCCGGTGTAGGTCCCGAATTCTACTTTGGCAATGACTTTAATGTAGCCGCTGCGGGCAATTTCGGAGTGGAATATTCATTCAATTTTCCCCTGACCATTGGGTTTGACTGGCGTCCCAGATTTATGCTCACAGATGGATTCAAGTTTAACGGCAACAACTGGGGAATTTTTGCACGGTTCCGGTTCGGCGAGGGAGCAAAGTTCGTGAAAGCCAATTGACCTGTTGATCCCTCATCCCCGTTTCAACTAAATCTAACAGCATGAAAAAAGGTATTGCAATCATTACAGCACTTTTCCTCGGCGGAACAATGGCCGTTTACAGCCAGGGAAACGAAAAAGGAGGCCAGAGGGTAGGGGGGATCCGGGCCGGATGGCATTATGCAGTTCTCGAAAAAGAGGGGGGCAAACCGGACACCACCAATGCGCTAAACAGTTTCTATGTGGGATTTTTCAGGGATACGAAAATCATTCCCCTGTTGCACTTTGGTTCGGGACTTGAGTATTTCCAGAACGGAATGGAATATACAAACAACTCGGCACGTATCCTGCATACCATCAGCATACCTCTGGACCTGAAAGTAAAACTCGGACCTGTTTTTGCCCTGGGCGGGATCGCTGCAAACTTCAAAGTCTCAGAGAAGGTGAAGATCGGGGGAGAATATGTGACCCCGCTGGAAGCAGACAAAACCAACTGGTTTGATCTTCCCGTCTTTAT
>CAZNSZ010000062.1:5582-13253 GCA_964575865.1 uncultured Bacteroides sp. | reverse complement strand
CGTACCAGATTCTCAGTTGCCATTCAGGATCTGAGGCATGGCCCCTGTCCTCCTGGATGCCCCCGCCTTCTTTTCATCATCTGAATCCCTGAAAGTTCAACGGTATGACCCTTCTGGAAATTTTCTGCTGACACGACGGAGATATTGAGGTGACGGTGAATCGGGCTGTTTCCTGATCATTGAAAGAATCATCCTGATGCCAGGAACGCGCTGCGCGTGGATACATATTTTCAATAGTGAAATTTTTCCACTAGGTTTATAAAGTGGTCCTTCCACTTTAATTGGCACCATACCGATGAATATGCAGAATGAAGAAAGGTTCATCAAGGGGGTGGAGAGCATGATCCAGCCGATGAAAGTGAGCAACCTGCTCTTTTTCCAGAACCTCAAAGGATTATTGCCTCCCCTTCTGTTAAAGAGATTGTTATACAGGGCCTCAAAAAATACGCCCTACATCGGGTTTGTGATCGAACCCTACAGCCTGTTCCTCTTCTTCAGGCTCAGGGATATTGAATACGCCAGGTCCATGCTGCCCGACCGCTATGAGCTTTCAAAGACACGGCTTTTTAGCGGCGACGATCCGGAATACTACATGGGTATCGGGAACCTGGGAACGCGGGCAAGTACCTTCTGGGGAACCAGACAGGAGGTATACCTCATTGCAACTGACAAAAGAACCGGGTTGCTATCTTTCATCTTCATCGATATACTGAGCAACACCATCATTGCCCTGCCTTCTGAAGGCATCGCTGATCCCAATTGCAAGAAGGCAATTTTCACAACAAATTCCAGGGGGAACGTTTTTCTTGATATAGAGGAGCAAGGGACAGGGCGAAAATTCGCATTATCCGGCAGCATCAGCAGGGGGAAGATACGCAAACTGCACGAGAAGCTCTGGCTGATGGGAAATACCTCCATTGGACACGGCAAGCGTTTTGTCAGGGGTGAGGACCGTCCTTTTGCCGTGATCTTCGACCCATCCGAAGTGGAAGAAGCCCTGGATATCCCGCCGGAAGATATGCACATATCCGAAAATACCCTTTTCCCGGGACTGGCAGAATCTGAGGTCAGCAAGGTTATCTGTTTTCCATTCGCCCAGCACTACATTGCCGACAGTCCGGGTTGTTACACTTCCGTGAAGGACCGGGATGAATTGATCAGCAAGTACAATGAACTGGCGAATACTGAAAAGTGGGAAACCTTCTCTGCGGGGACCATCGTGAAGCAACTCGCTGTGATCATGGCCCTGCTGGCACTCATCACCATCCTTCTGATTCTATTGCTGTAAGGCTTTATTGTTTCAGTATCCTGCGTGCGGCAAGCTTGCCGGTAAGAATGGACATGGGGACCCCGGCCGGACTGTAGGTCCATTGGCCGGCCTGGTAGACCGACGGGATCGGGGTTACAACGGCCCGGTTGGCGGCCTGGATCTTATGAATGACCGGAACCGGCTCCCGGAACGACCATCCGGTGATCGCCCCTTCGGAGCTGCCCACCCTGTTGGCATAGCTCAGCGGTGAAAAGGAAAACCGCGCCATCACCCTATCCTTCAGCATGGGGTAGACCGAATCCGCCAGGAGGCGGATGATCCGATCCTCCATTGTCTCAATAAATTCCCGGTACCACCCTGCATCGGCAATCATCCTGAACAGGTCGTATTCGGTGAGGATGCTGATGATCAGTCCGGTCTTCCCTTCAGGCGCCAGGTCAGGATCCTTCAGCACCGGAATGGAAATCTCGTAGGTGTTCAGGGCAAGGTACCGGTCGAGCCAGTCGAGTATCCGGGACCTGTCCTTCCCCCCTGAAGTTTTCAGGATTTCGTCGAGCCGGCTCCAGCGGACTTCCCCCAGCCCCTTCCTGGAAGGGGAATAAAAGAAATGCCCGTGTGCGGTTTTCCGGAAGCTTTCCGGAGGCTCATCCACCTCCACAAACAACGTATACACCGAATCCCCGCCCCTCTTTTCCAGCAGTTTGCTCTTCGCGCGTTCAAATTTTGACCGGACCCCGGAGGGGCATCCCTCCGTATCGGCGATCCGGTAAAAAGTCTTCAGGTCAGCGGCCCAGACCAGGTGTTCATACCCGTAATCCGCCAGGTTCTGACCGGTCACCCTTTTCTGCCGGGCAAATACCTTTTCAATGACCGTTTCCCGGGCGATCTCACCCCCCAGTTCCAGGAATCTTTTTTCAAGGGCTGCCGCCAGCATCCCCACCCCTCCCCTGGGATAGAAATAATCCAGGTAGAGGGAGAAATAGCTCAGGGCGAAAAATGCAGGGGTGTTCTTAAAGAAATGCTGGGAGATCATGTCCCGCAGGGAGGGATCGGTGATGATCCTTTCAAGGTAGGGTTCCACCGGCATATTCATCCGGTTGATCTTTCCGATGGTGAGCAGGAACCGGGGAAGCCAGGGAAGCAGTCGGTTGAACAGGTATTCCCTGTCACTGCGCAGGTCCTTGAAATTGGGATTCTCGATCCCGTACAGTACCTCCATCTGCTTCATGACCCGCCGGATGATGCGGATAACCTTTTCTATCTCACCTTCACTTTCCGGAAACAGCTTCTTCAGGAACGCTTCATAGGCGGTGAGACTCTGGATGTCTTCCACATGCAGGATCTCATCCTCCACGCCCACCGATACATGGCTTCTGACCACCTCCAGTTCTATGCCCAGCTCCTTCAGCATGGGGAAGATGATCCCCGCGTTTTCCAGGGCCCTGACACCGGCTTCGAACCGGAATCCGTCCCGGGAAAAGGAATTCACCAGGCCGCCGCATTCTTTGTTCTTCTCCACCAGAAGAACGCGCCTGCCTTCCCTGGCGAGGTAGGCGGCGCATGTCAGCCCCGCCATCCCCCCTCCCACAATCACCGTATGGTAGCTCCGCTCCGGCATCCCTGTTCACCCTTTCTGCAGGATATCCTCCAGCCCTGCCAATTCAAGGCTCCTGTTCCAGATCTCATGGGCGGCCTTCCTGTCCAGTGCCGGGGGTGCCGGTTCCTCCTCCTCGGTCAGGTTGAAGAACTTTCCGCTGACTCCCTCCAGTTCTCCGGATACCGCCAGGTAATAAATCGAATCCGAGGCAATTTCGGTCGGTCTCAGCATCCGGTCGTACACGTTCTTTTTCACCCAGCGGTACACCGCACCGTTCTCCTGTCCCGTTTCCGACCGGACCGCGCCGGGATGCATGGCATTCATGGTCACCCCTGTCTGCCTGAAATACTCATCGAACACCAGCATGCAAAGCAGTTGGGCAAGCTTGGCCGAACCATAGCTTTTCAACCCGGAATAACGGCGCCTCTCCCAGTTCAGATCCTCAAGTTGCAAACCCCAGGCAGCAAAACGATGTCCTTCGGAATTGACCAGGATGATCCGCGCGCTCTTCTGGGATTTCAGCTTATCACTGACCAGGACATTGATCATGAACGGGGAGAGGTGATGGACCACGAACACCTTGTCCAGTCCTTCCGCAGTCAGCTCCCTTCTGGTCAGGTAAACACCCGCATTATGGACAAGCACATCGATAGGCGAATCGAGGCGGTTCAGTTCACCGGCAGCACGACGGACATCGGCCAGTACACTCAGGTCGGCGATGATAATTTCGCAGCTGACACCGAACTCCTGCTCGATCTCCCTCTTCAGTGCTTCGCTTTTCTGCTTGTTGCGGTTGATGCAGAGCAAGCTGGCTCCCCGGGCGGCAAATTTCCTGGCCGTCAGATATCCTATGCCTGATGTGGCCCCGCTGATCACTACCAGCCGGTCCCTGAACTCATCGGTACAACCCTTCGGGTTCCGCCGGTTGTTTTTGATCATGGCGGCGATGTTCGACCACCGGTATTCGTTGAAATAGTTGGGCAGCATCTCGACCTGCAATGGGGGTTATCCGAATTTCCGCTTCATGAAGCGCCGGTAAGCTTTTCTGATCCTCGGGATGTTGTCAAAGATGTCGCCCCACAGGTCGTAATAATCCCGTTGTTCGATGATCTTGCCTTCCCCGTTGAGGGTCACCCGGCTGGCACCGTACATGACCGAGCTGGGATTCCGTTTGAATTTAATGGTCATCTCCCATTCGATGAAGATGTCCCTTCCCTGCTGTGCGGTTCTGACAATGCTCATCTTCAGATCATTGGAGCGATCGGTCAGCCGCCTGGTCATGGCCTCGAACTCTTCCATACCCCTCAGCTCCTGGATGGAATCCCTGAAATAGATCTCCTCGTGGTAGTAGGGAAGGATGTGGGACCAGTCCGGTTTCCCCTCCGTATTATAGGTTTTCGACCATAGCGCTTTGATGCTTTCCGCATCAAGTCTGATCTTCTCGGTTGCCTGTTCCTGGTCAGGTGACTTATCCATTGCCGTTAATGTTGTTGAAAAAATTCCGGTTCCTCAGGAAAGATTTCATTCCTGATCTGCATCAGTTCTTCAAAGGTATCTACCTCAGGGTCCACCCGCACCAGCAGCACCGGGCTCAATCCCGGATCCGGGTGCTGGACCGAATTGGATTCCTGGCTCAGTATTTTCTTTGAGGCGCCCACCACGAACTGTTCGGACCGGTCCACCACATAACCGGTAAGCGTTCCGTTATAGTTCAATGTCAGATAGTTGCTGAATATCTCACGCCGGGTGATGTAGATTTCCCCATTGAAGAACCTTCCCACACTGATCTTTACCGTTACCCCCGGATGGCCGTCCCGATCCGGATCTGTCAGCCGTGGATCCTCCGGATCGGTGGAGAGGGGCAATGAAGGATCCCCTTCTATTCCAAGCAGGCTCGGGGTAGCTGGACGGTAGAGGTGCCAGATCCCGTCCTTTGAAGACAATTCCACTTCACTGACCCTGGGCTTGATGGCCCGGACCGCCTCTTTGCTGAACTCCGACCGCGCATTTTTTCTGCTCAGTTTTTGCTCCGCATGAACGAACCGGTCAGATTGCATCAGTTTGCCATTTTCCATGTAAAGATCGGTGAACCCGTATGATATGATAAAGGTGCGCATGGTGGTCCTGGTGGTGGTGTCTTCGTAAGCCACCACATCATAATGGGCATAATGCCCGGCCAGGGCTTCCATGGCCGACTCCGGATCTTCAGGGTAAGCGGCTTCGGGTGCTCCCCGTTCGAATTCATAGAGCGGCGAAGCAGGCCACTCCAGTGGCTTTGAGCATGAATTCAGAAAAAAAAGAAGGGTCGCAGCGACCGGCAACCAGGAATGGTTCCACTTTCCTCTAATCATGGTACCCTTTAGGAATATTAAGTGTTGCGGCTAATCTATTTAAAAGAGCCATATTATCCAAACCCATTCCATTTTTGCTTACCGGATCATACGGGATCACCCGTTCCCTCAGTGGTAGCAGCTGCAACCATCCCCGGATCAGCCAATCAGGCACGGAACGTTACGTCTTGTTTCTCCTCCGTCCAAATGAAAACAAATGATGAAACCGATTATTTTCAGGATATTTCTCCTGGTGCTGCTTTTGATCCTGGAATTGCATGGAAATGCCCGGGAACGTAATTGTGCAGCTGATGATCGTGTCTTTGGAGTCATCTCTGCGGAGAATCATGAAATGCTTTCAGGTTCATCCGATCTGTTTCATCCCGCTGCCTGCAAAGAACCAGCATACCCCCTGGTTCAGCAGATTCTGCCTGAAATACGCAAGTTATTCCACGGGGAGATGTTGCCGGACGAATTCACGGAGTTAGAGAACAAGGAGGAAAACGCATTATTTATTCTTGAATCCGGACGACTTGTTCGATCGCCCAGGAGCACGGATCTGATTTATCCCTTCAATTATTTCTGGTAATCCATATTCTTTATCTTATTAATATTTAGCGCTTTGGCTATATTCGACAGTCAGAGGCATTCATCAACACATACAAATAAAATCATAAAGAGTATGGACATAGTGAAATTAGCAGGCTCTTCAATTTTTATCCTGATTGTGTCTGCACTGGTAATTTTTATCCGGATTAGAAACCGGAAGAGGAACAGCAGAAAAATAGCCGTACTGCAGGCATTCGCCGTTGAGAATCAATCTACAATCTCCACCTGGGATACGTGGGAAAACACCCTGATTGGGATCAGCACACCTGAAACCAACAGGCTCTTTTTTATTCGTTCTATTCCCGGACGCGAAATACGCCAGGTGATCAACCTTTCCGATGTGGCAGATTGCAGGATGGTGAAAACGGGAAAACAGGTGGCCTATCACAAGGAGCTGGTGCAGGTGGTAGATAAAATTGAACTGGTGTTCTCATTGTTCCAACACCAGCCGGCATTGTCACTGGAATTTTATAATGCCGACTACAATAACCTGACACTGTCCGGCGAGCTTCAGCTTGCCCAGAAATGGGCCGGGATTGTAAATAGCATCTCATCGTCAAATCGAAAACACAGGATCATCCCAATGCGAAAGGCCAAGGGGAAAAGGGAGACGGACGGGCCAGCAACCTTCTCCACAAGAAGAGCCGGATAACGCTGATAAACAGGCATTTCTGTCATAATCAATGCAGGAAAGTGATCTTCCACACTCCCCGGAAATCATTCAATGCATAGCCGGTGGCAAGGTCATCGGGATAAAGCTTTTTGATGATGCTCATTGTTTCCGTGGATATCTGGGTCTCCGGATCCCCGTGACAAAGCAGGCAGGCACCTGATCCGACGAGAATGGGCTGGTAATATTCCAGTTCATTTCCAACGATGTGAATTGAGGGCGTGAGGGTTTTCCCTTCACTGTGTAACGTCTCGTAGGATTCCAGCTGCTCCAATTCTATTTCAGTCACCGGTTGATCGGCCGGATTCCGGTATTTCGCGGACAGGCGCTGGATCCTGCAATTGTACAGGTCAGACAGGCTGTCCTTCAGTTCCAGGGCCTCCACATTGCAATAGTCAACTGCATAGGCGGGACCTCCCCTGGCCATGGCACCCTGAACCACTTTCAACAGCTCTGCCTGGGTAAGAGTGGCAATCTCCCCCCCTGTCTTCAAATACTTTTCCCTCACTGCCTGCTCCTGCTGCTGTGCCATTTGTTCCGGGGTTGTTCCTTCCGCTGAGGGCGCACCATCCTGATCCTTCGTCTTGTCGGAATTTCCTCCGCAGGAGGCTAAAAACATGGCCGCAATGAGACAGATGACAAGTTTTTTCATGATCCTGGGTTTTTACGCTCCGGTATCACCCGGACTGAAGGACTCTATTTCAATCCTGAATGAGAATAGCCGCTACAGCATAAAAATAGGGATTTTTCCTCATTAACATCCGGTTGAAAATCTCAATGCAACACTTACCTTTATGAATCTATATGAAAAAGGTCCCATACAAGATCGTCCTTGCATACTTATGCTGTATGTTCCCCATTATTACCGGCTGCAACATGAAAAAAACAGAAGTCATCAAGATCAATGTGCATACCTCCGAGGTGATGTATCAAATGAAGGGGGGGATGGGGGCATCATGGCACGTCATCAGGGATGTATTTCCACTGAACAACGAAAAATACAGGATCCCGGTCAGGGAAGTGGCGCCACTGGGCAGCGCACATGGCGGCAATCCGCCGCTATCCGACAGTGTGGCATGGGAGCAGATAAAAAGCCATGCCAGCTGGCTCGGAATGAATTTCATCAGGCTGGAGCTGACCCAGAAATCCTACCTTCCCGAACGGGACAGGTATGACTGGAACAGCGAGGAAATGC
>CAZNSZ010000062.1:0-5482 GCA_964575865.1 uncultured Bacteroides sp. | reverse complement strand
ACCTGGGGATACTGGTGGGAATACGGCGAAAATGAAGGAGCCATTGAGGATGCGTGGGCCAGGTTGAAACAGGAATTTGACCAGCGTGGAATCGGCATTCCCATTTCAGGTCCCGACTGGACCGATCTGCCTCCATTCAAAGAGGAGAAGCTCGCTTTTACCCAATATTTCGGAGCGATCGATATTCATTCCTACCAGGGGGTATCGGCCGAAGGGGAAGAAATTCTCGGCCAGTGGGCCGATTGGGCCCATAAGCAGGGAAAACCCTTTTTTCTTACTGAATACGGCAACATGCGCCTCGGCTGGGGAACGGACGATCCGAACCAGAAGTCCTTCGAAGCGGCCCTATCAAATGCCAGTGATGTGATGCGCGGAATGCGTGCAGGAGTAGATGCCTTTAACCGATGGAGTTTCACCAACCGTGGCGATCTGGACGGACAGTGGCAATTGATCACGACCTTCGACCGCACAAAAAAAACCTACTACAGCGAGGTGCTCCCTGAACCGGAAGCCTACTACGGCTTCGGCATTCTATCACGCTTTTTATCCAAGTACTCTTACGTGCTCAAAACAGAGGTCCCCGCAGCTGACAGTGTGCTGATGTGCAATGCCCTCAGAAGCCCCGGCGGCATTTTGTCCGTGTTTCTTCTGAATCGATCCGGAAAAGCGCTGAATGTGGAAGTCGGATTTTCCGGAGAGATTCCCGGGGAAATGCATCTGTATCAGGTGAGCAAAAAAATCATTAATACGCCCGGATTCGAATTGAACAAGGCAAAAAGCTTCAGGGAAGACGAGAACCATGCACTCCTCCTGCCGCCCAATAGCATCAGTGTGCTCACCCAGCACGACCTGGACAGCAGGGACAGGGGCATTGTCTACTGAGGTGCCTGAAGAATACACCTAGTACCCTGCGTTGATCGGGAACTCCGGAGTGTGGCCCTCAGAGGTCACGGCAAATAGTGCGATAAAGGCTCAAATCAAGTCCTGAGGCTTTCATAAGCACCCTGTCTTTCGCCAGTGTCCGGGTTTCACCGACAGCCATGATCTCCCCATCTTTCAGTATCGCCATCCGGTTACATAATGATATCACCGGCAACACCGACTGTGATACAATAACCTGGGTGGACTTCATGGAGCGCATTACTTCCATCAACTGCAATACCATTGACGGTGCAAGGTTGGAGAACGGCTCATCGAATGCCAGGACTTCTGGCTGCATCGAAAGCACGGTAGCAAGGGCAACCCTTTTTCGCTCGCCAAGAGATAGATGATGTGGCGTCTGTTTCTCAAATCCGGATAAATTCATCAGGGACAACGCTTCCTTAACCCGTTCCCTTACCTCATTTGCAGGCAAGCCAAAATTCAGCGGACCGAAGGCTACATCCTCTTCTACTGTGGGATTGAAAAGCTGATCGTCGGGATTCTGGAATACAAGTCCTACCAGTTTTCTTACCTCCGGCAGGTTTTTCGGTGTCACGGGAATGTTGCCTATGGCCACCCTTCCTTCTTCTCCTGTCAGTACTCCGTTGAGATGGAGCAGCAAGGTCGATTTTCCGGAGCCTGAGGGGCCGATGATGCCAAACCTCTCGCCCGGGTCTATGTCCAGGGAAACAGATTTCAGAACCCTTGTACCGCGATGATACGAAAAACTCAGGTCCTCTATGTTTATTCCTACCGGCATCTT
Source organism: uncultured Bacteroides sp. (assembly GCA_964575865.1). GTDB lineage: Bacteria > Bacteroidota > Bacteroidia > Bacteroidales. Next base: position 3,798 of record CAZNSZ010000062.1, on the reverse strand, counting down.
AAAGGAAAATTCTTGTCAAAAGTAACAATCCCAGAAAAAGAATTGAGCTTGCCATATCGGAACCCCTGAGTTTCATTTCCTGCGTTTCGGGGAACTCCCCCGCAAAGCCCCGCGAAAGCATTGATTTGTAGATAACCTGTGAACGTTCCCAGCTTCTGTAGAATATCACTGCCGCCTGATTGCCGTATACTCTCAGCCTGCTTGTCCGAAGCACCCCTGGGGTCCGGCTCTCACGTGCCCTTGCTGTTTTGAGCCTTTCATCGGACAAGATAAAAATGTACCGGTACAGCAACGCTGACAGGGTGGTCACAATGGCCGGCACCTTCAGCCAGCGAAGCGCCCTCAGCAACCTGTGAAATTTTTCAGTGGAGCTGAGCAGCAGGAGAATCAAAAGTGCCAGGAAGGCTTTCATGAAGACTGACAGTCCGGCCTCTGCCAGAGGCCTCCAGTCGGAGGTAAGTGTGGGTTCCCGGATCTGCATCTGGGAAACAGGGTAGAAAATTGCGGCCATCAAAATGAACGGGGAGAGAAGGAGTATCCGTTTCAGTAAATATCTGATGGGTACCCTGCTACATCCTGTAATAACCAGGATAATAACAGCATATACTGCAAAATGAACAAGCCTTCCTGAAAGAGATTCAGTCGTAACAATAATGATTGCTGCCAGTGCCGCAATGATCTTCACCCTCGGATCGAGCCGGTGCACCGGTGAATCCAGGTGACTGTACCTATCGAAAAACGTATGCTTCAATTACCTGTTTCCTGTTTTCGTACCTGCCTGTTTTTCAGTCCGTAGAATAATCCGGTAATACCGATGATCAATGAAAGGCCTATGATAATCCTAAGGGAAGTATTCAGCCCGTTATCTGCAGGGGCAATTGGTTCGGTAACTGTTCCTTCAGTAATTTCGCTCTCTTCAGGCAAATCAGGAGTAAAAACGATGGTTGCTTTTTTCATGTGCCCCATCTGGTCATCGATGACAATCAACCATTCACCTTCCGTATCCGGCACAAATGCAAAATGTCCGGTCTTGTCTGTTTTGCCTGTCTGCCAATCATTTTCAGGTTCGGCCGGGGAGTAGATGGTTACCGACGCGCCCGCGACTGGTTGGGCGGGTGAATAGAATGCACCCACTATAACCACCCCGCCCTCGATACTTACATCAGTGGTAATTCCATGAGCCAGAGCACTTCCCGTAGAAACAACCAGGCTAATGGCAATCAGAAAAAAAGCATGCTTAATCATGGTTCTATATTTTTTTGTTGATCATTCATAACCTCTTCATTCAAGATTTCCGGCTTGACTTTGCGCAGGAACAGCACCGCCGAAAGGGTAATTCCACCTTCAATGAATGCCGTCAGCAGATAAACGATCAGCAACAGCGAAATGGATGCTCCGTATCCTGTAACTCTCAATTCAAACACCATCAGCATTGCCGGTATAAGAACCCCGGTCAATCCAGCAAATACCGCCCTCAGGTATTCAGGCATCACTGCAATTCGCCATATCATCCATGCAACATACGCTCCGGCACCCATATTCAATGCATTGAGCCCAATGGCCAATAATCCCCCATGCTGGAAGATCAGCGACTGGAATAATAGAACAGTGAAAACAACGGGGAAGGCGCGGTTGCGAAGAATTATTCCGGCAAGTCCAAAAAGTCCCAGGTGTATGGACGAGCCAGCTACCGGGAAGTGGATGAGCGAAATCACGAAGAGTGCTGCACCGGTCATGCCCATCCGGGGGATCTCCTCTGCCGTCGCCTTACGCCCTGTAACATATATCAGTCCCAGTGCCGCAGCATCTGCCATGAGAGTGATTGGGGTGCTTATGATTCCGTCAGAAATGTGCATTCTGGATAAGTTACCGTCCGGAATTAGTATGTAAATAACCTTTGGAAGAACAAAGCAAGTGCAGGTGCTGCAAGCAGGACGCTAACAATCAGGCTCTTAAAAATGAGTAACACGAATACATATAATAGTGGCACGAATATACGCAAATATCCTGAGATTTGCAACCAGGAGCATCGCTTGCCAGGGGATGCTTCGGAAGGATTAAAAAAAGTAAATACATTTATCCCGGTGAATATGGGTTGAACGAAGATTACACTTATTCTTTTTGGTATGTACAGAAAATGCAAGGCACTGCTGATACTTTTCCTCCTTCTGGCCGGTCAGTTGCATGGTCATTCAGGAAAACCCAAATACCATGTAATTATTGATACCGATGGCGCTCTGGACGATATGCGATCCATAGCAATGTTTTTATCGGGTAATGACATAAGGGTCCTGGCAATAACCTGTTCACAGGGAACACTGTTGCCCGATGCCGTCTTCAGTAAGGTAGAGGCCTTATTATCCGCTTTCCATCACGAGGGGATACCGGTAGGAATCGGAGATAAAACCGGGCAGGAATTGCCTGACTGGTCTTCCTTTGCCCAAAGCATAGACTGGGGAAATCCCGATGAAAGAAAACCCATGGCTGTCCATGAAGATGCAGACCTTGTTCTGGACCGATCCACTGAAAACTATCGGGATAAAATTACACTGATCGCTTTAGGATCTTTGAAAACCTATGCCGACTGGATACAATCAGATCCTGCTGTTGTTGAAAAAATTGACAGAATTATCTGGTATAACAGTCCGGAAATAACCAATGGGTTCAACTACCAGGCGTCACCTGAAAGCTATGAACACATCCGGAAAAGTGGAGTTGAAATGGCGGTTGTCAGTAATACGTCCGAAAACTTCCTCATTGATCAAACCTATCTGAACACATTAAAAGAATCAGATTCGCCTTATGCCAGACACATTGTAAATATTCATAACCAGCCAGAAATTGGGAAACGCATTCGGCAGAAGCATCTTCGATTCTGGGATGACCTTATACCTTTATACCTTACCGTTCCCATTTTGTTTGAATCGGAGGAGGAGGACGGTATCGCGAATGTAAGACTTGATCAAGGCATCCCCGAGTCTTTCATATATGAAGCTGCCGGAAAGCTGCTTGAATCTGCAACCACAACAAACAACAGGGTATTTCATACATTTCCTGTTGATACGGCGCTTTACAAACCTGAATATGCAGCTTTGCTACGCTCAACGCTCGAAGAATTCGGTCCCATTGAGTGGAAGGCCATCACCATGACCAACGAAATTCACGGGCATACAGGCATTTACTCGATTATTGGGGCAAAAATGGGGATTCGCGCCATGGAATATTTTAATGTGGGCATCAACAACCTGACAGTAACATCCCTTGCAGGGCATAAACCTCCATTAAGTTGTTTTAACGATGGCATACAGATCAGTACGGGTGCAACAATCGGTCAGGGATTAATAACGGTATCTGACAGTGTATCATTAGTACCAACTGCGATTTTTGAGTTCAATGATCAACAGGTAAAAATCTCCCTGAAATCCGACATCGCAGAACAAATGCAAGAGGATATCGCATACGGAGTAGATACCTATGGGCTATTGTCGGATCAATACTGGTTATATATTGAAAAACTGGCTTTGACATACTGGAGTGCGTTCAGCCGGTATGAGATATGCAATATTACCCCCGTTAACCGTTGATCTTTACAACCCTAAAATCCGGGCTGGCTGGTGCAAAGAAATGGTCCAGAGGAGCATTTTAGGGTTGGGCTTGACTGTGGCGGGGGCTCGAGACCGGATGGGTCAACAAAGCCCTTGATGATTCATAATATATTTAGACAGCGAATATTATTAGAAAAAGCCCTGCAAAGTGATACACCTTGAAGGGCTTCGTGGGCCCAGCTGGGCTCGAACC
>CAZNSZ010000061.1:24854-27693 GCA_964575865.1 uncultured Bacteroides sp. | reverse complement strand
GGCAACCAGGTGACCGTGAACATGGAAGAGATCACCCGTCATGGCGTGTACCTCTACAGGATCAGTTTTGAAACTGCCAACGGAGGTTTCTCCAGCTTCTCGGGCAAAATTGTCAGAAAGTAAGACCCTGGTACTTCCCAGCCAGGGAGTCTTGGTGAATATTTGAACATGAGATGGATGGGGCCCCAGGGCCTCATCCATTTTGCTTTGTATCTTTGCATATGGGAATTTTTCGTTTCAGTGCGATGGCAAAAAGGTACGGCTCCATTTCGATTGCTCTCCTGATCCTACTGGTGCACCTTCCGGTTATTGGATCCGGTGCATGTTTCGGACAGGATCCCGGGGATGTGCTTCTGGAAGTTGGCCACAGGAACATCACCGGAGGGGAATTCCTTTATTACTTCGAGAAGAACCATCCCGGGGGAACCCCGGATGATAAGGAGCGGTTCCTCCGGGAATTCATTGATTACCAGCTGAAGGTGAGCGATGCACTGGAGGAGCGGGTGAACCAGAATCCGGCATTTATCAATGAACTGACCGAGTACCGGCTGCTACTGGCCGCTCCCTACCTGACGGACAGGGAGATGGAGAAAGAGTTTGTCCATGAAGCCCTTGAGCGTTCACAATATGAGCGCAACGTGACCCTGGTCCGCTTCACCTCCCGGAATCCTTCAGCCCCGGCCGCCGATGAAGCGTTATACAGGGTGGCCATGGAACGGAGAGCGCAGATGCTTGAGGGAATCCCGGCTGAACAATCAGCCCTTCCCCCCGGTTCACCGGAACACGTCCTGGTGACTGCCGGTAAACCGGACTGGATCCAGGTATTCCAGTTGGATTATGCGCTTGAAACGGCCGCCTTTGAACTTGAACCCGGAGGGGTGTCCATGCCGGTTTCCACTCCCGAAGGGGTGACACTTGTGGTCCTGCACGCCATCCGGCCTGCTGCTTCGGGGAAGATGGCTGAGGAAGATGCGCTTCAGAAGATACGGGAAGGGAGCGACGGCAGGAAGGAGCTGCTCAGGGCATCCTTCACTGAACAATTAAAAACAGAATGGGGATTCACTGAAAACCGGGCCGCACTTCAGGAGATCCTCGATCTGGCCGATGAACGGGTTTACCGCGGAATGTGGATGCCACCCGCCGGGGAGGCCATGTCCGACACACTCTTCCTTATTGACGGAAAGCCATCACTGCAATCCGGTTTCATCGAATTCATGTCCGACTATTTTACAACCGGTAGGACGGACTCCGTCCGGAACTTTGTGGAAAAGCTCTATCAGAAATACACCGGAGCCCGACTCTTTACCTATGAGAACTACATGCTCGACCGGAAATACCCCGAATTCGGTTATCAGCTGGAGGAATACCGCAATGCCATGCTGATTCTTGAAATCACCCGAAGAAGGGTCTGGAACCGGGTGGATGCCGGTGACGGGACTCCGGAGGAACTGATGGAGGCGTGGATCGCTCAACTGCGGGAGAAATACCCCGTCCGTATCAACGAACGATTACTCCACTCCCCCGGGGTCTGATCCTCCTTCCATCTCGAACAGGGAGGAGGCCGACAACGGATTCAGATGAAGCAGGTCGATGCTGATGGAATTCCGGTCCAGGCCTTCGATCTTGAAACAGGCCTCGAAAAAACCGGTTTCACGAAAGGAGGGATCCAGCGATTGCATGAACATCTTCTGCGATTCGGGATTGGTGAAATACTCCACCGTCTCGATCATCCCGATATCCCTGACCGACACAAACATAAACACACTCCTGCCATTGGAGCCCGGCAGCTTTGTTGCAATGGAGTAATCGGTTTCAAAAGCATCATCCAGCCTGGAGTCAAAGGGGCGGTAATGGTAAACGGAATCCTCCTCCAGGTCATGAAAATGCAATGCGCTCGGGTACAGCTCGAATCTGAAATTGGAATGTTTGGTCAGGTTATTCAATACACCCATGGATTTAAAGGAACCGATATAGATGACATTATAATCCCTGAGGTCCTTCCAGTGAAACTCGGATGAAAGGATCACCTGAAAATCCTTGCCTGAGGAGAGCAGGAGTTTCGAAAGCTTTTCAATGCAGAGCGGTGCGTATTTTCCCAGGTAGGTATGCTTCGTTCTCTCAAAATTTGTACCCTGCTCCGGGAATTCCTCCAGAAACAGGTCAAGGTCCGACTCGCTGTTGATCCTCACATCCCTGAGGTACCTGGACCTCCCCGCCATCCCGGTCTCCTGAATGAGATAATAATCCCCCACGATCACCAGCAGGGGGGCATCCCTTGAAAGCAGGTCTCCCCAGATCCACTGGGAATGTCTGCCTTTCCCGGGGCCTTCCCCGCGGGACAGCACCAAGCGGAACAGATTGGCGGCAAGGAGTACCGAAAGGATGATCCCTGTGATCAGAATGGCTCTGCGGGAAGCCGGCCGGCCGATGTCTTTCCGGTTCACAAACTCCACCTTGTACCTTCCCTTGGGGATCCTGAACTGAATTTTATCGTTCCTCCCCTCGTTGATGTAGTACGAATCGAGCTTCTTGCGGATGTTGTGCACATATACCCTGATGTTGGATTCCCCCAGGGTATCGTCATTCATTTCAGACCCGAACAGCTCCATGGCGATGGTGATCTCCTTGGGAACATTCCCCTCGAGTGTGGAATTCACCAGGTACTCCAGAAGCTTCTGGTACTTGGAGGCATTCTGAAATTCAGAGCTCTGAAGTACTTTCTGCAGGTATTGCCGGATGTTGCTGGACATGAACGGTGGCTGATTGCCCGGTTAAAATATCAAAAAAAACGCGAAGTTCGGTCCAATCGGGCTCCAATCGGGTTCGAATATGCACCGAT
>CAZNSZ010000061.1:22880-24754 GCA_964575865.1 uncultured Bacteroides sp. | reverse complement strand
GAAATGGCATCAGTTTTGTTTATATTTATATAAGTTGAACCATCAATCCAAGCTATGAATATCATTACCAGACTCTTACCTGTCATGCTCCCTCTTTTTCTCCTGCAGGCCATCCAAACAAACGGCCAGACCAGGGTGTACGGAACCGGTGGCGAAGAAGTCAATTGCGGTGTATACATCTCCACCTACCGGGAATTCTTCAAGATCGAGCTCTATAAAGATGCCGTGGAACCATGGCGTGTGCTGTTCAATCAATGTCCCTCCGCCAGTGAGCAAATGTACCTGGACGGGGTCACCATGTACCGGAGCTTCATTGAAGCAGCGCCGGAGGGACCCGTTAAGCAGGCCCTGATCGACACCCTGATGCTGGTTTACGACAGGCGGATTGAAAACTTCGGAGGAGAAGGAAACGTGCTGGGCCGCAAAGGCAGGGACCTTCTGGAATACCGGCGGAACAACATTGATGAGGTCTCGAACGCCAACGGAATGCTGCGGCGGAGTGTTGAACTGGAGGGAAAAGAAGCCCAGGAAGCGGTGATGCTCCTGCTGATCTCCTCGGGGGTGACCCTCTACGAGGGAGAGAGGCTGGGAAGCGATCAGCTGATCACCGACTACCTGACCGTCAAAGGGCACCTTGATGAACTTCTCAAGCGGTCCTCAAGGTGGGAACGCACCAGCAGCGCCATCAGTGAGCTGATGCTCCAGGAGAATATTCTCACCTGCGAAAACCTGAACAGCTATTTTGGCCCCCGCTATCAGGACAGTATGAACGACAGGGATTTTCTTGAACTGGTCACCGGCATGTACAAGCAGTCGGGATGCGATCGGGCCGATCTCTTTATTGCTGCCTCGGAACAGTTGTACCAGATCGATCCCGGCCCCGTATCAGCCCACAACCTGGCCATCGTGTTCATCACAAGGAATGATTTTCAAAAAGCCGCAGATTATCTGAAAATGGCCGTGGCAGGGGATGGCCTGGAACGCGAAGTCCGGGCGGAGTGGTTCTATGAACTGGCAGTGGTAAGCAATGCACTGGAAAACTACTGTGACGCCATCGAATACGCCAGGGAAGCCATCGCTTTCAAATCCGATTACGGAGATGCCTATATCCTGCTTGGGGACGCATTCATTGCCTCCCGCACGAACCTGGGGGATGACTTCGAGCAGCAGACCGCCTTCTGGGCTGCCGCAGACAAATATTCCAAAGCCGCCGAAATGGATCCTGAAGTGGCGGACGAGGCCAGGGAAAGAAGGGCCCGTTATGTGGACCTTTTCCCCGGTAAAGAGGAGGTATTTTTTCGCGATCTGAAGGAAGGGGACCCCTACCGGGTAGGGGGATGCATCAACGAGCAGACCACCGTGCAGTTCAATTAATCAGGGAATGGATTAACAAAATGGGGGCTGAATGGTTATATCACCGTTCAATGTCAACACCATAGCATGAAACCAGCAAGCCCTATCACAATCTTCATCCTGCTCTTCATTGCATTGCTGAATCCGGTATTCGCCCAGCCTGGAGGATCCCCGGCCCAGGTTGTTGCCGACACCGCCCGCCGGCAGGCTCCCGCAGCTGTGCAACCCATGGAAGCGGTCATGTTCAGGGGAGATACGCTTTTTGAAATCAGAACAGGAATGGGTTCCTATTCCATTCAGGAACGGGTCGAGATCATTGGCAGGAACCTGGAAAAATTAAGCAAGCTGGAACTGATCAGGGTCGACTCTTTCCGGGTGGTCGAACACGAGGACTTCTCGGTGGTGTTTTACAGGAATCAGCCTGTCATCCATATCTCGGACGGGGATGCACAGATGGCCGGAATGAGCAGGCAGGAACTGGCAGAAGAGCATGTGGCGTCACTGAAAACCGCATTCACCGA
>CAZNSZ010000061.1:9400-22780 GCA_964575865.1 uncultured Bacteroides sp. | reverse complement strand
TGCTGTTCAGTTTTTTCCCATGGACGGAGCATCTGGTGACCCAGTTCTACAGGTTTATTGCAGAACCGGTTAAAAGCATCGGGCGGGGATTGCTCAATTTCCTCCCCAATGTGTTCTATATTATCGTCATCATCCTCATTGCGCGGTACCTGCTTCAGATCCTCAATCTTCTGACAAAGGATATCGACGAGGAAAAACTAAAAATCAAGGGATTTCACCGGGACTGGGCACAACCGACTGCAAACATCATCAAGATCCTCCTTTACGCTTTCACGCTGGTATTTATTTTTCCCTACCTGCCCGGTTCTAGCTCCCCGGCATTCAGGGGTGTCTCCATCTTCCTGGGCGTGCTTTTCTCCCTGGGCTCCACCTCGGCCATTGCCAATATCGTCGCAGGCATCGTGATCACCTACATGCGCCCGTTCATGGTGGGCGACAGGGTCAGGATCGGCGAATCGGTGGGTGATGTGATGGAAAAAAACCTGCTGGTCACCCGCATCCGCACCATCAAGAACGAGGACATCACCATCCCCAATGCCACCATCATCAATGCCCACCTCTGGAACTACTCCAAGAGTGCCAGCAGCATCGGGATCATCATCCATACTACGGTCACCATCGGCTATGATGTGCCTTCTAAACAGGTCGTGGACCTTCTTCTCAAAGCGGCAGCGAACACCAAGGACCTGAGCAGGGAATCGAAACCCTTCGTGCTGCAGAAGAGCCTGGGGGATTTCTACGTGGAATACGAGCTGAACGTGTACACCAAGCAGCCCCAGAAAATGGCGGTGCTCACCTCTGACCTGAACAACAGCATCCTGGAGGAATTTAACAAGGCCGGGGTGGAGATCATGTCTCCCCATTACAGCGCCCTCAGGGATGGAAACGCCTCCACCATCCCGGCTGCCGAGCCACCCAAAACACCGGTCCCCCCGAAAAACGTGGTGGACCAGGTCATTGACAAGGTAAGCGGGAAACAGTAACTAATCGAGTGTCCTGATCCGGATCTTCCTCCACCGCACCTCCTACGGGGTGGGATCCTGTCCCACCGTGATTATTGATGAACAGGGCACAACAAATTCCGCATCGATCCGTATAAACACAGGTGGGAGATCAACCTTAAAACCTGACAATACTGGAACACGTGGGACTTGGTGAATCATCACAGGGAGATTGGAAGAAAGACAGAACTCCGGTTCAGAAGCTTTTCAGGGCGTTGCACTATCCTTTCACCCAACGGCTCTCGCTGCTGCGCTCCCTCTATTTCAACCTGAATTATTTTCCCTTCAGGGTGGCCATGCGGTTGCCTGTTTTCATTTACAGGGGTGTTCGGTTGAAAAGCATGGAGGGAAGGATCCATCTGGATTTCCATAAGGTGGAGACCGGATCGGTCAGGATCGGAAAATACAACTACGGATTCCATACCAGGCACCACCGGACCATCTGGGAACAAAAAGGAGGAACAGTCATCCTGGGTCACGACATCCGGTTTGCCAGGGGGACCTTCATATCGGTGGGAAGGAAAGGCTGTCTAAAGATCGGGAGCCATGTGAACCTGGGCGGAAATGACAAGATCATCTGCAACCAGTTCATCACCATCGGGGAACATACCATGGTGGCCTGGGACGTACAGATCGTGGATACGGACTTCCACCGGACGGTCAATACGGTGTTCAAAACCCCATCCAATGCCGAAAGGCCCATCGTGATCGGGAACCACAACTGGCTCGGATTCGGTTGCACCGTCCTTAAAGGTACGGTCACCCCGAACCGGTGCATTGTGTCAGCCAATACTACCCTTCGAAGCGACTATTCTGGAGAGGGTGAGAACATCGTCCTCGGACAGGATCAGCCGGCCAAAGTCACTGCCAAGTACATCAGTTTCGAAGAACAGCCCACCGAGGATGCCGACGAAGAGGGGATCTTCGATGTGGTCGTCCGCATGAGGAACAAACGGAAAGCGATCTGAAGCTTCAGAGGGGCCTGATCCGGATGTTCCTCCACCGCACCTCATAAGGTGTGGGATCCTGTCCAACGTCGTGCACCTGCAATCCGATAATACCGCTGAAATTGACACCGTCCCTGAAATCTGCACAGACCACCCCGTTCACGATGGTCCGGATGGAATCCCCCCGGCACTCGATCCGGTAATGGTTCCACTGGTTATCCCTGAAGGCCCTGCTGGCTTCGGAGCCTTCCTCCACCCACCATTCCTCCATAAAGGCCCTGCGTGCCTCATCATAGACCCCGCCTGAGGTACCCACGGATTCTCCGGCGATCTCCACCTGGTATCCATACACCCGGTCGGCAGGTATGGTGGTTGCCTGCAGCACCCCCTGGTTGTTCCGGAACCAGAACACGGTCTCCCCTCCGGCGATCATGCTCCGGAACTGGACTCCCGAATTGAGCTCAGGACTGGTGAGGAATACTTCAAATTCCAGGATGAAATCCCCGAATTCCTTTTCGGTACACAGAAAGGTATTGGGACTTCCCTTGACCGCAGTTCCCACGATGGCGCCGTCTTCCACCCGGTATTTGGCAAATCCGCTGTGAACGGACCAGCCTTCAAGGCTCTCGCCATCGAACAGGGAGGTCCATTCCCCCTCCTGCCCCCCGCAGGAAGCGGCACTGACCATTGTTACCAGGATGAAGATGTAGAATCGAAAGTTCTGATTTTTCATGGCGTAGTTTTGTTGTTACGAGCTTAATCAGTATGTAATTTATAATTGGGTGCAGCATTTGTTGGCTGTACATAGACAATTCTATATTCCGGGCTTCACATTCCCCCTTCTCCCCACCAGTTGTTCCAGCTGTTCCAGCGATTTCCCCCTGGTTTCCGGCAGATAGCGGAAGATATACAGAAATCCGGCAAGGCAGATCCCTGCGTATACCCAGAAGGTCCCGTGTGCTCCCAGTCCCCGGTTCAAAAACGGGAATGTCACCACCAGCAGAGAACTGGCCACCCAGAGCATGGTGGTGGCGGCGGCCATGGCCACTCCCCGGATCCGGTTGGGAAAGATTTCTGAGAGGATCACCCAGGTCACCGGTGCCAGTGTCATGGCATACAGGGCAATGCTGACCACCACGGTGATCAGCATGGGCAGTCCCTTCAGGTCGAAGTAATAACCGCTGCCCAGCAGAAGGTAAAGCACAGCCAGTCCTGCAGAACCGGTCAGCATCAATCTCCTGCGCCCCCACCGGTCCACGGTGCGTATGGCCAGGAAGGTGAACAGCAAATTCACCGCTCCCGTCACGATGATGTTCAGCAGCAACTCGTTCACACCGTACCCTGCCGCAGAAAACACCTCCTCCGCATAATTGAAAACCACGTTGATCCCGCACCATTGCTGGAACACGGCCAGGATGATCCCGATCAGTACCACCGCCCTGTAGGGCCTGGAAAAGAGAGCCCTCCACCTCCGGCTGCCCCCCCGGTCCGCCAGGCTCTTCTCGATCTCCTTCCGGGCCTCCCTTGCATACTTCTCCCCGCCGATCATCTGAAGGATCCAGGTGGATTTCTCCCAGCGCGAGGCACCGGCCAGCCACCGCGGGCTTTCCGGGATAAAGAAGAGCAGGACCAGGAATATGAACGCTGGCGCCGTTTCGGCCCAGAACATCCACCTCCAGCCCATCTGGCCGTTCCAGGAATCTCTGATGAACTGGTCCGAGACATACGCCGGAACTTCCCTGGCGATCAAATAATTGACGATCTGGGCAGCCAGGATTCCCACCACGATGTTGAGCTGGTTCAGCGAAACAAACCTTCCCCGGTACTCCGGCGGGGAGACCTCCGCAATATAGACCGGAGCGATGGCCGAGGCAATCCCGATCCCGATTCCGCCCAGGATCCGGAAGCCCATGAAATATCCGAAATTCACTGCCACCCCGGTCCCCAGTGCACTCAGCAGGAACAGGGAGGCTGCCACCACCAGGCTGATCTTCCTTCCGGCACGTTCGCTGAGCCATCCGGAAAAAAGGGCCCCGCCCACACAGCCTATCAGCGCCGAACTCATTCCCAGTCCCTGTAATCCGGCCGAGTGGGAAATTTCGAAGTACCGTTCGTAAAAGGGCTTGGCACCCCCGATCACCACCCAGTCATACCCGAATAAGAAACCTGCCAGCGCAGAGATCAGTGATATTCCGGCCACATATTTAAGGTTGTACTTCAAGGAAAATGGAGGTTTTTGGGTGCCTGAATCTAGCTAAATTATCATACTTTTAGTAACCAAACCTCCCTCCGATGAAAAATTTGTGGATTATTTGCCTGTTTATCACTGCCTGTTCTGCCGGAGATCCCGGCAGCAGGGAGATCCTTTCCCTGGAAGGAAACTGGGGCTTCCGGACCGATCCTGCCGACAAAGGACTGGAGAGCCAGTGGTACAGCACCCCCATGGAACAGGAGATCCATCTCCCGGGTTCCATGGCGGAATATGGATACGGGGAGGAGGTCTCCCTTTCCACCCCGTGGACCGGAAGCATCTGGGACAGTGCCTATTTCAAAGATCCCAAGTACGAGCAATACAGGCAGCCCGGGAACATGAAGATCCCCTTCTGGCTGAAGCCGGTGAAATACTACCAGGGACCCGCCTGGTACCGGAAAGAGGTGGAGGTCCCGGAAGAGTGGTCCGGAAAAAGGGTGTTCCTGCACCTGGAGCGGTGCCACTGGGAGACCCGTGTTTTTGTGAACGGGGTACAGGCAGGAAAGGGAATCAGCCTCTCGACCCCCCATGAATTTGACCTCACCTCCCTGATCCGTCCGGGACTGAATGTGATCACCCTGAGGGTGGACAACCGGATGATCATTCCGGTGGGCATCAACTCGCACAGCGTAAGCGACCACACCCAGACCAACTGGAACGGGATCGTTGGAAAGATCCATCTGGAGGCCAGGAATCCGGTGTACATCAGCGATGTACAGCTTTACCCCGATCTTGATGCGGGTGCGCTCAGGGCGAGGGTGGTGCTGTCGAATCCCGGGCAGACTGCATTTGAAGGCAGCCTTCAAATGCAGGCCCGGAATACGGACCCGGTGGACGGTGAGCGGAAGGACCGTCTGGTTGTCCCGGTCAGGATCACCGGAAAGCGAGCGGTTGTGGATACGGTTTACCCTATGGGAAAAGAATACCGCACCTGGAGCGAGTTCAATCCCTATCTCTACCGGATGGAGGTCACCCTGAACGGCCGGAACGGAGGTGGAACGGACTTCGTGCCGGTGGAATTCGGGATGCGTGATTTCAGGACGGGAGAAACCAGGTTCCTGGTGAACGGGCAGCCGGTGTTCCTTCGGGGAACGGTGGAGTGCTGCATCTTTCCCCTCACCGGATACCCCCCGACAGACAGGGAATCCTGGGAAAAATTGCTGAACGTATGCAGGGAGCACGGGCTGAACCACCTGAGGTTCCATTCGTGGTGCCCCCCGGAAGCGGCCTTTGAAGCTGCCGACCGCCTGGGATTCTATTTTCAGGTGGAATGCGGATCGTGGGCCAACCAGGGCAGTTCCATCGGGGACGGCACTCCACTGGACAGTTTCATCTACCGGGAGGGTGACCGCATCCTGAAGGCATACGGGAACCATCCCTCCTTCTGCATGATGGCTTACGGCAATGAGCCTGCGGGCAGGGGAAGTGACCGGTACCTGGGGGAGCTGATGGATTACTGGAGGGCGAAGGACAACCGCAGGGTCTATACGGCGGGCGCCGGGTGGCCGTTGCTTCCCGGCAACGATTTTCACAACGGTCCCCAACCGAGGATCCAGCAGTGGGGAGCCGGACTGGAAAGCATCATCAACGGGGAGCCTCCGCAGACCATGTACGACTTCGGGGAGGTGATCGCACCGTACCGGGTCCCTTTCGTCAGTCATGAGATCGGGCAGTGGTGCGTGTATCCCGATTTCAGCGAGATTGAGCAGTACACCGGGGTATTGAAGCCCACCAACTTTGAGATCTTCAGGGAAACCCTGGAGGAGAACCACATGGGAGACCAGGCGAGGGATTTCCTGATGGCATCGGGCAAGCTGCAGGCCCTCTGCTACAAGGCGGAGACGGAAGCCGCCCTGCGCACCCATGGACTGGCGGGATTTCAGCTGCTCCAGCTGCACGATTTTCCGGGCCAGGGTACTGCGCTGGTGGGTATCCTCAATCCCTTCTTCAAACCCAAGGGATACGTCACAGCTGCCGAATTCAGGGCTTCCTGCAGCGAGACTGTCCCGCTTGCACGGATGCAACAGCATACCTATACCACCGCAGAATCGTTTTCAGCGGAGATCGAGGTGGCCCACTTCGGTGAATCCGGCCTGGTTCAGCCCCGTGTGGTCTGTCAGATCAAGGATACCGGCGGCTCCCTCATCAGGCAGGAGGAATTCAGCGTACAGGAAATCCCCACCGGAGGGAACACCCGGATCGGGAGCATCACCCTCCCCCTCGGCGCTCTGCAGGCCCCGGCCAGGTACCGGCTCTCGGTATCCATCGATGACACCCCGTATGCCAACCGCTGGGATTTCTGGGTATATCCCGAAGACCAGGGTGCGGATCCCGGGGAAATCCTGATCACGGAAAAACTGGACCGGCAGGCCCTCGGTGTACTTGCAGGGGGCGGTTCGGTATTGCTCCTGAACAGGGACAAGGTGGAAGAGGGATGGGGAGGCGAAGTGGAGATCGGGTTTTCAAGCATTTTCTGGAACACCGCGTGGACCGGGGGACAGGCGCCCCATACCCTGGGGATCCTCTGTGATCCGGATCACCCGGTATTCAATCATTTCACCACCAGTTACCACAGTGACTGGCAGTGGTGGGATCCCGTTACCCGCTCCCGGGCCATGCGCCTGGATCACCTGCCGGGTGAACTGAGGCCGCTGATCCAGCCCATCGATACCTGGTTCGAGAACCGGAGGCTGGGGCTGCTGTTCGAGGCAAGGGTCGGGGGCGGTAAGCTCATGGTTTGCAGCATCGACCTGACCAGCCAGATGGACCAGAGGCCCGTAGCACGGCAACTGCTCTACAGTGTGCTGGAATACATGAAATCAGCGGAGTTTGATCCGGCCATCGAACTGGACCAGTCACAGGTGATGTTTTCAGGACCGGTTACTCCGACGCCATCTGGTACCACTCGCGGGTTTTGATAAAGGCATCGGCATACCCTTTCTGTTGCAGCTCCTTCAATGCCTCCCGTGCTTCCGTGAAATTCCGGTAGGCACCATAGGTGTACCGGTAATAGCCATCTTTGCAGGCAAACTCATCCACATGATCCAGGTTCTTGAACCTGCTCTGACTGATGGGTTTCAGATCTGCCTTCACCTGGATGGTCAGGGTATACCGTTTGGACACCTCATTATCGGTGAGGCTGGGAACCGGTCTGAGGCTTTCGGGAATATAGATCCAGGAGAGCCCCTCCTCTGCAGGGATGGGACCGGTGAGGCGCGCCACTACATGGCGGTTGACATACCTGCCCAGCGGGGAATCGGTACCATTGGGATTCCGGTTCCTGGCCAGCGGTGTTAACTCCCCCATCCCTTCCACCGTGATCCGTCCGGCATCCACCCCCCTCTCCATGAGGTAACGGGCGGCCCGGTCGGCCCGGTTCAAGGATAACAGCAGGTTGTATTCAGCCGATCCGGTGGCATCTGCATGACCCACCAGTTCCACCTTCGTTTCCGGGATCTTTTCCATGAGGTCGGCGATCTTCTCAGCCTCGAACTGTGCCCCCAGGCTCATCCTTGTGGAATTGTATTCAAAAGGGATGATCGTATACAGTTCATCGACCATCCGCCTGACCGGTTCCTGCTGCGGAACGGGCACCACCGCCACCTCCTGCTTGTCTTCCTCCTGCTTGCCTTCCTCCTGCGGAACGGGCACCACTGCCACCTCCTGCTCCTGCGCTTCCGCTTCCTGCTCTTCCTCCACCGGCGTTCCGGTATTCTCCGCGACCTCTTCCGGTACAGCCTCCGCCACTTCTTCCTCCACGGGTTCAGCAGGTGGTTCCTCTGCCAGTTCTCCCGGTTCCAGTTCTATGACCGCATTGATGGTATTGATGGCAGGATTGTCCTCCTTTCTGACCGCATAATAGCCCTCCAGCTCGTTCCAGCCCGGGTTGAAGAACAGGTCTTCCCCTGTGGTATTCACCGGGGTGCCCAGGTTGACCGGCCGGGTCCATCCGCTGTCCGGCAGGTATTCGGAGAAGAAATTGTCGAGCCCCCCCATGGAACCGTGTCCCTGGGAGCTGAAGAACAAGGTGTTACCGTCACTGGAGATGAACGGGGTATGTTCCTCGAATGGGGTATTAATCACCGGGCCCAGGTTGGTGGCCGGTCCCCATTCCCCCTTTTCATTCCGCTGAGTGACATAGATGTCATAACTCCCCAGCCCTCCCCTTTTGTCGCTCGTGAAGTAAAGGGTATTCCCGTCCCTGGAAATGCTGGCATGGGTCTCCGAAGTCCTTCCGTTGATGGTCGGGCCCAGGGGTTCTGCCTCGGTCCACCGTCCCCCCTCAAGCCTGGACACATAGAGGTCCGCATGGGAATAAAAATAGTGCGACAGGTACAGCTCCTTTCCGTCATACGAAATGCTGACCGGGTAGGTCGCCCCCACCATCCCAAGGTCCTGGTTGATGTTCCTTGGCCGGCTCCACTGTCCGTTCTCCCGGGTGGTCATCATGATCTTCTTGTCCGACGGATAATCCGCCACATAGATCAGCAGGTTCCCGTCCCCCGAAACCACCGGATTGTTGCACGAATGGGTTTCATCCCGCAGAAAATCCATCACATTCTGGAACCTGTAGCCGGGATCCTGTCCTGCCATTTCCATGGCCCTTTCGCATGCTGCGATCTGCAATTCGGCATATTCCAGCTGCCCGGGATCCTCATCCTTTCCATTGACCAGGTAGGTCTGATAATTTTCGATGGCCCTGTCATACTGCTGATCCAGGTGATAAGCCCTGCCGAGCATGTAATAAGCGGAAACCGGAGCCCCGGTCTCCTTGATACTATTGGGTTTATAGGACTCGTTGACTCCCTTGACCGCCTCTTCCAGATACGGGATCGCCTCCTGCTCTTTTCCCTGAATATAGAGGCAGAGCGCACCGCAGTGGAACAGGATGTTGTGGTTGCCCGGATCCAGCGCCAGCAGGTTGCTGAACCTGTTGAATGATTCCTCGTAGAACCCTGTCTCATAAAGGTTCTGTGCATCAGAAAATATCCTTCTGAACTCCTTACTGTACTGACCGCTGGCTGCCAGGCTCAGGGAGGCGACAAGCAGCAGGACGGTCCATCTTTTCGCCATCATAACCTAAATATAAGACGGTTAAGGATGGCCTCTGACGGGAATTATTCACACGTTATACACACGGGGCGGGCTCCGTATCACACAGCCTGCGCCCCCAGCGGAAATGTCCCCAAATTGCTGTGTTGAAACTTATTGAACAGGTGTGGCCCGACGCCTGAGCGCACAGCCATCACCTGCAGCAGTCATACCCCCAAATTGCTGTGTTGAAACTTATTGAACAGGAGTGGACCGGTTACTGCAGCTGGCGGATCCGCACCTCGATATCGGGCTCCCCTTTCAGCAATTCAACAAGCTGCCCGGGATCGGTATTCCCGTAATGATAAGGATACAGGATGGCGGGCCTGAGCGCCATGGCCAGGTCGGCCACCATCTCCGGATCCATGGTATAGGGGAGGTTCATGGGAAGGAAAGCAACCTCCACAGGAGGATCCAGTTCCTTCAGTTCGGGTATATTTTCCGTATCCCCCGCCACCAGGACCCTGGTTCCCCCAAAGGCGAGCACATATCCGTTACCCTCTCCCCTGGGATGAAATGGCGCTCCTCCGGGCCGGGTATGTTTAATGTTATAAGCGGGAACCGCCTCCACGGTGATCCCGTGAACCACCCTGCGGTCTCCGTTCTGCATCACCTGGGCCGCCGGCTCCCCGAGCTGATCTTTGCATGCCTGTGTCATGATCAGCACCGTCCCTTCCTTCATCAATTCCCCGATGGCTTTCTGGTCCAGGTGATCCCCGTGCTGATGGGTAACCAGGATCAGGTCGGCGTCTGGCATCTTTGCGTAATCCGCCTCCCCTGAAACCGGATCGATATGAACCACCAGTCCGTTATAGGTGAACATCAGGGTGCCGTGACCCACAAAAAAGAGCTCCAGATCCCCCTCCGGGGTCCGGATCACATCGCTTTCCGCCTGTCCGTAAAGACCGGGATAAATCAGTGTGGCCATCATGATCAGTATTGCGAGGGTTTTCATCATCACGTATCGGTTTTATTCTGCAAGTTAGCGTGCTGTTCCTTTGCTGTCAACCCCGCTCCCCGTTTTTCTGATCTCCAGAAGCTGGTAAAAGACCGGGACAATGATCAGGGTCAGCAAAGTGGAGACCAGCAACCCCCCGATGATGGTCCATCCCAGCGGGGCCCAGAGGGTTCCCCCCCTCAGGGTGAGCGGAAGGAGTCCGCCTATGGTGGTCAGCGCCGTCAGCACAATGGGCGTCAGCCTGGTCTCCGCAGCCTGCTGAAGCGCCTCCATGGGTGCGATCCCCCTTTGCCGCAGTTTGTTGATATAATCCACCAGGATGATGGAGTTGTTCACCACGATCCCCACCAGGCTGGTCATGCCAATGAATGCGGTGAAGGAGAAGGTGTTCCCGGAAATCCAGAGTGCCCAGATCATGCCGGTCACTGCGAAAGGAATGGCCAGGAATACGATCAGGGGTTGTTTAACCGACCTGAACTGAAGGACCAGAACAGAGAAGATGGAGAGGATAGCGATCAGGATGGCATTGGTCATGCCGCCGAACGATTCAGTCCTGCTCTCCAGTTCCCCTCCGATGGCATAGGAATACCCCGCCGGCATGGGATAGGCTTCCAGTCTCTCAATGACGGGATCCATCACCTCGTCCAGGCTGTACCCCCCCGCCACATCGGCCAGGATCTCTGCAGTCCGCTCCATATCAAACCTGCTGATGGTACTGGGGACCTGCTGCAGCTTCACATCCACCAGCTGCTTTAACTGGATCTGCCTGCCGGTCAGCGACGAGACGTAAACCCGGTCCAGATCCTCCAGCCGGAACATCCCGTCGCGTTCCATTCTCATTACAATGGGATGCTCCTCACCGGAGGGATCGCGGTAGCTGGAAACCTCCAGTCCCTCCACCGCGGCACGGATGGTCCTGTCGATCTCCACAGTGGGGACGCCCAGCATATTGGCCTTCTCCTTGTTGATATCGAAATAGAGTTCATTGTTGGTTTTCACGAACTGGTTCTCGATGTTGATCGCTCCAGGTTGTTCCCTCACATAGCCCTCCACTTCGGAGGAGATCTCACGCAGCACCTCCAGGTCTTCCCCGGTGATATAGATCTGAACGGGTGCATCGAATGGAGGGCCCTGTTCGAACTCCTTGACCCTGATCCGTGCCCCGGCAAAGGTTTCAAATTCTTTCCTCAGCCCGGACAGGATGGAGCTGAAGGATTCAGGATCATACTGCTTCAGAACCACATACACCTCCGCAAAGGTGGCATCAAACCGCCGGGGAAAAAAGTTATAATAGATCCTCGGATTTCCATGTCCCACATTGGTGGCATAATAGCGCACCTCCGGCATGTTGTCCAGTACCTGCTCGATGTATTCAGCCACCCGGTCGCTGCGTTCCAGGCTGGAGCCCTCTTCCAGGGAAGCCTGGATCATAAGATTGGGCTGCTCGGCCTTGGGGAAAAAGCTGACACCCACAAAGCGGAACATATACAACGACCCTGCCAGGAAAAGGACGGCCAGGACAAGGGTAGTCACCGGCCTCTGTAGCGCCAGCGAAAGTGTCGAGCGGAAAGGGTGTTCGATGATCCATTGCAGCAGCCACCTGATCCCCCGGAGCCGCTCACCCCGATCACCCCGTTCCCGGAACAGCCTGCTGGTAATAACGGGCGTGAAGGCCAGGGCGATGAACAGGGAGACCGTCAGCGTGATCATAATGGTCACCGGGAGCGATTTGATGAAGGCGCCCGTCTTATCCGGCATGGCGGCGATGGGAATGAAGGCAAGGACAGTGGTCAGGGTGGCGGTCACTACCGGCCATCCGATCTCAGAAGCAGCCAGAATGGAGGCCTTCCTCCGGTTGTACCCCATGTTAAAGAAGCGGTTGATGTTCTCCACCATCACAATGGAGTTGTCCACCAGCAACCCAAGGGCCACCACAAGTCCCCCGATGGAGATTTGCTGCAGGCCGAATCCCGACATGTCCACAAAGGCCATCCCGATCACCAGGGAAAGGGGAATGGCCAGGGCCACCACCACCGCAGACCGGATCCCCAGTGAGAGAAAAATAACCAGGCCCACCAGGATGATCCCCTGCAGCAGGTTGTTCAGGAATCCGTTGATCCTGTTCCGTACCGTGACCGGCTGATCATAGACGATTTCCAGGTGCATGCCGGCCGGCAGTTCCTCCCGGAATGCCTGGATAACGGGCATCATCTCCTCAGACGTCTTCAGCACGTTCAATCCTTCCTTCTGACTGATGCCCATAAAGATGCAGCGGCTCCCCCCCTGCCTTCCGGGATCAATGGCCGGATTCCCGTACCGTGTCAGGTGGTTCAGATCGCCGTCCTCCATCTCCACAGTGGCAATATCGCGCAGGTAGATCAGCCTTCCCTGATAGGCGTTGACCACACAATTGCGGATCTCATCCAGGTCCCTGAACGATCCCGAAGTTTTCACGCTCAGCGTGCTCCTGCCGATATCCAGGTCCCCGCCCGGAATGTTGATGTTGCTGCCGGAGATGGCCTGGGTTACCCTTTCAATGGAGGTTCCTGAAAGTGCCATTTTCTCGAAATCCAGGGAGATCATAACCCGCTGTTCGGGTACGCCGTAGAGATCCACCTTCCGTATGCTTCTGATTTTTTCGAGCCGGTCCCCGAGCTCGTCGGCCACCTGCTCCATCTCGGCATAGGTGGCGTTCTCAGAGATCAGGGCCAGTTGCATCATGGCCATGTCGGAGATACTCCACTGCCACATCTCAAGCTGGTAGATCTCATCGGGAAGCGTATTCCGCATGCCGTTCACCTGCATCACCACCTCTTCATACTTTTCATCCGCATCGGAATCGAACTCGAATTCCACCGACACCACGGCCAGGCCGTCCCTGATATCGGAAATGACCTCCTTGATATCCTCCAGCTCACCCAGGGTTTCTTCGAGCGGAAGGGCCACCATTTTCTCCATATCCACCGGACTGGCGCCTGGCATCAACACAATAATGGAGGCCCCCGGCACGGTCACTTCCGGATTCTCCGTACGTGGCATCACCAGCAGGGAACGCACCCCCACCACCGTCAGGAAGATCATGATCATCCAGGTGAAGGACGCATTATCGATGGCCAGTCTGGGTAGTTTCAT
>CAZNSZ010000061.1:6611-9300 GCA_964575865.1 uncultured Bacteroides sp. | reverse complement strand
TGCTGATCCGGGGTCTGCTGATCCGGGTTTTGCTGAACCCGATCTTCTGCTTCGGACATGTTTCCCTCCAGGTTGACGGGTACCACCTGTGATCCGGTCCGGATGAACTTGGCCCCGTCGGTCACCACAAGGTCCCCGGCCCTGACGCCCTGTTCCACCATCACCATCCCGTTCTGTATCCTTCCGGTGCGGATCCGCTTCCGCACCGCCTTTTCACCGTTCCAGATATAAATACTGGCCAGGTTATCCTGGGCTTCCAGCAGCGACACCAGTGGGACTGCCGGTGAACGGCCGGTGGCCGGGGGATAGATCACGGCACGGCAGAAAAAACCTGTCCGGAACTGCTGTGCCGGTCTGTAGAGTGCCATCTCCACCTCATAACTCCCCGTGTATGGATCGGCTATGGTCCCCACCTCTGTAACCATGGCTTTGAATTGCTTTCCCGGGAAGGCGTCCATGGTGATGTGGGCCGAGTCGCCAAGAGAGATCCTGACAATGTCCTTGTCAGGGATGGCCGCCCTGACCACCCAGTCTCCATCTGTGGAGGCGAATAACACCACCGGGTACCCAGGGGCGATCATCTCATTCTCTTCGGCCATCATTTTCTGCACCTTTCCGTTGGCAGGAGCAATGATCCGGGAATGCTGCAGGTTAAAATCGGCCACTTTTTTCCGTGCCTTTGCCAGCTCATATGCCGACTGCGCATCCTGGTACTGTTCCAGGGTGACCACACTATCCCGGTGAAGATTCTCAGCACGTGCCAGATCCCTTTTGGACTTGTCAAGTGCGATTTCCGCCTGATTGACCTGAGCCTTCACCTCCGAAAGGTCCAGTTCAGCCAGCACAGCCCCCTTCCGGACGGCATCCCCGTCACTGACATTTACCCTGCGGATGATCCCGCCGGTTTTAAAACTGAGTTTCATCTCATCGGAGGTACCAAGCAGTCCTGTGGTCCTGACGGGGATGGAGTATTCCATCATCCGCACCTCATGAAGGGATACATTCACCACCTCACCTCCGGCTGTCTGTCGTTCCGGTTCCGGACCGCAACCCGTTCCTGCCAGCAGCAGCATGCCAAGCATCAGCGCACCGATCCGCGGGCCATTGATCACCCTTTTCATGTTGATATTATTCATAATTTACCTCCATATTACCCAGGATCCTGTTTTTCAACTGACCATACCGGCCAGAGCCCGCCGCTCCACAATGTCATTCCTTTTCCAGCCCGGAGAGATCTCCGGCATATTCATATTCCTGCTCAAGTCCGGATATCGCTCCGGCACCCTCATTTTCCTGCCCGGAGATGTCTCCTGCATTCTCATATTCCTGCACTGAGCGGCCCACGGCATATTCAAAATCGGCCAGCTGGCTGAAATACTCAGCCTGCGCGATGATGGAATTGGCAGCAGCCCTGGTCAGGCTGGTCCGTGCATCGATCAGTTCCAGCAACGGCGACTGCCCCTCGCTATACTTCCTGCTGATCAGTTCATAGGCCCTTCTGGCAGAACGGGTCTGGGCACCTGCCGAACGGACCGCCTCCCGGGCTGCCTGGACCGCATAGAACGTATTGATCACCTCCATCCTGATCTGCTGGGAAGTCTCATCGTAAAGCGCTTCCAGCTTCTCCCCCTCAATGACCGACTCGTTCACCTTCTGCCGGTTGACTGTACCCTGGAACAGGTTCCAACGTAGCACAAGCGAAGCCAGAAGAAAATCGTCCTCCCCGGTAAACCGGTACTCCTCCCCCTGAAAACCGTAATCGACCACCCCGTATACACCGGGAATGTTCTTTCCACGGTGCAGGTCAGCCACATATTCGTTCAACATCTGATACTGCCGGACCTGTCTGAGTTCCACCCGGTTCTCCAGTGCCATCTCTGAAGCCTCCTCAAGGGATAGACCGAGGGGTGCCGGATCGGTCCGCACCGTTTCGATCTCCTCATCAAGGGGCCGGTTGAGCAAGAAATTAAAATAGGCCTGGGAAGCCGCCTTCATGTTGCTGGCCTGTGCCCGCTGCACCTCCACCTGACTCATCTCCGCCTCTGATCGGTATACCGCATCAATGGTCACTTTGTCATTCTCGAACAGCCGCCGGCTGACCCGGTTGTTCTCCTCCACCAGGTGGTAGGAGGTATCAGCAAGCCACAACAGGTTCTCAGCCTTCTGATAGGCGTAATACGCCTTGGTGATCTCCCGTACCAGTTCCCGCTGGTACCTGTCCACCCCAACACGGGAGATCTCGCTGTATTGCTTTTGTATTTTGTAATTGCTGACGATATCCGCACTGAACAGGGGCTGGACCAGTGAAAGCTTGGTTTCCTGCTCCCTGGGCCTGTAGAATGGAAATTCCTGGTTCTCCACCTGTGGAAAAGCTTCGGATCCAGTGAGCAAATTGAGGGTGGAATAGACCGGGTTAAGCAGGTCACCCACCGGAAATTCGATGATCCTCCCCCCTTCGGCCACCGTGTACCTGGCATTCACACTCAGGTCCGGGAAAAAAAGCCCCGCCGCCCCTTTCAGTGCGGCCAGGCTCCTGGCATAATCGAGTTGTTTCTGTTTAAGGGCCTGGTTGGACCGCAGCCCTTCCCTGATGTATTCCTCCAGGACAGGATTCTGTGAGTATATCTCCGTCGGAAGGGCCAGGGTGACCAAAGTGGTCAGGCACACCACGCCCAGTGCCACCCTCAGT
>CAZNSZ010000061.1:2544-6511 GCA_964575865.1 uncultured Bacteroides sp. | reverse complement strand
TTTGAACTTTTCATATCCTTATTCCGTTGATGACCACTTCGAAATGATTTTCATACAGCGATTCCGGAGAAAGCTCCAGCATCTGAAACATGAGCGAACGGCTCATAACGAACCGCATTACACTGACAAGCTGCATCCACAGGGTGTGGGCAATAACTAACGGTGGGATGTCATTGCGGATCAACCGTTCACGAACGCCCTGCTCCACGATCCGGACCACCATCCCCACCGGGGACTCTTTATAGACCACCTCCTGGAATTCGGTGGCACTGAAGCTAACCTGCTGCATCTCCATCCCCTCCAGGAAAATGATCGATTTCATGTGGTCGGGGTGTTTCTGGGAAAAAGCGATGGCGGCCCTTCCCAGCTTCACCAGTTTCTCAAGGGCTGTACCCGGACCCTCCTCGATCCCGCCAGTCTCCTGTGCAAGCAGAGATACCGCCCTGTGGGCAACCGCCATATGCAGGTCCTCCTTACTCTTGAAATAAAGATAGAGCGTTCCCTTGCTCAGCTCCGCCTGCCCGGCAATGTCGTCCATGGTCGACCTGTCGAAACCCTTGGTAAAAAAGACCTCTTCAGCTGCTCCGACGATCTCCTCCCTGCGTTGCTGTTTCTCCCGTTCCTTCCTTTCGGCAATACCCATGACTCTAATTCATTTTATGACTATTAGTCATTTATTATAACAAAGTTAAATATCTTCTTGAGAATGTCAATGGGAACCGGATTTGAATATGGTCCGAGAAATCTTCAAATTCCTGAGACTAGAGGCTAGATCTGTGATTCAGAGTCTCAATATTGCGGATTGCATGCCCGATCAGTGATCCTGAGCTTCAATAATGTTTGGTTTTGAGGAGGTATGTTAACGTGCTCGCCGATAGGGTGTGTTTATTGTAATTTATTGAGGTATATTGTACCACTCTGAGTCGCGGGGAAGCAAATTGGCAGTAATACTCAACCAAAAAAGGATATTCTATATCCATTTAGTATACTCTTTGGGTGCTTTTCGTCTAAAACGACTCTTTGAGGGGTTAATGAATATCTCGAAAGACATCTCAAAGGACATTAAGTTGATAACTAATGCCTCCCCTCCCATTGAGATGCTATGGGAATGACTTATAGGTTACTATTTCCGATAGGGGCTTTCGTTTTTCACTATGCCGGTCCGGGTTGACCTGGTCCAGTGGATAACCCAGGGGGAGGAGGACCATCGGTTCCAGGTGATCGGGCAGCTCCAGCAGCTCCCTGGTCATTTCCGGATCGAAGTTACAGATCCAGCAGGTGGCCAGTCCCAGGTCGGTGGCCTGCAGGGTCATGTGATCCGCCACGATCCCCACATCGATATCACAGTGGTCCTTGCCGTCCTTTCTTTTCCAGGATGCACCATGGTCACCACAGATGACCACCACACACGGAGCGGTCCGGAACCACTCCCTGTGATAGACGGCATGAAGCTGCTGCAGGTTTTCCGCACCACGGATCACATAAAAGTGCCAGGGCTGGAAATTAACGGCCGAGGGGGCCACCCTCCCCGCTTCAAGGACCAGTTCCAGCCTGTCTTCTTCCACCTCTCTTGCATCGTAATGGCGGCAGGAATATCTGTTTCTGGCTAGTTCAAGAAAATTTTTCATGACGCGTATATTGATTTGAGTTAGCTCAACTTTGCTCAGCCCTGACTGACCCTGAACAGCGGCGTTTATTGCATCTCGCTCTCCATGAAAGACACTTTCGCGGCGATGCCATCTGCGCAACGCTCTCGTCAAAAGAAACACCAGGCCATGAAAAACCCGGTTCAAATCTGACCGGGTTTTCATGAATGCCTCTATTGCCGCTTTGCTGGCTTTTGCAAATCTTTGGGTTTTCCACCCTTTCTCCAGTGCTCCTCGATCTCCTCCAGGGTAATCCCTTTGGTCTCCGGGATGTAAAAATAACCCCAGACCAGCCCGATCACCGCGACGGCCGCAAATACCCAGAATACGCTGCCCACGCAGGTGGGACATACATCGGAAAGCACCTTTCCTTCCGGGATCACCACATCCTTGGCGTTACCGATGGCGCTCGCCATTTTAAAGAAAGTCCACACCACCAGGGTGTTGAATCCCCAGTTGGAGAGGGAGCCGATTGAAGAACCCAGTCCACGCACGCGGGTGGGAAATACCTCGGTAATGATGAGCCATCCAAGTGGTCCAAGACTGATGGCGAAGAAGGCGATATAGACCAGCATGGAGATCACCAGGAACCATTTGCCTGCACCCGGAAGCATGAATCCAAGGCCCATGCAGATCAGGGCGACGGTGATCCCCGAAACACCGAGGAAGTAAAGTTTCCTTCTTCCCAGCCGGTCGATCACAAACAGGGAGACGATGGTGAACAGTACATTGACCACCCCCACAATAACCGAGGCAGCGATGGCCGCTTCAGCACCTTCAAAACCCGCCGAAAGGAAGATCTTCGGGCTGTAGTAAATAACCGTATTGATCCCAACGAACTGCTGGAAAAACATGATCCCTGCAGCAATGATCAGGGCATTGCGGAGCCAGGGCTTGAAGATTTCCTTCCAGCTGGCCTGTTTCATGTCGATCTCAATCTCCTTTTTCATTTCGGCGATCACCGTATCGAGCAGTTCAGGATCTTCCGTTCTGCTGAGGATTTTCCTGGATTCCGCTTCACGCCCCTTGCTCATCAGCCACCTCGGGGTTTCCGGCAGGAAAAACATCCCCACCAGAAGAATAATGGCCGGCACCACACCCACATACAGCATCGGCCGCCAGCTTTCCAGGTTCGCATTGTCGGCAAAGGCCCTGTCGCTCAGATAGGCAGCCAGGATCCCCACTGTAATCAGCAGCTGGAAAAGGGATACAAGGGTTCCCCGGATCTTCGTAGGGGCAATTTCTGAGATGTAGAGTGGCACTGCAAATGAAGAAACCCCAATGGCCAGTCCAAGATAGAAACGGGAGACCATCAGCTGGGTCACGGTGGGAGCCAGCCCGGTCCAAACGGCCCCGGTGGCGAATACAACCGCCGAGGCGAGGATCACCTTTTTCCGGCCCAGGTAATCGGTGATACGCCCGGTGAACAGGGCCCCTACAACCGCCCCGATCAGTCCCAGTGCGGTCACATTTTCCACCTGTGAATCGGTTAATTCAAAATAATCCTGAATGAAAGGAATCGCACCCGAAATAACCCCGGTGTCGAATCCGAAGAGAAGTCCGCCGGTAGCAGCGATACTGGCAATCACCACCACGACGCTTTTTCTGTTGGTACCCTGTGCGCTCATAGTTTAGTTTGGTTTCAGTAAATGCAAGCTGTAAATATAATTACTTTCCCTAAAGTTCCGTCCCGGCCTGCTTTTTTATATTGATTCTATGCTCTTGAATCCCTGCACATTGCTGATTGATTGCAGATTTTGAATTCCGGATAAAATTCTTATATTGCACTACAGGCTGAATTATGGACTAATTCCGAAACCGAATGAAGACGAAATATGAGCTGGAGTATACGCTCAATACCTCCCCGACCATCTTATACAGCAGGCTGAGCACTCCCGAAGGTTTGTCGGAATGGTTCGCTGACAATGTCAATCTACGCAGAGGCAAATACACCTTTTTCTGGGAAGGCACCCAGCAGGATGCCTCGGTCCTTCAGAAGAAGGCCAACAAGTTTATCCGGTTCCAGTGGACGGAGGACAGGGGGGAAGATGTCTATTTTGAGTTTCGGATCCGGACCCATGAACTGACCGGTGATGTGGCCCTGCTGATCACCGATTTTGCAGAGGAGGACGAGAAGGGCGATGCCATTGACCTGTGGGACACTCAGATCTCAGAATTGAAGCACGCCATCGGCCTCTGATCTCAAACTCCAAAAACGTTCTGCGCGTCACTATGTGATCGCATCCGCTGATCTGAACCTGACGACCGGCCTCTGATCTCAAACTCCAAAAACGTTCTGCGCGTCACTATGTGATCGCATC
>CAZNSZ010000061.1:0-2444 GCA_964575865.1 uncultured Bacteroides sp. | reverse complement strand
CGGCCTCTGATCTCAAACTCCAAAAACGTTCTGCGCGTCACTATGTGATCGCATCCGCTGATCTGAACCTGACGACCGGCCTCTGATCTCAAATTCCAAAAACGGTCTGCGCGTCACCATGAGATCACATCCGCTGATCTGATCCAGACGACCGGCCTCTGAACTGAAATTCGCATTGAAAAATCGGCGGGCAAGCTTCATGAAAATAAGTTAACTTTGTCTACGTTGATTGAATAGTAACGAAGAAGGAGTGTTGTGAAAAAGCTTCATCTGCTGGTCATAAAATCGTTTATCGGGCCCCTGATCCTGACATTTTTCTTCGTCATTTTCGTGCTTCTGATGCAATTTCTCTGGAAGTACATCGATGACCTGATCGGGAAGGGACTGGAATGGAACATCCTCTCGGAATTCCTGCTGTATACCAGTGCGAGCCTGGTCCCGCTGGCCATGCCACTGGCGGTACTGCTTGCCAGCCTGATGACCTTCGGAAACCTGGCAGAGAATCTGGAACTCCTGGCCTTCAAGTCGAGCGGGATCTCCCTGCTCAGGATTATGGCACCGGTGATGATCATTTCGGCTGCCATCTCCATTGGCGCTTTTTTCTTTGCCAACAATGTCATGCCGGTCACCAACCTTAAAATGCGTTCCCTCCTGTACGATATCCAGCAGCAGAGGCCCGAGCTCACTATCAAACCGGGTATTTTCGACAACACACTGGAGGGATATTCCATCCGGATAGGTGAACGGGATCCCAAAACCAGTCTGCTCAGGGATATCATGATCTTCGACCACACACACAAACAGGGGAACATCAGGGTGACCATCGCCGATTCGGGATACATGAAAATGTCGTCCGATGAGAAGCACCTGTTGCTGAGCCTTTACAACGGACGCTCCTACTTTGAAATGCAGAAGGAGAAACAGGAGAACCGGCACGTCAAGAGCTATCCCCTGCGGAGGGATAAATTCGATCACCAGGACATGATCATCGAGATGACCGGTTTCGGCCTGAACCGTACCGATGAGAACCTTTTCCGCAACTCCTATTCCATGCTGAACCTCTCCCAGCTGAAGCATTTTGATGATTCCCTTTCGGAAGAGCTTACCGGGATCCTGGACAAATTCCACCGGACCATCGATATGAGCCTCACCGAACGCCCCAGATCCATCCTGGTCAAAAGGGAGTTCCTTGACAGGGCACGGGACACGGTCGCAAAGGCCAGCATAACAAGGGCGGCGATATCGGAGGAAGGGGTAGCCAGGTCACCAGGGGAAGCAGGGGAATCAGGGGACACCGTAGCGAATGCCAGGGAAGGCGGGTCAGTCCGGGTTGACGGGGATGCATTGGACACGATTGCGAATGCCGGGGAAACCGGGGAGGCCGCAGAGGCCGCAAAGGCAGAATTGATCATTGAACCTTTGCACGTTGATACGGCTTTCGCGGAACTGAACCGGCTGGAGCGCAGAAGGGCCATCACCTACGCCATTAACGGGGCACGGACAAACAAATCGGTCATCACCTCCAATGTGGGAACCGCTGAATGGAAAATCTCACGCCTCAGGCGGTACCAGATCGAATGGCACCGCAAGTTCACCCTCTCCCTGCTCTGTCTGATCTTTTTCTTTATCGGTGCTCCCCTGGGGGCCATCATCCGGAAAGGAGGACTGGGCATGCCGGTCATTGTGAGCGTTCTGCTCTTTCTGGTCTACTACATCATCTCCATGACTGCGGAAAAATTCGTCCGGGAAAGCATCATGCCCCCCTGGGCGGGCATGTGGATTTCCACACTGATCATGGTACCGGTCAGCATCTGGCTCACCATCAAAGCGGCCAATGATTCGGTGATCCTCAATATCGATACCTATTTCGTCTGGTGGAAGAAACTGGGAGGAAGGTTCAGAAAATTCTTCAGGATCAGATGAAAATCCTCGTTCTGACCAACAAAATGCCTTATCCTCCGAGGGACGGAGGATCCATCGCCACCCTCAACATGATCACCAGCCTCAGGGATGCTGGTCACCAGATCACATGCCTTTCCCTCAACACAAGCAAGCATCCTTTTCCGCCCGGGCAGATCCCCCTACCCCTTCGCGCCTCTATCCGATTCCTTGCAGTGGAGGCCAATACCGACATCCGTCCCCTGGCCCTGGCGGGTAACCTGATCTTCTCAGGGAAACCATATATCGCCACCAGGTTCAGGGTGAAAGCCTACAGCAGGTTACTGGAGCAACTCCTGAAGGAGGAATCCTTCGACGTTATCCAGATGGAGGGGCCTTATCTGGGATTTTACCTTCCTGTGATCAGATCCCGGTGCCGTACGCCTGTGTCCCTGAGGGCCCACAATGTGGAATTCCTCATTTGGGAGAGGAAAGCCCGGCAGGAAGCCCGGACACTCCGAAGATGGTACCTGCAACATATGGCACGGCGCCTGAAGCGTTTCGAG
>CAZNSZ010000060.1:23222-28008 GCA_964575865.1 uncultured Bacteroides sp. | reverse complement strand
ACCGCCCGTCAGCAGTGGCTGGGGTGGAGGGAAGCCCCGCAGACCTATTCCGCCTCCTGGCAGACCCGCATTCTGCGGCACGATTACAAGATCGTCAACCACCCCATGAGGAGGAAAAACATGCTGATTCCCAGCAACAAGGGACGGGTCGGACTGGGCGCCTACATCATCAACGACGTGAATGCCAAACATGCCCGAACAGGGATCTCCTTCACCTATGCCTACCACATCATCCTGAACAACCAGCAGCTCTCCTTCGGACTGGCTGCGAAAGTGTTCCAGTACCGGATCTACAAGGAGGCGCTTACCTTCGGGGTGAACGGGGACCCGGTGCTTAACGGCGAATTCAACGCGGTGGGCTACAGTCCCGATGCGGACTTTGGAGTGCAGTTCCGGGGATTTGACTATTTCGTGGGCTTTTCCGTAAGCAACCTGCTGCAGACCTCGGTCCTGATCGGGGCCAACGAACTGCCCGATTTCAAGACTCCCCGGCACTACTGGCTCATGGGGGGGTACCGGTTCCTGCTGAGCCAGGATCTGGAGCTCGAGCCTTCCGCCCTGCTGAAGACCACCGAACAGTGGAACCCCCAGGGGGATCTCAGCCTGAGGCTGTACTATTCGGACCTGTTCTGGGGAGGGGTCTCCTACCGCACCAACCAGAGCATTATTGCCATGGTCGGGCTGAGGATCGAGATGCTCCATTTCGGCTATTCATTTGACTGGGCGCTCTCTGAGATCGGGCATTTCAATTACGGATCCCATGAGATCACCCTATCCGTCAAGCTGGGGAGCAATGCACGCCGCTATAAATGGCTGAACCGTTACTGATCAGCAGGATCAGGACTTCTCCGGTCCGGATTCCGCGTCCGTTTCCCGGTTTGCTTTCACGTATTGAAACCCGATGGTTCCCAGCAAAAGGAGCAACAGCAGCAGGGAACTGACCGTGGATATAGTGCTACCGGTAAAGTAGGCCCTGGGGTGGAATTCAAAAACGATCTCGTGCCTTCCGGAAGGGATCACCATCCCCCGCAACAGGTAATCCATCCTCAGGTGGTCTGCGGGTTCGCCGTCGATGGTGGCGTTCCAGCCCTTTTCATAATAAATTTCTGAAAAGATGGCCAGCTGTTCGGAGCCTGCGTCACTGACGTAGACCATCCGGTTGGGGGCGTAATCCACCAGTTCAATGGTACCTTCAGGATCCACAGGGTAGGACAGCTGTGGCAAAGAAGCGGCATACCTGGCATCCAGGGTGGCTTCCCGGGAGATGTCCATCCCGGTCAGGGCGGCCACCTCCGCATCCGCATCCTCCACTATACGCACATCCCTGACGAACCAGGCATTGCCGGCTGCATGCCGGTTCACAATGGGCTGGGTCTCGGGATTGATCAGAATGTATTTGGTATTCAGCATGTTCAGAATGCTCGTTGATGCCAGCGTGCTGTCCACGGTCTGATAGCTCTGTGTCTGCAAAGCCCCGAAAAGGGTGTTGATATCCTCCATCAGCCCCGTTTCGATCATGTCCTGGTAGAGCCTCATCTTGGCGCCGTGATACCCGCCGATGGAGGGATGGAAATAGGAGGTGGAGGCATCCTGGAAGATGGACACGGTCAGGTTGAGCACCCGTTCGTTTTCTCCTGGCTGGTTCATGATGAACTGGTCAGCGGCCGATGGGGTGTAGGGAGCGGCGGCCTGGCGCTTGTTGGTGAAATGTTCCTTGTTCAGGTACCTTTTGTTCACCGGCCACATGTCCGCCAGAAAAAGCACGGCCAGCAGGGCAACGGCCATTTTCACCGAGATGGTTTTACGGACAACCAGGACCACCAGACCGGCGGTGAGCCCGATAAAAATCAGGGAACGCAGTGCATCCATGCGCAGCAGGGAACGGCGGTCCGCCTGAAGGGCATCGGCCAGGGGTTGCTGGTAAGAACTGTCCCTCATGGAAACAAAATCCCCGGCCAGGTCGGGCAGCAGGAAAAAGAGCAGGGCGATCCCGCCGGTGATTCCGCCGGACCATTTAAGGGCATTGAACAGCCGCTTCTTTTCGGTCTCTCCGGTCAGCAGTTGATGGAAGGTGAGGATGGCCAGCAGGGGCATGGCCAGTGCCGGGATCACCAGGGTCATGCTGACGGTCCGGAATTTGTTGTAGCCCGGCACATGATCCATAAAGAAGTTGGTCAGCCCCATGAAGTTCTTCCCCCAGGCCAGCATGATTCCCAGAACGGTGGCGGCGAAGAGCCACCATTTGATCCTCGGATCCCCGATGAACATGCCCAGCACAAAGAGGAAGACAATAACGGCACCCACATACACATTTCCCATGGTCGATGCCTGCTCTCCCCAGTACAGGGGGAGGTGCTTGATCACTTCCGATGCCTGGGCAGGATTGCTCCGGGCAAAGAGGCGGTAGGTTTCTGAATTCTCGGAAAGGGAACCGTCGCTGCTACCCCCTTTAAAGCCGGGGATGAGAAGGGACAGGGTTTCATCGATCCCGTAGCTCCAGCCGGTGGCATAGCTCCGGGTCAGACCGCCGGTCTTGTCCGCTTCATCCATGGTCAGCTCCGAGGGGGCGCGCATGGAGTAGCGCCCATACTCCATGGTGGTCCATAACCTGGCCGCATTGCTGCCCAGGCTGAAACCGACTGCCACCACCAGGATGCCCACCGAGAGCAGCAGATCCTTCCATGTTTTTTCACGGATCGTCTGGTACAACTCGGAGATTCCTAAAAGCAGGATGATCAGCAGGGTGTAATAGGTGATCTGGGGATGTCCGGCCAGGATCTGCAGCGAAAGGGCCACCCCGGTCACCGCGGCTCCCAGCAGCCGCATTCCCCGGAAGGTGATCCAAACGCCTGCCAGAATGGGTGCCATGTATCCGATGGCAATGGCTTTGGAGTTGTGCCCGGCCGCCAGGATCACAAAATTGTAGGAGGAGAATGCGAAGGCAACGGCCCCTGCCATGGCCAGCCAGGGATTGACCCGGAAAGCCAGAAGGAGCAGGTAAAAGCCGATCAGGTAGAGAAAAACAAAACTGACCGGCCGGGGTCCGGCCTGCAACAAACGGTCCAGGTATTTCAGCTGGTTCCCCTTGTACACCGTACTGATCAGGTATCCGGGCATTCCGCTGAACATGTTGTTGGTCCAGAGCGCTTCCTTCCCGGTAGCCTCCCGGTAGTCGACCAGTTCCCTGGCCATCCCCCTGAAATTGTCGTTGTCATGGCCGGCCAGCTGTTTCCCTTCCAGCACATCGGGGAAATAGGCAAAAGCGATGAGCAGGAACAGGATAATGGCCAGTATATGCGGAATGAATTTCCTGTAGTCGAACTGAATGCGCATGACGTAAATGATTAGTACATTTGTGAGCAGATAAAAATACAGTTTTCTCTACCACCATAAAACAATCCATGGGAATTATTCAGAGACAATCCATTAAAGGCTCCATCTACTCTTACATCGGAGCCGGTCTCGGATTTCTCAACCTGGCCATTCTCTCCCCGAAATTTTTCACCACCGACCAGATCGG
This sequence comes from uncultured Bacteroides sp., assembly GCA_964575865.1. GTDB lineage: Bacteria > Bacteroidota > Bacteroidia > Bacteroidales. The sequence goes on along the minus strand of CAZNSZ010000060.1, from coordinate 24,488 downwards.
GCTCACCCAGGTCCTGGTTTCGGTGGCCACCATCTTCGCTCAGCTGGGAACCCTTGGATTCAACAGCGTAACCTCCCGGCTTTTTCCCTATTTCCGGTCAAAGGAGGAGGGCCACCACGGGTTCCTTCGCATGCAGACCCTGGTGGGTGCGGCGGGATTCCTGGTGGTGCTGGTCCTCTATTTATTGTTGAGGGGGTACCTGATCGAAAAGAACCTGGAAAAGTCGGCCCTCTTCACCGAATACATCGACCTGCTGATCCCCCTGGTCCTCCTGCTGCTGGCGCACACCCTGATGGATTCCTATAACCGGATCCTCTATAATGCCACCCTGGGGACCTTCCTCAGGGAGGTGGTGGTCAGGATCATGAACCTGGGGTTTATCCTGATGTTCTGGTTCGACCTGATCTCCTTCCAGACCTATGTGTACCTGTTCATTGCCTCCCTGGGGGTGCCCCCTGCCCTGATTTCGGTCTACCTGTACTTGACAGGTGAGCTGTCGCTGAAAAGGGACAGGGATTTTGTGGATAAAGGATTGAGGAAACAGATCATTGATGTGGCCATCTTCGGGATCATTGCCGGAATGAGCGGGATTGCCCTGGTGAACATTGACAAGTACATGGTCACCCAGCTCCTGGGGCTGTCCAATACGGGGGTCTATTCCATTGCCTACTATTTCGGGACCCTGGTGCTGCTCCCCTCCCGTGCCCTGACGAAAATCTCAGTCACCCTGCTGGCGCAGGCCTGGAAGGACGAGGACACCGGGCAGATCGATTCCATATACCGGAAAAGCTGTCAGAACCAGTACATTGTGGGCGGACTCCTTTTCATCCTGCTGGTGGGAAACCTGGGGAATATTTTCCAGATCCTGCCGCCTGAATACGCGGAGGGGAAATGGACCATCATTTACATCGGGCTGGCCAATGTGCTCAACATGCTTTCGGGGGTCAGCATGCACCTGATCGGGACGTCGGCCCATTACCGGTACCAGAATTACTGGATGATCCTGTTCATCATCCTGGTAGTGGTGACCAACCTGATTTTCATTCCCATACTGGGCATCACAGGAGCCGCACTGGCCTCGCTGGTCTCCACCACTTTTTTCACGCTGGTGAAATTCTGGTTCATCAAATGGAAATTCGGATTGCAGCCCTACAACGCCTCCTACCTCTGGATCACCCTGATCACAGCTGGGGCGCTGGCGGTGAGTTTCCTGATCCCCGCCATGGCCTTCTGGCCAGACCTGATCATCCGCAGCGGAGCGATCAC
>CAZNSZ010000060.1:20172-23122 GCA_964575865.1 uncultured Bacteroides sp. | reverse complement strand
TCCATCTGCCTGACATGCACCGACTGGTAATAATAGGAGGTGATGGTACCGGCCAGGTCATACAGGCTCCAGTACCCCAGGTCATATTCGTCCAGCGCGTTCAGGATGGTCCGGATCCCTTTTTCCCAGGTCTCTTTCAACGACTTCTCGCCGGATATCTGATAGTAGTCCAGAATACCCCACAGGGCATAGATCGCTCCGTTCAGGATGTGTTTGGCCGGGAGCTGCGGGGCCTCCTCGAACCACAGCCCGTATTCATCTTCATAACGGAATCCATATGGTTCCCCCAATTCGAGATCAAAGCTCTTCCAGGTGAGCCGGCACAGCTCCATGTATTGTTCATCACCGCTGAGGTGAAAGGCCCGGGCAAAGCACGAGAGGATCTGTCCCTGGTACATCCCCGACACCCAGTTGGGTTCAGGGTTGAATTCCTTCAATCCGTAGGGAAAGGGATAGACCAGTGCACCTTTGTGCGGCACCCCGTTGCCGGCCAGCCAGCCGATATTGTTCCAGAATACCTCCAGTGCCGCAGGATCCCCGTTGTCCAGGAACAGGTTGTAGTTACCCAGGATGCAATTGGCGACCAGCACGGGGTGGAAGTAGGTCTCTCCCGGATCTTCCGGGGGGTATAATACTTCTGAACTGATCTTGTAATGGTCCTTCAGCCGCGATTTCATGGCCACGATCACCCCGTCGTTGTTGAACTTCTGCCACGGGGTGGTGGAGATATCGCTGTAGCGCTCCTCGTAGGGATAGGGGTATCGGAAATCCTCAATGTCCATGGGTGGACCAAAGATAGGAGAAATCGGAATGCGCAACAACGGCGCCGGAAGCTCCCTGCAGTCCGTCCGGTTCTGATGGCAGGCCTGAGGGATTTCCCGCTTCCCGGCATGAATGAATCCGGATGGTCCGTTCAGTGCCCTCCCAGGAAGGGTTTGAATATGGGTTGATAATCCATATCTTTGGATGCCATCCAGAGGTATGGAACCCCTCATTAACCGCGAATATGTGTTTGGTCTGGTGGAACGCTATTCCAGGCCGGCCCCCTATCAGGGGCAGGATCCCCTGTTCAGGATGAAGCAGCGTTTCCCCCGTTGGCTGAGATCGCTGATTTTCAGCGGGATCAATCCCGTCTATGTGTATTATATCTACCGTCAGGCCCTCAGGGAAAGGAAAACAATCAACCACCGGATGCGGAATCCCTTTACGGTGGATTTCATGCTGTACTGTATGAGGGAGAATTATGAGCTGAACCTGAATGCTTATTATCCCGAGGAAGATCATCCCACCCTGGAACGGTATGTGGAGAATAGGGTCAGGTCACTGTTTGTGGACCGGTTGCCGGTCAGTGCATTTTGTATGGAACCGGGAATGGAGAAGAAGATCGCCAGGGGGCTGAAAGGGGTGGTCCGGCTCCAGCGGGACGGGTCCTACAGGTGGAAGATCGGTAACCGTACCTACTACCTGGCAACCCGCCCGGAAATATCAGCTTCCTATTTCCACCTTGGGCTTCCCCGGCTTCCGGTGGAGGTGCTGGACCGCTGCGCGGATAAGGTCTTTATTGACGGCGGAGCCTATAACGGCGATACGGCCATCGCACTGCTTCCGTACGGCCCCCGTGAGGTATGGTGTTTCGAACCTGACCAGATGAATCTGGAGTTACTGAACCGCACCATCCGGAACAACGGGCTGGAATCGGTCCTGGTGCCATTGCGTATGGGACTTGGAGAAGCGAACCATCTGGCCGGATTCAACCACTCCGGGATCATGGGGAGCCGGATCGAGGAGGGCGGAAGCGGGACCATCCAGGTGCGGACCGTGGACAGCATTGTGAAGGAAAGGAACGGGGACGTGGGACTGATCAAGCTTGATATCGAAGGATTTGAGCTGGAGGCTTTACGGGGCGCAAGTGAGACCATCCGCAATCAGCAACCTGTTTTGATTATCAGCGCATACCATACCGGGAAGGACTTTTTCGGCATCCCGCCCCTGCTGAAGGAACTGGTTCCCGGATATGTGCTGCGGTTCTTTGACCTGGAACCTATTTCGCCCATGCTGGGTGAAAAGATGATCGTTGCCTATGTCCCCTGAGTTCACCCATATTGTGCTCACGCGGTTCAACCTGGTGGGGATCGGGGGAGAGAAATCGCCCGAAGCATGGGTCCGGTGGAACGAGCACCGGTTCAGGATCTTCATGACCTATTGCCTGCCTTCCATGCTGCAGCAATCGGCCCCCTTTACCTGGCACCTCTATTTCGATGTCCAGACCCCGGAGCAGCACCTGGCCGAAATCGAGAAGCTGAAAAAAATCCCCCATATCCGGATCTTTTTCATGAAGGGGAAGGAGGAGTTTTTGAGGACCCATATGGACACGATCAGGGAATCGTTGCCGGCAGAAAAGGGATGGCTGATCACCACCCGGGTGGACAACGACGATTGTCTGCACCGGGACGCCCTGGAGCGCATCCAGAGCCGCTTCAGACCCCTTGACAGCATGCTGATCAACCTCTCCTCGGGGTATACCTACAACCTGGAAACCCGGATCCTCTCCCATTATTATTACCTGAAATCCCCTTTCATGAGCCTGGTGGAGGATCTTTCCAAAACCCGATTGCTGGGGGTGTTTCATAAGCGCCATACCCACTGGGAGCCGGGAAAGGCTGCACCCTGGGGCCGGCTGATCGGTTCGGCCTTTTCAGGAAAGAGCGGCTATTCTTACCTGGTCAGCAGACCCGGATGGATGCAGCTGGTCCACCAGCAGAATGTCTCCAATGATGAGCGGAGGGGGATCCCCGTCCTGGGCAGGCGTGATCTGGAGCCATTCGGGATCAGGGACCAGAACCAACCGGCGACCCTCGGGATGATCCCTTCCTACTACCACTTCATCTGGTGGAAAAGGTACCTCAAGGGTTGGATCCTCATGGTGGTTCACCGCCTCTTCCGGAAGTGA
>CAZNSZ010000060.1:8634-20072 GCA_964575865.1 uncultured Bacteroides sp. | reverse complement strand
CGATCCTTCAGATGGTTCGCGGGAGCAGCCAGCTGTAAGAAGTCAACGGTAGAGATCGCAGAGCGCGCGGGCGTCGTTTCCCCAGTTGTACTTCTCTTCCACCCAGCGTTTCCCGTTTGCCGGAACGGCGTTCAGAAATGCCTGGTCCGACAGCAACCGCGACAGGCTTTCTGCAAAGCTAGCGGGATCCTGGCTTCTGAAAATCATCCCGGTCCCTGTTTCCTCGACGATCCGTTTCAGTGGGGCACAATCGGATGCCAGGATGGGAATGCCCGCATACATGTACTGAAACAGCTTATGGGGTATGGTCGAGTCCGTGTGGGCCGTTTTCAGGTGGGGGATCAGGGCGATATCCGCCCGGCTCACCTCGCGAAGGAGCGTTTCCAGGGGAACCCTGTCCCTGAAAGTCACACAGTCATTCACCTTCAGCTCGGAGGACAGCTTTTTCAGGGTTTCGGTATAGGATCCGGGGCCGATGATCTTCAGGCGGATGTCAGGGATCCGGTCCCTGATGGCAGGCAGTGCCTTGAGGACGGTCTGCAGGCCCCGGTGCCTGTTGATCCCTCCCCCGTATATCATGGTGACCGTTCCCGGATCTTTTTCACCCGGGGAGAAATTGAAATGGCCGGGATCCACCGTGTTGGAAACCACATGGACCCTGGCGGGATCGGCACCCAGTGCGATAAGCCGTTCCCTGGCCTCGTCCACCACCACGATCACCTGGTCGGCAAGGGCCACAAACCGTTTCTCATAACGGCGCCACTGCTGTCCGGAGCTGAGCAGTTTTCCCAGGAATGTCTGGGTGTGGGTGGCGATATCCAGCAGTGCGGGCCAGTTCTCATGCAGATCGAGGGTGAACCGGATTCCGCCTTCCCGGCTCAGTGCATATCCCACACTGGCCAGGGGAAGGTCATGTACATGGAGGGCATCGAACGGGTGTTTCCGCATGACACTCCGGAGGAATTTTTTCCAGAAACGGAAATAGATGCCCGATTTAAGTGCTCCCACACTGGCTTTATAGATCAGGGGGGGGATGTAGGTTTTGTGGATGGTGCATGGAAGGTCCGTGCGGACCTCAAATTGGCGGTGATGGCTGTAGCAGGCCACATGCACCTCATGCCCCTCGCCGGCCAGGGCGGCCACCTCGTTTTCCACCCGGATATCGGGAGGGAAATCGGATTCGAGCACCATCAGTATTCTCATGGGGAGGCAGTGATTTGGTTCAGCAGACCGGCGTATTTTCCGGTCAGGTTTTTCCGGCTGTACTGACCGATGGTGGTACGGGGAATTTCCAGTTTTCCCTTCCTGTGCAGCCCGGCCCAGCGATCCAGCAGTTCCTTCACCCCGTTCACATCTTCGAAACCCATCATTTCTCCAGCTTTGCATTCCTTCAGGATGGCGGCGGCATCCCCGTCGGGCGGACCGATCCCCAGGACGGGGCGGCGGGCTGAGAGGTATTCAAACAGCTTGCCGGTGGCAATGGAGCGTGCATTGGGGGTGTTGTTGATGGGAAGGTACAGGACCGAAGCGGTCTGGAGAAGGGGGATCACCCGGTCATGGGGAAGGGAAGGGGTGATCTCCGCGTATCCGTCCAGCTGATGCTCCTTCATGCTGCGCAGCACCTCGTGATCGAGCTTCCCCACCAGCCTGATCTTCAATACACCTGAGAATTCCTGGTGTTCCTTTACCAATTCTGCGACCGCTTTCCAGAACGCCGGGTGGTTCCGGTCCCTGTTCATGGCGCCCACATGGACGATGCTGAAGGTATCCGGTGAAGGATCCCTTTCCTGCTGGAAATCCGCTTCATCAAAGCCGTTGGGAATGACCACCGGTTCCACCGGTGCGAGCAGCCGGAACCGCTCTGCCATGGTGTTGCCCACCACCACCACACTGTCGGCCCCGTTCAGCACTTTCTTTTCAAGCTGCCTGTGCTTCCGGTCGGACCTCCGGGTGAGCCTCAGCTGGTCATAAAAATCGATCTCGGTCCAGGGATCCCTGAAATCGGCGATCCAGGGGATTCCGAGCCTGCGGTGAATGGCTTCAGCGATCAGGTGCATGCTGTGGGGCGGACCGGTGGAGACCACCGCATCTACGGGGTTTTCCTTCAGGTACCCGGTGAGGAATCGAACCGAGGGCCTGACCCAGAATTTACGGGCGTCGGGAATGAACAGGTTGCCCCTGATCCAGACCGACAGGCCCTCTTTGCGGGGTGGTTTCTCCCCTTCGGAAAGAAACCCGGCATTGATCCGCTCCCCCTCCTTCATCCCCACAAAACGTTTGTACAGGGTATACGGCTCCCAGATGGGCCGTTTGACCACCTCCGTCCGGGGATGAATATCCTGAAGCAGGGAGGGATCGTCGATGGGGGCTTCCGGATTTTCAGGGGTATAGACCACCGGGAGCCAGCCGAATCCGGGCAGGTACTTGGTGAATTTCAGCCAGCGTTGCACCCCCGCTCCGCCGCTGGGGGGCCAGTAGTAGCTTATGACCAGGACCTTTTTCAATAGAAAACGGGACTATAATTGCTTCAGCAAGTTAGCGATATCCACCTTCTCTTTGATATTTTCTTTAAGTGCTTTGATGCCCACCCGCTCCTGTTCCATGGTATCGCGGTAGCGGATGGTCACGGTGTCGTCCTTCAGGGTCTGGTGATCCACGGTGATGCAATAGGGGGTCCCGATGGCATCCTGCCTCCGGTAGCGGCGGCCGATGGAATCTTTCTCCTCATACTGGCAATTGAAGTCGAATTTGAGCTCGTCCACAATGGTCCGCGCCTTTTCAGGCAATCCATCCTTTTTGGTCAGGGGGAAGACGGCCAGTTTGACGGGGGCCAGCATCGGAGGCAGCCTAAGGACCACCCTGGAATCGGACGTTCCGTCCTCCCTGGGGAGCTCCTCTTCGGAGTAGGCTGCCGAGAGGATGTGGAGGAACATGCGGTCCAGCCCGATGGAGGTTTCCACCACAAAGGGGACATAGTTCTTATTGCTTTCCTGGTCAAAATACTGCAGTTTTCTTCCCGAAAATTCCTGGTGCCGTCCCAGGTCATAATCGGTGCGGGAATGGATCCCCTCCACCTCCTTGAAACCGAATGGAAAGCGGTATTCGATATCGGTGGCGGCGTTGGCATAATGGGCCAGTTTGTCGTGGTCGTGGAACCGGTAGAGTTCATCACCGAATCCCAGTGCCCGGTGCCACTTCATCCGGACCTGTTTCCAGTATTCGAACCATTCCAGTTCAGAACCGGGGGGGACAAAGAACTGCATCTCCATCTGTTCAAATTCCCGCATCCGGAATATAAACTGCCGGGCCACGATCTCATTCCTGAACGCCTTTCCGATCTGTGCGATGCCGAACGGGATCTTCATGCGGCCCGACTTCTGCACATTGAGGTAATTGACAAAGATGCCCTGGGCGGTCTCGGGCCTGAGGTAGATCCGGCTGGCCGATTCCGAGGTGGATCCCATTTCCGTGGAGAACATCAGGTTGAACTGGCGCACGTCGGTCCAGTTCCGCGAACCTGAGATGGGACAGGCGATCTCCTCGTCGAGGATGATCTGCCTGAGTTCCGCCAGGTCGGAGTCGTTCATCGCCTGCACAAAGCGGGCATGCAGCGCATCCAGTTTTTCCTGGTTGGCCAGGACCCGCTGGTTGGTGCTCCTGAACTGTGCCTCGTCGAACGCATCCCCGAACCGCTTGCGCGCTTTGTCCACCTCTTTGTCGATCTTGGCCACGTACTTCTCCATCTGCTCCTCGATCAGCACATCGGCACGGTACCGCTTTTTGGAATCCCTGTTGTCCACCAGGGGATCGTTGAAGGCATCCACATGGCCCGATGCCTTCCAGGTGGTGGGATGCATGAAAATGGCGGCATCGAGGCCCACCACATTTTCATGCAGCAGGACCATGGAGTCCCACCAGTATTTTTTAATGTTGTTCTTCAGCTCCACCCCGTACTGGCCGTAATCATATACAGCTGCAAGTCCGTCGTAAATTTCGCTGGAGGGGAACACATACCCGTACTCCTTGCAATGTGCCACCAGCTTCTTGAATAATTCCTCCTGGGCCATAGGTATTTTTTAGTTACATGCTTTTTAAGAACCACAAAAGTACATCAAAGCATTAAAAAAAAGGAATCCCGGAGGAACTTAATGGCAAAGGCGGCTCCCCGCCCGCTCAGGAAAAAGCCGGCTGCCGGACTAGAACCAGTTCGTGGAGGTGAGGATACGGAGGATCTCACCGGCCGCATCTCCGTCCCCGAAAATGGGCGGGAAATCTGACGGGGGATGGTCCAGGTACCCGGATGCGGCCCCGGTGATCCGTTCCCCGGAGGCCCCGGCGAGGGTGCCGTTTCCTGCCTGGATAATCTCCACCCATTCGGTCTCCTCCCTCAGGACCACCACCGGTTTTTCCATGAACCAGGCTTCTTTCTGAACCCCGCCTGAATCGGTAAGGATCAGGCTTGCGCCGGCCTCCAGGTGGATCATGTCCAGAAAGGAGACCGGGGGGATGATCCTCAGTGGTCCCGCAGGATCGTCCAGCGGGGGCAGGTCGCGGGACTCCGTGGAGCTGAGGATCCTGGTGGTCCGGGGATGGAGCGGCAGGATCACCGGTATGTTCCTTTCGTGTGCGATCCGGTAAAGGGCGTTCAGGATCCCGGACAGGTGTTCCCGGTTGTCGGTATTGGAAGGGCGGTGCACGGTGGCCAGGATAAAGGGACTTCCTTCCAGGGAAAGGTTGCGGAGCACCGGGGAGGTGGAGCGTGCGATCTCCTTGAAAAACAAAGTATTGTCATACATCAGGTCGCCGCAGTGGAACACCCCCTGACGGTCAAAGGAGTAGGGCCCGTTCTCAGTGTGGACGATCCCTTCGGCTGCCAGGTTCTCCACCGCGGTCTGCGTGGGACAGAACAGCAGGGTGCTCATGTGATCGGCAGTGATCCTGTTGATCTCTTCCGGCATCCGTTTATTGAAGGACCGCAGGCCCGCTTCGATGTGGAGCACCGGAACATGCAGTTTCGATGCGGCCAGGGCGCCTGCCAGGGTGGAGTTGGTATCGCCGTATACCACCACACCATCGGGCTTCTCTTTCCGGATCACCTCCTCGATGCCCTGGAGCATCCTGCCGGTCTGGACCCCGTGCGATTCTGAACCAATTTCCAGGTTATAGGCCGGTTTGGGGATCTTCATCTCCCTGAAAAAGATGTCCGACATGGAGGGATCATAATGTTGCCCCGTGTGCAGGATCACCTCCTTCACCGGGCTGCCGGAAAGTCCCCCGATGGCCCGGCTGAGGGCCGCTGCCTTTATGAACTGGGGCCGGGCCCCTACGATGGTCAGAAGTTTTGGCATATCTTCTAAAAATAGCGGAATAAATTCATTCTCTTTCACATTTTTTATCTTTGTATTACATTCTTCTCCGGTCAAATGGAACTGAAATACGATTTCCTGGTGGTGGGTTCGGGTCTGGGGGGGCTGAGTTTTGCCTTGAAGGCGGCCGAGCATGGTTCAGTCTGCCTGATCACCAAATCAGAGCTGGAAGAGACCAATACCCGGTACGCCCAGGGGGGGATCGCAGCAGTCATATCCGAACCGGACAGTTACGAGAAACATGTGCAGGACACCCTGATCGCGGGGGACCGCCTCTGCAACGAGGAGGTGGTCAGGATGGTGGTGCAGGAAGCGCCGGCACAGATCAGGGAGCTGATCCAGTGGGGGACCAAGTTCGACAAAAAATCGAGCGGGCAATATGACCTGGCACGGGAGGGGGGACATTCCGAACACCGGATCCTGCATCACAAGGACAATACCGGGGAAGAGATACAGCGGGCCCTTTCCGAAAAAGTCAGGAAACATCCGCGGATCCAGATCCGCGAAAGGCATTTTGCCGTGGACCTGATCACCCAGCACCACCTGGGCAAACTGGTCAAACGGCACATGACCGATATCGAATGCTATGGCGCCTATGTGCTCGACCTGGAGACCCATGAAGTCCTGAAGATCCTTTCGAAATTCACCTTGCTGGCCACAGGGGGAGCAGGAAACCTCTACTCAACCACCACCAATCCCCCGGTGGCCACCGGTGACGGGATCGCCATGGTTTACCGTGCGAAGGGGATTATCGAGAACATGGAATTCGTGCAGTTCCATCCCACCTCCCTCTTCAATCCGGGGGAATCCCCCTCGTTTCTGATCTCCGAAGCGATGCGGGGGTACGGAGGGATCCTCCGGAACCAGTTCGGGGATAAGTTCATGAACAAATATGACGAGCGGGGGAGCCTTGCCCCGAGGGATATTGTGGCAAGGGCCATCGACAATGAGATGAAGATCCACGGGCACGATTTTGTCTACCTCGATACCACCCATCTTGAAGAAAACGCATTGAAGGAGCATTTCCCCAACATCAATGAAAAATGCCGTTCGGTGGGGATCGATATTGCGAAAGACCGGATCCCTGTGGTGCCGGCTGCCCATTACCTCTGCGGAGGGGTGAAGGTGGATATGAACGGGGAGACCTGGATCAGGCGGCTCTATGCGGTCGGGGAGGTCTCATCCACCGGGTTGCACGGTGCCAACAGGCTTGCCTCCAATTCCCTCATCGAAGCCATCGTATTTGCAGACCGGGCCGCCCGGCATGCGGCGGATAACCTCCCCGCGCTGAACTGGGCCGAAGGCATCCCCGAATGGGACGATACAGGGACCACCCATCCGGAGGAGATGGTGCTGATCACCCAGAACCTGAAGGAGCTGAAACAGATCATGTCCAACTACGTGGGAATCGTCCGGTCGGACCTGCGGCTTGAAAGGGCCATCGTCAGGCTGGAGATCATCTACAGGGAAACCGAGGACCTCTATAAAAAATCCAAGCTTTCCCTCCGCATCTGCCAGCTGCGCAACCTGGTCAATGTGGGGTACCTGGTCATCAAAATGGCCCAGGCCAGGAAAGAGAGCCGGGGGCTGCATTACAACCTGGATTATCCCAGACGCGCGGAAAACGGTCCCCAGGTCAGCTGAGACAGATAGACGCTAATCCCGGTCCCAGAATCCCCCGGCAGGCTCCGGCCTGAAATCTCCGTACCGTTCCCGGACAAGTTCCAGCAGTGACTGGATCTCGTCCACATCCAGGCTCGTGAGGAGCCGGAGCCTGATCTCCTTGAAATGTGGGAGGCCTTTGAAATAATTGGAAAAATGCCGGCGGATCTCGTAGATACCCACGGGCTCTCCCTTGTATTCGATTGATTTGGACAGATGCAGGGTGGCCATATCCACCTTTTCGGTTACCGTAGGCTCAGGAATCCGCTCACCGTGATCCAGATAGGCTTTGACCTGCCGGAAAAGCCACGGCCTGCCCACAGCCCCCCTTCCGATCATGATACCGTCCACACCATAGCGGTCAAACATCTCCCTGGCCCCCTCGGGACTGGTGATGTCGCCGTTCCCGATGATGGGAATCTTCATGCGGGGATTGTTTTTCACCGCTCCGATCAGTGTCCAGTCCGCTTTCCCCCTGTACATCTGTGCACGCGTACGTCCATGGATGGTCAGGGCATCAATCCCCTGGTCCTGCAGCTGCTCGGCCACCTCCACGATGATCTTGTTGTCCTCGTCCCATCCCAGCCGGGTTTTCACGGTCACCGGAACGGTGGAGGCTTCCACGATGGCCCGGGTCATTTTCATCATCAGCGGGATATTGGCCAGCATCCCGGCCCCCGCTCCCCTGTTGGCGATCTTCCGCACCGGACACCCGTAGTTAATGTCGATGAGGTCGGGCCCGGATTCCAGGGAGCGCCGGGTAGCTTCCGTCATGGCCTCCACCAGGTGCCCGTAAAGCTGGATCCCCATGGGCCGTTCATGGTCATAGATCGTCAGCTTCCGGATACTTTTGGCACCGTCACGGATCAGTCCGTCCGATGAAATGAATTCGGTATACATCATGTCCGCTCCCTGCTGCTTGCACATGTACCGGAAAGAAGGATCGGTGATATCCTCCATGGGAGCCAGGAAAACGGGCCTTTCGCCGAGATTGAGGGAGCCGATCTGCATGATTGACGGAGATAGTAGGAACTAACCGTTCAATTTGTTTTCTTTGTCATTTATTTGGCGGCAAAAATACAAAAATAAGTGAGAGAGAGACCTTTGCTGGCCGGTTTGCGGCCGTCTGAGAAATTCCTGTTTTCTGTCATCATCCTCTTTATTCTGGCCCTGGGATTTCAGTTCCTGGCCGCAGGCGTGGCTGCGCTGGTTTACGGATTCGGATTTACCGAGATCCTGACATTGGCCGATTTCAGTGATCCACGATACGTGGCAGCTTCCAAACTGATCCAGATCCTGGGGTCACTGGGGACCTTTATTCTGCCTGCTTTTCTCTTCTCTTACCTGTTCGCAGGTGATCTGTTTTCCTATTACGGATTCGGGAACCGGACCGGGGCGGTCCCCATGCTGCTGGTGGTGGCCATGATGGTGGCGGTGATCCCGTTCATCAATTACCTGGCGGAGATCAACATGAAGATGCAGTTTCCCCTGGCGCCGGTGGACCGATACCTCCGTGCCCTGGAGAGCCAGGCAGAGGAGGTGATGCGTGCCTTTACCTCCACACAGTCCACCATGGGATTGCTTGTGAACGTGCTGATGATCGGAGTGATTGCCGCGGTGGGAGAGGAGTTGATATTCAGGGGACTGCTGCAGCGGCTGCTGCATGAGATGATCAGGAACGTCCACCTGGCGGTGGTGATCACCGCCGTACTGTTCAGCGCATTTCATTTCCAGTTCTTCTCTTTCCTGCCCCGTTTCGTACTGGGGATCATCCTCGGTTACCTGATGGTGTACGGACGCTCCATCTGGTTTCCCATCCTGGCGCACTTTGTCAATAATGTAATGGGGGTGGTCTATTACTATTTCTATTCACGCGGAAGTGCCGATGATATGCTGGAGGAGATCGGCACCAGTTCCATGCTGCCTGTAACCGCACTGATCAGCCTGCTGCTGTTCGTCCTGTTCTTTCTGTGGTGGATCTACCTGAAGCGGCGGGATGCGGTGATCAGCTCCCTGCGCGGGAGGAATGGAACACGCTGACGTTGTTCATCTCACTTTTCCTGAACACATACACCAGGCCGTATTCAGAAGCTTTTTCACGGCGCATCTCTTCGGGAAGGTCATTGAAGGTATCTTCCACTTCGTTCCAGACTTCCTGAATCAGGCTGTCCACGGTTGACCGCTGAACGTTCAGCTGCTCCTGTGCATTCTGGCTCCTTTTCTTCAGGCTCTTCTGGTAGTTGTAGTATTCCAGGAATTTATCGAAATGAACCTTGACCAGCGCAATGGTAGGATTGGTGATCGGGTTGAGCCCCTTCATCATCCTTTTGTGTTCCCCTTCGATCAGCCGTTCACCCCATTCGATGACCTCTTCTTCCGAGTTCAGTGAAGGAAGCTTCCTTTCCTCTTCGTCCAGGCCGAAATAGTGGCGGGTTTCCGGAACCATATCGCCCCGGGTAATGGCCATGTTGACCACCTGGATGAAATGGGAGATGTAGAGCCTCGCTTTCCGGAGTCTTTTCTGGTACTCTTTGTTTTTTTCTGCCTGAATGTTCAGGGAATTCTTGTGCTCCTGGATGGCCGTTTCGAAAGTCGGAAGGACCGACTGTATCTTTCGGTAGGAGCGCGGACTGAATGCCAGGCGGAAGGGAGGAATGTCTTTACCTTTTTCGTGCGCAGACTTGAGCGATTTTAAGCGTGCGGAGTCTGTGTTGGGCAAACGTCGGTAGGGCATGTTGGTAAAATTGTTGATAAAAGGTTGACAAATGGCTTTTCTCCTGCGAATATAGAAGATTATTTATGATCTCCAACACTATTCGCAATTTTTTACGATTTGGGTATGAAAAAGTTACCATATTCGTTCATGAAAAGGATCGTGAGCTCCTTTTTGTCTTAAAAATGGTTTATAACATACCTGTTCCGAAGCAAACTTTCCAGCCCGTTTCGGCTGTTTGTCAAAAATAGGGCTTACTTTTATGTCCCTTGTCCCAAAGCAACTAAAACAGAACACCTATGTTTCCAAAAGAAGTCTACTGGCAGCGGAGAAAAAAACTGAAAGAGCAACTGAAAAACGGCCTGGTCCTTTTTCCGGGAAACGGGGAGAGTGCCATGAACTACAGGGCCAATACCTACCACTACCGGCAGGACAGTTCCTTCCTCTATTTCTTCGGGATCAACAAACCCGGATTCCACGGGATCCTCGATCTGGATTCAGGGATCGATACCCTGTACGGAGATGACCTGACCATTGATGATATCATCTGGATGGGATCGCTTCCCGGGGTCAGCGAACTGGCCGAATCGGCGGGGGTGGAGCAGACTGGCTCACTGGATTCTCTGGGAGAGGTATTGAAAAAAGCCATTGCGGGAGGACGGAAGGTACACCTGCTGCCTCCGTACAGGGGCGATCATACCCTTGACCTTGCCCGGTTGCTGGGCGTTTCCTGTGAGGGGGTGAATGGGTTTGTTTCCGAGGAGCTGATCAGGGCGGTGGTGGACCTGAGGGCCGTGAAGGATTCCCATGAGATCGCCGAGATTGAGAAAGCGGTCGACGTGGCGGGGATCATGCATACCACCGCCATGAAAATGGCATTTCCGGGCAATTTCGAATATGAGCTTGCAGGTGCCATTGAGGGGATCGCCCTGTCGCACGGGGGACAGGTGTCGTTCCCGGTGATCCTGAGCATGAACGGACAGATCCTTCATAACCATGACCACGGCAATGAGCTGGTCAGCGGCAGGATGATCATCTGCGACGCCGGTGCGGAAACCCCCATGGGATATGCCAGTGACATCACCCGGACCTTCCCGGTGGGAGGGAAGTTCTCGGACCGTCAGAAGGAGATCTATAACATTGTGCTGGAAGCCAATGTGAAAACCATTGAAGCCTCTGTCCCCGGCAAGACATACCGGGAGGTCCACCTGCTGGCGGCCTCCATCATCGCCGGCGGACTGAAAGCGTTGGGATTGATGAAAGGGAACATGGAGGAGGCTGTGGCAGCCGGTGCCCATGCCCTGTTCTTTCCCCATGGCCTGGGACACATGATGGGCCTCGATGTGCATGATATGGAGGGGCTGGGTGAGAATTACGTGGGGTACAGCGATACGATCAGGAGAAGCGAACAGTTCGGACTGGCTTACCTGCGCATGGGGCGGGAACTGGAACCCGGTTTTGTAATGACCAATGAACCGGGGTGTTACTTCATTCCGGCCCTGATCGATCAGTGGAAAGCAGCGGGGAAGTTCGAACAGTTCATCAATTATGAAAGGCTGGATGCATACCGGGATTTCGGGGGGGTCAGGATTGAAGACGATGTGCTGATCACCGCAACCGGCAACCGCGTTCTGGGAACCCCCATTCCCAAAACCACCGACGAGGTGGAGGCTACCATGAGGGGCTAAACTGACCTT
>CAZNSZ010000060.1:0-8534 GCA_964575865.1 uncultured Bacteroides sp. | reverse complement strand
CGGTCAGGCCGGTCCCGACGCTTAAAGGATGGCTTTATAGTATTCCCGGTTCAGCCGGGCGATGTTGGTGAGCTTGATCCCTTTGGGACATTCTGCTTCGCAGGCCCCCGTATTGGTGCAGTTCCCGAATCCGAGGGCATCCATTTTGGCCACCAGCTTCCTCACCCGTTCGTTTGCTTCGATTTTTCCCTGAGGGAGCAGGGTCAGGTGGGAGATCTTGGCCCCCACAAAAAGCATGGCCGATGCATTCTTGCAGGCTGCCACGCACGCCCCGCAGCCGATGCAGGCAGCTGCATCCATGGACAGGTCAGCGTATTCCTTCCGGATGGGTATGCTGTTGGCATCGGGTGCGCTGCCGGTATTGACCGAAACATATCCCCCTTCCTGGATCAGGGCATCGAATGCGGTACGGTCCACCATCAGGTCCCGGATGACCGGGAAGGCCCTGGCCCGCCAGGGTTCGATCACGATGGTATCTCCGTCATTGAATTTGCGCATGTGCAGCTGGCAGACGGTGATCAGCGAATCAGGGCCATGGGGGCGGCCGTTAATGTACATGCCGCAGGTCCCGCATATCCCTTCCCGGCAGTCATGATCGAATACCACCGGTTCCTCCCCATCGGAGACCAGCTTTTCGTTCAGCACATCAAGCATTTCCAGGAAAGAACTGTCCGGTGAGATCCCGGTCAGCTGGTAATTGACAAATTTACCCCTGGTTTGGGGATCCTTCTGACGCCAGATTTTCAGTTTCAGGTTCATCGTGAATCAAATATTATTTGTAATTCCTCTGTTTTACTTCGATGTACTCAAACTTGAGCGGCTCTTTGTGGAGTTCGGGATCCGCATCCAATCCCTTGAATTCCCAGGAGGCCACATAGGTGAATTCTTTGTCGTTTCTCAGTGCTTCACCCTCCCCGGTCTGGTACTCCTCACGGAAGTGCCCTCCGCACGATTCTTCCCTGTGGAGGGCATCGATGGCCATCAGTTCGCCAAGCTCCAGGAAATCGGCCAGCCGGCTCGCCTTCTGCAGTTCAGGGTTGAGATCATTCAGTTCGCCGGGGATCTTCACATCGGTCCAGAACTCTTCCCTGAGTTTCCTGATCTCTTCCCTGGCCGTGAGGAGCCCCTCCCTGTTCCTTGCCATTCCCACATATTCCCACATGATATGGCCCAGCCGCTTGTGCAGGGTGTCCACGGTCTGGTTACCGCGGACGGACATCAGCTTTTCAAGCTGCTCGCCCACCTCTTTCTCGGCAGCCTCAAATTCGGGGGTGTCGGTTTTGAACCGGGGGGTATTGATCTCTCCCGCCAGGTAGTTCTGGATGGTGTAGGGCAATACGAAATAGCCGTCGGCCAGGCCCTGCATCAGTGCGGATGCTCCCAGCCGGTTGGCCCCGTGGTCCGAGAAATTGGACTCACCCGTGGCAAACAACCCCGGAATGGTGGTCTGCAATTCGTAATCCACCCAGATCCCGCCCATGGAATAGTGGATGGCGGGATAGATCATCATGGGCACCTCATAGGGATTGTCATCGGTGATCTTCTCGTACATCTGGAAAAGGTTGCCGTATTTTGCCTCGATCACATCCTTCCCGAGCCTTTCAATGGCATCCTTGAAATCAAGGAAAACCGCCAGTCCGGTTGAATTCACGCCGTAACCGGCATCACACCGTTCCTTGGCGGCCCTTGATGCGACATCCCTGGGAACCAGGTTCCCGAAGGCCGGATACCTCCTTTCCAGGTAGTAATCCCGGTCCTCTTCCGGAATGTCCACCCCGCGTATCTCTCCCTTCTGCAGCTTCACTGCGTCCTCTTGTTTTTTCGGGACCCAGATGCGTCCGTCGTTCCTCAGGCTTTCACTCATCAGGGTCAGTTTGGACTGGTACTCGCCGTGAACGGGGATGCAGGTGGGATGTATCTGCACAAAGCAGGGATTTCCGAAGAAAGCCCCTTTCTTGTAGCATTGCCAGGCCGCACTCACATTGGCTCCCATGGCCATGGTAGAGAGGAAAAAGACGTTCCCGTACCCTCCTGAGGCCAGCACCACCGCATGAGCACTGAACCTGTGCAGTTTTCCCGTGATCACGTCGCGGGCTATGATTCCCCGTGCCCTTCCGTCAACGATGACCAGGTTGTACATTTCCATCCTGGAATGCATCTCCACGTTCCCTTTCCCGACCTGCCTGCTCAGAGCCTGGTAGGCTCCCAGCAACAACTGCTGCCCGGTTTGTCCCCTTGCGTAGAAGGTCCTGGATACCAGTGCTCCGCCGAATGACCGGTTATCGAGGCTTCCCCCGTATTCACGGGCGAAAGGGACCCCCTGTGCGACGCACTGATCGATGATGCTGTTGCTTACTTCTGCCAGCCTGTAGACATTGGCCTCTCTTGACCGGTAATCCCCTCCCTTGATGGTATCGAAAAAGAGGCGGTAAACGCTGTCCCCGTCGTTCTGATAATTCTTGGCCGCATTGATCCCCCCCTGGGCGGCGATGCTGTGCGCCCTGCGGGGGCTGTCCTGGTAACAGAATGATTTCACCTTGAATCCCATCTCTGCCAGCGAGGCAGCGGCAGCGGCGCCGGCAAGACCGGTCCCCACGACAATGACGTCCAGTTTTCGCTTGTTGGCCGGATTGACCAGGTTCTGATTGGATTTAAAGTGGGACCATTTTTCAGCCAGCGGCCCCTCGGGTATCCTGGATTGTATCTTAACCATCTTCTGAAATATTTTTTTACATGAAGTACAGCAACAGCGGGATCAGTGAGAATCCGCCAACTACCACCACGGTATAAAAGAGGGCCACAACCTGTATGGCCGGGGTGTATTTCTTGTTATCCAGCCCCAGGGTCTTGAAAGCGGACTGGAACCCGTGGATCAGGTGGAAACCCAGAAATATGAATGATGCGAGGTAGAATATAACGAACGGCAGCATTTTGAATTTATCGGAGACTTCTTGAGCAAAGTCATGGTAAAGCACCCCGTCTACCATGACCTCCGACAGATGTCCGAACTTGGCCCTGAAATAAAAATCCGCGAAATGAATCACGAAGAAAACCAGGATGATCGCAGCGGTGTGGATCATGAATTTGGAGAAGAACGAGGTGTTTGAAAAATTCGCTTTCTTATACCGTTTGGGACGGGCGATCCAGTTCTGGACCTGGAGGACCAGGGCATAAATAATGTGGAGGAGGATCCCGCCGAACAGGACGATCTCGAAGACCTTGATCACGATGTTGGTCCCCATGAAATGTGCTGCTTTATTGAATACCATGGGATCATCGGAGATGATTACCAACAGGTTGATCACCAGATGGACCAGCAGGAACAACAGCAGAAAAATGCCTGCCAGTGACATCAGGAGTTTCTTGCCAATGGAAGAAGTGAAAATGTTGGACATATGGGTTTAATTAAAATAAGTTAGTTAAATTGCGAGGAGGTCATGAACAAATATAACATTTTCTTATTCTTATCTTTTTGTCATCCTTATTTCCTATAACAGTTCATCCTGCGGTCCTCCCGGGGTGTATACTGTGTTCCCAAGATGAGAAATAATCCCATACCCTCCGCGCTGTTTACCAGGAACCGTGCAAAACTGATGGAGAGGATGGACCCCGGTTCAAGAGCACTGGTGGGATCAGGAGGACGGAAACTGAGAAACGGCGATCAGTACTATCCCTACCGGCAACATTCCGACTTTTTCTACCTGACCGGCATCAGCCAGGAGGGGAGCCTGCTGCTGTTGCTGCCTGACCAGGATGATCCCGCATTCCGGGAGATTCTTTTCCTGAGTACTCCCGGTGAAAAATCGGTCCTCTGGTCCGGTCCGGGTCTGTCGAAGGAGGAAGCATCGGCACTGTCAGGGATCGCACTGGTGAAGGAGAGGGAAGAACTGGCCGGGATCATGGACAGACTGAACGGGAGTTCGCCCATCCTCTATACCACCGGTGAAATTCCCCTGGAAACCCTTGAAGGGAACTTTCCGCAGCTGGTTCATGCGGATCTGGGGAGCCTGACCACCGGCCTGAGGATGATCAAGGAAAAAGAGGAGCTGGAGGTGATCAGAACGGCAGTGGAGATCACCGGTTCCGCATTCCGGAAGATTCTCGGAATGGTCAGGCCCGGAATGTGGGAATATGAAATTGAAGCGGAGATCATCGCCGAATTCATCAGGAAGGGGGCCGCCGGACATGCCTTCGAACCGATCATCGCCGGCGGACAGAATGCCCTGATCCTGCACTACACCTCCAACTCGGAGCGGTGCAGGGAGGGTGACCTGCTTTTGATGGATTTCGGGGCCGAGGTGAACCATTATGCAGCCGATTGCTCCAGGACCATTCCGGTCAGCGGACGTTTCAGCCGGCGGCAAAGGGAGGTCTATGAGGCTGTGGTGCGGATTTTCAGGAAAGCAAAGGAGATGATGGTCCCGGGCGTACTGATGAACGAATTCCACCAGCAGGTGGGAGAGCTGTTCCAGGAGGAGCATGTGGCCCTGGGACTCTATACCCTCAGCCAGGCCAGGGAACATTCCGCTGAAACGCCCCTCTGGAGGGAGTACTTTATGCACGGCACCTCCCACTCCCTGGGCCTGGACGTACATGATCCCTGTGACAGATCCGTTCCGTTCCGGCCGGGGATGGTCCTCACCTGTGAACCGGCCATCTATATCAGGGAGGAAGGATTCGGGATCAGGCTGGAAAACGATATTTTAATCAGCGATTCGGGACCGGTTGACCTGATGGAAGGGATCCCCATGGAAGCTGAAGAGATCGAAGAATTGATGCTGTCAAACCGATGAGGGGCATGGAAAAGGACATCATCCACAGGGGACAGAAACTGTACTACACCGATTCGGGAAGCGGGGCCTGCCTGGTGCTCCTCCACGGGTACCTGGAGAGCGGGGCCATATGGGAACCTTTTGCTGCCCGCCTCAGCCAGCATTACCGGGTCATAGTCCCGGATCTTCCGGGGCACGGACGTTCCGGGACCTGGGGTGCGGTGCACACCATGGAAGATCTGGCCGGGGCCGTCAGGGCGGTGGCTGATGCCGAGGATCTCGGACGGTTTTTACTGGTGGGACACTCCATGGGAGGGTATGTCACCATGGCCTTTGCCAGCCTGTACCCGGAAAGGCTGACCGGCTACGTGCTGTTTCATTCCACCTGTTTCGCCGACAACGAGGAGAAGAAAAGGAACAGGCAGCGGGAGATCAGCCTGGTGCGCTGCGGCAAAAAGTGTCAGATCATCAATGTGAACATCCCCAAAGGTTTTGCCAGTGATCAGGCGGAGCACCTGAACGATCAGGTGGAGCGGGCACGGAAGATCGCACTGGAGAATCCGGAGGAAGGGATCATTGCCATTCTGAACGGGATGATGCAACGTCCCGACCGCACACACACACTGAAGGACAGCACCCTTCCCGTGCTACTGATCGGAGGGATGAAGGACAATTATATTCCGGTTGAACTCTTTGAAAAGCTGGCCGGACTGGCGCCCCATGCGCGGGTCTTGAGATTGGCCGGAAGCGGACACATGGGATTTCTGGAGGAGCCGGAACCCGCCGCGGAAGCGATCCTGGCAATGATGGTGGAAGAAGGCAAAAAAAACAGGCCTGCCCGGGAATGAATTCGTAGATGAAGAACCAGAGGCAGGCCTGTCAGGTATTCCGATTGCTACTGCTAACCCAAATCTCTACGAAAGGGTCTTTCCCCGCGGGGTGACCCCCTGTGTTCATTCCCGTAAGACCTGAAATTCTCTCTCCGCATTTTTCGCTGTTCCAGGAGCATCTGCTGCTCATCCGTCAGAATCTCCTGAACGGAAAGCCTGTGTTCCACGCGGAGTTTCTTCATCTGATTCAGCAGATCGGTCTCCTCATCGATCAGCTGATTCACTGATTTCATATCCACTTCCTCCTGTACCAGGAGGGTACGCTCCCTTGCCCTGAGTTCTGTCAGCTTGGTCCTGAGCGGCTTCATGGTATTGAAATGTTCGGTTTGCAGCCCTTTCAGGGAAGCCTGCTGCTCTTCTGTCAGCTCCAGCCTTTCAATGGCGGATGTTCTGACTGCTTCCCGGTTTGCTCCCCTTTCAGCGGGGCCTCCGCCATGGCGGTAGCGTTGCGCTTCCAGCCCTGCGGTCGTCATGATGGCCAGCAGGAAGATCCCTGCCGTTTTTATTCTGAGATTTTTCATCACACATCTGGTTTAATGATCCGGTTTTAAAAAAGATTCATTCCTTGGATGGTGATTCCCATGGAAGGTTTAACGGAAACGCTCAAAATAATAGTTCCGGCAGCGGAAAACTGTCAAAGCCGCGATATGGTGTCGATGGCCACCTGGAGGGTGTGGTCAATGTCAGCGATGATGGGATAAAATCCCTCGTTGTCGATCAGATTCCTTGCGATATAAGCCTTGATGGTCTTGTCCAGGATCCGCCTGGAGACCTGGATGTCGGCATAATCCGGGGCGACCCCCTGATCCCTGGCATAGCTCACGAACTGGGGGATCAGGTCCTGCCTGTCCAGGTAGGATTCAATTTCCTCCACACCTGAAAGGGGCTCCATGGCATCCCTGTGAATATCGGTGTAATGAAATGCGAACCTGTACATCAGTCCCATGTTCCTGACCTGGTTGTAATAGGCCGATGCGCCAACGGTGTCCACCGGGACAAATACGTCGGGCATGATCCCTCCGCCGCCGTACACGGTTTTACCGCCTGGGGTGATGAATTTCTGGGCAGCGTCGAACTTGATGCTGTCCTGGTACTCCATCTCGCCCCTTTCGAAACGTTCGTGGAATTCATGGTAGTACTCCTCCGTTCCGTTTTCATAGGGACGCTGGATGCTTCTCCCGGTGGGGGTATAATAGCGTGCAACGGTAAGCCTGAGGGCCGAACCGTCGGGAAACCGCATCTCTTCCTGGACCAGTCCTTTCCCGAATGACCTGCGCCCGATCACTAGCCCGCGGTCGTTGTCCTGGATGGCCCCGGCAAGGATTTCGCTGGCGGAAGCACTTGCCTCATCGATCAGGACCACCACATCGTCCTCTTTGAGGATCCCCCTTGATGTGGCGTAATCGTTCTCCCGGGGACGGGCCCTTCCCTCCAGGTAGACGATCAGCTGCCCCTCTTCAAGGAACTGGTCCGCGATCATGGTGGCCGCCTCCATGATCCCCCCGCCGTTCCTTCGCAGGTCAAGGATCAGCTTTTCCGCCCCCTTGATTTTCAGTTTTTCCACCGCCTCGATAAACTCCCTGTAGGTGGTCTGGGCAAACTGGCTGATTTTAATATATCCGGTCTCCTCATTCACCATGTATGCCACATCCACGCTGTAAATGGGAATATCGTCACGGGTGATCTCAAATTGCAGGGGTTCGGTCACTCCCCTCCTGTAAACGGTCACCCGGACCAGGGTGTTTTTGGGCCCCTTCAGCATTTTGACAATATCGTCACTGGGCATGCTGACACCGGCCACCAGCGAATCGTCCACCATAATGATCCGGTCCCCGGGCATGATCCCCACCATCTCTGACGGTCCGTTGGGAATGGTATTGATGATGGCGACCGTATCGTCCGTCATGTTGAATGAAACCCCGATCCCGCTGAAATTCCCCACAAGGGGTTCCGAGAACCGCTGGAAATCTGTGGCAGGAATGTAAACAGAATGCGGATCGAGGCTCTCCACCAGCGAGGGAAGCACCGTTTCGTTCAGGTTGTCCACGCTGACCGTATCCACATATTCGTTGAGGATGTACTGCAGGGCCGAACTGATCTTGTTCCCCCTGGAGGAGAGACCGAATCCCGATCCCCCCGTCAGCCCGGGCCTGATAGAGAATTTCTGCTTGTTGACTTCGTCGGTGACAATGCTCCTGACCCTTATGGTGGTGATCCAGTTGCCGGCCAGGATGCCCACGATCAGGGCGACACTGATGATCAGTGGCAGGAATATGATGATTCTGTTTTTTCTGGTACTCATTGTGCGTTCCTTTGCTTTCCTTTCCTTTCCTTTCCTTTCCTTTTTTCTACACTACCCTTCCCCGACATCCGGAATATGCACCAATTCGATATTGGCCCTTCTCAGCAGGTCCAGTCCATCGGTAATTCTGTATTTCTCCTCAAATACCACCCTCCGGATGCCTGCCTGGATGATCAGTTTGGAGCATTCCATGCAGGGGGAGGTTGTTACATATAACGTGGAACCATCGCTGCTGTTGTTGGATTTGGCCACTTTGGTGATCGCATTGGCCTCGGCATGCAGCACGTAAGGCTTGGTTACTTCGTTGTCATCCTCGCACTTGTTCTCAAACCCCGATGGGGTTCCGTTGTACCCGTCGGAGATGATCATTTTATCCCTGACGATCAGTGCCCCCACCTGCCTGCGGATGCAATAGGAATTGGTGGCCCAGATCCTGGCCATCTTCAGGTAGCGCTTATCGATTGCCAGTTGTTTGTCGTCAGTGTGGATCACGTTCACGGTATCCGGATGGATGCTTGTGCCCAGGGCCGGGATCGAACCGGCACGATATTGCTATCACTGGTGTTTGAG
>CAZNSZ010000059.1:11866-28503 GCA_964575865.1 uncultured Bacteroides sp. | reverse complement strand
GCTGCTGCGGATGCAAAATCACCGGTCAGGATACGGGGCTCATTACCCGTGGATTCCTGTTCCATAAGGACCAGCCGGGCGCCTTCCAGGGTTCCGGACCCGGTGCCCTCCATTTCCACGGCCACGATTCTGCCTTCGAAGGAATTCCCGCAACCGTATCCTGCAATCAAAAAAATGACCGTGGTCAGGACCAGCACTCCGCGTTTCCTTCCCCAGATATGGTTTCCACGCCGCAAAAAACCGGTTACAGATCCCATGCTCATTCCTCCGTGACGGTTACAAACTGATTCACTTCCAGGTTCTCCAGTACCTGTATCTTTCCCGAGGGCCACCTGATCTCCACACGCTCCACCGCCGATGCACCCGCAAGCCCGAAATGCAACCGGTGGTCATTCTGGGAAAGGTATCCCGTTGTGCTTCTTCTGACACCGACCTGCCTTTTTCCTCCCGCCTCCACGGAGACCAGGGCTCCGATGGCATCCCGGTTGCTGGAGGTCCCCACCAGCTGAAAGGTGATCCAGTTGTTTTCGTTGCCGCGGTTGTTTCGAAGGAAGGTGCCTTCGTCGTCCAGGTTCACAATGTAGCCGTCCAGGTCACCGTCGTTGTCGTAATCTCCGAAGCAGGCGCCGCGGCCCACCTTTTCCTCCTGAAAATAGGCTCCCAGATCCAACGAGGCATCCCTGAATCTCTGACCATCCAGGTTCTCGAAGATCTGGTCCTCCTGCCCGTAGAGGTGTTTCAGCTCCCCGTTCACCTTGAAAATGTCCACATCACCGTCGTTATCAAAATCGATGAACGAGGAGGACCACCCCACATGCTGGGCCGCTGCCATGGAGATCCCCGACGGATAGGCCATGTCCACGAAAACCCCGTTCCCCTGGTTCTGATAGAGGGAGCAGTAGGTATCGTCGGACATGAACACATCGATGAGACCGTCGCCGTTATAATCGGCAAAGTCCACCGACATGCTGATGGTGGCCTCCCCGGACTGGTTGAATGCCATTCCGGTCCGGATTCCCTGATCCACGAATTTCTCCCCCTGCTGGTTATGATAAATGTTGTTGACCATGTGATCGTTGGCCACGAAAATATCGATCCAGCCATCCCCGTCGAAATCGGCGGCACCCACCCCCATGGCCCGGCCGTCATGGTTGTCGATTCCCATCGCCCCGGTGACGTCTTCAAAGGTACCATTGCCCAGGTTGTGATAGAGCCTGTCCAGCTGACCGTCATAGGCCATGGGTCCCGGAAATCCGTCCGGAGCGTAGAAGTACCCGTATTCGGGATCGTAATCGATATAATTCCCCACATAAAGGTCCAGGTACCCGTCATTGTCATAGTCCAGCCACACCGCTCCCACACTGCATTCGTCCCCTTCCACGCCCGCCTTCCTGCTGATGTCCCTGAAGGTGCCGTCGCCATTGTTGAGATAGAGCACATTGGGCCCGTAATTGGTCACATAGATATCGGGATAGCCGTCGTTGTTCAGGTCCCCCACGGTCATCCCCATGCCGTACCCCGGATCGCCCACACCGGCCTTTTCGGTCACATCCTCGAAGGTGCCGTCCTGCCTGTTCCGGTAAAGCCTGTTCACCGGATTCCCCGCCGGCCGTTCCCCCTCGCTCAGGTTTTCGGTGTAGGATCCGCTGCTCACATAGAGGTCCAGGTAGCCGTCCTGGTCATAATCGAGAAAAACGGCTCCGCCGCCCACCGATTCCACCAGGTTGTCCAGGTGATGGTCCCCGATGGAGTGTTTGAAATCCACCCCCAGGTCCGGGGAAATCTTCTGAAAAAAATCACCATTGGATTCCGGAACCCTCCGTTCCGTCTGACCGGAAGTGTCAGTGTCCTTTTTTCCGGGTGACTGGCAGCTCCATGCGGCAATGAGCATTGCCGCCGCCATCCACATGCTTCGTGCCCTCATTCTGATTGGAGTCAAAAAATCAGCCTTAAATATAATAATCCTGTTGAATCCTCCTTCGGGCAAACCGCCGATTCTTTACGGATTATGTTGTTAAATCAATGTTTTCAGTTTCTTTTCTGATCTGACAGGTGCATTTGGTTACCGGAACTACTTCCTGGGTGAGGTTCATCGTTTCCA
Organism: uncultured Bacteroides sp.; assembly: GCA_964575865.1. Classification (GTDB taxonomy): domain Bacteria; phylum Bacteroidota; class Bacteroidia; order Bacteroidales. The sequence continues at coordinate 26,402 of CAZNSZ010000059.1, read as the reverse complement.
GCCTGCTTTTTCTCTCTGCGAAACAGCGGTCACACCGGGAAAAGAGCCCGAGATCCCAGGTATCCGCAAAGACATTGCCCCTTTTGAGTCCGATCCCGTAGGCAGTCACCTCTTCCAGCGAAGAGAGGAGGGGGGGCGAGAAATGGCCTTCTTTTTCAAGATGTTCCATGGCGCCGTTCCCCGCCCGTACAGGGATCACGGTACAGCATTCCACCCCGCACCCGAAGGCATGATCCAGCGAGGCCCGGGCCCACCTGATCCCCTCCTGCTCCGACATGAACGGGGGCTTGAGCAGGATGAAGGCCCGGCTCCCGATACCCAGGCGGCGCAGCTTATCCACGGCCTTTCCGAAATCACCGGGATCCATTTTTTTCTGAAGGCGTGCGAGCACCCCGGGGTGAACGGTTTCAAGGCCCATGGCCACCTGCAGCCGGGGCCTGAGCATTCCTGCGAATTCGGCCACCCGTTCCCCTGTCATTCCCGGATGGTTCTCTACCACCACGGTCTGAAAAGGGCGGAGCAGTTCCGCTATCCTGGGATAGTCGGCCGGGGGGACTGCCCGGGGGTCGAAGAAATTCCCGCTGTTGTACAGCTTGATGTGCGGGGCATGCGGGAGCCTGGACAGGGCCCATTCGATCTGGGCGGGAATGGCCCCGGCGGGCACCGTGTCGTCGGTGGTGTTCTTCCAGAGGTCGCACATGAGGCAGGTAAAACTGCATTCCCGGTTGGTCAGAAAAAGGGTGATGACCTCCTCGACGGTTCCCCGGAGCGTTCGTTCACGCTCCACCAGCATGTGATAGGGGCGGAACGGATCCACCCGGTTCTTGGGGCCGCGCAGGCTGCGGATCCACACTGCTCCTCCAGGAACACCTTCCGGAATCCCGTCTCCCCGGTCACTCATAGATGCGCTGGAACTCCTTCCGGTAATCCATTTCCTGGATGGGGAACACGCTGCCGAAGGTACTTCCCGGAACCGCTCCGTGCTGGAACCTTCTCTTGGGGAAGACGGGCATGTCCATACCGGTGATCGCCCTGACGCCCCTTCTCACCAGGTCTCCCTTCAATTCATAGAGCTTCCGGTGATCCCATCCGGTCATGTCGATGAACGGGATCCCTTCAGATACCTCGATCACATTGGGGAGGGTGTAGGGGCTGAGGGTATCGAAACCCAGCTGCTGAGCCGGCGCATAGGTGCGCATATACCCCCGGCTGAGTCCCCCGCTGTAAGTCAGGGAGTGTTTCATCCGGTCGACCCCCCACCCTTCGTGGTAGAGCATCATGTTGCCCAGGACGCTCCTGATGGTCAGCTCGGGATTCTCCTCGATGGGGTAATCCTTCATATTCTCGTCACCCCCGTCCCCGTCCAGCATGTATTTCCAGCCGGGATACCTTTTCCGGATCCCTTCCATCAGTGCCAGGTTCATGGTGGCGGCCTGGATGTCCAGCGGTTTGTAGTCCTCCACCACACGGATGGTCCGCTTCCAGTCCAGGGAGCCGGCTTCCAGTTCCACCGGCTCAAGGAACAATCCGAGTCCCACCTTTTCCAGGAACTGCCTGGCCTGCAACAGGTCCTCCCCGCCGCCGTCCACCCCCAGCGTGAAGGCCTTGAGCCGGGAGGGGCTCTCCCCCAGCTCCCGGAGGGCATGGTAGGTGAGCAGGAATACCGAGCCCGAATCCACTCCTGCAGAGAAGGTGACCCCAACCGGGCCCTCGGTGGCACGGGTCCGGAGCCATTTGCGGATTTCGTTATACACCCGCTCCATATAGAGGATCCCTATGGATTCCGGGTCCTGGCCTTTCAGCCGGTTCCGTTCAGGGGTGAAAAACCGTTCATAGGTGGGATTGGGATCGGGGCAGCCCAGCAGTTCGATCCTGGTGATGTAGTGTGCCGGTGCCATGCGGGTGTAGGAGGGGTGGAACTGGTCCTCCAGCCCTTCCGATTTCAGGTGGTCGTAGATGTCATCGATCCTTTCCGCCACCACCAGGCAGGGCCCTTCCTTGAGTTTGGCGATGAAGTAGCGCAGGGGACGGCCCAGCGACCGGGCCAGGTGAACGGTGGTCCCTTCAGTGGAAACCAGTGCAAACTGTCCGTCGATCTCCCTGATCCCTTCCGGTTTGCCTTTTTTCAGGATTTCAACGGCTTCCCCGTGGCTCATATTGAACAGGATGTTCTTTTCCGGGTGGGTCAGGTCCACCACGCGGTTGATATACTGGTTCTCCATCATCTCGTTGCTGCTTTTGGTTAAACATTCAAATGTAATCATTTCGGGTCATCCCCGGGAACCGGTTCGCCCTCCCCCTGGGTCAGGGTGATGTAGCGGTCCACCGGCGGGCCTGCAAAGGATTCTGACGAACCGTCGCTCCATCCGATGTCGATGCGGTCGATACGGTCAGTCCTGCCCATCCCGATGTGGAGCCGGGGATCGCTTCCGGACAGGTAGGTGGTGGTCCACTGGTTGACCCGTACCATGCGTTTCCCTCCTGCATGCACCACAACGTTCGCCCCGATGGCCGCAGCGGGCCCCTCCTTTCCCCGGAGGGAGATCCCCAGCCAGTGATTGCCGTTGCTGCAGTCGTTCCGAAGCAGGGCAGGGGTGGCCTCCAGGTCCACATGAGAGACGATGATGTCAAGGTCCCCGTCGTTGTCATAATCCCAGGTGGCGGCTGCCCGGCCCGATCGTTTGTGATTGAAATAGGTTCCCAGCTTCCGTCCCACATCGGTGAAATGGCCCGTTCCGTCATTCTCCATCAGGAGGGGGTACTGCAGGATCAGTTCTTCCGCGGTCCCGTTGGCCGCGAAAATGTCCAGGTCCCCGTCGTTGTCGTAGTCGAACAGGGCCGTTGCCCACTGTCCCTTCCCGTCGAAGGCCGCTGCGATCCCGCTCCTTTCGGTGATGTCTTCATAGGTCCCGTTGCCGGTATTGCGGTAAAGCGCACCATACCTCAGGTCAGGGACCAGGAGATCGATCAGTCCGTCCCCGTCCACATCCCCGATGGCCCCGTGCATCGACCCGGTGGGCAGGCCCCTGCTGTTGACAGCCACGCCGATCTGTACCGCCACCTCCTCAAAACGATCCCCCTCGGACCGGAACATGAAATTGGGCTGGTGGTCGTTTCCCTGGAACAGGTCCAGGTCGCCGTCCGCATCGAAATCAAACACGGTCAGTCCCATGCATTTGGAGTCGGGATAATACAGGCCGGCCTCCCTGGTCACCTCCCTGAACGTTCCGTCCGGCAGCTGACGGTAGAGCATGGATGCCTGGCCCTTGTATTCCGAAGGGTGGGGCATGAGCTCCGGGGTGGAGGGCGATACATAGGCCGGATCAAAGGCCAGGAAATTGCCCACGAAGGCATCCAGCAGCCCGTCCCGGTCGTAATCCCAGAAGGAGACCCCCACGCTCCATTTGACAAATCCGTTCAGTTCCCCGGGCCCCCTCAGACCGAGCGAATCGGTGATGTCGGCAAATGTCCCGTTGCCCAGGTTCTCATAGAAGACGTTGGGACCATAATTGAGCAGGTAGAGGTCCTGGTCCCCGTCATGGTCAACATCCACGGCCCCTGCGGCCATGCTCCAGTGCCGGTCATCCACCCCGGCTTCAACGGCCACCTCCCGGAAGGTCCCGTCCCCGAGGTTCCGGTACAGGTGGTTGGGGCTGTTTTCGAACACCCTGCCCGCTTCATCGGAAATGCCCTCCAGCCAGGTCCCGTTCATCATATAGAGGTCCATCCAGCCGTCCCCGTCATAATCAAAAACGGTGACCCCGGAGCCACTGCTCTCCATGATGTTCTCATAGGTAAAATCGCCGAAGTTCAGAAGGAAGCCGATGCCCGAGGATGCGGATACTTCTTCGAACCGCACCTCCTTCTGGCCGCAGGATGCAAGCAGGAACATGAAAGTGATCCATACCGGCAATCCGGGGTTCATTCCTCCCCTGCCCTGCATCATTCCTCCCTCAGCCTTCCTTGCACTTTTCCTTCTGTTCCCGATCATTGCTGGATATAGAGTTGCCGCCGGAATTCCTGTCCGGTCACTTCCCTGGTGTTGTATTCCCGGTGGTATTCCCTCAGCTCCGGGCTGTCGGGGTAACGTTCCTCCGGACCGTACGGGTATTGTGTCATGCCATGGAATGGGAGGGGTTCTACCCGGTTCCCTTCCGCAGTATTCATGTCCCCGTCTTTCACCCAACCGGCAGAGAAAACCAGAAAATCGCGGGTCCACCCCTCCCGGAGAGGCGGTACTGCGCCTGCATCGAATTCAATGGTCGTTTCGTCGCCGGCATTGGCGATGATGTATTTGTTGTCCGGTTCGAGCAGCAGTTCGGTCACATCCCCGTACCGGGTATAGGTTCCCGTCAGGTCCCTCCAACGGGGAGCAGTCTCTGTCTCTTCATAGTCGAACCAGTGCGGTCCGTACCTCCCGCCTTTCCGGTACATCCTGGAAAAGCCCCGGTAATGGTGGTCTGCGGCCACCGGATCGAGGCGTGTCATTTCCACCGGGACCTCATCCCTTCCAGCAGAGAAGAAAGCCTCATCCCAGTAAATCTCCATGTTGGTGACAATCCGCACCCTCCGGTCACCGGTCAGGTACTTTCCCTCCAGGTCCACCACGATGGTCTTGTCCTTGCCCTGGGGAAAACCGATGTTCCCGATCACCGTTTCCCACTCCCCCGATCCGTTGATCACCTGCAGGGAAGGGGCTGCTGTCTTCTCATGATTCCCCTGCGACAGCGCCAGGTTGATGCTGGCATCGGTGGGAAAGATCCAGCCATGCAGGAAGAGCTTCAAAGCAACCCCGTTCTCCACCGGCCCCGGATCAAGGACCAGGGTATGCTCTTCGGTGGTCCCCTGGTACCTTCCCTTGATGAATCCGCCCACATACTGGTCGTCCCTGGCGCCCAGCCGGGCACTCACCTCGTTCCCCCACCCGTCAATGGCACTGGCCGGGTGAATCTTCCGGGTAACGGTATGGATGTGAAGGGGCGGATAGGGAGGCGGGGTGAACTGCTCGTCCACATAGATCTCCGCGTGGGAGGGATGGTCCACCGCAACCAGCTGGACCTGGTCCAGGTAGATGGTTTCCCACAACTCTTCCGTGACCTGGACGATGTAGCGGCCGTTCCTGGGTTGCAGCATTTCGCCGGGGATCTTATGGTAATCCATGGATGCATCAGCGAACGCATAGGTCTGTCCGTCCCCCATGATCCCCATGGGCATTCCGAGGGCGCTTCGCCACATGATATCCTTTACAAACTCAAATGAATCCCCGTCCCAGCTGTACAGAAAAGGACAGCTTCCTTTCAGCTGCTGTTCCTCGATCAGCGCCTGTTCGATACCCGGATCAAAGATATTCTGGGGGGTTCCGTTGGTCCACAGGATCCTGACCACGTCCACATCGGAACGGTCGGCAAGCCCGAAATAAATATCGGGCTCGGTGACCACCTGCATCTGGTAAAGGTTCCCGGCGCGCAGTTCCACTTTGGCCCCGATCCCGTAGAAGTTGTTCTTGCCGCTGCCGCTTCTGACGCCCACCAGTTTCATTTTCAGGTACCGGTTGGCATTTCCGCCGTCATTCCTCAGCAGCCTGGCTCCGCCGTTCAGGCCAGCCACAAAAATATCCAGGTCACCGTCGTCATTATAGTCGGCTAACGAAACCTGTCGTCCACCTTCGAAATCGCCGGGCAGGAGGCGGGACACATTTTCGAATCCGCCGTCCCCGTCGTTGTGCAGCAGGATCCCTCCCGGTGCACCCGAATTACCGGGATCGCCTACGATCAGCAGATCCTGGTGGCCGTCGTTGTCAAAGTCAAAAAAGGTGGCATCCAGCGCAGCGAATCCATCCGGTATCCCTTCCAGCAGGGAAGGCATGGGCGCTTCCTCAAACATTCCCCTCCCCTGATTCAGGTACCATGAGAAGGTCGATTTCTCCCTGCCGGCCACAAAAAGGTCCAGGTACCCGTCATTGTTGTAATCGCCCGCGGTCACCATCTCCTTTCCGGTCAGGTTCCCCAGTCCGGAGCTCCCGCTGATCTCCCTGAACCTTCCCTCACGCAGGTTGGTGAAGAGCTGGCAGGGGGCGTCCCTGTTCACCGTGAAGAGATCGATGTCCCCGTCATCGTCAAAATCGCCGAAACAGCTTTCAAAGCTGCCGGAGGGGGATCCTTCAAGCCCGGACGATTCGGAATAATCGGTAAAGGTACCGTCGGAATTGTTGCGGAACATGCGGTTATGACCTGTTGTGGAGAGGAACAGGTCCAGGTCCCCGTCGTGGTCCATGTCCACATACAGTGCACTGACGGCGCCGGGATCCCCTTCCGGCAGGGCTTCCCTGGTTACATCCCTGTAGGTTCCTTCACTGATGCTCTGGTAGAGCACCGGATTGCCCTGGCAGAGGATCAGGAGATCGAACCATCCGTCATTGTCAAAATCAGCCAGCCGTGCCTGTGACTCCTCTCCGCAGGGGCGCAGACCGGTCCCCGCAGTCACATCCGAGAACATCCCCAGCTCCGCTTTCAGCATGAAGTGCCGGTAAGAACTTCCGTCCGGAAGGTAGGTGCCCAGATAGAGGTCCTGGGTGCCGTCATGGTTGAAGTCACCGGTGGTGATATGGGTGGCGGACGCCTGTGCGGGACCGGTACCCGTTGCCAATGTTCCCCCGAACCGGTCCAGGCCCGCCTGTACGGTCACATCGGTGAACCTGAGGGCCTCCAGGATCGAGGCCCCTTCGGTCACGAAAAGGGAGGTGGCATTGCTGAAGGTGAACATGGGCCTGCCCGCTGCACTGCCCTGAAATCCCTGGAGGTCAGTCACTCCCTGGTTATAAGGATTGGTCAGCTTCAGAAAATTATGAAAGATCATGGTCTGGGTGAGGGCCTCGTCCATTCTGCCGGCGGCGAGGGCTTCCCTGGCTGTCCGGTAATGGGTTTCTGCCTCCCCGCTGAACTCAGGGTAAATTCTCCTGACCTCCTCCAGCTGTCCGATGGCCTCATCGCGCTTCCCCAGGATGATCTGGTTCTCGATCAGGTGGAGACGCGGGACCAGGTTGGCAGGGGCCACTTCCACCGCACGTTTCAGATATTTTTCCCTGGCTGCAAGGGAGGCATCGTCATCCCTTCCCCCGTAGTATTCCGCAAGCCGGTATATGGACTGGAGGTGATCCGGCTGGTCCCGGAGGGCCTGCTCCAATTCCTCCAGGAATTCCCGGTCCCGGTTCATATATTTATATACGCTCGCCAGGTTGAGCCGGATATCCGCATCCTCAGGGGTTCTTTCCAGCGCTTCCTTCAGCTGCACTTCTGCCTCCCCGTACCTTCCCATCCGCATATACACCAGTCCCAGGTTGGCGAAACCGATGGCCTCTCCGGGTGCCAGCTCGGTAAGGATCAGAAACTCCTTCTCGGCGTCTTCCAGTTTGTTCTCTTCCAGGAAGGCGAGTCCCCTTGTGCGGGCCGTGAGTGCTTTTTCTGCCACTTCCTGTGCGGATTCCCGTCCCGGCCGCTCCCGGCCTGACCGGTCACCGCTGCAGGAGAAGGTGAACCAGAACAGTGCGGAGATCAGCACCAGCTGTACCGGGAAATGCCTGAAGCGCATGTCTGAATAATTCTATTTGGGAACAGATCCCCAGACAAAAATAGAGTTTCATTTGGTGATTTGAAAATCGACGGGTTGGTTACTTTTTATTATATTAGCCTCCAGCTAAATAAGATGTTATGCCTGAGAAAGAGCCCACCCGGAAAGTTGAGTTGCAGGGGAATGAGGTGGAGGACATGCTGGGGCGGATCCCCTCCTGGATCACGCGCAACGGGACCCTTCTGTTCCTCTTCCTGATCGCGTTGCTGATTTTTGGCAGCTGGGTGTTCAGGTACCCGGACATCAAAAGGGCACGCATTGTGGTCACTTCGGTCAATCCGCCGGCGGACCTTGAGGCACGTACCAGCGGAAAGATCGTCCGCCTGTTTGTGGGCAACAACGAGCGTGTGGAGTCGGGTGACGTGCTGGCCATGATCGAGAACCCCGCCGGTTTCGAGGATGTCCGGCGGCTCAAGGAAGAGCTGGCTGCCCTCGATTCGGGCAGGCTGGAGGAGGTGGCTTCGGACCTTCCGGAACTGAGCAATGCGCAGCTGGGGACCATTCAGGCCGATTATTCCATATTCCTCAAGGCATACCGGGATTATGCGGAATTCAGGAGGCTCGATTACCACCAGCGCCGGATCGTGTTGTTGCGGTCTGAACTGGTAAAGCAGCAGGAGCTGGGCAGGAGCCTCAGGGAGCGGGCGCGCATCGCCGAGGAGGAGTACAACATTGCACAGCGCCAGGCCAACCGGGACGCGGACCTGTACGAGCAATCGGTGGTATCCCAGGCCGACATGGAACAATCCCATGCCGAGACCCTTGTGAAAAAGAACCAGTGGCAGGAGATCGTAAGCCTCATCGCCCAGAACAACATCGATGTGGGGCGGATCGATGAACAGATCGTGGACCTGGAGCTGAAGCAACAGGAAGAACTCTCCAGGTACATCAGTACCCTGGAGGAATCCTACAACAACCTGCAGGCTTCCGTCGCCTCGTGGGAACAGAACTACCTGCTGGTGGCACCGGTGAGCGGCACGGTCACCTTCACCCGGTTCTGGAGCGAGAACCAGAATGTGAAAGCCGGGGAGAAGGTACTTACCATTATTCCGCGCGAATCGGGCTCCATGATGGGGAGGATCAACCTGCCCATGGAAGGGGCCGGTGAAGTGAAGATCGGGGACCAGGTGAACATCCAGTTCGATAACTTTCCCCACCTGGAATACGGCATGGTCAAAGGACGGGTAAGCAACAAATCAAAAGTGCCCGATGACGATTATTACCTGGTGGAGGTGGACCTGACCAACGGATTGCGTACCTATTACGGAAAGACCATCATTTTCAGCCAGAACATGCAGGGCGACGCCGAGATCCTTACGGACAAAATGCGCATCCTCCAGCGGGTTCTCAATCCCATCAGGTCAGCCATCACCAAACAGGCGGAAATGTGATACCGAGGAATACCCTGGTCACGCTTATCCTGCTCCTGGCCGGGACTGCAGCAGGTTTTCTGCTTTCCGTTCCGCTGGTCGATTATCTTTCCATATCGGTTCAGGAAAAGGAGCTCCCGCAGATCCATGATACTGACATGCAGGTCGATACAGCGGGGTTATCGCTTCCGCTCAGGATGGTGGACCTCGGCGGGGTCGGCATCATTCCCGATACGGCAGGGTGGGGTTCCGACTACGGCCATAACCAGTATGTTTTCAGGGAGGTGATCCGGCCAGCCCCGCCCTACCTGAACAGGGCCGCGCTGGAAGCGGAAAAAGGGAAGCTAGAGCAATATGCCGGGCTGATGACAGAAAGGGGGTTCAATGCCGTCTCTTTCCCCTTATTCCTGGAGCTGGTCAATTTCGACCGGGTAGGTGACGGGACCCAGGTATACGGTTTGCAAAGCGTATACAGGAGCAGGCATGACACCCTGGCGGCAGGTTTCGGCCAGCTGATGGAGCTGGCTGACAAAACCGGGCTCGCCCCTTACCTGTGGACCGATATGGTGACCCTGACCCCGCCCCTGGAGTCCTTCTTTATGCGGAGATTCGGCAAACTTGATCCGGAGGATCCGGCCTTCTGGGAGGTGTATGAAAAGGCCGCGGAAGAGGTGTTTGAGGAATTTCCGGTGGTGGAGGGCATTATCCTCAGGATCGGGGAGGCAGGTTCGGTCTACAACATCCCCGGATGGGACTACCGGAGTGAGCTGCTGGTGCGGACTGACAGCGCGGTCCGGCTGATGCTGGGGGCTTTCCTGAGGGCAGCCGAAAAGCATGACCGCACCATCGTTTTTCGCACATGGTCCGTGGGGGTGGGGAGTGCAGGCGATCTGCACACCAACCCGGAAACCTACAGGCGGGTCCTGGGGAGCATCCGATCGGATCACCTGGTGGTCTCCACCAAATATTGCGAAGGTGATTTTTACAGCTGGCTGCCGTTCAATGCCACCCTTTTCACCGGGGAGCACCGGCGCATCATTGAGTTCCAGACTAAAAGGGAGTTTGAAGGTTTCGGCGCCATCCCCAATTACCTGGGTCCGCTGCACCAGGCAGCCGTCCGGGCCGCGCTGGACGGAAATCCGCAACTGGAAGGCGCCTGGGTCTGGACCCAGAACGGAGGGCCCCTGAGGGCCGGACCAATGATCATCTATCCCTTCCACGGATTCAATGTGGTCAACGATCTCAATGTTTATGCCACTGCCCGTGTGCTGGAAGATCCCTTTTTACCGGTGGATTCAATTACCGTGGAATGGATCCGTTCCTTTTTTGGCAGCGACCGGGAGCTGGTGGAAGGGCTCACAGAAGCCATGAATTCCTCCTACGGGATCATGCTCCACGGCCTGTACATCGGACAATTCGCCCAGTACAGCGTCAGGGCCCTGGGACTGGAACCGCCTCCCATGCTCTGGATCTTCGAATGGGACATCCTGGGGGCATCCAGTTCGGTATTCAGCAACCTCTATTTCATCACCAGGGACCATTTCCAGGAGGTGCTCGATGAGGGATTTGAAGCGGTCAGGGGTGCGGTGGCCTTGAAAGAGAAGCTGCTGGAGGTCCGCGGGAGCGTCACGCTTCACCGGGAAGAATTCGAGCAGCTGATCGCTGCGGCCGGTTATGAGATCGAATTGTTCCGGCTGCTCGATTACTACAGGCAGTATATGATGCACTTCTACCGGTGGACCGATACGGGGGATCCAAGGGAAAAAAGCGCCTTCATGCTATCCATGGGCCAGTTCAGGGCAGTGGCCGATTTTCATCAGCAGAAATTTGAGGGAAACCTCAATACGCTGGGGATGAACCTGGAGGAAGCGATGAGGGGAATGCGCGTTGCGGAGAACAGCTTTTCTTCCATCCGCTGGGCCAGGGTAGCGCTGGTGCTGGCCTTTTTCCTTCTGCTGATGGGCATTCCGGGCTTTATCAGGCCCCGCGGACACCGGTTATTCGCTGCCTCCTGCTATTTTGATGCGTTGTTCAGGCCCCGCATGATCAGCAGCCTCCATTCCTTTCACTCCTTAAGGACCGTTGCAATGATCATGGCATCTCTTTTCGTGCTCGGATGGCTGATCTTCTCCTCATTCACCGCACGCTGGTTCCCGGTCGCCATTGCATTGCTCACCCTCATATACATCCTGGTGCTGGGGACGGTGACCCGCTGGAAGGGAGGGGTGGAGCGCACCGTGATCGGGCTTCTGGCAACCAGGCTGATGATACTCGCACTGTTCCTGGTCCCTGTGGCCATCAGGGGGCCGCAGTTCTTCTGGTACCTTTTCTGGACCTCCGATCCCTTTAAAATGGCCTTTATCTCCCTGCTGGTCATGCTCATCGTCAGGAAATACCAGGTGGATGTGCAGCTGGTGAGGAAATGGAGCGGCAGGGGCTTCGCAGGTTCACTGGGCGTGGTGCTCCTCGGCCACGGGATCCGTCTTCTGGTAACGGGCACCTGGCTGCAGTTGACCGGGCTTGAAAAAAGCCTCACCGTACTGAACGATGAGCTGCTGGTCCTGCCCGGGGGACTCTCCAGGATCATGGGGATCACCACCCACCTCGGTATTCCTTCCGCGCTGCCCCGGTGGATCATGGCCGGTGCCGCTGCGGTTTCCCTGATTGCGGTCACCCTGGTCCTGCTCTCCAGGAGGTTCCGGTCCAGGTGAGGGTTTTTCGCAACAAAAGGCTGTTTTCTTCCCCAATGTTTGTTAACTTTCGCTCCATTGAATAACGGGCTTAATCGGAAGCAACATGTCGAGAGTTAAAAGCGGGATCCTGATCGGGATACCTTTGCTGGTCATGGCCGGTATCATCCTTCTGGTGTTTTTCCCATTTTCAAGTGAAGGGATCACCGGGGAAGAGATCCGGATCGGGGAAACGGAAATGGGGGATGTGATCGAATCCTTCGACGGGGAAGGGATCGTGGAGCCACAGAGCGAGGTGCTGATCCTCAGCCCGGCTTCAAGCATCATTAAAGAGATCCTCAAGGAGGTGGGAAGCCATGTGGAGGAGGGGGAACCGATCATCATCCTTGATCCCTCACCCATCCAGGCGGAAATTGAGAACATCCAGGACCAGCTGGAGGTCAAACAGAACTCACTGACAAAAAACAGGCTCAATGCCAGGAGTGCCAAGGTGGATCTGGAGTACAATGTCCAGGTAAAGAATTTGCGGATCGCCTCCCTCAAATCGGAGCTGGCCGACCAGGAACAGTTGCTCGAAGTGGGCGGGATCTCGCCTGCCCGGTTCGAAAGGACCCGCCAGGAACTGGAACTGGCTGAGAAGGACCTGGAGATGCTCAAGGAGAAGAATTCCATTCAGCTTCAGCAGCTGGAAGCCGATGAGGAGGGACTGATCCTGCAGATCGAGATGCAGAAAAAGGTACTGACGGCCAAGGAGGAAGCACTCTCAAAGATGATTGTAAGGGCCCCTTCGGCGGGGATCATTCTTTCAATCCGGGGCAAAGTGGGGGAGAAGGTCAATTCGGACCAGTTGCTGATCGAGATGTCCGATCTCACCAGTTTTAAGGTCCAGGGAAAAGTGGACGACGATTATTCCGATCACATCAAGACCGGATCACGGGTGTATGTGTGGATCGACAGCGAACGTCTTTCCGGAGTGGTGGGAACTGTCAGCCCGGTGGTCCGGGACCGGAAGATCGAATTCGATGTAAACCTTCAGGAGAGCAGTCACTACCGGCTCAGGCCCAATCTGACGGTGGGCCTGGATATCGTTCTCCAGGAAAGGGACAGTGTGCTGAGGATCCCCAACGGTCCGGTCATCGGGCGGGGAGAACAACATGATGTGTACGTGCTCAGGAATGGAAGGATCATACCCGTCACCATTAAAACTGGTCTGAAAACCATTGATTTTGTTGAGGTCAGGGATGGTTTGCAGGAAGGTGACAAGGTGGTGCTTACCGAGGTGACCTCACCCGAGGAACTGGACAATCTGGAGCTAAACTGATCGCGGGAGGATATGAAGCGGTTGCCGATATGGATGTTCATTGTATTGTTTACCAGGGTTCTGGGGGGACAGGATACGCTGAAGGTCTCACTCAGCCTGCGCAATGTGGTGGACCTGGCCATTTCACAGTCCTCCGCGGTGAAGTATGTGCAGAACCAGGATGTCAACTACTACTGGAGGTGGAAGAACCACCAGACGCGGTTCAGGCCGCAGCTGACCCTTTCCGGGGACCTGCCCGACTTCGAGAATCAGACCAAACCGATCGTCCAACCCGACGGAAGCATCGTTTTTAACCAGGTGACCCAGCTGGAGACCTCTGCCCAGCTGGCCCTCAGCCAGCCCATTCCCCTCCTGGGTGCCTGGGTATATGCAGCCTCCGGGATCGTGAGGCTGCAGGATTTCAACAACAGTACCGTGGGTTTTTCCGGTTATCCCGTCAGCGTGGGGATCACCCAGCCCCTGTTTGCCTACAACTGGATGAAATGGGCGCAGATGACTGAGCCCCTGGTGTATGAAGAGGCTCAGAAGCGGTTTATCGAGTCCATTGAGGAGATATCATGGAATGCAACCTCGCTGTTCTTCCGGTATCTCAGGATCCAGACCGATTATGCACTGGCCGAGAGCAACCTGAAGAACAGCAGGGATAACCTGAAGATCGCCGAGGTGAAGAAGGACCTGGGAAACATTTCGGACAACGACTTTTCACGCATCCAGCTCTCGGTCTTCAATGCCCAGAAGGCCCTGAACAATGCGCGCATCAACCTGAAGAACGCCGATTACGAGTTGAAGAAATACATCGGGCTCGATCAGAACCAGACCATCGAACTGATCATCCCCCTGGATATCTTCCTCTGGGAGGTGGACCCGGATAAGGCTTTGGAGGAATCGCTGGAAAACAGAAAGGAGACCCCTGAATACGAGCGGAGGCTGATCCAGGCTGACCGGGAACTGACCCAGGCCAAGCGCAATGCAGGCCTGAGTGCCACCCTCAATATGAGTTATGGTATTTCCAATAGTGCGGACCAGTTCGTGGGTATCTACAGGCAGCCGGAGCAGCAACAGAACATCAGGCTTGCCCTCAGCGTCCCTATCCTGGACTGGGGCCGTTCCGAATCGCAGGTGAAACTGGCAGAATCTCAGCGTGAACTGGTCGTTTATGATGTGGAGCAGGACCGGCTTGATTTTGAAAGGGGGGTGCTGGTCCAGGTGGAGCAGTTCAACCTGATCAGGTCCCAGATCGAAACGGCCGAGGCGGCGGACCGGGTGGCGGAAGAGGGATACCTGATCTCGCTGAAGAAATTCCAGAACGGCGAGATCAGCATCACCGACCTGAACATCTCACTGGCCGAACGGGAAGAGGCCAAGCGGGATTACATCCGGGCCATCGAGAATTACTGGGAATCCTACTTCAGGCTCAGGGAGCTGACGCTGTATGATTTTGAGTTCAATCAAAAAATATATTATACGAATCCCATGTTGTCAGCTGAGTGATCAGATGACAGGTTAGGAGTTAGAGGTTAGGGGTTAGA
>CAZNSZ010000059.1:0-11766 GCA_964575865.1 uncultured Bacteroides sp. | reverse complement strand
GTGTTTGTTTTGCTGTTGTGTGCGGGTTTGGGATCATCCATTGCCAGCGGGCAGGAGTGGCAGGATCTGTTTAACGGGAAGAACCTGAAAGGCTGGAAGCAGCTGGACGGGACCGCTGAATTCAGGGTGGAGGACGGTGTGGTGGTGGGTGTCTCCACCATGGGGGTTCCCAACTCCTTTATGGCCACCAAAGAGACCTACGGGGATTTTATCCTTGAATACGAAATGAAAATGGACCGGGGACTCAATTCCGGGGTCCAGTTCAGGAGCACGGCACTCCGGCCGGACGGGACGGAGCGGGTGAACGGTTACCAGGTGGAGTGCGACGACCATGACGACCGCCCCTGGGCAGGCGGCATCTACGAAGAGGCCGATCGCGGATGGCTCTATCCCATGTCCTATCATCCGGAGGTCGCCGGTGTGAATAAGCGGGGTGACTGGAACCGGATCCGTGTGGAAGCGGTGGGCCGGACCATCCGTACCTACATCAACGGGGTGAACTTCGCCAACCTGGTGGATGAGGGCAGGTCAGAAGGATTCATTGCCCTTCAGGTGCACAGCATCAATGATCCTTCCCTGGAAGGGAAAGAGATCAGGTGGCGCAACATCCGGATCCTGACGGAGGATCCCGGCAGGTATTGCTGGACCGAGGTGGAGCTCGCCCCTGAAGTGAGCTATTTGAACAATACGCTGACTCCCGCAGAGAAGGAGGCAGGATGGAAGCTGCTTTGGGACGGAAAGAGCAGCAGCGGATGGCGGGGAGCCAGGCTCGATCATTTCCCGGAAGCGGGCTGGTCGTTTGAAGGCGGGATACTGAAAGTGGAAGCCGGCGAAGGTGCCGAATCGGCTAACGGGGGGGATATCGTGACCGTGAACAAATACGGCGATTTTGTGCTGGAGGTCGATTTCCTGATCACCGAAGGCGCCAACAGCGGGATCAAATATTTTGTGGATCCGGACCTCAACACCGGGGAAGGCTCGGCCATCGGGTGCGAATTCCAGATCCTGGATGACCAGCGTCATCCAGATGCGAGCATGGGCGTGGCAGGCAACCGCACCCTGGCTTCCCTGTATGACCTGATCCCGGCCAATGCGCTGATGTACGGACAGGACAACAGGGAGAAGCGGTTCAATGGCGTGGGGCAGTGGAACCGTGCCCGGATCGAGGTCCGGGGCTCACAGGTCTCCCATTACCTGAACGGCGTGAAGGTGGTGGAGTACGAACGGGGAACCCAGATGTGGAAAGCGCTGGTGGCTTACAGCAAGTATTCGGTCTGGCCGGCTTTCGGAGAAGCCGAAGCGGGACACATCCTGCTGCAGGATCACGGGGACGAGGTTTGGTTCAGGAACATCAAGATCCTTGAACAGTAGCTGCCACCTGTTGGTGAGCATGCCCCGTAAGCCATCCTCAAAAAATATCTATATTTGTGTTCCCACGGAATTTTGAAGGCAGGAAGCATGGTGGAACAGATCATTATGAGAATTGATTCTCAGCCGTCGACAAATTTCGATGTTGAGCACATCTCTCCCACACCCGGAAAACCCTTCTCTGAACAGGTCCGGAACTGTATCGGTCAGCTGGCCAGTTTCTTGGATCCCAGGAACGGCGAGCGCTATTTCATTACCCAGCAGACCTTCTTCATCGCTGCCAGGGACAGGGCGGAGTATGACGAGCGTTCAGCGCTGATCAGAAGGGAACTTGAATCGCTTTGCGGAGCAAGTCAGCCGGCCACCAGCGTGGTGGCGCAGAGCCCGGCTCCAGGGAGCGAGGTTGTCCTGGAGCTGATCTGTACACGTGCTTCCAGGGATAAGAGGGTTATCTACAAACGTGCCGGGGAGATCCCGTATACCGTGGTGGATTACGGACATTTCAAGGCGGTCCACTGCGCCGGTCTCATGGGAGCAACCGGGGATTCCGTCACAGAAGCTGCGAAGAAAGCGTTTGAATCGGCCGTAGCGATCCTGGACCGGGAGGAGCTCGCCATACATCACATCATCAGGCAGTGGAACTACATCGAGAACATCGCATGGGTCAGGGAGACCGGCGGAGCGAAGCAGAACTATCAGGACTTCAATGATGTGAGGGCGGACTATTACGCAAGGGGCTCTTTCAGCCATGGGTACCCCGCTGCCACGGGGATCGGCATGGATACCGGGGGCGTCATTATTGATTTTATTGCCCTCTCCGAATCGGAAAGGGTCAGGATCATGCCCATCGTGAATCCGGGTCAGATCGATGCACACCGCTATTCCGAAGAGGTCCTGATGGGGGGCGCTCCCAAAAAATGCACGCCCAAATTCGAGCGGGCAAAAATGGTCTCCATCGGAAGCGAGGCTTATTTTTATGTGTCCGGAACGGCTTCCATCCTGGGGGAGAAAACCATGTATCCCGGAGATGTGGCCAAACAGACCGAAACAACCATAGAGAATATCCTGAGGCTTTTTTCGCGTGAGAACCAGGATGTCACAGGGATCCGTTTTGAACTGGACCAGATCAGGTATTCCCACCTCAGGGTGTACGTGAAGCAGAAGGAGGATATACCTGTGGTCAGCCGGATCTGCGAAGAACGCTTAAACAGCAGTTCTTACCTGTATCTTGAATCGGATGTATGCAGGGAAGAGCTGCTGGTGGAGATCGAAGGCGTTTTTACCATCCATACTTCCTGAAATTCCTATCTTTTTTGGTAAATTGACCGGACTTAATTCCGTTCATATTTACTTGTTCCGCCTATGAATACTACTGGAACCAGGCTTGCTGCGATCCTGTTGGGGACGTGGCTGCTGCAGGCATGTGCCCCGGATCAGCCTCCCCGGACAACCGATTATCCCATCACCCCGGTCGATTTCACTCAGGTACAGCTGGAAGAGGGATTCTGGAAGGATTGGGTGCAGGTCGCAGTGGATGCAACCATCCCGTTTGCTTTTGGCAAATGCGAGGAAACGGGCCGGATCGATAATTTTATTTTTGCCGCCGGGATCCGTGAAGGGAAATTCAGGGGCCGTTACGGGTTTGACGATTCAGATGTGTACAAGATCATCGAAGGGGCGTCCTACAGCCTGATGCTCAGCCATGATCCGGGCATGGAAGCCTACCTGGACACGCTGGTTGCCTACATTGCCGGGGCACAGGAGGAGGACGGTTACCTCTATACGCCCTGGACGCTGAAGGCAAACGAATACAATGACTTCGCGTGTTGCTCCTACCATGAAGAGGGGCAGTGGATCGGAACCACGGGGGCCAGCCATGAGTTTTACAATGCGGGACACATGTATGAGGCAGCGGTGGCCCACCATCTGGCCACGGGAAAGCGCACCTTCCTGGAGGTGGCTGTCAGGAATGCCGACCTGATCTATGATGTTTGCATCACCCAGGGACACGACTATGTCCCGGGTCACCAGGAAATTGAGATCGGTCTGGCCAGACTTTACCGCGTTACGGGAGATTACCGGTACATGGAACTGGCCAAACACCTGCTCGACATCCGCGCCGAAGCCAGCAGCGGGGAGTATTCCCAGGCCCACCAGCCTGTAACCGAGCAATCGGAGGCAGTGGGCCACGCCGTCAGGGCCAATTACATGTACAGTGCCATGGCCGATGTGGCTGCACTGACGGGAGATTCTGCATACCTGCATGCCATCGGCCGGATCTGGGACAACGTGGCGGGAAAGAAACTGTCCGTTACGGGCGGTGTGGGGGCCAGTCACCGGGGGGAGGCCTACGGGGGCGATTACGAGCTGCCCAACCAGCCGTACAACGAGACCTGCGCAGCCATCGCCAACGTGTACTGGAACCACCGGATGTTCCTGCTTCACGGGGATTCCAGGTATATGGACGTACTGGAAAGGACCCTCTATAACGGCCTGATCTCCGGACTCTCCATGGACGGTGTCCGTTTCTTCTATCCCAATACGCTGCAGCACGACGGAACCCGTCCCTTCAACCAGGGGGTGAACGGCCGTTCACCCTGGTTCGATTGCTCCTGCTGTCCTTCCAACCTCTCCCGGTTCGTTCCTTCGGTGGCCGGATATGCCTATGCGGTGAAGGGAAACGATCTCTTTGTGAACCTTTATATGAACAGCGCGGTGACTGTTGAAACCGGTGAGGGGACCCTGGCCGTCCGCCAGTATTCCAATTACCCCTGGGAGGGAAAGATCGACCTGGAGGTACTCAACGACCATGCGGTGCACGGAAGGATCATGCTGCGTGTTCCGGGATGGGCAAGGAACCGGCCGGTACCCTCCGACCTGTTCAGGTATACCGGGGATCAACAGGGAAAGGTCCTTCTGCTGGTGAACGGGAGGCAGACCGATATCCCCCTGCAAAAGGGATACATCCCCCTGGAGGGCAATTGGAAAAAGGGCGATGTGATCACCCTTGTCTTTCCCATGGAGGTCAGGCAGGTGGTGGCCCATGAGAAGGTATTGGAGAAGCAGGGCAGGGTGGCCATCGAATGCGGCCCCCTGGTCTATTGCGCCGAGGGAGCGGACAACACCACACCGGTGCTGGAAGCCACCATCGGAAGGGATGCCCGGTTTGCGGCCCGTTTCGAGGCGGACCTGCTGGGCGGGATCAATGTGGTCGAAGGAGATGGACTGAAAATGATCCCCTATTATGCCTGGGCCAACCGGGAAACGGGTCCCATGAATGTGTGGTTCACCGCACAATAACTCATACCGAACCATGGAAAAAGAGGGAAGACAGCCACCCAGTGCGTTCAAACGCTACTGCAGGGGAAAAAAGCGTTCCGGATGATCGATGCCCACCACCACCTGTGGAGGTATGACCCGGAGTCGTATGGATGGATCGGGGGAACCATGGAGGTATTGAAGAGGGACTACCTGCCGGATGAGCTGCTCGCTGAGGCGACAAATGCGGGAGTGGACGGGACCATCGCCGTGCAGGCCAGGCAGACGGTTGAAGAGACCCGGTGGTTGCTGGAACTGGCTGAATCGAATCCGCTGATTTGCGGCGTGGTGGGCTGGTTCGACCTGCGATCGGAGGAGCTGGGCAGCCAGCTGCAGGAGTTCTCCTCTTCAGGGAAACTGGTGGGTGTCCGGCATGTCCTGCAGGATGAGGCACCGGGATTCATGCTTGATCCGGCATTCCTTCGCGGGATCGGGCAATTGCAATCCGCCGGTCTGGCTTATGACCTCCTGGTCTACCCGCATCAAATGGAAGAGGCGGTGAGGCTGGTGGACATGTTCCCGGACCAGGTCTTCGTGCTGGATCACATGGCCAAGCCCCCGGTACGCTCCGGTGCAACGGACCAATGGCTGGCGCAGATGGAGGCCCTTGCGGGCCATCCCGGGGTCTGGTGCAAGATTTCGGGACTGGTCACCGAGGCGGACCCCGGGGGATGGAGTTATGAAGGGCTGGTACCCTTCCTGGAGGCGGCAAAAGCGTTGTTCGGAACGGATAGGATCATGGTGGGGAGTGACTGGCCCGTCTGCCGGCTGGCCGCGGAATACGGAGAGGTGATGGAGATACCCCGCCGTTTCTTTGCGGATCTGGGAACCGGGGAACAAAGCCGGGTGTTCGTGAAGAATGCCCTCGTGTGCTATGGACTAGATTACTGAAAACATATGGAAAACAGAAAATTCAGGGTGTTGGAGCGCAGGTACCTGGTGCCCTTTATCCTCATTACTTCGTGCTTTGCCTTCTGGGGATTTGCCAACGACATTACCAATCCCATGGTCAAGGCATTTTCAAAGATCTTCCTGATGAATCCCGTGCAGGGCTCCCTGGTGCAGGTAGCTTTCTACGGGGGCTACTTTGCCATGGCTTTCCCCGCCGCCATATTCATCCGGAGGTTCACCTACAAGGCAGGGATCCTGGTGGGCCTGGGCCTGTATGCCACCGGGGCCTTGTTGTTTATTCCGGCCAGTGCCATCGGGGTGTATGCACCGTTCCTGACCGCGTACTTCATTCTCACCTGCGGGCTTTCTTTCCTGGAAACCAGTGCCAATCCCTACATCCTTTCCATGGGTGCCGAGGAAACATCCACCCAGCGCCTGAACCTGGCCCAGTCCTTCAATCCCATCGGTTCCATTACGGGAATGTTCGTAGCCAAGACCTTCATCCAGGCCCGCCTCGATCCGCGCGATACGCTTCAGCGGCAGCAGATGGGAGCGGAAGAATTCGAAGCAGTGAAAATGAGCGACCTGGAGATCCTCAGCTCTCCCTATGTGGTGATCGGGATCGTCATTCTGGTCATGTTCGTGCTGATCGCCCTGGTCCGTATGCCCAGGAATGCAGATTCCAACCACAGCATCGACTTCCTTCCGACACTGAAACGGATCTTTGCGCTCCCCCGGTACCGGGAAGGAGTGGTGGCGCAGTTCTTCTACGTGGGGGCACAGATCATGTGCTGGACCTTTATCGTTCACTACGGGACCCGCCTTTTCATGAGCCAGGGGATGGGCGAACAGGAGGCGGAGGTGCTCTCCCAGCAGTATAACATCGTTGCCATGGCCCTCTTCATTGTCAGCCGCTTTGTCAGCACCTTCCTCATGAGGTACATCAGGCCCGGAAGGTTGCTGATGTTCTTCGCCATGGGGGGAATGGTGCTTGTCACCGGTGTGATCGCCTCTCAGGGGATATTCGGTCTCTACTGTCTGGTAGGTGTTTCGGCCTGCATGTCCCTGATGTTCCCCACCATTTACGGGATCGCCCTGAGGGGCCTTGGTGAGGACGCCAAATTCGGGGCCGCAGGCCTCATCATGGCGATCCTGGGTGGCTCGGTCATGCCGCCCCTCCAGGGGGCCGTCATCAAGCAGGGTATGGTTTTTTCAATGCCTGCTGAGAATATCTCTTTCATTCTTCCGCTGATCTGTTTCGTGGTGGTGGCCATTTATGGTTACAGGACCCGGACATTTGCACACTGATCCCCTCCCATGCCGAAGGATCACACACGCTGGAGAACACCCCTTGGAAAGACCGGGATTGCGGTCCCCGGCATCATATACGGGACCAGCTACCTGGGGAACCTTTACCGGGAATTCACTTTTCAGGAGAAGGTGGAACTCATGAGGCAATGGTTCATCCATACAGGAACACCGCTGGTCATCGACACAGCGGGGAAATATGGCGCAGGACTGGCACTGGAGGTGATCGGAGAGGGGCTGCATCAGCTTGGCGTGGCACCGGAGGATGTGGTGATCAGCAACAAACTCGGCTGGTACAGGGTTCCGCTGGTTTCCGGTGAACCCGTATTCGAACCCGGTGTCTGGGCAGGGATCACCCATGATTGTGAACAGCGGTACGGATACGGTGAAATGATCAGTTGCTTTGAACAGGGAAACCAGCTGCTTGGTGGGCGATACCTTCCTGATCTGGTCTCGTTGCATGATCCCGACGAATTCCTGAACGGTTCAGGCTCTCCCGGCCAGCGGGAAATGCGCATCCATGCTGTCAGGGATTCCTACCGGGCCCTCTTTGACCTGAAAAGGGAAGGAAAGGTGCGGGCAGTCGGTATCGGAGCCAAGGACTGGCGGGTGATCCGGGAGCTGTCCGGAATGATCCCCTTCGACTGGGTCATGCTGGCCAACAGTTTCACCATTCTGTCCCATCCGCCGGAGCTGACGGCATTCATGGAAGAACTGGCGGCCGCCGGTGTGGGCATCGTGAATTCGGCGCTTTTTCACGGGGGGTTCCTCACCGGGGGGTCCCATTTTGACTACAGGCAGGTGGAAAGTGGTACCCCGGCCGGTGACAGGCTGCTCAACTGGCGGAAATCCTATCACGGGATTTGCAAAAAGCATGGCCTGGAGCCCTGGGAACCGGCCCTTCAGTTTGGCAGGTCGCATCCCTCCATAGGTGCTGTAGCCCTCAATACCAGTCAACCAGACCAGGTCAGGAGAAATGTGGAAGCGTTCCATGAGAAAATCCCTGCGTCCTTCTGGTCTGAAATGAAAGCAATTGGCCTGATCGATCCCGCTTATTCATATCTTTAACCCGGGATGATGAAAAGTTACTTTTACACAGCCGGTATCCTGTTGTTCCTGATCCCCGCCGCCTGCAACCGGGAGACGGTTCCTCCTCCCAATATCCTTTTCATTTTTGCAGATGATCACAGTCTGGATGCCGTCAGGGCCCTCGGGAACATGGAAATTCAAACCCCGGCCATTGATGAACTGGCAGGAAGAGGAGTTCTTTTCTCAGGCACCTACAACATGGGGGGATGGAACGGGGCCATCTGCATTGCATCCAGGACCATGCTCAACACAGGCCGGTATTTGTGGAATGCAAGGGAGGCGGAACAGGTGCTGGACAGCCTGGCCGGCGAGGGAATGTTCTGGAGCAGTGCGCTTGCTGACCTGGGATATGAGACCTATTTCACAGGCAAATGGCATGTGAACTGCGATCCGGCTGAAATCTTCCGTCACGTGGGCACCGTCCGTCCCGGGATGCCCGGTGATTCACCACGGGGGTACCACCGGCCACGGGATGAAAATGATACGGACTGGGTGCCCTGGGATTCGGCTTTCGGAGGATACTGGGAAGGGGGAGTGCACTGGAGCGAGGCAACGGCCCGTGAAGCGGCCGGGTTCCTTGAAGAAGCGGCCCGGTCGGAGAATCCCTTCTTCATGTACGTGGCATTCAACGCCCCCCACGATCCCCGGCAATCGCCCCGGGGCTTTGTGGAGCGTTATCCGGTGGACAGCATCATGGTCCCTGAGAATTATATGCCCCTCTATCCGTTCAGAGAGGAGATGGGTTGCGGACCTTCCCTGAGGGATGAGGCACTCGCGCCATTT
Source organism: uncultured Bacteroides sp. (assembly GCA_964575865.1). Taxonomy (GTDB): domain Bacteria; phylum Bacteroidota; class Bacteroidia; order Bacteroidales. The sequence continues at coordinate 3,009 of CAZNSZ010000059.1, read as the reverse complement.
CCGAGGACTCCTTATGCCGTCAGGGTCCACAGGCAGGAGTATTATGCCCTGATCACCCACCTTGATACACAGGTCGGGTTCATCCTCGATCAACTGGTCAGGTCGGGCCTGGATGAAAACACCATCGTGATATACGCGGCGGACCACGGTCTGGCAGTGGGGCATCACGGGCTGATCGGAAAACAGAACATGTACCAGCACAGCCTCTGTCCGCCGATGATCATTGCCGGACCGGGCATACCGGCGGGAGCCGTGATCGATGCCGCTGTATACCTGCAGGATATTGTACCCACCACGCTGGAGCTGGCAGGGGGCGGGGTACCCCCGTACATGGAGTTTCAAAGCCTGCTTCCGTTGCTGGCCGGAGGGGATTCCGCTTCGCCCCATGAGAGGATCTACGGTGCCTATACGGACCGTCAACGCATGATCCGCAGGGGCAATTACAAGCTGATTGCCTATCCAGCGGCGGGAGTGGTCCGTTTGTTTCACCTGGGAAAGGATCCGCTGGAGATGGACGATCTGGCCGGAGAGCCGGATCAGCAGGACCGGGTAAGGGACCTATACGGTGAGCTGAGGCTTCTGATGGAAGAGATGGGCGATACCCTCACGCTCCCTCCCCTTGGCTGAGATCCAGCAGGATCTTCAGGTGGTCCTCCTTGTGGGTTTCAAGCATCTGAAAAGCCTCCATGGCCTTTGCGGCAGGAAGCACACCGGTGATCAGGGCATCCGGCTTCAGGGTGCCCTGTTCCAGGTGCCGGATGGTTTCGGCGAATTCACCATGGCTCACGCGTGAGGTGACAATCCGGCCCTCCTTCCAGATCAGCTCCTTGAACAACACGGGAGCAGGCTCATTTCCCAGTCCCAGCACACAAACGGTCCCCGCTCCGCGTATGCTCTGGACACATCCCCTGACCGGATTGACCGTGCGGTCCGCCTCCCCGGCATGCCCCACCGCTTCGAAAGCGATGTCGACACCTTTCCTTCCGGTCTCCTGCATGATCCGTTTCACGGGATCCTCCCGGAGGGCGTTGACAGGAATCACACGGTCATAATGGGCAGGCCCCACGGCCAGTCTCCCGTCCAGGACATCCACCATGAACACCGTGGCATCGGTCACTGTCCTGACCGCTTCCAGAATGGAGATCCCCACTTTTCCTGAGCCCCAGATGGCCAGCATGTCTCCGGGCTGCACACCGGCCCGGTTCCTGGCATGGAACCCGATGCTGAGCACCTCCACCAGGGCCGCATGCCGGTCCGGTATGGTGCCGGGGACCTTGTAGAGCATGTCCGGAGGCAGGGAGATATACTGTGCAAAACCGCCGTCCAGGTCCACCCCGATCAGTCTGAGGCTGGTGCATGCGGGATAGTGTCCCCGCTTGCAGGCCGGACACTCCCCGCACCAGATGATCGGATCGGGAGCCACCTTCTCCCCGGGAGAGAAGCCTTCCACGCCTTCCCCCACTTCTTCTACAATGCCGGCAAATTCGTGCCCCATGATCATGGGGGTGCTGGTCCGGGGATGGAACTCCCCGGTAAAGATGTGCTGGTCGCTTCCGCAGATACTGGCAAAGGTATTGCGGATGAGGACTTCACCAGGCTGACAGCGCGGTTTTTCCACTGTTTTCCATTCAATCTGTCCGTAGGAGGTGAGTACGGCTGCCTTCATATGAGTGATGTTTGAGCTGTAAAATTAAGATAAAAAAAAATAGTAAATTTGTGATTGCGCAATCGATTGACCAAAAGAGGATCACCGCCATGAAAGAACAACTGAAGATCAAAAGCACTGAAAGCTGCAGGTATGCCTGTGTCTCCCTGGGAGAGATCATGCTCAGGCTGGATCCGGGTGAAGGGAGGGTGAGTACCGCCCGTCAGTTCCGTGCCTGGGAAGGAGGGGGTGAGTACAATGTGGCCAGGGGACTCCGTAAATGCTTCGGTCTTCCCACTGCAGTGGTAACGGCCTTTGCAGACAATCCTGTGGGAAGGCTGGTGGAAGATATGATCATGCAGGGCGGGGTTGTCGTGGACCACATCCGGTGGGTACCCTACGACGGGACGGGAAGAACCGTCAGGAACGGACTGAACTTTACTGAACGGGGATTCGGGATACGCGGCGCCCTGGGGGTTTCGGACCGCGGCCATACCGCCGCCAGTCAGCTGAAAAAAGGGGATATCGACTGGGAGCACATCTTCGGCAATCTGGGTTCCCGCTGGTTCCATACCGGGGGCATCTTCGCGGCGCTTTCAGAGACCACGGCAGATGTGATCGAAGAGGCGATGATCGCTGCCAGGAAGCATGGAACCATCATTTCCTATGACCTCAATTACAGGCCCTCCCTCTGGAAATCCATCGGGGGACCGGAAAAAGCAAGGGAGGTGAACCGCAGGCTGGCCGGATACGTGGACGTGATGATCGGGAATGAAGAGGATTTTACCGCCTGCCTCGGTTTTGAGGTTCCGGGACTGGACGAGAACCTCTCCCGGCTCGAAACGGAGAGCTACAAGCGGATGATCCGGGAAGCAGTCAACACCTACCCCAATTTCCGGGTGGTGGCCACCACCCTCAGGACCGTGAAAAGTGCCACGGTCAATTCCTGGGGCGGCATCTGCTACTACCGGGGTGAATTTCACCAGGCCACTCACCGGGAGGATCTGGAGATCCTGGACAGGGTAGGGGGAGGAGACAGTTTTGCATCGGGACTGATCTACGGTTTTCTGACCACCGGCGATCCCAAAGAGGCAGTGGAATATGGAGCGGCCCACGGTGCACTGGCCATGACCACCCCCGGAGATACCAGCATGGCTACCCTTGCGGAGGTGGAGAAGGTGAAAGGGGGAGGATCGGCGAGGGTGGAAAGATAGTCGAAAGTCGAAAGTCGAAAGTCGAAAGTCGGAAGTCGAAAGTCGGAAGTCGGAAGTCGGAAGTCGGAAGTCGGAAGTCGGAAGTCGGAAGTCGAAAGTCGGAAGTCGGAAGTCGGAAGTCGGAAGTCGGAAGTCGGAAGTCGGAAGTCG
>CAZNSZ010000058.1:24516-28656 GCA_964575865.1 uncultured Bacteroides sp. | reverse complement strand
GTGGAACCGAAATCGAAGGTTTGTGCAAAATCAGGATTGAGCAGGTTTTCAGCAGAGAATTTGATGTTGATCCCGTTCTTGAACTGCTTGCTGATGTTAAAATCGAGGACCGGAAAGGGCTGCTCGTAGACATCGGGGGTGGCCGCCTTGTTCACCAGGATCAGCTTCTCCCCGGCCACATTGAATCCGAGGTTCACATCCCAGCCCCCTTCAAAATGGTGGTAGTTCAGGTAGCTGTTGACCACGTAGGGAGACTGTCCGAACATGGCCCTGGTTTCCGGCCAGTCGGGATCCACAAGCCTGGCAGAAGCCAGGCGGGTGGAATCTTCCACCACCACTGATTTCACCAGGGTAACATTGGCTCCCACAGAAAAATTCCTCAGAAACTGCACAAAATCAAGCCGCTTCCGGAACTCAAGCTCTATCCCGTAAAGGTTGGCTTCATCGATGTTCTCATAGTGGATCTCTGGATTGGCGGCCTGTTCCTTGTCCCTCAGTTCGATGGGATTCCTGAAGTACTTGTAAAATGCACTGAAGGAGATGATTTCATTGGGCCTGAAAAACCATTCCCACCTGAAATCAATGTTATCCACGGTAGTTTTCTCTAGGTCAGGATTCCCGATCTTCCGCAGTCCCGCTTTGTAATCGTAGGAAGCATAGGGAGCCAGCTCGCGGAATACGGGCCTTGCAACGGTCCGTCCGTAACCCAGCCTGAAATTCATATCCTCCACCGGTGTATAGACCAGGCTAAAGGAGGGGAGAAAATCGTGTGCGGTAAATCCCCCGTTGTCGTAATCATCCACCTTGGTGGCATATTCAATGGTATCCACATGATTCTCCACGAACATGTCGGTGTTTTCATACCGCAGGCCGGTCACTATCCTGAACTTTTCGTTCATATAGAGATCAAGCATGGCGTATGCGCCCCAGACCGTCTCATACCCGTCATAACTGTTCTTTGCATCCGTGAGGTTGGAGTTGGCATAATACACGATGTTATACTGACCGGGTCCGTCCAGGATGTTCTCGTCCCTGAGGAAGTCCGCTGCCGTCCCGTCAAATGTGATCCCCCCCTGACGCTTGATGTCGAATTTGTTTTCAATGGAAAGCCGCTCTTTGCTCACATAGGCACCTCCGACCTTCACTTTTGAAGTGAGCCCGTTCAATTTGAAAGGCTGGGTGTAGTTCAGCTGAAAATCCCTGTTGGTCTCATCCATTTCCCGGTAGAAACGGGCAGGAAGGTTGTTCAGTCTCACTACGTAATTGTAATATTCCCCGGTGGACTCATCAAAATCATAGTCCATAAAGAAGAAACGAAGGTCAGGTTCATCCTGGGTGGCGATGGTATAGGACCCCATCCAGTCGATGGTCCCGTTCCCGAGGCCACCGAATACATGTTTTCCCCTGGCCTGGAAGGAGGTGATGGACCTCTCCAGCCAGCCCAGCTTCTGCTCAATAATGTCTTCCTGGTCCGGATCGGCAGCCAGCCCGATGTTGTACCTGGAGCTTTTCACTCCGCTCTGGTTCCGCATGGCGGTTAAGCCGATCATGTGGTTGTTGCTGAACTTGTAGGAAAGGTTGGCAAGCCCCGACCAGAGTGCCGATTCGGACCCCAGGTTGTCTTCCACCAGCCGTTTCGGCGCGGGTACATCGGGAGATGTGACGGAGTATTTCTCATCTCGGCCACCGGTGTACATATCGTATTCACGGGAATAACTGGCAGCGATATTGAAACCAAGGTCGCGGTTGAACAGTTTCAGCCGGTTTCCCAGGGAGAAGGAGTAGGACTGGTCGAGAAACGAAGATCCCAGCGCATTATCCATGGATTTTGAGAAAGCCCTTGAGATCACCCCCAGGGTATCGTCCGCCCCGGCATAAATATAAGGGAGCTGACCGTTCGCCGTCAGTTGATCCACTTCGTCCGGGACTTTCCGTGTTCCGTCATCCATGCCCAGCCAATCCCTGGAGCCGCCCTGGTAGGTCAGGAAATCATTCCTCAGATTGGACTGTGCATTGTATCCCAGACCTGCTGAGAACTGCATAGTGAACCGTTCGGGGAAATCCTTCGTTACGATGTTCACCAGTCCGCCTGTGCTATTGCCCGGCAGGTCGGGCGAAAAAGTCTTGTGCACCATCAGGTTCTCGATGATATTGCTGGGAAAAATGTCCATCTGGACCGTGTTTTTCTCCGGATCAAGGCCCGGTATCTGCGCGCCGTTCAGGGTGGTGTTGCTGTACCGGTCGCTTAACCCCCGGACATACACATATTTTCCACCTTCTACGGAAACTCCTGTCACGCGCTTCAGCGCTTCCGCAGCATCACCGTCACCAAGCCTGGAAATCTGCTGGGAGGAGATTCCGTCAAGCACTGACGGCATTTTCTTCTTCATGACCAGGACCGCCGCTTCGGTTTGTTCCCGCTGGCGCGCGGTGACCACCACCTCATCAATCTGCTGTGAGGAGAGGTTCAGGTTGGCATTTAAGATGATCACCTCTCCTGCAGGAACCTCAACATTTTCAAATACTTTGGTTTCATAAGAAACATAGGAGGCCGTCACACTGACTGAGCCCGGCGTAATATTTTCCAGAGTAAAATTTCCGTCATAATCGGTAATGGTACCGCTGGTGGTGCCGGTCAGAAAAACATTGGCACCGATCAGCCCTTCCCCGGTGGTGGCGTCGGTGATCTTCCCCCTGATGATCCCCGTTCTCACGGGTGGATTGTCATCCCTGGCGCTGCCTTCCTTCGGACCATCCAGCGCCAGCAGGTGGCCAGGATCTGAAGGCTGGGCCAGAAGAGCCGTCACGCTGAAAACAATTGCCAGGGTATAAATCAATTTTTTCATTAAAACTTCGTTTTAAAACTCGGAACAATTTCTACCACAAAGATGGATCACCCATATGACCTGAACATCTCCTCATTGTTATCTCAACGTTAAGTTTACATGAAGCGCCTCCGTTGCGTTCCGGAGATTCCAAAACCCCGGCAAGCGCTTCATGAAGCCGTAAATATTTGACTCACAAAATAAACCCAATAATGTGAGCGCCTGAAAGCAGTCTGGTGCCCGGGATCTGGTCCTCTCTGTTTGCAGCATTGCTTCACTATTCCTTAACATACCACCGCGCAGATCCTGACGTGAACATTACATCCTGCCAGTTGTTGATACCTGCTGAAGAAGCTTATGAAGATGAGGTATGAGTGATCCGAGAAACCGACAATATACCAATGGCGAGATTACTGTCTTCTGGATCCCGTCGAAATGCATCCATGCGACCACCTGTTTCAGGGAGTTGATCGAGGTGTTCAATCCGGGCCGGAGACCGTGGGTGAATATGGAGGGGGCCACTACCCGGCGCATCATTGAAGTGGTCAACAAATGCCCCACACAGGCCCTGGTATGGAAATATAACAAGGACCTGACAGAAGATGAAAAGGCCGCCCAGCGCCCGGCAGCGGTGGAGGAGGAAACGCCGGAATCCATTTCAGGCACTGCAGAAACGACGCCTGAAACCATCACCCCCAAAGAGGTCAGAAGAGAAAAACCCACCAACATCCGGATCATGAAGGATGGTCCCATCGTTGTGGACGGACAATTCAAGGTGATCGGGGCAGATAACAGCGAACTGAGGAAAACCCCCATGACCTCATTCTGCAGGTGCGGCCATTCCAAAAGCCAGCCTTACTGTGACGGAACCCACCGCAAAATTGCATTCTCAGAATAACCTGGAACCCCATGGACGATTTCAACACGGTATTCAAAGTATTTGAAGGAGGCCCGCTGGAGGTTTCCGGAAATTTCCGGATCGCCGGTTCACAGGGAAGGATCCTGGAAACAGGGGAAACGGTGTACCTGTGCCGCTGCGGAGGATCCGGGAACAAACCTTTCTGCGACGGGACGCATAAGCGAAACGGTTTTTCCGGCTGATCAGTCCCGAATTTCAACTACCTTTGGGCATGTCCGCCATCCAGCTGTTTTCCGAAGTGGGTAAACTGGAGGGAGTGATCCTCCATCCACCGGGTCCGGAGGTTGAAAACATGACCCCGGAGAATGCCGAGCGCGCCCTGTACAGCGACATTCTCAACCTTACCGTGGCCCGGAAGGAATACAACCAGCTGGAGTGCCTGCTGAAAAAGCTGGC
>CAZNSZ010000058.1:1210-24416 GCA_964575865.1 uncultured Bacteroides sp. | reverse complement strand
CAGGGTCAGGGAGAGGGAGTCACTGATCATGCAGTCCATTTTCGATTATCACCCTGAATTCAGGGCAAGGACCGTCAGTTTCGACGAGGCCGCTGTTCCTGTCCAACCGGTCTCCCTGGAAGGTGGTGACCTGCTGGTGGCGTCTGAGGATATCACCCTGGCGGGTCTCGGTTCCCGCACCACTGCCGCAGGGATCGATCAGCTGGTCAGGATGATTAACGGCATGAAAAAGCGACACCACCTGCTGGTCCAGGAGCTTCCCTCCTCCCCCGAGTCTTTTATCCACCTGGATATGGTGTTCACCCTCCTGGATCATGATTCCTGCATGGTGTATGAGCCCCTGGTGCTCAAATCCAATAAGTATCAGACCATCCGGATCGATATGGACAACGGGAAGGTGGTCTCCATCCGCAACGAAGAGAACCTGCTCAAGGCCCTCGCAGGACTCGGGATGGATCTGAGGCCCTCTTTTTGCGGAGGAAAAAAAGAAATGATGATCCAGGAACGGGAACAGTGGCACAGCGGTGCCAACTTCTTTGCGGTGGCTCCGGGTCAGCTGATCGGGTACAACCGCAATGTCCATACCCTGGAGGGGCTCTCTGAGGACGGTTATGAAATCATCCGCGGACGGGATCTTATGGACGGCAGAGCTTCCCTTCCGGAGAAGGGCAAATGCGTGCTCACCATCGACGGTTCGGAACTCTCACGGGGCGGTGGAGGGGTCAGGTGCATGACCATGCCTTTCCGCAGAACCAGATAAATTGTTTACTTTTATCGTGCCATAACGACACACCGATGAAAAATTTCAGCTGGATCGCGGGACTGATCCTCGGGCTCTGTATCCTTCCCCTGCAGGGACAGCAAAACTACGCCAGTATTTCCTTTGGTGTCAGTCTGCCTCAGGGCAACTACTCCGCAACGGAAGGGCTCGATAACAGCGGGTATGCCCGTACGGGCGGGGCGATCAAGTTTGATGCAGCATTTTTTCCGGTCTCTTACGCCGGGATCGGCGGATCCTTCTCCTTCGGTTCTAATTTTGCCTACAGGGATTCCCTGTTGCAGGATATGATCCGCTATATCGAGGAGAATGCCTCCTCGGTGATCGACATCCCCGAAGATGCTGAGGTTCTCTATGGGTCCGGTTTCTGGAATTATATCAATCTTTTTGTGGGGCCCAATTTCTCGGTCCGCCCCTCGCAGCGGCTCTATTTTGATGTCCGGGCCCTGGCAGGAGGAACCATCCTCAGGGCACCTGACCAGGAACTGCGGATCAATTTTGATGGTACAGAGATATTTTCCCAGACCAGCAATAATAAACTGGCATTCGGATTCACAGCCGGAGCGGCCATGCGCTTCATGCTCAATTCGAACCTTGCATTGAGGCTGGGGGTCGACTACTTTCAAAGCAGGGCAAGGTTTGAATATACCTTCGATCTGTTCCGCGGAGTGGCAGAGGATGTGCCTGCCGTTTCTTCCGAGTTCCGCGTCCAGACCCTGGAATTTTCCGCAGGGCTCGCTTACTCTTTCTGAACACATATCGCCGATCAGATCAGGGGCTGTCACATGAATCAATGTGATCGGAGAACATACGCTTTGTCTCGTCTGGGAACACCGGATCTTCCGCACCTGGAACATGAGGACCACCAGCGGGCATTCACTGGAGATTCTGTTTCCGGGGTACAGGAACAGCCACGCCGGCCCTGATTTTCTCGGGGCTCGTATCCGGATAGGGACCCTGCTCTGGGTGGGCAACGTGGAGATTCATACCCGTTCCGGGGAGTGGATCCGTCACGGCCACCATCTTGATCCTGCCTACAACAGTGTAATCCTGCATGTGGTGCACATCTATGAGGGGGAGATCCTCAATGCTTCGGGACGGCAGGTCCAGACCATGGTGCTTGAGTTTCAGGAACCGCACGTTACACCGCTGGCCGCTCTGATTCCCGGAGAAAAAACTGGTCCCTGTCCCGCATTCGCTGGAAAACGGGTACAATCCTTCCCCTGGGACTGGGTACGTGAGCTCGGCAGGATGCGGATGGATCAAAAAGCAGCCACCACACGCGCCCTCCTTAATTCCCGTTCTCTGAGCCGGGAAGAAGTGCTGTACAGGATGCTGGCCTGCGGATTCGGGATCCCTGTGAACACCTTTCCTTTCGGATGGCTTGCCTCCCGTATCCCGGTCACTCTGCTCAGGGAATACAGGGATTCCCTCACCGAGCTGGAGGCGATTCTGTTCGGACAGGCAGGTTTCCTGGAACCCGGTAATCTTGAGGGCCCATATCTGCGGTCACTGGGCAAAAGCTACAGAACCCTCCGTAAACGGATGATCCAGGGTACAATCGGATCCCATCTGTGGAAATACCTGAGGCTGCGTCCGGCCGCATTCCCCACCGTGCGCATGGCACAGTTCGCTGCACTGCTCCATCACTGCCTGCCATTCACCGAAACCCTCCTGACAGATGCTTCTCTGACGGAACTGGAACAACGTTTCAGGGTGAAGGCGAGCGATTTCTGGGACACCCATTATGTGTTCCGCAAACCCTCCCCTCCCTCCCCCAAATATGTGGGGGACACCGCAATAAGAATGCTCATTATCAATGCGGTTATCCCTTTTTTACAGGCATGGGGGGAGACGGAGAAGCGAAAGGATCTTACCGGGCGTGCACATGCACTCCTGCTCGAGGTGGAAGCAGAAACCAATCATATTACCAAAAAATGGATTAATTTTGGATCAAGCCCGAAAAATGCACTGGAAAGCCAGGGCATGATACAGTTGCACCACCAGTTTTGTGTGAAAAAGAAATGCGCCGGCTGCGAAATATGGAAACTCCTTCTTGGGGAATCGGCCGATGAAAAACCATAATATCAGGCACTTATATTTTACATTGCTGCTGCTCCTGGCAGTGATGGTCATCGGTTCGATCGGGTACCGGATCCTGGGATTTACGCTGGCCGAAGCCATCTATCAGACCATCATTACCATCGCCACGGTAGGTTTTGAAGAGGTGCATCCACTGGACACCCGGGGGATGTGGTTCACCTCAGCCCTGGTGATCTTCTCATTCGGGATTTTTGCCTACGCGGTCACCACCTTTACCCGTTTCATCGTCGAAGGCGTTTTCAGAAATACCTTTAAAGACTCTAAAGTGAAAAGAAAAATTGACAGACTCTCGGACCATGTAGTCATATGCGGTTACGGGCGCAACGGAAAACAGGCAGCCCTTGAACTCACCCAGCACCAGGTCCCCATTGTGGTGATCGAACAGAATGCAGATATTGTGCAATCCATCCGGGAAACGCCGGGGATGCTCTACGTGGAGGGCGATGCAGCAGATGAACAGGTGCTTCAGAGCGCCAATATTCAGTCCGCCCGTGCCATGATCGCCACATTGCCGGTCGATGCAGACAACCTGTTCGTAGTGCTGACTGCCAAAGGATTGAATCCTGACCTGAAGATCATAGCCCGCGCCTCTCAGGACACCTCCGACCAGAAACTGAGGCGTGCCGGTGCATCCAATGTCATCATGCCCGACAAGATCGGCGGTCAGCGAATGGCGAAACTGGTGGCCCAGCCCGACATCGTGGAGTTTCTTGAAATCATCCTTTTGCAGAGCTCTGACAGTGTAATCCTTGAAGAGATCTCCTGTGAGGACCTGGCCTCCTGCTACATGGGTAAATCGATCCTGGAACTCGATATTCGCAACACTTCCGGAGCCAATATCATCGGGATGAAACGGGAAGACCGCTCCTATCTGATCAATCCGCCACCCGAAACCGCCCTCAAATCCTCCGACAAGCTGTTTGCCCTGGGAACGAGATCTCAGATCAGGCAGCTGATCAGGACCATTACCTCGGACGTATCGGCCATGTGATCCCAGAGGCGAAAGATCTGCTCCAACTCTTTGAGTGTCTGCATGCTGAAACGATTGAATTTATTGACAGACCAACTTGTTAATTCAAAAAAAATCAATACCTTTGCATCTCGAATTTTGAAAAAGGATAAAAAAAGCAGATTACAGGATGTATCTAACAACGGAGAAGAAAAAAGAAATCTTCAAGAAGTACGGTAAAAATGAGGCTGATACAGGATCAGCCGAAGGTCAGATCGCTATTTTCACCACCAGGATCAACCACCTGACGCAGCACCTCCTGACCAACAAGAAAGATTACAGCACACAGAGGGCACTGCTCAAGCTGGTTGGGAAGCGCAGAAAATTACTGGATTACCTCAAGGAAAAGGATATTGAAAGGTACCGTGCCATCATCAAGTCCCTTCACATCAGAAAATAAAACACTTACATTCGGAAAAAAAGGCAATTGTTCGATTGCCTTTTTTCGTATTTCATAAAACGAATCCAATACAATGTCAAAACCAAATGCAATTATAGAGACCATCGATCTTGGAAATGGTCGCACAATTCAGCTTGAGACCGGTGTTCTGGCCAAGCAGGCCGATGGTGCCGTGATGCTCAAATCAGGAGAAACCATGTTGCTCGCCACGGTGGTGAGTGCAAAGGATGCGAAAGAGGACGTGGACTTCATGCCCCTTTCCGTCGATTATAAAGAAAAATATGCTGCCCTGGGCAAATTCCCCGGAGGTTTTCTGAAGCGGGAAGCAAGGCCTTCAGATTACGAGATCCTGGTGGCCAGGCTGGTGGACCGGGCACTCCGTCCTCTTTTTCCGGATGATTACCATGCAGAGACATTTGTCAATATCACCCTGATGTCGGCCGAGGTGGATACCCCTCCGGATGCCCTTGCCGGGCTGGCCGCTTCAGCCGCACTGGCTGTGTCAGATGTACCCTTTCACGGACCCATTGCAGAGGTCAGGGTGGCCAGGGTCAACGGACAGCTGGTGGCCAATCCCACCTTCTCGCAAATCGCAGAAGCCGATATCGAGATCATCGTCGGGGCAACCCGTGACAACATCCTGATGGTGGAAGGGGAGATGAAGGAAGTCTCCGAGGCCGACATGCTGGAGGCCATCAAATTTGCACACGAAGCCATCAAGCCCATGTGTGATGCTCAGCTGGCGCTGGCGAAAAAGGCAGGTAAGGAGACCAAGCGTGAATACAGCCACGAGGAGCAGGATGAGGCACTGAAGGACCGCGTATGGAAAGAAACCTATGATGCCGCCTATCAAGTGGCCAAAGCTGCCATAACCGACAAGCACCTCAGGAGTGACTCGTTCGCTCAGATCAAGGAGAAGTTCCTGGATCAACTGAAGGAAGAAGCAGGCGAAGAGGGAGAGGTGAATGAAATGCTTGTCAGCAAGTACTACCACGACGTTGAAAAAGAGGCGGTCCGCCGGCTCATCCTGGATGAATCAGTCCGGCTTGACGGAAGGCGTACAGACGAGATCCGTCCCATCTGGTGTGAGGTGGACTACCTGCCCGCAGCACACGGCTCTGCCCTGTTCACCCGTGGTGAGACCCAATCGGTCACCACAGTGACCCTGGGGACCAAACTGGATGAAAAGATCATCGATGACGTGCTCAAGAAGGGAACCGAGAAATTTGTCCTTCATTACAACTTCCCGCCCTTTTCAACGGGTGATGCAAAGCCGTCGCGGGGAACCAGCCGGCGGGAAGTGGGACACGGCAACCTGGCACACCGGGCGCTGAAGCGGATGGTTCCCACCGAGGACCTCCCCTATGCAGTCAGGGTTGTCAGCGATATTCTGGAATCCAATGGCTCTTCCTCCATGGCTACGGTCTGTGCAGGCACACTGGCCCTGATGGATTCAGGAATTCAGCTGAGGAAGCCCGTTTCCGGAATCGCCATGGGGCTGATCACGGACAAAGGTTCGGAAAAATTTGCAGTGCTTTCTGATATCCTGGGTGACGAGGACCACCTGGGGGATATGGATTTCAAGGTCACCGGAACAAGGGACGGCATCACCGCCACCCAGATGGACATCAAAGTGGAAGGACTTTCCTATGAGATACTTGGCCAGGCCCTTGAACAGGCTCGCCGGGGCAGGCTCCATATCCTGGATGTGATGAAAGAGACCATCGCGGAACCGCGGCCGGAATTCAAACCTCATACCCCGAGGATCGAAAGGATCGAGATACCGAAAGACATGATCGGAGCCGTCATCGGCCCCGGAGGAAAGATCATCCAGGAGATCCAGGCGGAGAGCAACAGTACCATTACCATCGAGGAGGTAGGGAACATCGGTTACGTGGATGTGTTTGCGCTAGACAAGGCTTCCATCGATGCTGCCATCGCCAGGATCAAAGCCATTGTGGCGGTTCCCGAAGTGGGAGAGATCTACAAGGGAAAGGTAAAAACCATTACCCAGTTCGGTGCCTTCGTTGAAATCCTGCCCGGCAAGGACGGCCTGCTGCACATCTCTGAGATTGAGTGGCGCAGGCTTGACAAAGTGGAGGATGTGCTGAAGGAAGGCGATATGGTGGAAGTGAAACTGATCGCGGTTGACGAAAAGAACGGCAAGCTGAAGCTGTCAAGGAAAGCATTGCTTCCCAGACCGGAAAAAAGAAATAACTAACCTGCAAAAAAGGCTGTATTGAAAAATACGGCCTTTTTTGTCTGATCATATGCCCCATGAAAACAATCATTTTTTCACTGCTATTGGTATCGGCAATGGCCTGCACGCAACGACCATCTTTCCAGTATCCTGAAACCAGAAAAGGGGATGTGGTGGATAACTACCACGGAACAGAAGTGGCTGACCCTTATCGCTGGCTTGAAGATGACATGTCAGAGGAGACAGCTGCCTGGGTAGCTGCCCAGAATGAAGTGACCTTCTCTTACCTGCAAGGTATTCCCTTCCGGGACCAGGTCAGGGAGCGAATGACCGAAATGTGGAATTATCCCAAAATGGGGCTTCCTTTCAAGGAGGGGGACCGGTATTTTTATACCTACAATTCAGGTCTGCAGAACCAGGACATCCTCTATGTGAAAGAAAACCTGGAAGAAGAGGGAAGTATATTTCTGGATCCCAATTCCTTTTCGGAAGATGGAACCGTCGCACTCTCCGCAGCCAGTGTTTCCAATGATCACCGTTTTTTTGCCTACGGGATCTCCAGGGGAGGCTCCGACTGGCAGGAATTCTTTGTCCGGGATATCGGCACCGGTGAAGACCTGAAGGATCACCTGCAATGGATCAAATTTTCGGGGATCGCCTGGATGGGCAGCGGTTTTTTCTATACAAGGTACGACAGGCCTGCAGAAGGGGATGAACTGAAGGGCGAGAACAAAAATGCAAAAATATTCTACCACCGGGTGGGGACCCCCCAGGAAGAGGATATCCTCGTGTACAGGGATGAGGCTCATCCCGACTGGGGATTCAGCCTGGATGTGACCGAAGATGAGAAGTACATGTTCCTCTATGTGACCGAAAGCACCAGCGGGAACGCCCTGGCATTCAGGGCAGCCGGACTGGGAGATCAACCCTTTACCTGGCTGGACAGGGATTTCGATAATGAATACCAGGTCATCGGGAACAAAGACCACATGATCTTTGTGCGCACCAACCTGGATGCGCCCCGCTACAAACTCATGGGAATCGATCTGAGGAAACCTGGCAGGGAGAACTGGGTGGACCTGATCCCGGAACATGAGCAACAGGTTCTGGAGTCGGCCGTTCTGGCAGGAGGCAAGATCATTGTCACCTACCTGAAAGATGCCTATCATGTGGCTTCCGTCTGGAACCTGGACGGGTCATTCAGCAATGAGATCTCCCTTCCCGGGATCGGAAGTCTTGCCGGAATCAGTGCAAAAATGAAGGAACAAGAGGCCTTCTACAGTTTTTCGTCCTTCAATACCCCCCCCACCATCTACAGGTACGATACAGAGACCAATGCCAGTTCGGAATATTACACCCCCACGGTGGATTTTGATATGGATGCCTATGAAACCAGGCAGGTCTTTTTTACAAGCAAGGACGGAACACGGGTACCCATGTTCATCGTGCATAGAAAGGGACTGGAGCTGAACGGGAACAACCCGGCGCTGCTATACGGCTACGGGGGATTCAACATTACATATTCACCGTCTTTCAGCACCACAAGGGCCATCTGGCTGGAGCAGGGAGGTGTCTTCGCACTGGCCAATATCCGCGGAGGCGGAGAGTATGGCGAGGAGTGGCACAAAGCCGGCACCCTTCTTCAAAAACAGAATGTATTTGACGACTTCATCGCCGCAGCGGAATACCTGATCGGACAGGGGTATACCTCCAGCGAGAGACTGGCTGTTTACGGCGGATCAAATGGCGGGCTGCTCATCGGTGCGGTGATCAATCAGAGACCCGACCTGTTCGCCGTGGCAGTTCCCATGGTCGGTGTCATGGACATGCTGAGGTTCCACCAGTTCACCATAGGCAGATACTGGACCGTCGATTACGGGTCTTCGGACGATCCTGAACAATTCAGGTACCTGCTGGGATATTCCCCCCTGCACAACATTTCCGGCGAGCTGGATTACCCCGCAGTGCTGGTAACCACAGGTGACCATGATGACCGCGTGGTCCCTGCCCATTCCTTCAAATACATAGCAACCCTTCAGGAAAAATACGAGGGAGAAAACCCGGTTATGATCCGGATCAACACCGATGCCGGTCACGGCGCCGGGAAACCTACCACCAAAGTGATCGAGGAGTATTCGGACATCTGGTCCTTTATCTGGTATAACATGGAATTCACCCCAACCTTTCCATAAAGCGGGATGATCAAGTCTTGAGCTACAAATTCCTGGTCATAGAGGGTAACATCGGGGCAGGAAAAACCACCCTGGCCACCAGGCTCGCAGGTGATACCGGAGCCCGGCTTATCCTGGAACAATTCAGCGATAATCCATTCCTGGCCAGGTTCTATCAGGATCCCGACCGCTATGCCTTCCAGCTGGAACTCTCCTTCCTGTCTGAACGTTACCAGCAGATCAAATCGGAAATGGGGCATCCAGATCTCTTCGGACAACCGGTCATCAGCGACTACTATCTGGCCAAGTCTTTTATCTTCAGTAAGCACAACCTGAAGCAGGATGAGATGAGACTGTTCGAGAAACTGTTCTCGATCATCAGCCCGCAGGCACCCCGTCCCGACCTGTATGTGTACCTGCATCGCCCTGTCGATCAGCTGATTGAAAACATCCGGAAAAGAGGCAGGAAGTATGAGCAAAACATCTCTTTCGACTACCTGAAAGAGATTCAGGAGGGATATTTCACCTTCTTTAAAACCCAGACGGAACTGAGAATCGTTGTGGTCGATGCCAGCGGGATCGATTTTGTACGCCACCGGACACAGTACGCGTTGCTCAAAAAACTGATTTTCGAGGGTGAATACAAACCCGGTATCAACACGCTTATGTTATAACTATAGTGGGCATTTGCCAATTAATTCTTTATTTTTATCAAAAACATTATTAAGTTTGCATTACTTAAAAGAACTAGCTCTGAAATTAATTACTAATAACGAATAATCAGATTGTTATGAAAAACCTCAAAACCTTTGCGATTTCCTTACTCGCAGCAGCGGTACTCAGCAGTTGCGGTGGCCTGAACAAGATGGTCAAGAACGCAGACCAGGTCAGTTACCAGGTTACTCCCGAAGTGCTTGAAATGCACGGAGGAACTGTGGATGTGACTGTGGACGTCAACTATCCCGCTAAGTATTTCAATAAGAAAGCTGTTGTTACCCTCACGCCGGTTCTCAAGTTTGAGGAAGGTGAAGGTGAACTTGAGCCCCTGGTCGTACAGGGCGAAGATGTGACGGAAAACAACAAGGTCATCGGTTTTGACAACGGTGGCTCGGCCAGTGTTTCAAGGAACTTCGAATATCAGGACCAGATGATGCGCTCCGAGCTTTACGTCCGGGCCACTGCATCCCTCAAGTCCAAAAGCGCGGAACTCGGCGAGTTAAAGCTTGCAGACGGAATCATCGTCACTCCTTTGCTGGTCCAGAAAGATGCGAAGGTGATCACCTTCAGCGACAACTATCAGCAGATCGTCCCGGAGACCTACCAGGCAGACATCAAGTACGTCATCAACAGGGCCGATGTGCGCTCCTCGGAGATGAAGAAAGATGAAATTACGAAGCTGAACGAGGTACTCAAGAATACCAACGAGAATGAAAGGCTGGAACTGAAAGGACTGGAGATTTCTGCTTATGCCTCCCCGGACGGAGAACTTGACCTGAACACCAGGCTGTCTGAGCAACGTAAAAATACTGCCCAGAGGTACCTGTCCGGCCAGCTGAAAAAGAATGAGATCGAGGTTGCCGACGAACTGATGAGCCTGCTCACCACTCCGGAAGACTGGGATGGATTCAAGAAATTGCTGGAGGAATCCGATATCCAGGACAAGCAGATGATCCTGAGGGTGCTCAGCATGCACTCAGATCCCGTGGTCAGGGAACAGGAGATCCGTAACCTGTCTGCCGCATTCGAGGAGATCGCCGAGAAGATCCTTCCCCCGCTGCGGAGGTCCAAGTTCACCGTGAACATGGAGCATATCGGTTGGAGCGATGCCGAGTTGAAGGAGCTGTGGAACAGCAACCGCGATACCCTCGTTCTGGAAGAGCTTCTCTATTCCGCCACCCTGTTTGACGACCTCGATACCAAGGCTGCGATTTACAAGAAGGCCACTGAAGTATCCCCGCAGTGTGTGCGTGCCCACAACAACCTGGGCGCCGTCCTTTACGAGCAGGGTAAAATGAGCCAGGCCGAAGCCTCCTTCAAGCAGGCCAAGAGCATCAGGGATCACGACATCGTGAACAACAACCTGGGCGCCATTGCCCTCCATAAAGGAGAAGTGGCATCAGCCAAGGAGATGTTCACTGCATCACTGGGTGCCGGAGAGAAGGTAAACTACAACCTGGGGATCATCAACATCATCGAAGGAAACTATGAAGCCGCTGTGAATTATTTCGGCAGCCAGGCCTCTTTCAATGCTGCACTCGCCAAGTATCTCAACAAAGATACCAATGGCGCCTGGAGGACCGTATCCGGACTGGATGCCACGCCGTATGTCCATTACCTGATGGCAGTGATCGCAGCCAGCCAGGACAACACCAATGCAGCGCTGGATAACCTC
This sequence comes from uncultured Bacteroides sp., assembly GCA_964575865.1. Lineage (GTDB taxonomy): Bacteria > Bacteroidota > Bacteroidia > Bacteroidales. Next base: position 13,363 of record CAZNSZ010000058.1, on the reverse strand, counting down.
CAGAAGGCGGTTGAGACTTGCCAGCAGCCCCAGATGATGAAGGATCGTGCCAAGAAGGATCTGGAATTTGCAAAACTCTTCAACGAGGACAGGTTCAAGTCCATTGTTGACTAACACAGAATCACACCATGAACGGAGGGTGCCTGAATCAGGCACCCTCTTTTTTTTATCCTCTCCCCTGGTGCAGCAGCCCGGAAAACTGCCTGAATACCTCCCAGATCACAATGCCGGCCGCCACCGAAATATTGAGCGAGTGTTTTGTCCCGAACTGGGGGATCTCAAGGCAGAGATCACTGCGGTCCACCACGGCCTGATCAACCCCGCGGATTTCATTGCCAAAAACGATGGCATAGCGCATCTCCCGGTCCAGTCTCAGATCTTCCAGCAGGACCGCACCAGCAGCCTGCTCTACCGAGATGATCGAATAGTGCTTTTCAGCGAGCCGAGAGAGGGCATCCAGGGTGGTCCCATGGTACTCCCACGGTACTGATTCGGTAGCCCCCAGGGCCGTTTTGTGGATCTCCCTGTGAGGCGGAGTGGCAGTGATACCACACAGCATCAGCCTCTCCAGCCGGAAAGCATCTGCGGTCCGGAAGACCGACCCGATGTTGTGCTGGCTCCTCACATTATCCAGGACCACGGTAACCGGGATTTTCTTTGATCCCCTGTACTGTTCCGGGGTTATCCTGTTCAGCTCCTCGTTCCCTAATTTCCGCATAATGGCGATTCTGACAGAACGAAATTACCAATTTTATGCCTTTCAGCCTCCCCACCGGACGATAATGATGATCCATGGTCCCTGAATGGACGGACTTACAGATGAATTGCTAAATTTGTGTTTAATCTGTGATGAACCAACATTGAAACCAAACCCACGCACCAATGAATATTCATGAATACCAGGGCAAACAAATCCTGAGGCAATTCGGGGTTGCTGTCCCCGCAGGCGAGGTGGCTCACACTCCGGAGGAAGCCTATGAAGCAGCCCAGCGGATCAAGGCGGAGACAGGAACGGATACCTGGGCCGTGAAAGCCCAGATCCATGCCGGAGGACGGGGCAAAGGGGGCGGTGTGAAGATCGCTAAATCACTTGAGGAGGTAAAATCCCATGCCAAAGCCATCCTTGGTATGAACCTGGTTACTCACCAGACGGGCCCGGAAGGAAAGATCGTTCACAAAGTGCTCATCGAACAGGGTATTTTTTACCCCGGTGAAACCGATCCTCAGGAGTTCTATATGGGGGTACTGCTGAACAGGGAAACTGGCAAGAACATCATCATGTATTCCACAGAGGGGGGCATGGATATTGAAACAGTGGCAGAAAAAACCCCTCACCTGATTTTCAGGGAGGAGGTCGATCCGGCTGCCGGTATCCTTCCCTTCCAGGCAAGGTGCATTGCATTCAATCTGGGATTATCGGGAAAAGCATTCAAGGAGATGGTCAAATTCGTTACAGCCCTCTACCAGGCTTACGAGAACTCGGATGCATCGCTTTTTGAGATCAACCCGGTGTTCAAAACCTCGGACAACAGGATCATGGCAGCCGATGCCAAAGTGAATATCGACGACAATGCCCTCTACCGGCATACAGACTATGCGGCCATGAGGGATTTTAATGAAGAGGATCCCACCGAAGTGGAAGCGGGAAAATTCAACCTCAATTTTATCAAACTGGATGGGAATGTGGGGTGCATGGTCAACGGTGCCGGACTGGCCATGGCCACCATGGACATCATCAAACATTCCGGCGGCGAACCCGCCAACTTCCTGGATGTGGGTGGAACAGCCAACGCCCAGACAGTGGAAGCCGGATTCAGGATCATCCTGAAAGATCCCAATGTGAAAGCGATCCTGATCAACATATTCGGGGGGATCGTCCGGTGTGACCGCGTGGCAGAGGGTGTGGTGGAGGCCTACCGGACCATCGGGGAGATAGAAGTCCCGGTGATCGTCCGTCTGCAGGGAACCAATGCTGAAGAGGCCAAGGTACTGATCGATCACTCAGGCCTGGAGGTACATTCGGCCATTACCCTGCAGGAGGCCGCGCAAAAGGTGAGTGAACTGGTAAGCTAGATCAGCTTTTTTTCACCCAGCGCAGATTCCATTTGCTGCTGCAAACGGGAGGCTTCCTCCCTGGCTGCAACTTCGAAACGGTTGGTCCCGTCGGCATACAGGATCGATCTGCTGGCATTGACCAGCAATCCGCAACGTTCATTCATGCCGAAACCCGAAACCTCTTCCAGGCTTCCTCCCTGGCTCCCCACCCCGGGAACGAGAAGAAAATGGGAGGGTATCAGCTTTCTGATCTCTGCCAGCTGGCTGGCCCTGGTGGCACCCACCACATACATCATATTGTCCGGAGTCCCCCATGCCGAAGTCGTGGTGATCACCTGTTCGAATAACCGCCTGCCTCCGGCCAGTTCAAGCTGTTGAAAATCCTCAGATCCCTCGTTGGAAGTCAGTGCCAGGATGATGGCCCACCTGCCTTCCGTCTCCAGAAATGGGGAAATGCTGTCTTTGCCCATGTAAGGCGAGAGGGTAATGGCATCACAATCGAGGGCGTTGAAATAGGTATGCGCATACATCCTGGAGGTATTCCCGATGTCGCCCCGCTTGGCATCTGCAATGATGAAGATATCGGGATGATTCTTCCTCAGATAATTGATGGTCATTTCAAGGCTCATGATGCCTGCGGCACCCATGCGCTCATAGAAGGCCAGGTTGGGTTTACAGGCCACCATCAGGTCGGAGGTGGCATCAATGATCCTCTTATTGAATTCAAATACGGGATATTCATGATCGAGCAGCAGCCTGGGGATCTTCTTGTAGTCAGTATCGAGACCGATACAGAGATAGCTCCTCTTTTGTTGTATACTTCTGAATAAATCTTCGGCATTCATGGTAGGGATATTTTTCTCCCGGGAAGTAGCCTATTCCATACCGCTTTCTTTCAGCCGCTCGGCATTCTCGGCCATCTGCAGTTTATCGATCACCTCCTGGAGTTCACCGTTAATAATGGACTGCAAATTATACAGTGTCAAATTGATCCTGTGGTCCGTGACCCTCCCCTGGGGATAATTGTAGGTCCGGATCTTTGCAGAGCGGTCACCTGAGGATACCATGGTCTTCCTCTTGGAACTGATCTCGTCCATGCGTTTCTGATACTCCAGGTTATACAGCCTTGTCCTCAGCTCCTTCATGGCCTTGTCAAGGTTCTTTAACTGTGATTTCTCATCCTGGCAGGTAACAACGATCCCCGTGGGTATATGGGTCAGCCGGATGGCCGAATAAGTGGTATTCACAGACTGTCCGCCCGGACCGGAGGAGCAATAGGTATCCTTCCGGATATCCGACGATTTGATCTCCACATCCACGTCCTCTGCCTCGGGCAGCACTGCCACCGTTGCGGCAGAAGTATGCACCCTGCCCTGGGTTTCGGTCTGTGGAACCCGCTGCACCCGGTGGACCCCTGATTCATATTTCATGGTGCCGTACACGCCCTCGCCCTTTACTTCCATGATGATCTCCTTGTACCCCCCGACAGTCCCCTCGGTAAAACTGGTAATGGCATGTTTCCATCCCTGGTTCTCAAAAAACTTGGTGTACATGCGATAGAGATCGCCCGCGAATATGCTGGCCTCGTCGCCCCCTGTGCCTGCCCTGATCTCAACAATGGCATTCTTATTGTCTTCGGGATCCTCCGGCAGCAGCAACCACTTGATCTCCTCCTCCAATGGCCTGAGCTGTTGCTGATAAAGATCGAGTTCATCCTTGGCCATCTCGCGCATCTCCTCGTCCTTTTCTGCCTGCAGCATCTCTTTGGCACTGGCAATATTGCTCAGAAGGTTCCGGTACTTCCTGTATGCTTCGACCACCGGTTCCAGCTGTTTGTATTCCCTGTTCAGTTTTACGTAACGCTCCATATCAGAGATCACTTCTGGATCGGTGATCAACTGGCCGACCTCCTCGAATCTGGCATGTACGCCTTCCAACCGGTTTAGAATCATGCTATCTGACATACTTTTCTTTCTCAGTATTCATAAGTACCGCCGGGACCCTTGATGGTAAGCCTGGCCTTTTCAGATTCAAGGCATCGCCCCACAACGCGCGCCTCGATGGCATACCTGCCTGCAATATCAATGATCCCCGCCGCACTCGCTTCATCGGTATAGATCTCGAAGCGATGACCCATATTGAACACCTGATACATTTCCTTCCAGGAGGTCCCCGACTGTTCCTGGATCATGCGGAACAGCGGTGGCACCGGAAACATCTGGTCCTTAACGATATGGACTTTGTCAGCAAAGTGCAGCACCTTGGTCTGCGCACCCCCGGAACAATGGATCATCCCGCTGATCCCGGGCCTGTACTGCCGCAACACCTCCCGGATGACCGGGGCATAGGTACGGGTAGGGCTGAGCACCAGCCTGCCTGCATCGAGACCGGTTCCGGCAACGATCTCTGTGAGTCTCCTGTCCCCGCTGTACACCAGCTCATCAGGAAGCTCCGGATCAAAACTTTCCGGATATTTTTCTGCCAGGTAATGACCGAACACATCATGCCTTGCAGAAGTCAGGCCATTGCTTCCCATTCCCCCATTGTACTGGTTCTCGTAACTGGCCCGGCCGTATGATGCCAGGCCCACGATCACATTACCCGGTGCGATGCGGTTGGTGATGATCTCTGACCTTCTGGCCCGGGCAACGACTGTGGAGTCAACGATAATGGTCCGGACCAGGTCCCCCACATCGGCGGTTTCCCCCCCAGTACTGTGAATGGAAATGCCCCATTCGCGCAGCTCTCCGAGGATCTCCTCGGTCCCTTCGATAAGGGCTGCAACCACCTCCCCGGGGATTTTGTTCTTGTTCCTGCCGATGGTCGAGGAAAGCAGAATATGATCTGTGATCCCGACACAAAGCAGATCGTCCAGGTTCATCACAACAGCATCCTGCGCGATCCCTTTCCAAACGGAAAGATCACCTGTCTCTTTCCAGTAGACATATGCCAGGGACGATTTTGTACCTGCCCCGTCCGCATGCATGACCAGGCAGTATTCCGGATCACCGGTCAGGTGATCAGGGATCACTTTACAGAAAGCCCCCGGGAACAATCCCTTATCCACTTGCCTGATGGCACGGTGCACCTCCTCCTTGCCGGAAGAGACGCCACGCTGCAGATAGCGGGAAGATCCACCCATGGAACTCAGTTTTGCGGGATGTAATCGGTGGACAATACCCTGAATTCGGTGCGGCGGTTGATCTGATGAGCCCTCTCCTGCAGATCGGCACTTGGCAGCTGGTTGATGAAGCTCTCTGTCAGCACATCACCCTCCTGCAGAAAATCATTGTTTTCAGCAACCTTCTCGTCCACCACCTTGGGCTGTGACTCTCCATATCCCCTGGCCTGCAGCCGGTCAGGAGCTATTCCCTTGGATATCAGATAGTCCACCACAGACTGAGCCCGCTTCTGAGACAGATCAATGTTGAAGGCAGGGGTATCCCTGGAGTCGGTATGCGACATCAGCTCGATGGTGATGTTGGGGTTATCATTCAGGGTTTCAACCAGATTATCCAGGGATACCATGGATTCTGGACGCAGTTCCCATTTGGCAAAATCATAAAAAATATTGGGCAACTCGATCACCTGGCTGGTAGAGGCCAGGTAGATGGTCACATCGAATTCCCTGCTCTGGTCGAGGCCTTTGGTCGATTCCCTCTCTTTCCCGTTAAGGTATCCAGGATGGCTTGCAATAAACACATAATCGGTACCCGGTTTCAGCATGAAACGGAAGCTCCCCTCGTCCCCGGTACTGGTTTCCACCGTTATCCCGTCACTTCCCACCGACCTGACCGTGGAGTTGGTCAGGATCTGATCGGTGTTTTCATCCCTGACCACCCCGTTCACCGCAAATTCGAGCGGAGGCAGCACAAATGAGAAAAGATCGTCATTTCCCCTTCCTTTTCTGGAAGAGCTGAAAAAACCCCTCTCTGATTCTGCTTCAAAGACAATCCCGAAATCATCCTCCGGGGAGTTGATGGGAGGTTTCATGTTTTCCAGCCTCCAGCTTCCGGTCTCATCCAGTATGGCTTTATAGATATCCAGTCCGCCCAGCCCGACCCTGCTGTCGGAAGAAAAATAGAGTGTTCCGTCATGATGCACATAGGGATACAGCTCATTGCCCGGGGTATTGATCTGTTCTCCCATGTTGATGGGATCTCCCCATGGACTTTCCACACTTTGCCTGACCACCTTCCAGATGTCCTTTTCGCCCAGTCCGCCCGGCATATCTGAAACAAAATAGAGGGTCAGACCGTCCGGCGAAATGGCGGGATGGGCTGTGGTGATGCTGTCTCCGAAATTGTCGAATTCCACCACCGGATCCGACCATCCATTTCCTGAAGCGGAAGAGCGGTAAATCTGGCACCCGAGGCTCTCGTTCTTTCCCTTCTTGCAGCGGGTGAAATAGAGTGTGGAATAATCCGTGCTCAGGCATGGCGTTCCGTCCTCAAATTCGGAATTGAGCTCCTCCACAGGGACGGGAACACTCCACTTTCCTTTGCGGTCCATGCTCGAGCTGAAAATATCTGCAAAGTTCTGTCCGGTCGCCCCATGGGTCTCATTGCCGGTGGCATCTTCGCGGGTTGAGGTAAACAGCAGTTCTGTATAGCTCCCATTGGCAAAAGCCGGGCTGAAATCCCGCTCCCTCGAATTGAAATAACGCATATTCTCTACGATGTAGGCCGTGGGATTCTCCGTCCAGACAATAGCGGCCTCGCAGGATTCAATGCCGATCCCTCCTCTTGGATCATCGGGGACCAGGTCCTGGTAGGTGCTGAATTGCTCCTGCGCTTCCTCATATTTCTCGTTCACCAGCATCATCTGTCCGTATCTCAGGTATATGATGGGGTCCTGGTAATCCTCCCGGATTGCTTTTCTGTACCAGAGTTCCGCAGACCTGGCATCTCCCAGGATCCGGTAGCATTCTCCGATCCTGAAAAGGATGGCCGTTTTCCTGTCATTGTCGCTCACCTTGTTGTATGCGTTCTTATACAGGTCAATGGCTTCGTAATATTCCCCTGCGTCGAAGGCTGCCTGGGCTCTTGCGTCTTTCTGCTTTTTCTGTGCATGGACCGGTAAGGTGGAAATGACCAGCAGCACCAAACCGAAGGAGAAGAGTCTCATGATTTTATACCTCATCTGTACCCTGTTTTTACAGTTGGATAAAATTACTTCTTTTTTCTATGATAAGAAAACGGTTCACAAAGGCCGATTATTGGACAAAAAAAAGCCCCCCGGTGATTCGGAGGGCCTTCAGGAAATCCTTTATTTCTAACTGGAGAATAAAAGCTCCCGGTATTTGGGAAGTGGCCAGATCTCATCATCCACGATCAGTTCCAGCTTGTCGCAGTGGTACCTGATCTGGTCGAGATAGGGCGCCACTGTATTGGAGTAGGTTTTCGCTTTCTCCTTTTCATCCTCCAGCTTGTTGGCTACTTTCCGCGCCTCAATCATCTCGTTCACACCGGTTTTAATGGCCGTTACGTGATCAGAGATCTCCTTGATGATATCGATCCGGTTCCCTGCAAGGCTTTGATATTCTTCCCCGTAAATCTCCTTCAGCCTGAGAACGTTTTCCATCAGGGTGTTCTGGTACTTCACGGCGGTTGGAATGATGTGGTTGGTGACCAGATCGCCCAGCACCCTCGCCTCGATCTGGATCTTCATGGTATACTGTTCGAACATCACTTCCACACGTCCTTCCAGTTCGGCCTCGGTGAAAATACCCAGCTCAAAGAAGAGCTTCTTGGATTTTTCGGTCAGGTAAGCGGAAAGCGCTTCCGGCACATCGGTAATGTTGGTCAGACCACGCTTCTTCGCTTCCTTCACCCAGTCTTCGCTATAATTGTCCCCTTCAAAACGAATCGCTTTACTGGCAATGATATATTCCCTGAGGACCTGGAAAATGGCTTCATCCTTTTTGACCCCGCTTTCCACCAGCTCATCCACCTGGGCCTTGAACTGCAGCAGCTGTCCGGCCAGTGCAGCGTTGAGGATGGTCATGGGCGTGGAAGGATTGCTGCTTCCCCCGACAGCCCTGAATTCAAACCTGTTTCCTGTGAATGCAAAGGGCGAGGTCCTGTTCCTGTCCGTGTTGTCAAGAAGTATTTCAGGGATCTTGCCGATATCCAGTTTAAGGGCAGTTTTTTCGTCCGGTGACATCTTCTTGCTGGAAACCTGCTCCTCTATCTGATCCAGCATGGACGAAACCTCCGAACCAAGGAAACAGGAGAGTATGGCTGGCGGGGCTTCATTGGCTCCCAGGCGGTGCGCATTGGCAGCCGAAGCGATACTGGCCCTGAGCAGGTCCTGGTGATCATACACCGTTTTGATGGTGTTCACAACGAAAGTCAGGAACTGCAGGTTGCTCTTCGGGTTTTTTCCTGGACTATGGAGTATCACACCCGTATTGGTGGAGAGGGACCAGTTGTTGTGCTTCCCGGTACCGTTGATCCCTTTAAATGGCTTTTCATGGAACAGGACACGGAACCCGTGGTGTCTCGAAACCTTTTTCATCAGGTCCATCAGCAGCACGTTGTGGTCCACCGCCAGGTTGCACTCCTCAAAGACAGGAGCAACCTCATACTGGTTGGGAGCCACCTCGTTATGCCTGGTTTTCAAGGGGATCCCCAGCTTGTAGGCTTCCGATTCCAGGTCGTGCATGAAAGCGGCCACCCTTTCGGGAATGGAACTGAAATAATGGTCATCCAGCTGCTGATCCTTGGCAGAAGCGTGTCCCAGCAGGGTCCTCCCGGTCAGTGACAGATCGGGACGTGCATAATAGAGGGCCTCGTCCACCAGGAAATATTCCTGTTCCCATCCCAGGTTGGCCTGGACACTGGTGACATTCTTGTCAAAATACTGGCACACGGCAGTTGCGGCCTTATCCACAGCATTGAGCGACTTCAGCAACGGGGTTTTATGGTCAAGAGCCTCCCCGGTATAGGAGATAAATACGGTAGGAATACTGAGGGTGTTCCCAATGATGAAAGCAGGGGAGGAAGGATCCCAGGCGGTGTATCCGCGTGCTTCAAAGGTGTTCCTGATCCCCCCGCTGGGAAAGGAGCTGGCATCGGGTTCCTGTTGTGCAAGGGCCCCTCCTGAAAATGCCTCCACAACCCCGCCGAACAGGTTGGGCTGGATAAACGCATCATGCTTCTCCGCTGTTCCGCCGGTCAGGGGCTGGAACCAGTGGGTATAGTGGGTGGCCCCTCTTTCAAGGGCCCAGGCCTTCATTCCGGTGGCCACCGAATCGGCCTTTCTCCTGTCGATCATCGTCCCCCGGTCGATGGCATCCAGCACATGGTTGTATGCATCTTTCGAAAGGTATTTTTGCATTTTGATGCGGTCAAATACATTGATCGCATAATAGTCCGAAGTTTTATCGGAGGGAGGAGCCACATGCAAGGGTTTTCTGTCAAAAACCTGCTCCAGCGCTTTAAACCTGATAACCGCCATAATGATGTGTAATTAGATATTTGTAAAATAGGGTTTGATGCTGCAAATATATATACTTTTTACTTTCACCCCCTATTTTATCATACTAAAATGAATTATTTTTATTTTTTTCTTCAATTAACCCTATTTTTTTAAAGGATTTGCAGTGATTTTTACTTTTTACTACAAAAAATGCCACCTGGAATGATCTGGTGGCATCTTTCTCTTCAGCGGATACGTTCTGGTCAGCCGAGTTCCTCTGCGAGGTATTTATAAAATAGTGGGATGGTTTCGATCCCCTTGAAGAAATTGAACAGGGGATAGTTTTCATTGGGCGAATGTATGGCATCCGAATCCAGACCAAAACCCATCAGGATGGATTTAATCCCGAGCACCTCTTCAAAATCGGAAACTATGGGGATGGAGCCCCCGCTGCGGACAGGGACAGGAACTTTACCGAAACTCTCTTCAATGGCCCTGGCGGCAGCCCGGTATGCCGGGAAATCAATGGGAGTCACATACCCCTGTCCCCCATGCAGGCTTTTTACTTCCGCCCTGGTCCCTGGAGGGGCAATCCGCTTCATGTGATCGATGAACAACCGGTCAATCTTCCCTGAATCCTGATGGGGTACCAGCCGCATGGAGATTTTGGCATATGCTTTTGAAGGCAGCACAGTCTTGGCCCCCTCACCGGTGTGACCGGACCAGATACCGTTCACATCCAGGCTGGGCCGGATTCCGGTCCTTTCATTTGTCGAATAACCTGCTTCCCCTGCAACCTGCTCAATATCAAGTGACTTCTTGTATTGCTCCAGATTGAAAGGGGCACGGGCCATTTCATCCCGCTCCTCCTGGGAGACCTCCAGCACATCATCATAAAAACCCGGTATGGTGATCCTGTTGTGCTCATCGGTGAGCGAAGCGATCATTTTTGCCAGCTGGTTCGCAGGATTGGCAACTGCACCACCATAAAGGCCCGAATGCAGGTCCCGGTTGGGACCGGTCAGTTCCACCTCCAGGTAACTGAGCCCCCTGAGGCCAACTGTAATGGAGGGGATATCCGGGGCAATCATCGTCGTGTCCGAAATCAGGATCACATCAGCGGCCAGCAGTTCCTTGTTTTGCTTGCAAAAAGACTTGAGGCTCGGTGAACCGATCTCCTCCTCCCCTTCGATCATGAATTTGACGTTGCATGCCAGGGTACCGGTCCGGTTCATCAACTCGAATGCTTTCACGTGCATAAACAGCTGTCCCTTGTCATCGTCCGCCCCCCGTGCAAAGATTTTCCCGTCCCTGATCTCCGGTTCGAACGGAGGAGATGTCCATAGCTCAAGCGGCTCCACAGGCTGAACATCGTAATGTCCGTAGACCAGCACGGTAGGGAGCGCATCATCAACCATCTTCTCACCGTATACCACCGGCCATCCGCCAGTCTGCATCACCTCGGCCCGGTCCGCCCCGGCCTCAAGCAGGGACTTCTTAATTTCTTCCGCTGCTTTGTTCATGTCGTCCCTGCGATCCTTGTGGGCGCTGATGGAAGGGATCCTGATCAGTTCAAACAACTCCTCCAGGAATCGGTCTTTGTGTTCTTCAATGTAATGTTTAATCTGTTCCATATTATTTGACTGTATGAATGTTCATTTCCCTGTAAGTCTTCTCCAATTCCTCATAGAACGCCTGCCCGTATACCCTCACAAGGGCGCCCTTCAGGAACTGAAACACCGGCGTTTTCATTTTCTTTCCAAGCACTCTGGCGGGTTCACAGATGCTCCAGCGGTGTACATTCAGCGCGAAGCCAGATTTCAGGGGAGTGACCCTGATGGGGTAAAGGTGGCAGGACACCGGTTTCTGGAATGATACGGCCCCTGCCTCGTGTGCATATTCGATCGCACAACGGGCCACCCCGTCTTCAAATACTGCATAGGCACATTCTTCCCCGTCCACCAGCGGGGTCACCTGGTCCCCGTCGTTATCCACGACCCATGGCCCGAGATCAGCCACCGCCACCTTCCCCTCTGCCCTCATAAACGGTTTCACCTCTTCAAGGTGGACTTCCAGTAACCTGACTTCCTCTCCGGTGAGCGGAGCACCTGCGTCTCCGTAAACGCAGCAGTTCCCCTCACACTCGCTCAGGTGACAAATAAAGTGGTGGTCGAATATATCGCGGCTGATTACCGCATTCCCGATCTGTATCATCTGCAAAGTTCAGGTACACAAAAGTGCAAAAAAAAGAAGAGGTTTCCTCGCTGTTTATACATGACATATTGTTAAAAGCTGATTAAAACTTTCAATTTTAAATGCTTGTATATCTGATATTTAAATATTTTTGTTTAATTTCTAAATGTTAATTATTAAACATTATTGTCCAATCGATGTTTAAGACTTAAACGTTAATCCTTAAACAATTTGTCATGAAAAAAGATGTACTACTTCAGATGAGCTCCTGGATCAGAAAAACCAGGGTACTGATGATCGCCTTCATAGGCGCTTTATCGCTTTCTGCTGCCAATGCGCAGACCACCGTGGTGGATATCGTGGTGAACAGCCCGGATCACACCACCCTCGAGGCCGCAGTCATTGCCGCCGAACTGGCCGATGACCTCTCCGGGGAAGGACCCTTTACCGTGTTCGCCCCCACCGACGATGCATTCGCTGCAT
>CAZNSZ010000058.1:0-1110 GCA_964575865.1 uncultured Bacteroides sp. | reverse complement strand
GCCGCCGAACTGGCCGATGACCTCTCCGGGGAAGGACCCTTTACCGTGTTCGCCCCCACCGATGATGCATTTGCAGCACTGCCCCCGGGAACCGTTGAGGCATTGCTGCTGGATCCCACGGGACAGCTGGCGCAGATCCTGCTCTACCATGTGGTGGGAGCCAAAGCCATGTCCACTGACCTGTCCGACGGTCAGATGATCACCACCCTCAACGGGGCTGATGTCATGGTCAGTATCATGGAAGGGAACGTGTATATCAACAATGCCATGGTGACCGTGGCCGACATAGAGGCCAGTAACGGTGTGGTGCATGTGATCGATGCCGTACTCATACCATCCTTTACTGTTGTGGATGTGATCGTTGCGAGTCCGGTTCACAATACACTGGAAGCTGCTGTGATCGCTGCCGAACTGGCCGATGACCTCTCCGGAGAGGGTCCGTTCACGGTCTTTGCCCCCACCGATGATGCTTTCGCTGCGTTGCCTGAAGGTACCCTGGACGCGCTGCTGGCAGATCCCACCGGGCAGCTGGCACAGATCCTGCTCTACCATGTGGTTGCCGCCAAAGCCATGTCAACCGATCTGTCCGATGGTCAGATGGTCACCACGCTGGAAGGAACCGATGTGACTGTTACGATCAGCGAAGGCAATGTCTTCATCAATGATGCACAGGTGATTGTGGCCGATATTGAAGCCGACAACGGAGTGGTGCATGTGATCGATGCAGTATTAACACCGTCGACCAACATTCAGGAGAGGATGATCGATGAAGCTGGAGTAAGCATCTATCCGAATCCGGCAAGAGAATTTGTGAACGTCAGTTATGAGGTCATACAGCCGAGTGAAATCAAGCTTGAAATGTATGATATGCTTGGAAAGCAGGTTCGGATCATGGATCAGGGATATGCATATGAGGGAAATTACTCCGTTGAATTCCCGGTAGCCGATATCGAAGCAGGTATGTATATTCTCATCATCAACACCGGTAAAAGTCAAATTGCAAATAAGGTCAGGGTTGTCAAATAACTCGTAACCATACCTTAATTCTTATTATCAGGAGGGTGTCTCAAAAGGGCACCCTCTCTTTATTGATATCAGGATTACAATTCG
>CAZNSZ010000057.1:0-29679 GCA_964575865.1 uncultured Bacteroides sp. | reverse complement strand
TCGACTACAATTCCCGGAGCCATATGTTTCTGAAGGATACGGGATGGTCGTGGTCCTGGATCGAGAGCGGAAGCTTTGATGCATGCATTTTGTAGGGCCTGGCACCGTAGTAATCAGTGGGGCCGAAAATCGTCACGTGATTCTGGATCAGTACCCCGTTATGCACGACTGTCATATATCCCGGGGATTCCAGGGTACCGTCAGTTTTGAAGCGGGGCGCATTGAAGACGATGTCATAGGTCTGCCACTGGCCCGGTGGCAGGGAGGCATTGACCAGCGGGATGTGCTGCTTGTAAATGCTGCCGGCCTGTCCGTTGTAGTAGGTTTCATTCTCGTAGGAGTCGAGAACCTGGACCTCGTAAAGGCCCATCAGGAAGATCCCGCTGTTGCCCCGGTCCTGTCCCTTTCCTTCCACATCGGCCGGTACGCGCCATTCCACATGAAGCTGTACGTCACCAAAGGATTGTTTGGTGCGGATCCCCCCCGAATCGGGAACGATGGTGAGTACATCGCCTCCTTTCCAGGGGGCGGGGCCACCGCGTTCGCTTTCCCATTTCACAAGGTCCCCTTCACCACCGTAAAGGACCACGGCATCGGAAGGGGGTGCGCACCCTTCTCCGGGGGTTATCTTAACCGGTTTCCTTGACCAGTCTTCGGTGTTTTCGGGGCGTTGCCCCAAGGCAGAAAAAGCAAATACAGCAAGGATCAGGATGGTAATGGCATGTTTCATTTCGTAAGGGTTTATCTGGGATTCTACATGTAATCTGCTAAGTTAATAAAGTTAATCAATTGCGTATGCTGGTTCCATTTTGTACATTTAGTTGGATTTTCAGCCGGATCCTGCCGGAACGCAGCCGGAAGGGCCGTGAATTATACCGACCATGAAACAGATATTTGTTCTGGCAGGGATTCTTTTCATTTTGACAGGAAGCCTGGCTGCCCAGGATTTTGTGCCCACCTTCGAGGATACCCTCGAGGTCTATGAGGGCCTGTTCAGCAGGGAGGAACCCCTTGAGCTCACCCTTGAGCTGGACCTGAAGGAGCTGCAGCGCAGCAGGAGGGACGAAAATTACCAGGATGCCCTGATGACCTGTCACGTGAATGAGGATTTCGAACTGACCCATAAGGTTCGCGTAAAAACCCGCGGGAATTTCCGGAGGGACCAGTGTACTTATCCTCCTTTCTGGCTCAATATCAGGCACTCGGGCATCGAGGCGGATTCGATCCGGGAGGTGGTCAAAATGAAAATGGTGGTCCGCTGCCGGAATTCAAGACAATACGAACCCTACATCCTGAGGGAATTCCTGGTCTATAAGATCTATAACCTGATCACTCCCGTCAGCTACAGGGTGCGACTGGTGAAACTGAGGTACATCGATACGGGAAGGGACAATGAGGAGACGGTGGACTGGGCCTTTATGATCGAACCGGATGAACTGATGGAGAAGCGGCTCAGGGGCCGGATGATCAAGAGCGACCAGCTCTCCATGCGGACGGTGAACCCGCACATGATGGATGTGGTGGCCATGTACCAGTATATGATCGGGAACGGGGACTACTCCGTGACAGGGCGGCACAACCTCCGGATCATCGCCCTGGAGGACACGGAGCTGTACCAGGGATTCCTGGTGGTTCCCTATGACTTCGACTATACGGGGCTGGTCAATGCGCACTATGCGGTTCCCGGGGAGGGATTGCCCATCAACTCTGTCAGGGAGCGCTATTTTCTGGGGCCCTGCAGGAACACAACACAGTTCGAAGAGACGGTGGAGGAATACAAAGGATACTACGACCGGATCATCTCCCTGATTGATGGATTCGAATACCTTGAAGAGGATGAGCGGGAGGATATGATCGAATACATCAAGGATTTCTACCGGGAGGCCGGCCGGGATGATTTTATCAGGCAGAGGCTTGCCTCCACCTGCCGGTCCTACGACTGATCCCCTTTGTGCCTGTTCAGATGTTTGCGGCCAGCCATTCGCCCACTTCGGCTGTGCCGTAGGATTTTCCCTCAGCGATGTCCTCGGTAACGATCCCCTCGGTCATGGAGCGTTCCACAACCTCCCTGACGGCACGGGCCTCCTCGGTGAGGTTGAGCCCGATCTCCAGCAGCATGGCAGCTGAAAGGACGGTGGCCAGGGGATTGGCGATGTTTTTACCGGCTGCCTGTGGGTAGGAGCCATGGATGGGCTCAAAGACCGAGGTATGGATCCCTACCGATGCCGAGGGCAGCAGCCCGAGGGAACCGGTGATCACGCTGGCTTCGTCGGAGAGGATATCCCCGAACATGTTTTCTGTGACCATCACGTCAAATTTTCCGGGCCATTGGATGATCTGCATGGCAGCATTGTCCACGAACATGTAGTCCACCTCGATGTCGGGGAACCCGGGGGCCATCTCCTGGACGGTTTCCCTCCAGAGCCTGGAAGTGGCGAGTATGTTGGCCTTATCCACCACGGTCAGCTTTTTTCTCCTCTTCCCCGCATATTCAAAGGCAAGCTGAACGATCCGTACCACCTCATCCCGGGTATAAACGCAGGTATCGAATGCCTGTCGGAGGTCCTCTGAGCGTCCCCTGGGTTCACCGAAGTAGATCCCGCCGGTCAGTTCCCTGACCACCACAAAATCGGCTCCCTCCACCAGATCCCTGCGAAGCGGTGATTTGTGGATGAGGGAGGGGAAGGTGGATACCGGCCTGATGTTGGCGTAGAGGCCCAGTTTTTTTCTCATGGCCAGCAATCCCTGTTCGGGTCGGACTTTGGCTTTGGGATCGTTGTCGTATTTGGGATCCCCGATGGCGCCGAACAGCACCGCATCGGCATCCAGGCAGGCCTGGAAGGTGGTCGCCGGAAAGGGATCACCCGTCCGGTCAATGGCAGTGGCTCCCACCGGCGCTTCGGTGAATTCAAAGGTGTGTCCGAATTTTCTGGCTATGCTTTGCAGTACCTTGACGGCCTGGTCCACGATCTCGGGTCCGATCCCGTCGCCGGGAAGGAGTGCAATGGAATGATTCATTTAGTGGTAGGTTTCAATGATGTTCAACATGCGGGTGGTGCACTTGATGGCGGCAACCGTCTGGTCCGGATCCAGCGCCCTTGTCTTGATCAGGTTTCCCTGGAAATCCCAGGTAATGGTACACTCCACCAGTGCATCGGTCTTTCCCCCCGGGGGGATGGTGACCACATAATCGGTCAGCACCGGGTGCTTCCTGCCCAGCCGGTCATAGATCTTCCACAGCGCTTTCATGAAGGCATCGTACTGCCCGTCCCCCGAGGCGGTCTCCTCGTGGATCCTGCAGTCGATCTCGATAGCCACCGTGGCCACCGAACGAAGCCCGCGTGCCACAGAAAGCTGAAAATTCTTGATGCGGATCCTCTCCTCCACACGTTTGCTGCGGAGCACGTCCGATATGATGTAGGGGAGGTCCTCTTTGGTAATGATCTCTTTCTTGTCCCCCAGCTCAATGACCCGTTTGGTCACCAGCTTCATCTCCTCTTTGGAAAGCTCGATGCCCAGTTCCTCCAGGTTCTTGAGGATGCTGGCCTTCCCCGACATTTTTCCCAGCGCATAGGTCCTTTTCCTGCCGAACCGCTCGGGGAGGAGGTCATTGAAATAAAGGTCATCCTTGTGGTCCCCGTCGGCGTGGATCCCGCTGGTCTGGGTAAAGACGTTTTCACCGATGAGCGGTTTATTGGCCGGGATCCTGATTCCTGAAAAGGATTCGATCATCTTGCTGGCATGGTAGAGCTTCTGCTCGTTGACCGACATGTCATAGTGGAAGTGATCCTTCACCACCCCGATCACGCTGGAGAGCGGCACATTCCCCGCACGCTCTCCCAGACCGTTCAGCGTGGTATGGATACCGGTGATCCCTGCTTTGATGGCAGCAAAGACGTTGGCGGTGGCCAGGTCGTAATCGTTGTGGGCATGAAAATCGAAGTTGAGCTCCGGAAAGCGGGTTTTCATGTCCAGGCAGAAATCATGGGTCTCCTGCTGGTTAAGGATCCCCAGGGTGTCCGGCAGCATGAACCGGTCGATTTTCTCTTCCCGCAGTGCGTCAAGCACCTGGTACATGTATTCGGGCGAGTTGCGCATGCCGTTGGACCAGTCCTCGAAATAGATGTTCATCCGGATTCCCATCTCTTCGGCGATCCGCAGGACCTCTTTCACATCGGCGATATGCTGCTCGGGAGTTTTCCGGAGCTGGTTCTGGCAGTGCTTCAGTGATCCTTTCATCAGCAGGTTATCCACCTTACCCCCGGCTTCCCGGATCCATTTCAGGGAGATGTCCCCGTCCACGAAACCAAGCACCTCCACCTTCTCCAGGTGTCCGTGTCCGGCTGCCCAGTCAAAGATCGCTTTGGCCCCCATGAATTCGCCTTCCGAGACCCTGGCCGAGGCCACCTCAATGCGGTCGACCTGCAGTTCTTCCAGCAGGATCTTGGCGATATTGAGCTTCTCGGTGTGGGTAAACGATACACCGCTGGTCTGTTCCCCATCCCTGAGGGTGGTATCCATGATGCTGATTTTCATACCATATGGAATTTTAATCCCGAGAACGTTCAAATTGCGCAATCTTCTCTTTGATGCTCAGCAGATAATCGATGTCGTCATAGCCGTTGAGCAGGCACTCTTTCTTGTAGGGATTGATTTCAAAGGATTCATGCTCACCCGTCTTCACCAGTGAGATGGTCTGGGCCGGCAGGTCGATCCTCAGCAGGGATCCCGGATCTTCGGTGACCCTTTCCATGATCCGTTCAAGAAAAGATTCGGTCACCTGGACGGGAAGCAGTCCGTTGTTCAATGCATTGTTCTTGAAAATATCGGCAAAGAAGGAGGAGACCACTGCCTTGAACCCGTAGTCATGGATGGCCCAGGCGGCATGCTCCCTGCTGGAACCGCTGCCGAAGTTTTTTCCTGCGATCAGGATGGATCCCTGGTATTCCGGGTTGTTCAGCACAAACCCGGGAACGGGATTCCCCTGCTTGTCATACCGCCAGTCCCTGAACAGGTTTTCCCCGAATCCCTCCCGGGTGGTCGCTTTCAGAAAACGGGCAGGGATGATCTGGTCCGTATCCACATTTTCAATGGGAAGCGGGACCGCGGTGGACTCAAGGGTGGTGAATTTATCGATGGACATGGTCTTTCAGGTTGATTTGGTTGATGGCTGCCCGGTGACGGAAAGCAGTTTTCTCGGATCGGTTAACCGTCCGGTGATCGCCGTGGCGGCTGCTGTGAGGGGACTGGCAAGCATGGTGCGTGCACCGGGACCCTGTCTTCCCTCGAAATTCCTGTTGGAGGTGGATACGGCCAGTTTGCCCTCGGGGATCTTATCGTCGTTCATGGCGAGGCAGGCTGAGCACCCCGGCTGCCGCAATTTGAATCCGGCTTCCTCAAGCACACCGGTGATCCCTTCCTCGTGGGCCTGTTTTTCCACCTGTTTGGATCCGGGAACGATCCAGGCCGTGATGTTCTCTGCCTTTTTTCTTCCCTTCACGAACCGGGCCACGGCCCTCAGGTCCTCGATCCTGCCGTTGGTGCAGCTGCCGACGAACACATAATCCACTTTCCTTCCGGCGATTTCAGTGCCGGGCTGAAAGCCCATGTATGACATGGACTTTTCGAAGGATTTTCTGGAGGAGGGCTCCACTTCCTCCACAACGGGAATGTGACCGCTTATTCCGGCGCCCATTCCGGGATTGGTGCCGTAGGTGACCATGGGTTCGATGTCTGCGGCATCGAAAGCGATCTCCCTGTCGAACACCGCATCATCGTCGCTCTTCAGCGCCCTCCAGCCCTCGACCGCGCGTTCGAATTTCTCACCCGCGGGGGCAAATTCCCTGCCCCTGATGTACGCAAAGGTGGTTTCATCGGGGGCGATCAGACCTCCCCTGGCACCGCTTTCTATGCTCATGTTGCAAACGGTCATGCGTCCCTCCATGGAGAGGCTCCGGATGGCGGAACCGGCATATTCGATGAAGTATCCGGTCCCCCCGCTGGCGGAGATCCTGGAAATGATGTAAAGGATCACATCCTTGGCGGTCACCCCGGGGGCCAGCGTCCCATCCACGGTGATGCGCATCTTTTTTGGTTTGGGCTGGAGGATGCACTGGGTGGCCAGCACCATCTCCACCTCCGAGGTCCCAATGCCGAAGGCCACGCTGCCGAAGGCGCCATGCGTCGACGTGTGGCTGTCGCCGCAGACAATGGTCATGCCGGGCCGGGTGATGCCCAGTTCGGGCCCGATCACGTGCACGATGCCCTGGTAGGGATGATTCAGCCCGTAGAGGGTCACCCCGTGGTTCCTGCAGTTTTCGGTCAGCTTGTTCACCTGGTACCGGGAGAGTTCGTCCCTGATGGTTTCGTGCTGGTTCAGTGTGGGCACATTGTGATCGGCGGTGGCCACCGTTTTTTCTGGCCTGAACACCCTGAGCCCGCGTTTGTCAATACCCGCGAATGCCTGGGGACTGGTCACTTCATGGATCAGGTGCTGGTCGATATAAAGCACCGATGGCCCGCCCTGGATCTCTTCCACCACATGGGCGTCCCAAATCTTGTCAAATAGGGTTTTTCCTGCCACGTACTCGGATTTAAGGTTCTTTTTGGTTTTGACCCGCAAAGGTAACAAACTTCTGCTACAAATTGATCAATAAACCCCCTGTAATGTCTACGATTTAACACACAGGACACGGTGTTATGCAATAAACAGTAAGGGAAGGGTCCTGTGAAGCAAAAACTGCGGAACTATTCACATCCCCTGACCTGTTTTTCCTTCAGATTGTTTAATTTACATCTCAATCCGGAGACAATGGTATGAAAAAGGTCCTGCTGTTACTTCTCACCGGTATCCTGGTGTATCCGTTCAGGCTGGCAGCCCAGGATTTGCCGCAGCCCGGGGAGGTGATCGATACCCTTTATACCCGGGTGGATCTGTTCGACCAGGAGGATCCGATGCGGATCATCCTGACTTTCAATCTGAAAGAGTACCAGAGAAATATTCACCGTGACGAATACATGCCGGTCCGGTTCACCTACCTGATCAACGACACTTTGCGGCTGGAAAAAGCGATGCGGATCAAACCCAGGGGGAACTTCAGGCGGAATTACTGTTATTTTGCCCCATTCTGGCTGAATATCAGAAAAGCGGGGATCAGCAACCGGTACCTGCAGGATGTCAGGAGGATCAAGATCGTGACCCATTGCGGAAGTTCCCGCCATTATCAGGACTACCTGCTCAGGGAGTATCTGGCTTACAGGATCTACAATATCCTTTCACCGGTCAGTTTCAGGGTGAGGCTGATCGACATGACCTATGTGGATACGGGAAGGAAGGGGAAGGAGACCCACAGCTGGGCCTTTATGATCGAGCCGGAGGAGATGCTTGCCGAGAGGCACGGGGCGGTGGTCATCAAAAGAGATAACCTGGGCATGCGCCTCATGGAACCTGAAACATTCGACCTGATGGCACAGTTCATGTACATGATCGGAAATCCTGACTATTCGGTGGCCGGCCGGCACAATGTAAAAATTGTTGGACTGGAGGGTTTCGGAACCAGGGGGTATACCCCGGTGCCCTATGACTTCGATTACACCGGGCTGGTGAACGCCTCCTATGCCGAACCGTCGGAAGATTTAGGGATCCGTACAATACGGGAACGCACTTACCTGGGGCTGTGCAGGGAGGATGAGGCATACCTGGCTGCAATGGATCAGATCGAAGCCCACCGGGAGGAGATCCTGCAGCTTATCCGCTCTTTTGAGTACCTCAATGAGAAAGAGAAGGATGATTTGATCGGGTACATCGAAAGCTACTTCGCCGAAGCCGGCGATCCGCGGCGGTTGATCAGGTCCATGAGATCCACCTGCAGATAGCCGGTTTCCGGACCGGCGCCCTTTTTCACATCACGGGAAGCATGTTACTTCCGGCTGGTTCTGCGGGCTGCCCGTTCCAGTTTTCTCTGCCGGTCACCCGAAAACAGGCCATTCCCGCAGTTGGGAGGGACAGGCATGGGGCCATATGACGCACCGGGAAGTGGTTTTTTCTTTCCCCCCGGACAACCCAGCAGCAGGTTCATGCCCACCCTCAGGTTGAGGGTCCGGGTGTCGAATGGAAAAAAGAAACCGATCAGGTTGTCGCTCACCAGGTGGAACTGGAATCCCCTTCCGGTGTATGCCAGGCCGGCACCTACATTCGCCAGGCTGTTGTTCAGGTAAGACCAGCTGGCCGTGGCAAAAAGCCGGTCCGCAAGCTCGGTCTGGACGATGGCGGTGAAGGAGGAGTGGAGTTTGCTTCTGAAAATCAGGTTGCGGTTCACCAGTCCCACCGTCAGGCGTTCGCTGAGGCGGGTGGTGCCCCCCAGAAACAGCTGTGCCGGGAAGGGGGAGAAAAATGGGGACCGGGAGACTTCGGTCTGCATGGAATTTAACAGGGAATCGATCATCTGTTCAAGAAAATCGAAGGAGACCAGTGCTCCGTCGGAATCCACCCCGCGGTATTCAAACTGGCCGTCCACCCGCACTTTGTTCAGGTCTCTTCTCCAGCGTACCACTCCCAGGTCGAGGAGGCTGGCAGAGAGCACGGTCCGTTCATCTGGCCGGTACACCACACCCAGGTCGATCCCGAAACCGGGATTCCCGCGGTTCAGAAGGAAGGCGGCGGGATCGATCTCCTCCAGATCCACACCGGTCACATTCCCTTCCTCATCCTGGATCAGTGTGAGCGGAAATGAACTGTTCATGTGGTAGTCCCCCTCCAGCAGCAGGTCGAAGGTGGTTTCTTCGGTGGTGAACCGCATGTCGGAGGTGCCGGGATAAAACCCGGCTTTACCGAAGATCAGTTTTCCCCGGATCCCCACCGTCAGGCCCTGGAAGAGTGTTTTTGAGATCCCTGCGGCATACTCCCGGTGATAGATGCCGCCCGGACGGAACGGGCGAACCCTGATCAGGTCGCCCGCCAGGGGTGCGTTCCCGTAGACGACCATCCGTGCCAGGTTTCCGGGAACCACTGAATAGACATGCCCCCTTTCCATGATGTGGAAGGTATAATAGGTGGTGCGGCGTTTGTAACCCAGTGAGATCAGCGGAATGGCCACTTCGCCGTTGTAGAGGTCCCTGCGGTGCATCTGGTCGGTCACTCCCTCCAGGTTCCAGGTGTCGCTACCGGCAAGGTCGTTGTAGGTGAAGGCAGTATTGCTGTAAGAAAGGTGTGCGGAGGTGAGCAGGGGGACACCCACGTACCACCTGCAGTCGATCTGCACCGCGGGGTTGAGCAGGTTGGTCTGGGGCACCTTGTGCATCATGTAAAAGGTATTGCTCTGCT
Source organism: uncultured Bacteroides sp. (assembly GCA_964575865.1). Lineage (GTDB taxonomy): Bacteria > Bacteroidota > Bacteroidia > Bacteroidales. The sequence goes on along the minus strand of CAZNSZ010000057.1, from coordinate 20,357 downwards.
GGGTATAGGCGGTGATGCCGGCAAGACAGATCAGCCATGTGAGCATTGTCCGCTTCAGGTATGTGGAGCGGACGGTCAAAATTCAAGACTGAGGTCAAACATGGCTCCGAGCTGGACGGAGAACTGGAATCCGGGGTAATGCGGGATCAGGGAAGAGTCCGGGTCCGTCACCACGAAAAATGCCTTGAGGTAGAGGGTGGTGGCGTTTTCCAGTGCCAGGATCCTATCCCTGTTGAAGGTTGCGTCCTGCTGAGCCGTCCCCGCCTTCTGCAACGTTCCGTCCTCCCTGATGAGGGCAGGCGGAACGGGGACCGGGCCGCCGCTGAACATGGAATCCAGGTCCGGTCCGCCATTGGAACGGAAGTATCCCTGGGCGAAGATCTCATCGGGGAACCCGTTCTCAAAATTCACCCGGAACAGGATCCCGTTGATCTGTTCGATATTGGCCATGATGGCTGCCAGGTCCATATCCAGCTCACCTTCCATGACCACCTCCACCCGCTCCACCCATTCCGGAAGTCCGGTGACCGTATCCAGGTCGATCTCGGTGGAATCGAAACCGGTTACATTGAACAGGTCATAACTGTCCTCTCCCAGGGGAAAGGCAAGTTCCGGGTTCCACTGGATGGTACCTGGCAGGGATTCCGGGGCATCCTTCAGACAGGAAGCGGTCAGAAGCACCATGCTCACCAGGGTCGCCAGGGTCATCCGGGACAGCCATTCCGGGTTTCCCCGGAAGCGATGGATCGGTTTATTCATCCAGCCCATGGAATTTCTAAAGTTAGTACATTCCTGAAAAGAGGTTGTTAAAATGTTAAACGGCAAATCTGATTTGGTTATTTTTGTGGGAATGTCATAAAAACGGATCGCATGCTTACAGTTCATAAGATCGGAGGGACTTCCATGTCCAAATTCGGTGATGTCCTGGAGAACATTATCAAAGCCCAGGCACCGGACGGGAATTATTACAACCGGATCTTCGTCGTCTCGGCATACAGCAATGTCACCAACTGGCTCCTGGAGCATAAAAAGACCGGGGAACCCGGGATATACGACCTGTTTGCCCGGGACGAGGATTATCAGTCTGCCCTGGAGGTTTTGCTCCGAAAACTGGTGGCCATTAACCATGGGTTCAGGGAGATCGGACTTGACCTGGAGGAGGCGGACCGCTTCATTACCGGGCGGATCCGCCAGTGCAACAACTACCTGTCGAGCCTGGGTGAGGTGCTTGCCTCCGGGTATGTGAACAGGCAGAACATCCTGCTGGCAGCCAGGGAGATATTGGCCTCCATCGGGGAGGCGCACAGTGCCTTCAACTCGGTCAATATCCTGAAAAGCCACGGGATCCATGCCACATTTGTGGACCTTTGCGGATTCCATGATGCCGAATTCCTGACCATTGACGAGCGAATCGGGAGGGCATTCCTGGACATGGACTTTACGCGGACCATACCCGTTGCCACGGGATATACCAAAGGGACGGAAGGGATCATGCGCGAATTTGACCGCGGGTATTCGGAGGTTACTTTTTCGAAGATCGCGGTGGAGGTGAAAGCGGCGGAGGCAGTGATCCACAAGGAGTACCACCTGTCCAGCGCCGATCCCAACATCGTTGGGGTGGAGCACTCCCGCCCGGTGGGGTCCACCAATTTCAACGTGGCCGATCAGCTGGCAGATATCGGCATGGAGGCGATCCATCCCAAGGCTAGCAAACCCCTGGAGGTTGCAGGCATCAACATCCGCATCAAGAACACCTTTGAACCTCACCATCCGGGAACCCTGATTTCCAGGGAATATATGGGAGAGGAATCGAAGGTGGAGATCATATCCGGGACCGACCGGGTAACGGCCATCGAAGTGCACGATCCCTTCATGGTGGGGCAGGTAGGATTCGACATGAACATGATGAAAGTGATCCAGCGCCATGGCATCTCCTATATCCTGAAGGCCACCAATGCCAACAGCATCACCATGGTGATCTGGGATGGGGATGTTTCGGATGCGCTGATCACCGAGCTCAGGGGGCTCTACCATAAGGTGACCGTCAAAGAGTGCGCACTGGTCTGCGCCCTGGGCACCAACATCGCCAGGCCGGGGTCACTGGCCAAGGCCACCCGCGCCCTGTGGGAAGGGGGGATCAATGTGGAAGCGGTCTCCCAGTCCCTGATGCAGGTCAACATGCAGTTTGTGATCAGAAGGGAAGACTACAGCAAGGCGATCATCGCCCTTAACGGGGCCCTGTGCCTGGAATGATACCGCCGGATTAAACCCTTTTACCCAAAGGGCATCCAACTTAACAGATTACTAAAAATATTCTAACCTCTAACAACTAACATCTAACCAATTGTATATGACGTATTTGAAAAAACGCCATTTCATTTCTTTATTACTTCTGTTCTTATGGATACCGCTCTCTCATTCACAGACTTCCCGGCAGGAGGCTGTGAGCACCCCGCCGGAGGATCCCTTGACCCGGCTCTCCCCGGAGGATGACCTTGTCAATGCCCTGGATACGGCCGTGCAACGGGAGGATGCCGTCCGGGTGTTTATCGATTGCGCCCGCTGCGATATCAACTACATTCGGCAGGAGATCCCGTATGTGAACTACGTCAGGGATGTGAAAGAGGCCCAGGTATATATCCTGGAGACCAGTCAGACCACAGGCAGCGGGGGACGCAAATACACTTTTGCATTTGTGGGACAGGGAGCCTACAGCGGAAAGAGCGACACCCTTGTTTACTCCAGCCGGCCGGATGATTCGAGGGACATCACCCGCATCTGGCGGACCCAGATGCTGAAAATGGGTTTGATGCCCTATGTGGCCAGGACACCGCTCTTTGATGAAGTGATCATTGATCCCACCGAGGAGGTGAAGTCCGAAGAGGTGGAGGACCGTTGGAATCACTGGGTTTTCGAACTGGAGGCGGAACCCAATTTTGAGGGCGAGGAGTCCTTCAAGGAACTTGAACTCCGCAGTTCCGCCTCGGCCACCAAAATCACCAACGACTGGAAACTGGAAATCGATTTCGATCACCGGTTCACGAGGACCAAATACAATTACGAAGATACGCTCTATACCAACATCAAGAGCTTCCAGGGACTCGATTTCCTGGGGGTGAAAAGCCTGGGGGAACACTGGTCGGCCGGCCTCAGGACCAGCTGGATGTCTTCGACATACAACAATGTGGCATTCGGTCTTGACGTGCTGCCCTCGGTGGAGTACAACATTTTTCCATACTCCATGTCCACCCACCGGCAATTCAGGATCCTGTACGGCATCGGGGGATCCTACAACCGCTACAACGATACCACCATCTACGGGCAGATCGAGGAGATGCTGTACCTGCAGCAGCTTCAGCTTGCCTACGAGGTGCAGGAGAAGTGGGGATCGGTGAATGTATCCCTGGAAGGATCCAGCTACCTGCATGACTTTTCCAAGAACCGGCTCACGTTGAGCGGATTTATTACGATCCGGGTCTTCAAGGGGTTGTCGGTCAGGCTCCGGGGAAGGGCCGGACGGATCAACGACCAGCTTTCCCTTGCTCAGGGAGAACTGACAGAAGCGGACATCCTGCTTCAGTTGCAGGAACTGGAGACCAGCTACAATGTGGACGGGGAGATCGGGATCACCTACACCTTCGGGTCCATTTACAACAACATCGTCAATCCCAGGTTCGGGGAGGGGCGCAGATTCTTCTGACGGAATCCTAAAGCTCCAGGATGGATTCCCAGACTGCATCGGGAACCTCAATGCCCCGGGTCCGGTTGGCCTGGCGGTCGCGGGCAGACCGCTGCCCGGGGAAACGGGCCTCCGGGTTGGGACCCGTGGTGAAAGCCAGGGTTTGTTCCACCAGCGCTTCCAGTTGTTCCCCGGTCATGTACTTTCCGGGATCCACTGCAATGAATACCTGGGAGAGGGCAGTCTCACGTTCCAGTTTACCGATATCCCCCGTGGTGTTGCCCCCGGAAAGGATGGCTGCCGCCAGGTCAAGCACCAGCGCCATGGCACTTCCCTTCCAGAATCCCGCAGGAAGAATCCTGCCCGAACGGAGGATCTCCGCTGGATCCCGGGTGAGCTTCCCTTCCGGGTCATATCCCCCGTATTCCTCAAGCATCTGTCCGTTTTTGCCGTACCATTCCAGCTTGCCGTAAGCGTAAAGGCTCATGGCCATATCCAGGAGCACGGGACCGGACCGGTACGGAATGGCGAGAATGAACGGATTGTTGCCCAGGGCAGGGATTTCCCCTTTCCACGGGGGCATGTTGGGGGTGGTATTGGTCCAGCCCATGAACAGGTAGCCCCTTCTGGCTGCGCTGATCCCGTAAGTGCCGCCCCTCATCCAGTGGTTCGTATTCCGCAATCCCACGCAACCGATCCCGTATCTCCGTGCCAGGTGGATGGCCCTGTCACAGCAATGCACGGCATTGGTGATGCCGGCTCCGCGCTGGCCGTCCCATTGTTCGAAGGCGTGAAATGACTGCTTTGATTCCGGCTTCGCCAGGGGATCGACCACCCCGTCTCGCACATCCCCTATGAACCTGGAGAAGCGGTTGATTCCGTGGGAATAGACCCCGTCGAACGTGGTTTCCGTAAATACCTCCGCAATCAGTTCAGCCTTTCCGGGGTCAAATCCGTACTTTTCGAGCACCCTTCTGCAGGTTTCCTGAAGGGTCTGGTAGGTCAGTTTCATGGTCCTTAAGGTAGGTATTTTTAGGGAGAGTTATGGGATAGTTTTCGTACCTTGAGCCGTCAGAAATCCATGAACAATGAAATTCCGCCCCTTCCTCCTTGCCACTGCCATCCCCCTTCTGATGATCTTCCAGGCCGGTTGCCGGCAACAACAGGCAGGGGAAAGGAGCACGCGGTCAGAGGGGCAGAACCAGGCTCAGGAAGTTCCTTTACATTCACAGGAGGAGAGCGGGGACGGGGAACTTCTCAGGCAGGCTGCACTGGAGGGGAGATCCGACGAGGTGCACCTTCTTCTCAGGTCAGGGATCGATGCCGACGGGACCGACGATGCAGGACATACCGCCCTGATGTTTGCCGCATACAACGGTCACACGGCCATTGTGGAGGAACTGATCGGAAGCGGGGCCAGTGTGGACAGGCGCGATTTTCTGGGCAGGAGCGCCCTGCTGTATGCATCCACGGGACCATTCCCTGAAACGGTGAAGGTGTTGCTGGATCACGGGGCCGATCCGAACCTGGTGGACACGGACGAACATTTCAGTCCGCTGATGCACGCCGCCGCCGAGGGACACCTGGAAGTGGTCAGGCTGCTCATTGCCCGTGGGGCCGATCCTTCCCTGAAGGATATCGATGGTGATGATGCAGCATCTTTTGCTCTGGGAGCAGGTCACCGGGCGGTCGCCGATTATCTCAACGGAGTCTCACAATAAGGATCAGCTGCGTTCCCCAATCGGGGAAATGCATCAAAATTCCATACATTTGCGGCTGAACAGTTGGAACATGGGGAAGGAACAGACAGATTTCCCGCTGAAGGAGTATTACAGCGATATTCATGCCACTTATGACCGGGTCAACCGGGTGTTTACATTCGGCAGGGACCGTCACTGGCGCAGCAGGGCTGCCCGGAGGTGCCTGGAGGCAGCTCCGGAAAGTGTCCTGGATCTTTGCACGGGAACGGGTGATTTCGCCTTCGAAGTGGCGCGGCAGTCCGGAGGAGGGGTGCAGGTGACCGGGTATGACTTCAGCAGCGAGATGCTGGAGGAGGCCCGGACGAAACAGCAGAAGCTTGCAGAGAAGGAAGGGGAGGCGGTCCGGTTCATTCAGGGGGAGGTGTCCGGGATGCCTTTCGGGGATGGAAGTTTCGATGCGGTGGGGATCACCTTCGGGCTCCGCAACCTGGTGTATGAAAATTCCCTGGCCGGACAACACCTCGGTGAGATCCGCAGGGTGCTCAGGCAGGGCGGAACACTGACGGTCCTGGAAAGCAGCAATCCTTCCAACGGGCTCTGGCGGATCTTCAATACCCTCTACCTGCGGCTGATCCTGCCTTACCTGGGTGGGTTGCTTTCGGGGAACCTCAGGGCCTACCGTTACCTGGCCACCTCTTCCCGGAACTACTATTCCATCCCGGAAATGGAAAAACTGCTGGAGGAGGCGGGATTTTCTGTGGTTTCTGCCGTCCCCCTGTTCCTTGGATCGGTCATGCTGGTAACAGCTGTCAGAAGATAGACGGAAATTGTATATTTGCTCATCCCTAGCCATGAGTATCGAAGAATTGAACCGATTGTGCCGGGGGACCCTCATAGAGCATCTGGGGATCCGCTTTACGGCATATACCGAAACCACGGTGGAAGCTGTCATGCCCGTTACTCCCCGGCTTTACCAGCCCATGGGGGTGGTCCATGGCGGTGCCCTTATTGCCCTGGCAGAGACGGTGGGAAGCGCAGGATCGTTCCTGCTGGTGGATCCCGGCCGTTTTAACGTGATGGGATCGGTAGTCAGCAGCCAGCACCTCTCCCCCGCGAGGCAGGGGACCCTGCATGCCATGGCCACCCTCCGGGTGAAAGGTGATTTTAAACATATCTGGGATGTTGAAATAAAGGAAGAGAAAGGACAACTTATTTCCATCAGTCGTGTTACTAATAGTATCAAACCACGAAAGGAGGAAGACTGAATCCGAGAGAAGCCGATGAATGATCCCCTGATAAAAATCCACCAGGCCGCCATCTCCAAAAACCTGCCGTTCGTGACATTCCGCCTGCCGCAGCAGGAACATCCCACCACCTATATCCAGACCTCGCCCGGACATGTGCAGTGGAGGTCCATCGAGGAGATCTCTGCACATAAAGGCTTTATCATGGCCCCTTTCGACAGCAGGAACGGGCACACCTACCTGCTCATCAGGCCCGATCTGGTGTTTCAGGGTGAAGGACTGACACGCAGGGAGGTCGATCTGGTGGAGAACCTGCCGGACCACCCTCTCCCGGACTGGAACGGGGAGTATCCTGTGGTCACGGGGAAGGAACCCTATCAGGAACAGGTCAGATCCATCAAATCATCCATTGCCAACGGGGCATTCCAGAAAGCAGTGCTTTCGAGGATAGAGGTGATCGAAGGCGAATACATGGAGGTCATTCCCAGGCTGTTCAGAGCCATCTGCAGGAAGCATCCCAATGCATTCGCCTACCTGTTTAAAAGCGACAGGCACTTCTGGATGGGGGCCTCTCCGGAACCGCTGCTCCGGCTCAGGGACGGCAGGCTGTCAACGGTTTCACTGGCAGGTACCAGGCCCTATGCGGAAAAGCACATGGATATCAACCGCTGGACCGCCAAGGAAGTGCTTGAACAGGAGTATGTGACCCGGTACATCCATGATGTGCTTTACGATTTCCGGGTGAGGGATTACCGGGTAAGTTCCCCCTATGTGAAGAAGGCGGGCAACCTTGTCCACCTTCGTACCGATTTTTCTTTCGGGGTTGATAAAATCTCTGACAGGCTCTGGGAATTTGTGGATGCCATGCATCCCACCCCGGCCGTTGCCGGTCAGCCCAAGGAGGATGCCATACGGTTCATCAAGGATCTCGAGCCCCATGACAGGGATTATTACACAGGTTTCCTGGGACCCGTTCACCATGAGGATGAGATCGACCTGTTCGTGAACCTCAGGTGTATGAAGATCACTCCCGGCTATCTCTCCCTCTACGTGGGCGGCGGGATCACTCTCGATTCCGATCCCGAGGGCGAATGGGACGAAACCCGCTGGAAGGTGGAATCGCTGCTGAAAGTGATCGCTCCCTTCCTTCATGAGCAGGCACTCCATGAACCATCCAAACCAACATATCGCTGAGCTGGGGCCCCTCCTTGAAAGGGAGGGGATCCGCCATGTGGTCATCGCTCCCGGAAGCAGGAACGCTCCGCTGATACAACTCTTCACCTCCAGTCCCGTTTTTCATTGCTACAGCATTGTCGACGAGCGGTCGGCCGCATATGTGGCCCTGGGGATCTCCCGGGAGCTGGGACAACCGGTGGCCGTGGTCACCACCTCGGGGACGGCGGTCATGAATCTGGCTCCTGCCATTGCGGAGGCATTCTACCAGCGCATTCCGCTGGTGATCCTTACGGCTGACAGGCCCCCGGAGCCCATCCGGCAGTTCACCAACCAGCGCATTGATCAGACCGCTCCGTTCTACAACCACACCAAGGGCTTTTTCGAAATGCCCACGGAGCCCAGGAGCGAGGATGAGGTGATCAGCAGTTTGGCGGCCCTTGGACAGCTGATTCAGGAGGCGCTGTTCGATCCGCCGGGTCCGGTCCATGTGAACATCCCGCTGCTTGAACCGCTCTACGAACCCCTTCCGGCACCGCTTTTCAGTGACCGGTTGAGCGTCATGTTCCCCGGAACCGGCCCTGAATTAAGGGATGAAGGGGAAGCGGGGGAGGCATTACTGACGGAGGCCGGCCGGGTCCTGTTCCTTGCCGGATCGGGCCAATACCCTGCTGATGCCATCGAGCGGCTCACCGCCTGGTGCAGGCGGCACCCGGCGGTGGTGATCGCTGAGAACCTGGCCAATTTTCCCGGTGGAGGGGAAGTCATCGGGAATCCGGACCTGGTGCTTTCAGGGGCCACGGATCAGGAGCTGGCTGCGCTGAATCCCGACCTGGTGGTGGGGATGGGCGGACAGGTGATCTCCAAGCGGTTGAAAAATTTCCTGCAGTCCGGGTCACAGCCTTTGACCATCCAGGTGGAAGGGGACCCGGGCATGTGGATCCGCCGGAATCTGAACCCTGAGCTGCCGGGAGGGGAATTCCGCGAGAATGATTTTCTGAAGGCCTGGAAGGGGCTGGAGGAAAGGCAGCTTCAGAAGGCAGGGCAGCTCATGGCCGCCTCCCCGTTCAGCAACCTGGCGGTTATTGCCGGCATACTGAACAGCGTGCCCCCGGAAACCGTGGTCCACCTGGGCAACAGCTCCACGGTACGGTACGCCCAGCTGCTTCCCGTACGGCGGGATTTGACCTACTACTCCAACAGGGGGACCTCGGGCATTGACGGTTCCGTATCCACCGCCGTGGGGGCCGCGATGGTCTCCACCCGGCTGCACCTGCTGGTGGTGGGGGACCTCAGTTTCGTATACGACAGCAACGCCCTGTGGAACAGCAGGTTTCCCGGAAACCTGCGGATTGTGGTGATCAATGACGGCGGTGGTGGGATCTTCCGGTTGCTTGAGGGACCCGAACGGATGGACTTCTTTGAGGAGTACAGCGTGACCCATCACCCGGTCTCCGTCGAATTGCTGTCACAGGCATTCGGCCGCGGGGTGGACCGGGCCACCGGTATGGAGGAACTGCAGGAGAAACTGGAGGCGCTGTTCCGGCCCGGTTCAGCTGTCCAGGTGCTCGAAGCGGATACCACCGGCAGTGAAAATAGTCTTATCTTTAAGGCGTTTAACGAAAAAATGAAGTAGCAGATGGCGCAACAAAGGGATTGGAAACCCATCAGGGAATTTGAGGAGATCAAGTTCGATTTTTTTGAGGGAATGGCCAGGATCACCATCAACCGGCCCAGGTACCACAATGCTTTTACACCGGACACCACCCGCGAAATGAGCGAAGCACTGGTCATGTGCAGGGAGATGACCGGGATCAGGGTGGTGATCCTCACCGGAGCGGGAGAGAAGGCATTCTGCAGCGGAGGGGACCAGAACGTAAAGAGTTTTGCAGGTTACGTGGGCAAGGACGGGGTGCCCAGGCTCAATATCCTGGATGTGCAGAAGCAGATCAGGAGCCTGCCCAAACCGGTCATCGCCATGGTGAATGGCTATGCCATCGGAGGGGGGCACGTGCTCCACGTGGTCTGTGACCTCACCATTGCATCGGACAACGCCCGTTTCGGTCAGACCGGACCCCGGGTGGGCAGTTTCGATGCCGGTTTCGGATCCTCCTACCTGGCCAGGCACGTGGGACAGAAAAAAGCACGGGAAATCTGGTTCCTGTGTGAACAGTATTCTGCCGCTGAAGCACTGGAAATGGGCCTGGTCAACAAAGTGGTCCCCCTTGATCAGTTGGAAGATACAACGGTGGAGTGGTGCAATAAGATCATGCAGCACAGTCCCATTGCCCTGCGCATGATCAAGGCGGGATTGAACGCTGAGCTGGACGGACAGGCCGGAATTCAGGAACTGGCGGGGAATGCCACCATGCTCTATTACATGACCGAAGAGGCCCAGGAGGGTAAAAACGCCTTCCTTGAGAAGCGAAAACCCGACTGGGACCGTTTTCCGAAGCTTCCCTGAATGTTCCGCATGGGGAAATTCACTATTTTTGTACCCGGATGACAGCAACCAGACTTTGGCTCAAGGCGTTCAGGCTGCGCACCCTTCCGCTGGCCCTTTCTGCCACCATCCTGGGCAGTTTTCTGGCCTATGCGGAAAACAGGTTCAAATGGGCGGTGTTCCTGTTCGGGACACTCACCACCCTGTTCCTGCAGATCCTGTCCAACCTTGCCAATGACTACGGGGATGCCCGGAAGGGGACCGATAACGAACGGCGGCTTGGCCCTCTCAGGGTGACACAGGCGGGCCTGGTGACCCAGCGCCAGATGAAAAGGATGATCTTCCTGTTCGTGGCCCTGAGCCTGGTTTCAGGCGCCCTCCTCATCTGGTCGGGCCTGGGAGGCAGCCACCTGGAGTTCTATGCCGTGTTTTTCCTGCTGGGATTTTCAGCCATTTTCGCAGCCATCAAATACACCATCGGAAAACGGCCGTACGGGTACCTGGGCTTCGGGGACATCATGGTTTTTATCTATTTTGGGATCCTGGGCGTGGCCGGTACCTATTTCCTGCATACCCAGTCGTTCCACCTGACCATCCTGCTCCCGGCATCCTCCATCGGATTGCTCAGCGTGGGGGTGCTGAACCTGAACAACCTGAGGGACCATGAGAACGATGCGCTCAACGGAAAGTACACCCTGGTGGTGCGGATGGGCGTTCCCTGGGCAAAGGTGTACCACGTGATCCTCCTGTTCACAGCTTTTATACTTGGCCTGGTCTACACCATCCTCCATTTTGAATCCTATTACCAGCTGATTTTTCTCTTGCCCATGCCGCTGCTGGCATCGGACATCAAGAAAGTGATCACCAACACGGTCCCGGTGGAGCTCAACGAGGAATTGAAGAAACTGGCGGTGGCCACCCTGCTCTTCTCCCTCTCCTTCGGACTCGGACTTGTGCTCTGAATGGTGACCGCCACATATACCCGCTATCCGCTGATTTTCAAGAACCCTTCGGGTACCTCCCGCGGTATTTTGCATGAGAAACAGGCCTGGTTCCTGAGGCTTGAAGATGAGGGGGGCAGGAGCGGAACCGGTGAGGTCTCCTGGATCCCCGGTCTCAGTCGCTCATCTGAATCCGCGGTCAGTGCTTCCCTGGACCAGTTCTGTCTTTCGGTCAACAGGGGAGATGCGGATCCCAGGACCTGTTCCCACCCTGATCCGGGGATCGGGTTTGCACTGGAATGCGCATTGCTGGATCTGGACGGGGAAGGGAACCAGCTGCTCTTTCCGTCACCCTTTTCCGCAGGGGAGCAGGGGATCCCCATTAACGGTCTGATCTGGATGGGAGAGCCTTCCTTCATGAAACAGCAGATCAGTGAAAAACTGGAGCGTGGTTTCAGGGTGTTGAAAATGAAAGTGGGGGCCCTGGATACCGGAAGCGAACTGGAGATCCTGTCCTGGATCAGGTCCACCTTCGGATCAGGGGAGCCGGAGATCAGGCTGGATGCCAACGGCGCCTGGTCACCCCGGGAAGCCCTCCTAAAAATAGAGCAGTTTGCACCTTTTGGGATCCACTCCCTGGAGCAGCCCATCGTTCCCGGGCAATGGGAGGAGATGGAACGCATCTGCAGCCATTCCCCCGTTCCGGTGGCCCTGGACGAGGAACTGATCGGGTTGGATGCAGCCTCGGAAGGAACGGATCTGCTGGATGCGGTCCGTCCCCATTACCTGATCCTGAAACCCGGCCTGCTTGGCGGATTCGGATCCTGTGACCGTTGGATCGCCATGGCACGCGACAGGGGAATCGGCTGGTGGGCCACATCGGCCCTGGAGTCTTCCGTGGGCCTTAATGCCATCGCACAGTGGACCTTCCTTCAAGGAAACCCGGTCACCCACGGGCTGGGTACCGGTTCCATTTACCGCAACAACATACCCGCTCCCCTTGAGGTGCGGGGAGAGCGTCTGTGGCACGCAGGGGCGGGCTTCTGGGACCTCTCCGGCCTTTCATTCGGGCACCGTGAACTGTCATCCGATGAACCCGCCTGATGACACTGCCTGAAATCCATAGAAACTTCAGTTTCAACGGGACCCGGCATGACCGGGAATCCTTGCCGGCATGGTGCCGCCAGCTCCTGGAACAGCCGGGTGAACCGGAATGGAAGAAAGCAGTGGGCAGGTTCCTGCTGGAGTGGCTGGATCCTTCCCTGGAAGCGATGGAGCAGTATACCAGCGGGACCACCGGTCCACCCGCGAGGATCCTTCTCGATAGGGAGGCGATGACCCGCAGTGCCCGCATGACCCTGTCCCATTTCGGTCTGAAACCAGGCGACCGGGCCCTGTTGTGCCTTCCCGTCCGTTACATAGCGGGGAAAATGATGGTGGTCAGGGCGCTGGTGGGCGGCCTGGACCTGGTCGCTGTCAGGCCTGAAGGAAATCCGCTGGAGGGCCTTGGGGGTCCCGTGGCATTTGGTGCCATGGTACCGCTCCAGGTGCACGATGTACTCAAAGCGGGTGGCGATCTTTCGCTGGTCAGCAGGCTGCTTATCGGCGGAGGAGAGATCCATCCGTCCCTCCGTGAGGAGCTGGCAGCCATGGATCGCCCTGCGCTGTATGAATCCTTTGCCATGACCGAAACCTATACCCATGTGGCGCTCAGAAGGATCAACGGACCGGAAAGGGAACGGTCCTTCCGCCTCCTGAAGGGGGTATCCGCGAAGCAGGATGCCCGGGGATGCCTGGTGGTGGAAGTGGAAGGAGTTACTCCGGGGCCGGTGGTCACCAGCGACCTGGTGGAGTTCACCGCGGACGGGAAAGGGTTTGTCTGGCAGGGCAGGGTGGACCACCTGATCAGTACGGGCGGGATCAAGGTCATTCCGGAGGCGCTGGAGCAGCGGATTGGTTCACTGCTGGGGGTGGCATGCCTGGTGCTTCCTGAGCCGGACAGAAAGCTCGGGCAGCGGCTCGTCCTGGTGGCGGAGAGCAGGCTGAAAAACCCGCCCGTAGCCCGGTGGATGGCACGCATGAAGGAATCACTCCCCGGTTACGAGGTACCCAAACGGATCGTGGTTATCCCTGCGCTTCCCCGGAACGCCTCTTTCAAACCGGACCGCCTAACCGCCAGGGAATTCCTCTGATTTTTTTTTATATCTTGGATCCATCCCGCGGACCGGACTGAACCGGTGAGGACCGTTTCAACATTGCTGTGCATTGCGGGATTGTCACGGATGGATGCAAAACAGATCAACCGGATTTTTTACAGGGATGGCTACCAGCTGGCCCATGCACACCTTTCAGAAGGATTCAGTGCGGCCGGGATCAGGGCCGCCGTCGGGCAGCTCTATACCTCGGTGGACGGACTCCTGGAAGCATTCCTCAGGCGCGCCTCGGAGGAGGGAAGCCCGGCCCACTGCCGCAGGGGATGTTCCTGGTGCTGCCACCAGGCTGTGTTTGCCGTCACCCATGAGTTCCTGGTTCTCAGGGAGTATGTCGTCGCTCACAGCAGCACAGAGGAAGCTTCCGGATACCTGGCCCGGGCAGAAAAGAAATCGGGGATCACCACTCCGAAAGCGCTCCGGGAATTGCTGCGGCACAGGGCCCCCTGTCCATTCCTCGACAACGGGATCTGCGGAGTCTATGCAGCGCGGCCCATGGCATGCCGGATCTATCTTTCCTCCTCCGAAGCGGCCTGCAGGCTGGATTTTCAGGATCCGGGCGATGAAAAACAATTTCCCGGGCTTTTCGACTTCCCGCTCCAGGCCGGGCGAATGCTCAATGAAGGGTTTGTGGCTTACCTGAAGCAGAATGGATTACAAAGCACCGAACTTCCCCTTGAACAGGGATATGCCAGCATGATGCAGGCGGATATGACCCTGGAGGGATGGCTCTCAAACCGGAGTAATTCTGCATAGCATCCCGGTTCGCTTTCCTTCTCCTGGATTTCCTGTTATCTTCGGGGAAGCAGAAAACAAAACCATCGGTCATGAAAATAACCAGGATCGGGATCCTCCGGGAGACCAAATCACCACCTGACAGGAGGGTTCCGCTGACCCCTGCCCAGTGCAGGGAATTGCTGGACCGGTATCCCGGACTCGAACTGCGGGTGCAGCCCTCCGGCATCCGCTGCTTTACTGACGGGGAATACCTCGACGAGGGCATCAGCCTGGAGGAGGAGCTCGGTGACTGCCACTTTCTCATGGGAGTGAAGGAGGTGGATACCGGTGCCCTCATGGAAGGAAAAACCTATTTCTTTTTCTCCCATACCGCCAAAAAGCAACCCTATAACCTGGAGCTGCTCAGGACCGTGGTGGACCGGGGGATCACCCTGGTGGATTATGAATACCTCACCGGAGAGGACCAACAGCGTGTGGTGGCCTTCGGCAGGTGGGCGGGGATCGTGGGGGCCTACAACGGGCTCAGGGCCCATGGCATGCGGGAGGGGAAGTTCCATCTGAAATCCGCATCCCGGTGCAGGGACCTTGCCGGACTCCTGGAGCAGTTATCCGCGCTTGACCTGGGAAACCTCCGGATCCTGGTGACCGGAGGGGGAAGGGTGGCCGGAGGGGCGCTGGAGGTCCTGTATGCAGCAGGGATCAGGGAGGTGGATCCCGTTGATTTCCTGGACCGGGAATACGGGCACCCCGTCTGTACCAGGCTCGATCCATGGCATTATACCCGGCCCGCGGGAGGGGGAGCTTTCAGTTTCGACCATTTTGTGGCCCATCCCGATCAGTATGAGAACCAGATCCTTCCCTATGCCCGGCGGAGTGACATGCTGGTGGCATGCCATTTCTGGGATCCCGCCAGCCCGGTCATGCTGACCAGGGAAGACCTGGCTGAAGGTGCGATCCCCATACGCACCATTGCGGACATCAGCTGTGACATCAACGGGCCCATCGCCTCCACCATCAGGGCGAGCACCATTGCAGATCCTTTCTACGGGTATGATCCCCTGTCCGGAGAGGAAACCGATCCTTTCCTGCGGGAATCCATCACGGTGATGGCCGTGGATAACCTGCCCGGAGAGCTTCCGCGGGATGCCTCGGCCGATTTCGGGGAGGCACTTATCCGCCATGTATTTCCGGAAATCACCGGAAAGCGCTCCACCGGGATGCTCCACCGGGCCACCATCGCCAGGGAGGGCCGGCTGAATGATCCGTATCTCTATCTGAAAGACTGGCTGGAAGGGAGAGAATGATCCTGCTGCCAGGGCTTAATGGCGGGCATTTGCCGGCCGGGCATGTTTCAGCCGGGAGATGACCCCGGCCGGATCCCCGGCTGAAAACACTGTGTTCCCCACCACGAAAACATCCACCCCTGCGCCGATCAGCTCCCCGATGTTCTCCTCGGTGACCCCGCCGTCGATCTGGATGAGGGTCTCCGTTCCGGCTGCCCGGATCATTTCCCGCAGCTTCCGGATCTTGCCCCAGGAGGCAGGAATAAACTGCTGTCCCCCGAATCCCGGGTTGACAGTCATTACCAGGACCATATGCAGATCGGGAAGGAGCGGTTCCAGCAGTCCCACATCGGTATGGGGATTGACACAAACGGCCGGTTTCATACCCAGTTCCCTGATCTGCTGCACGGTCCGGTGGAGGTGCGGACAGGTTTCATAGTGTACGGTGAGCCAGTCCGCCCCCGCATCCCGGTATGCTTCCAGGTACCGGTCGGGATCTGCGATCATCAGGTGGACGTCCAGCGGCTTCCTGGCCAGTTTTTTGATCTGCCTGATCACGGGGAATCCGAAGGTGAGGTTGGGGACAAACACGCCGTCCATGATGTCCAGGTGGATCAGGTCCGCTTCCGATGCGTTCAGCATGGTGATCTCCCTTTCCAGGTGCATGAAATCTGCGGTAAGAATGGAAGGGAAAATCAGATGGCGGCTCATGGCGGGGGTTTTACACAAAAATAGTTTTTTATTAGTTACTTTGATTTGTTTTTTACCACAACCGCGCCATGATTGTATTTGAAGAGGTCATTTCAAAGGTCACCGGGATCCCGCTCAGGCAGGTGAAAAATACCATCGAACTGCTGGAGGAGGGGGCCACCATTCCGTTCATCAGCCGCTACAGAAAGGAGCACACCGGCAGCCTCGACGAGGTGAAGATCACGGAGATCAGGGATGAGCTGAACAAGCTCAAAGAGCTGGAGAAGCGGAAGGCCTATATCCTGAAGACCATCGGGGACCAGGAGAAACTGACCCCCGGGCTGGAACAATCCATCGCACAGTGCCTGGACCCTGTGGAACTGGAGGACCTTTACCTCCCATACAAGCCCAAGCGGAAAACCAGGGCTGCCGTGGCAAGGGAAAAAGGGCTGGAACCGCTGGCCGTGATCGTGATGAAACAGCAGGAGCAGCGGCTGGAAGAAGCGGCATCACGGTTTCTGAACGATCAGGTACGGGATACGGAGGAGGCGCTTCAGGGGGCCAGGGACATCATTGCCGAATGGGTCAACGAGGACCAGCGGGCCAGAAAGGCTGTTCGGAACCATTTCGACCGGGGGGCGGTCATCCGTTCTTCGCTGGTCCGCGGCAAGGAGGAGGAGGGGGTGAAATTCTCCGACTACTTCGATTTCGGTGAACCCCTGAAACGCTGCCCCGGGCACCGGATCCTGGCCATGCGACGGGGAGAGCAGGAGGGGGTGCTCAAACTGACCATCGAACCCGATCATGAGCGGGCACTTGAGACCCTGCGGCGTCAGTTCGTAAAAAGCGCGGGTCCGGCGGGCGAACAGGTCGGAATGGCGGTGACCGATGCCTACAGGCGGCTGATGCATCCTTCCATCGAGAACGAGTATAAATCGCTTTACAAGGAGAAGGCGGACACGGAAGCGATCACGGTATTCGCCACCAACCTGAGGCAGCTCCTGCTGGCCCCGCCGCTGGGGCAGAAACGGGTGATGGCCATCGATCCGGGATTCCGGACCGGATGCAAGGTGGTGTGCCTGGACGAGCAGGCGACCCTCAAACACAATGAAACCATCTTCCCGCATCCCCCCCAGGCCGACAGGTCGGGAGCGACACGGAAGATCACCTCCCTGGTCCAGCAGTACAGGATCGAGGCCATCGCCATCGGGAACGGGACCGCCAGCCGGGAGACCGAGCGGTTCATCCGCCTGATCCGGTTCGACCGGGAGATCGAGGTGTATGTGGTCAACGAGTCGGGGGCTTCCATCTATTCCGCCTCCAAAACTGCAAGGGAGGAGTTTCCCGATTACGACGTGACCGTAAGGGGTGCGGTCTCCATCGGCAGGCGGCTCATGGACCCGCTGGCCGAACTGGTGAAGATCGATCCCAAGTCGATCGGGGTGGGGCAGTACCAGCATGACGTGGACCAGGGAAGGCTGAAGCAGAGCCTGGACGAGGTGGTGGAGAGCTGCGTGAACCTGGTGGGGGTCAACCTGAATACTGCCTCCAAACACCTGCTGACCTATGTGTCGGGGCTGGGTCCGGTCCTGGCGGGCAATGTGGTGGAGTACAGGACTGCAAAAGGGGCCTTTTCGTCACGTGCCATGCTGAAGGAGGTGCCCCGGATGGGAGAAAAAGCGTTCGAACAGTGTGCCGGATTTCTCAGGATCGAAGGGGCGGAGCACCCGCTGGACAATTCGGCTGTCCATCCGGAACGTTACCGCGTGGTGGAGAAAATGGCGGCGGACCTGGGTGTGGATCTCCGGCAACTGGTGGGGAACGAGGCCATGGTCTCCTCCATCGATCTGAAGCGTTATGCGGAGGGTGACCTGGGGCTGCCCACCCTGCAGGATATACGGAACGAACTGATCAAGCCGGGGCGTGATCCCCGGCAGCAGATCGAGGTGTTCGAATTTGACCAGGGGGTCCAGACCGTGGAGGACCTGAAACCGGGGATGGAACTGCCCGGGATCGTCACCAACATCACCCGCTTCGGTGCCTTCGTGGACGTGGGCGTCAAGCAGGACGGACTGGTCCATATATCCCAGCTGGCCGACCGCTTTGTCAGGGATCCCAACGATGTGGTGAAGATCCACCAGCATGTGCGGGTGCGCGTGCTGGAGGTGGACCTGCAGCGCAGCAGGATCCAGCTCTCCATGAAGGGGCTGGGGAAGCGGAGGGGTGACTGAGCCGCAACGGGGATGAACAACCCTTCCTCCGGAGTGTTATCCCTGTCATGAAACCGGATCGTTGGCTGCCGAGGCTTTTCAGGCCCGAAGTGTACCAGGGGCGCAGGCATCCCACCCGCTACTTCGAGGGCTGGTATTTCAAATTCGTGGACAAAGGGGGAGAGCATATCTGGTCGGTGATCCCGGGGATTTCCTATTCATCCGACAGCCACAGCTTCGTTCAGGTGATCCATGCCACCACGGGCCAGACCCATTATTTCAGGTATGGGACGGGTGATTTCTCCTACAGCAGGAAGGAACTGATGGTACAGGTGGGCCCCAACCGCTTCACACGGAACCATGTGTCCCTTCTGCTCAGTTCCGGCAGGCTGGAGCTGAGCGGCCAGGTGGTCATGGAACAGACCCATCCATTCCCCGTTTTGCCGGGCTCCCCTGGCATCATGGGATGGTATGCCTATGTTCCTTTCATGGAATGTTACCACGGCGTGGTCTCCATGCAGCACACCCTCACCGGAACGCTCACGGCAAACGGTGCCGAAATCCCCTTTGACGGGGGGAAGGGGTATATCGAAAAGGATTGGGGAAGGAGCATGCCCTCTGACTGGATCTGGATCCAGTCCAACCATTTCGATGCGGACGAGAATGCATCCTTCATGGTGAGCCTTGCAAGGATCCCCTGGCTCAACGGGCACTTCCCGGGCTTCCTTTCCTTTCTTCAGGCAAACGGGAAACTGTACCGGTTCGCCACCTACAACCATTCGGTGGTGGATCAGCTGAAACTGAACGGGGAGGAGGTGTCCATGGTGCTGAAAAACAAACGGTACCGGCTGTCGGTACGTGCGTCCGCAGGGGAGGGAGGCCTCCTGAAAGCTCCCCGCCACGGGGCCATGGAGAGGGAGATCCGTGAAAGCATCGTCTCCGAGGTTCATCTGGAACTGGCGGACAGCAGTGGCAGGGTGCTCTTCCGGGGATCCGGGGCATATGCCGGACTGGAGATCGTAGGCCGTGTTGAAGAATATTTCCGGTAGAATGATTATTTTGGTCTTTCCAAAATATGCACCCCATGACATCCATCGATCGCACCATGCTGATCCTGGCATGTGCAATTTCCGTTCAATCATGTAACCAGTCGCCGTCCATGAAACCACCTGTGGCTGAAAAAAAGACAAAAAAACTGACCATCCACGGCCATACCCGGACCGATCCATATTACTGGCTCAGGGAGAGGGATAACCCGGAGGTCATCGCCTACCTGGAAGCCGAAAATGCCTACCGGGAAGCGGTGATGAGATCCACCCGGCCGCTGCAGGAAAAATTATATCAGGAGATGGTGGGCCGGATCAGGCAGGACGATGCATCGGTGCCCTACAGGGAAAACGGGTATTACTATTATACGCGTTATGAAGAGGGCAGGGAGTATCCCATCTACTGCAGGAAGAAGGGGAGCCTGGAGGCCCCCGAGGAGGTCCTGGCCGATGTGAATGAACTGGCCGCAGGGCATGACTACTACCATGTGGGGGGAATGAGCGTGAGCCCGGACAACCGCTTTCTGGCCATCGGCATAGATACTGTGAGCCGGAGGATCTATACCATCCGGATCAGGGATCTGGAAACCGGAGAGATGCTGGACGACGAGATCCCCCTGACCACGGGCGGTTCCACCTGGGCTGCCGACAGCAGGACCCTGTTCTATGCATTGAAGGATGAGCAGACCCTGAGAAGCCGGGCCATATGCCGCCATACCAGGGGCACACCTGCCGCCACGGACGTGGTGGTGTACCAGGAGGAGGACGAAACTTTCAGCACCTATGTGTTCAAGACCAAATCCAAACAATACCTGGTGATCGGGAGTTCCAGCACCCTCACCAATGAATACCGGTACCTTCAGGCAGACCGGCCGGGGGATGCTTTCAGGGTGATCCATCCCAGGGAGCGGGGACTGGAATACAGTGTGTCCCACTTCGGGGACCATTTCTATATCCTTACCAACCTGGATGCGGTCAACTTCAGGCTCATGCGTACCCC
>CAZNSZ010000056.1:0-30254 GCA_964575865.1 uncultured Bacteroides sp. | reverse complement strand
CTTTCGACTTTCGACTTTCGACTGACTTTCGACTTTACAGACTTTACAGACTATCGACTTACTTCCGGATTTGTCCTGACCCGTATACCACGTATTTGCTGGTGGTCAGCTCCTTCAGCCCCATGGGGCCCCTTGCGTGAAGTTTCTGGGTGCTGATCCCGATCTCTGCACCGTAGCCGAATTCAAACCCGTCGGTGAAACGGGTGGAGGCATTCACATAGACGGCGGCGGCATCGACCCTTTCCAAAAAATACTGGGCATGGCTGTAATTCTCCGTAATGATGCTTTCAGAGTGCATGGAGCCATACCGGTTGATGTGCTCGACCGCCTCCTCCACCGATCCCACCACCCTGGAACTGATCACCAGGTCGAGGTATTCCGTGGCCCAGTCCTCTTCCGAGGCGGGAACCGCTTCCGGGATCAGCCTGCAGGTGGTTTCATCCCCCCTGATCTCAACCCCCCCTTTCCCGAGGGCAGCGCCGATCAGCGGAAGTACCCTGTCCGCAATGTTTTTGTGCACCAGCAGGCTCTCTGCCGCATTGCACACCCCGGGGCGGTGGGTCTTGGCATTGTGAACGATGGAGACCGCCATATCGGTATCGGCAGCATCGTCCACATAGACATGGCAGTTCCCCACCCCGGTCTCGATCACCGGGACCGTGCTGTTCTGAACCACTGCCCGGATCAGTCCGGAACCTCCCCGGGGGATCAGAATATCCAGGTAGGCATTGAGTTTCATCATGGCGACGGCACTCTCCCTGGAAGTGTCCTGTACCAGCTGTACCATATTAGGATCGTGTCCGCACCGGAGAATGGACTCATGGAATACCTTCACGATGGCATTGTTGGAGTGAAAAGCCTCCTTCCCTCCCCGCAGAACACACACATTACCGGTTTTGATACAGAGCCCGGCCACATCGGCGGTCACATTGGGCCTCGACTCATAAATGACCCCCACCACTCCCAGCGGGACCCGTTTTTTTCCAATGAGTAACCCGTTGGGACGCTTTTTCATCTCTTCGATCTCCCCGATGGGATCTTCCAGCTGCACCACCGCCCTGAGGCCTTCTGCCATTCCGGCGATCCTCTCCCCGTTCAGGGTGAGCCTGTCAACGATGGCCCCCTTCAATCCCATCTCTGCCGCCAGTTCCAGATCGGAGTGATTGGCCTTGAGGATCAGTTCTGATTGCTCTTCCAACAGGCTGGCAACCAGCAACAGCAGCCTGTTCTTTTCATCTGTATTCAAATGCGCAAGCTGTCCGGCAGCTTGTTTGGCGTTTTTCCCAATGGTTACCAGTTCTTCCATACGTCGTCATTTAATATTCAGGCTTTGCTTTGAGGGAGGGTGCGCAGCGGTTCCATTATCCGGCCATCTGGTTGGTGGCTTCAGATACGAAAAAGGTCCCCAGGTCCTTTCCGTCGAGCACATCGACGATGGAGGCAGGATCGTTCCCGTCCGAGATCACCACATCGATGTTGTGTTCCCTGCACAATTCAGCAGCGGCCACCTTGGAGGCCATGCCACCCCGTCCCAGTTTGGAAGATCCGTTCACATCGATATCTTTCAGGTCATCACTCGCTTTCAAAACCTTGTGGACCTTCTGGGCACTCTGGTCCAGGTGCGGATCAGCAGTGAATACCCCGTCGGTATCGGTGAGGATCAGCAACAATTCCGCTCCCACCAGGGTGGCCACCATGGCCGACAGGAAATCGTTGTCGCCGAATTCGATCTCTTCCGTGATCACCGTATCGTTTTCGTTGACCACCGGAATGATTCCCATACCGATCAGTTCCTGAAGGGTGTTCCTGGCATTCCTCCGCCGCAGTGAGTTCTCGATCCCGTCCCTGGTCAGAAGGACCTGTGCCACTGTCTTGCTGTATTCATCAAAGAATTTCTGGTAGAGCCTGATCAGCCCTGCCTGACCGATGGCAGCCAGTGCCTGCTTCTTAACCAGTTCGGCCGGTCTCTCTTTTAATCCGAGGATCCCCATCCCCACCGCGACGGCCCCTGAAGAAACCAGGATGATCTCTTTCCCGCTGTTGTGCAGGTCTGCAAGCACCCTGACCAGCTTCTCCATGCGCTGGAGGTTCAACATTCCGTTGTCATAGGCAAGCAGGCTGGTACCCACCTTCACTACGATCTTCTTTTTCTCTTTTAAGTATTTTCTGTGTGTCATGGTTTTCTGAAATAGGTGCTCATTGCCTGAACAATTTCCTTCAGGGGAACAAACCGAAAGGCACCATAGGAGTGTTCCAGCTTGGTCCCGATTTCTGTAATGCCGGGATTCCCGATGCTCCCCAGGTGGGTGTATGCGGGCTCCCGGCCCGGCCTGTAACGGTCCTTTTCGATATCCTCAGCCACTTCCCTGTAAGCATCCCGGAAAGGGATCCCTTTCATCACCTTTGCGTTCACTTCCTCCACGGTATAGAGATACCGGTAGGTTTCGCTTTCAAGGATCTCCCGGTTAACCATGATGCGCTCTGTAATGAACCGCATCATATCCATGCAATTGCCCAGTTCATCCAGGGCCGGATGCAGGATCTCCTTGAGCAGCTGAAAATCACGGTGATAGCCCGAGGTCAGGTTCCCGGTCACCGAGGAGACCTGGGCAGGAAGCTGGGCCAGCCGGTTGCACCGGGCACGGATCAGTTCCAGGACATCGGGATTTTTTTTATGGGGCATGATGGACGAACCTGTGGTCAGCTCCGGTGGCAGGGAGAGGAAGTTGAAATTCTGCCCCATGAAGAGCACCATATCCATGGCCAGCCGCGATACTGTTGAAGCCACGGAGCTGACGGCAGTTGCTGCAAACCATTCCGTTTTTCCCCTGTTCATCTGTGCATTGACGGAGCTCACATGCAGTCCGGCGAATCCCAGCAGCCGGGTAGTCAGTTCCCGGTCCAGCGGAAACGAAGACCCGTAGCCCGCTGCCGAACCCAGCGGATTCTGATTGATCAGCCGGTGAACCCCCTCCATCAGCACCAGGTCCTCGGCCAGGGCCTCTGCGTAGGCACCCAGCCAGAGCCCGAAGGAGGAGGGCATCGCCACCTGCATATGGGTATATCCCGGCATCCGTACATCCTTCAGCTCTTCCGCCTGCTGAAGCAGGGATTTTGAGAGCTGGTGAACGGAGGTTGCCAGTTCC
This sequence comes from uncultured Bacteroides sp., assembly GCA_964575865.1. Lineage (GTDB taxonomy): Bacteria > Bacteroidota > Bacteroidia > Bacteroidales. Next base: position 27,108 of record CAZNSZ010000056.1, on the reverse strand, counting down.
TGGATCCGGTCCCTCAGGAACAGCTTGATATCCACCATCACCTGGTCATTCCGTGACCTGCCCGAATGGATCCTCTTCCCAAGGTCGCCCAGCTGACGGGTAAGGAGCAGCTCCACCTGCGAATGGATATCCTCCACGCCATCCTCCATTTCAAGGGTTCCTTCAGAAGCTGCCTCGAAGAGGTGTGCCAGCGCGTCCAGGACCGTTTCTGCATCGGTTCTTTCCAGCAGCCCGATCTGGCTCAGCATGATCACGTGTGCCATGGAGCCCGCCACATCATAGGGGGCCAGCTGCCGGTCAAACAGGGGATCGAGCCCGGTGGTAAACGCCAGGATCTTCTCTTCTGTCGATATGTTCTTTTCCCAGAGTTTCATGGATTATTCTTTCTGATGGTGCGCTGACTGTTCAGGGGCAGCTTTTTGCCGGAGGATATGAGCCACCGTGGTAAGGAGTTGGCTGTAACCCGAAACTCCCTGGTCGAGTTCTTCCCGGAATATGAATTCTCCGGCCGTATGTGAGCGGGCCGACTCCCCCGGTCCCATTTTCAATGCCGGAAACGGGATCAGGGCCATGTCCGACAGGGTTGACGACCCGAATGGACTCAGGCCCATTGCACTGACAGCCTCCATCAGGAAGTGGTCGGGGGGGAGGATGGACGGTTTCAGGCGGGTGGACCGGGGTACCAATTCCGCGGTGCAAGCCTTCCTGAGCATCTGCAGGATCTCCTCATTTCCATAGCGGTCATTGCTGCGCACATCCACCACATAGCTGCAGATGTCGGGAACCACATTGTGTTTGGTCCCCGACGAGATCATGGTCACCTGGGCCCCCGGTGCGGGCAACCATTCCGATTGATTCGGAAATTCAAGGGCCCTGATCCTTTCCAGGTCCTTCATGGCCAGATAGATGGCATTGATACCCTCGTTCCTGGCGGCATGCCCCGCCCGGCCTTCCAGGCGGGCATCCACCACCATCAGTCCCCGTTCGGCCACTGCCGGTTTCATGCCCGTGGGTTCACCCACGATCACCCCGTCCAGCTCACCCAATTCGGGAAGTACGGCTGTGATTCCCTTGGTTCCGGATACTTCCTCCTCGGCACTGATCAGCAGCATCAGGTTCATGGTTTCCTGAATCTGCCGGTGCATCGCATGGTAAGCTGCCAACATGGCCACCACTGATGCCCCCGCATCGTTGCTTCCGAGTCCGGTGATTTTTTCCCCGTTATCCATGGGGATGAAGGGATCAGTGGTCCACCCCCCCACCGGAGGTACCGTGTCCAGGTGACTGTTCATCAGCAGGGCCGGACGGAGTTTCACCGGTTCGGGACTTCCCAGCAGCAAATTGTTATGCATGCGTGTCACCTTCATCCCCAAATTCCCCAGGAATCCTTCCAGATAATCGGCACGGCGGGTCTCCTCCCTGCTGGGTGCGGGAATGGAAATCAACTCCATCAGCAATTGCCGGTATGGGAACACCTGACTCATTTCAGATCACTGATACCGGAATAGGATTTGACAATTCCTTTGATCATGGCAGAACTGAGACCGAAATGTTCCATTTCGTTGAGCCCTGCAATGGTGCACCCCATGGGGGTGGTTACCCTGTCGATCTCGGTCTCCGGGTGGTTCTCGGTTTTCATGAGCAGTTCTGCAGCTCCGCGTGCAGTTTGTGCGGCGATCTTACCCGCCTCGTCCGCATGAAATCCAATCTGGATCCCTCCCTGAGAAACGGCACGGATGAACCTGAGGAAAAAAGCGATGCCGCAGGCAGCCAGGATGGTGGCGGCCGGCATCAGTGGCTCCTTGATGATCATTGTTTTCCCCAGGGGATCGAACAGTTTCCGGACTTCCTCGACGGCCGCCTCGTCTTCTCCCGCAATACAGGTCATGCTGGCGCCGTACTCCACCGCCGTATTGGGCATGATCCGCACCACCGTAGCGCTGCCCCCGCTCCACTCTTCCAGCTCTTTGAGGGTCACCGCCGAAACCACGCTGATCAATGTCTTTTTCCCCGTCTTCAATTGGGGCTGAAGGGCAGTGACCACCTCCCTGGCCTGCTGGGGAAGCACAGCCAGGATGATCGTGTTACAGGCTTCTGCCAGGGCAGGATTATCTGCCACGTTGTATCCCAATTGTTTATGTTCCGAAAGAAGGGTGGCTCTCTTGCGGGAAAGGTAGAGGTCCGAAGGATTGCATCCGCCATGGGCGACCAGGCCCTTCGCAATCGCGCACCCGATATTGCCGGCACCGATTATTCCGATCTTCTGCGTCATAGAATAGCTGATTAAAAATTTACTCTTCAAGGCCGTTCACCGCGTACCAGATGCGCTGCTGGTTCCCCAGGATCCTGGTAAATCCGTTCACCTCCTCCGCACTCCAGGCCTTGTTCATCTCCCCGTAAGCGGCGAATGAGGAATTCATCAGGTCATGCTTGCTTTTTATACCCGTGATCCGGTAGCTGTAGGGCCTGAGTCTGATGGTGACTTCACCTGTAACCGTTTTCTGCGTGGATTCCATGAATTTCTCGAGGTCCCTCATTACGGGTTCCAGGTACTGTGCTTCGTGTACGAACATGCCATACCACTGTCCCACCTGCTCCTTCCAGTGCAGCTGCCAGCGGGTCAGTACATGCTTTTCAAGAGCCAGATGAGCATCCACAAGGATCCTGGCGGCGGCGGCCTGAAAACCCACCCGGCCCTTGATGCCGATGATGGTGTCGCCCACATGGACATCCCTTCCCACTCCCCAGGGCGCGGCCAGCTTTTCCAGCTCCCTGATCACCACCAGTGGTTCATACACCGCGCCGTTGAGACTGACCGGTTCACCCTCCTCAAAACCGATGGTGACCACCTCCGTCCCTTTTCTGGTTACCCGCGCAGGAAAGGCCGATTCGGGCAATTCCGCATGGGAGGTGAGGGTCTCCTTTCCCCCGACACTGGTCCCCCAGAGCCCCTGGTTGATGGAGTATTCCACCTTGCTCCAGTTCATCGCAATTCCCTGGCTTTTCAGGTAACCGATCTCATCCTCCCGGGAAATCTTCAGGTCCCTGATGGGAGTGATCACCGCCATCTCCGGTGCCAGCACCTGGATCACCAGGTCAAACCTGACCTGGTCGTTTCCTGCGGCGGTTGAACCGTGAGCGATATATTTGAATCCCTTTTTCTTGGCATAATTCACCAGCGCGATGGCCTGGAAGGTCCTTTCCGAACTGACCGAAAGGGGATAGCTCCGGTTCCTGAGAATATTCCCGAAGATCATGTAGCGAAGACACCGGTTGTAATAATCGGCGGTGATATCCAGGACCTGGTGGGAGACGATCCCCAGGCGGGAGGCATGCTGACCGATCTTTTTAAGCTCATCCTCCTTGAATCCGCCGGTATCGACAATGGCCGAGTGGACCTCCATCTTTTTTTCCCGGCTCAGGTAGACCGCGCAAAAGGTGGTGTCCAATCCCCCGCTGAGGGCCAGTAAGACTTTTTTCTTTTCCATGTTGTTATCTGTCAGGTGTGATTGATGTTAACTTTAACCCTGGTGGCAAGGATCTCCCCGTTGATCCTGGATTCTTTCTCGGGGACCAGGATCATGGCCGTGCATAGGCAATCCACCCGTTTGGTGCGGACCAGAATGTCGTAGTAGGGGCAGGTCTGGCACCCGTTCCAGAATGCTTCATCGTCGGTCAGCTCGGAGAAAGTGACCGGCCGGTATCCCAGGTCGCTGTTAATCTTCATGACTGCCAGGCTTGTGGTCAGTCCGAACAGTTTGGCGCCCGGGAACAGCTTCTCTGAAAGGGCCAGTGCTTTTTTCTTGATGGCGCTGGCCAGACCGATGCCCCTGAACCGGTCGGCCACGATAAGCCCGCTGTTGGCCACGAATTTATTGTGTCCCCATGATTCAATGTAACAGAAGCCGGCCCAGTGACCCTCATCACTGTAGGCAATAACTGCTTTCCCCTCCCTGATCTTCTGGGCAAGGTATGTGCTGCTGCGCACGGCAATAGCCGTTCCCTTCTGCTGTGATGCCTCGGTCAGTGCCTGCTCGATCTCCCCGACATAGTGCAAATGTGCTTCCGAAGCGATGGTGAGTGTGATGTTAACAGTACCCATGGTTTAAATCAATGATGACGAATGAACAGCTTCCTGAAACAATCCGGGCATCCGTAACCTCAACAGATTGACCAGGTCGGACCGGGTGACCCCGTCGCGGGGAATGAGCAAAATGGTGTCATCGCCTGCGATGGTGCCGGCAATCTCATAGGCATTGAGGTTGTCGATGGTATATGCAATGCTTCCCGCATGGCCAGGGAGGGTTTTCATAATGGCCATTCCCTGTGCGAAATCAATGGATATCAACCCCGTAATACCCGGGCCTCCCCCCGTGGAATCTTCCACCACCTGTTCCTTATCGGGAAGGATGTAGACGTATCCTTTGCGGTCATCCGGCATTTTTGCCACCTTCAGGTATTTCAGATCCCTGGACAGGGTCGCCTGGGTCAGTTCAAAGCCTTCCTGCTCCAGCAATTTCATCAGGGCCTCCTGACTGGAAATGTTGCTGCTGGCAATGAGCCTGCGGATGGCCATCAACCGTTCATTTCTGTGGTTCATTGTATATTTATACATTAGAATTGCAAATTTATACAAAATATTCCGTCCCGTGCAAATCTCTCGCCTTTTTTTTCTACTTTTACATCCCGGATCTGATGATGACCGGAACCTTCCCTCGGATCATCCTGATCCATTGAACATTAAATTCATAAGCCGTCACAATGAACGATCAGATCAAAAAGGTGGTGATCCTCGGATCGGGAGCCCTCAAAATCGGAGAAGCCGGAGAGTTTGATTATTCAGGATCACAGGCACTTAAGGCCCTGAGAGAGGAAGGCGTTTATTCGGTTCTGATCAATCCGAACATTGCAACGGTCCAGACTTCCGATGAGGTGGCCGACAGAATTTACTTCCTTCCGGTTACCCCGTATTTTGTGGAAAAGGTCATCGAAAAAGAGCGTCCGGACGGAATCCTCCTGGCATTCGGCGGTCAGACCGCGCTCAACTGCGGGGTTGCCCTCTACAAGGAAGGTATTCTTGAAAAACACGGGGTACGGGTACTGGGAACCCCCGTGCAGGCCATTATGGATACGGAGGACCGGGAACTGTTCGTGGGGAAACTGAATGAGATCTCGGTGAAAACACCCAGGAGCATTGCCGTCACCTCCGTGGAGGACGCCCACAGGGCTTCGGGGGAGCTGGGCTTCCCCATCATTATCAGGGCGGCATATACCCTGGGGGGACAGGGAAGCGGATTCTGTTATGATGCGGACGAGCTGGACAAGCTGGCCAAGAAGGCTTTCTCCTACTCCCCCCAGATCCTGGTGGAAGAATCCCTGAAAGGATGGAAGGAGGTGGAGTACGAAGTGGTCAGGGATCAGTACGACAACTGCATCACGGTCTGTAACATGGAGAATTTTGATCCGCTGGGCATCCACACCGGGGAAAGCATCGTGGTGGCTCCGTCGCAGACCCTGACCAACAGCGAGTACCACAAATTGCGTAAGCTCTCCATTGACATCATCCGGCATATCGGGATCGTCGGAGAGTGCAATGTGCAATATGCCCTGGACCCTGACTCCGAAGATTACCGGGTCATTGAAGTGAATGCCCGCCTCTCCCGCTCGTCGGCACTGGCCAGCAAGGCCACCGGTTATCCGCTTGCCTTCGTGGCGGCCAAACTGGCCCTGGGATTCGGGCTTCACCAGCTGCGCAACTCCATCACAAAGACTACTTCTGCTTTTTTTGAACCCGCCCTCGATTACATTGTCTGTAAGATCCCCCGCTGGGACCTGAACAAGTTCCAGGGAGTGTCCAAGCAGATCGGCTCCAGCATGAAATCGGTGGGCGAGGTGATGGCCATCGGGCGCACCTTCGAAGAGGCCATACAGAAGGGAATCCGCATGATCGGGCAGGGACTGCACGGGTTTGTGGGGAACCATGACATCGAGGTAGGCGAGATCGACCAGGAGTTGTCCGAACCGACCGATATGCGGATCCTGGTGATCGAAAAAGCATTCGCGGAAGGATACAGCGTGGACCGGATCCATGAACTGACCCGCATCGATAGATGGTTCCTGGTCAAACTGAAAAAAATCTATGACCTGAAGCTTCAGCTGGAACAGGTCGGTAGCCTCGAACACCTTGAGGACGAACTGCTTGTCCGGGCCAAGAAATCCGGCTTCAGCGATTTCCAGCTGGCACGCCTGGTGATGGAGGGGGATGTGACACGGAACATGCTCACCATGCGGGAGCACCGCAAAAGTCGGGGCATTCTGCCCAGTGTGAAACAGATCGATACCCTGGCCGCCGAATACCCTGCTCAGACCAATTACCTCTACCTCACTTACAATGGAAACGAACATGATATCCCGTTCAACCCCGATCAGCGGTCGGTGATCGTACTGGGCTCCGGTGCCTATCGGATCGGATCGAGTGTGGAGTTTGACTGGTGCAGCGTGAATGCATTGAAGACGGTCAATGAAGAGGGATACCGTTCGATCATGATCAATTATAACCCGGAGACCGTCTCCACCGATTATGACATGTGTGACCGGCTCTACTTCGATGAGCTCTCCTTCGAGCGGGTGATGGATATCTACGACCTGGAGAGTCCCAGAGGGGTGATCGTCTCCATGGGAGGACAGATACCCAACAACCTGGCTGTCAGACTACATGAACAGAATGTACCCATCCTGGGGACCTCTCCCGATTCCATTGATAATGCTGAGAACCGGCAGAAATTCTCCCAGCTGCTCGACAGGCTTGGAATCGATCAACCCAGGTGGAAGGAACTTTCCAGCCTGGAGGAGATCTACCAGTTCGTTGATGAAGTGGGATTCCCGGTGCTGGTCAGGCCCTCGTATGTGTTGAGCGGCGCGGCAATGAACGTGGTGTCCAACCGGGAAGAGCTGGAAGGATTCCTCACCCTGGCGGCCAGGGTATCCAAGCAGTACCCGGTGGTGGTTTCGGAATTCATCGAACAGGCCAAGGAGATTGAGATCGATGCCGTGGCCAGGGAGGGTGAACTTTTTTCCTATGCCATATCGGAACATGTGGAATTTGCAGGGGTGCACTCGGGAGACGCAACCATGGTCTTCCCTCCCCAGAAGATCTATTTCGAGACTGTCCGCAGGATCAAGAAGATTGCCCGGCAGCTGGCTGATGCCCTCCATATCTCGGGCCCCTTCAATATCCAGTTTCTGGCCAAAGACAATGACATCAAGGTGATCGAATGTAACCTCCGGGCATCAAGATCGATGCCGTTCGTATCTAAAGTTCTGAAATCCAACCTGATCGACCAGGCCACCAAGATCATGTTGAAGGTGCCTGTTGAAAAACCTCACAAGTCGATCTTCGACCTGGATTACATCGGGTGTAAGGCTCCCCAGTTCTCCTTCGCCAGGCTGACCAAGGCCGATCCGGTCCTGGGCGTGGACATGTCCTCCACCGGCGAGGTGGGATGCATCGGGGATAACTATTATGAGGCCGTGTTGAAAGCGATGCTGTCTGTCGGCTACCGGTTCCCCGAGAAAAACATTCTGCTCTCCACGGGTGAAATGCGGTCTAAAGTGGAACTTGTCAATTCCTGCAGGATGCTGGTGGACAAAGGATATCAGCTTTATGCCACACACGGGACCCACGAATTCCTGCGGCTGAACGGGATCGATTCCATAGACCTCGCCTGGCCGGACGAAGAGCGAAAGCCCAATGTGATGGACTACCTCCGGTCAAAAAAGATCGACCTGGTGGTCAATATCCCCAAGGACCTGTCTTCGCACGAACTATCCAATGATTACAGCATCCGGAGGGGAGCGGTGGATTTCAATATTCCGCTGATCACCAATGCGCGCCTGGCGTCGGCTTTCATCTATGCGATCTGCAAAATGACGCCCGATGACATTTCCATTAAAAGCTGGGACGAGTACTGAGATTATCCTTTGAGCGCTTCCGCACCACTGACGATTTCCAGGATCTCCTTGGTAATGGCAGCCTGCCTTGCCTTGTTGAACTGCAGACCGAGCTCCTTTATCAGTTCGGTGGCATTGTCGGTGGCCTGGTGCATGGCTGTCATCCGGGCACCGTGTTCCGAGGCGTGGGAATCGAGGATGGCCTTGTAGAACTGAAGCTTGAGGGACCTGGGGATCAGTTCCCGGACAATGTATTCCTTTGAAGGTTCAAAAATGTAATCGGCATGGGCTTTCACCTCTCCGTTTCCGGTCAGGGCACCGACCTCTATGGGCAGGAACTGTTCCTCTGTCAGGATCTGGGTGGCAGCATTTTTGAACTGGTTGTATATGAGATCCACGTGGTCATACTCCCGGCCGGTATAGCGGGTCATGATCGTCTCGGCCATCCGGGCGGCATTGTCGAAGGTCAGTTCCTCAAACAGGTCGCTTCCGTCAAACACCACATGATACCCCTTCTTTCTGAGGAAATCGTGACCCTTCTTCCCGATGGTGAAAAAGTCCACCTGCCTTGCCATCATCTGGTTCCCGTACTGTGTGAGGGCACGCTGAATGGCCGCTTTGATGGCATTGGAATTGAACGCACCGCACAATCCCCTGTTGGATGTGATCAGTACAAGCAGGATCCTCTCCTGATCCCTCTCCTGGGCATAGGGGTTTTCCTCGTCATCCTTCAGGCTGTCCGCCACACTGGCAAGGATTTCCTTTAGTTTGTCGGCATAGGGTCTGAACCGAAGGATGGCATCCTGGGCTTTTTTGAGCTTGGCAGCAGATACCATCTTCATGGCACTGGTGATCTGCCTGGTGGAAGCCACAGATGCCCTTCTTTCCCTGATTTCCTTAAGGCTCGCCATCCTTTATTTCAGCTTTTCAACGATCTCGGCCGCGGCCTTTTCAATATCCGTTGTGATCTCATCGCTCAGTTTCCCTTTCGCCAGTTCCGTAAGACTTTTTTTATGCTTCATTTCCATCAGCTCAAGGAACTCCGTCTCGAACTGCTTTACCTTCTCGACGGGCAGATCACTCAGCAACCCCTTGGTTCCGCAATAGATGATGGCGATCTGTTTTTCCACCGGCATGGGTGAATACTGGTTCTGCTTGAGGATTTCCACATTCTTCCTCCCCTTATCCAGGACAGCCATGGTGGCTGCATCCAGGTCGCTACCGAATTTTGCAAATGCTTCCAGTTCGCGAAACTGAGCCTGGTCCAGTTTCAGGGTACCGGCAATTTTCTTCATGGATTTGATCTGGGCATTCCCTCCCACCCTGGAGACTGAGATCCCCACATTGATGGCCGGGCGAACCCCGGAATTAAAGAGGTTGGACTCCAGAAAGATCTGTCCGTCGGTGATAGAGATCACGTTGGTGGGAATGTATGCGGAAACATCCCCCGCCTGTGTTTCAATGATGGGAAGTGCCGTAAGGGATCCCCCTCCCTTGACCAGCGGTTTCAGGGGTTCAGGCAAATCGTTCATGTTTCTGGCGATTTCGTCCGACTGGATAATCTTTGCCGCCCTCTCCAGCAACCTGGAATGGAGGTAGAACACATCCCCCGGATAAGCCTCCCGTCCCGGAGGTCTTCTCAACAGCAGGGAAACTTCGCGATAAGAGACTGCCTGCTTCGAGAGGTCATCGTATATGATCAGGGCCGGACGACCGGTGTCCCTGAAATACTCCCCGATGGAACAACCTGCAAAGGGGGCATAGAACTGAAGGGCTGCCGGATCGGAGGCGGTGGCAGAGACAATCACGGTGTATTCCATGGCACCGGCCTCTTCCAGGGTTTTCTGGATATTGGCAACCGTGGACCCTTTCTGGCCGATGGCCACATAGATGCAATACACCGGTTCCCCTTTCTCGAAGAACTCCTTCTGGTTGATGATGGTATCGATGGCAATGGCGGTTTTCCCGGTCTGGCGGTCCCCGATGATCAATTCGCGCTGGCCCCTGCCGATGGGGATCATGGCATCGATGGGCTTGATCCCGGTCTGCAAAGGTTCGTTTACAGGCTGCCTGTAGATCACCCCCGGGGCTTTGCGCTCCAGCGGCATTTCGATCATTTCTCCCGTCACTGGACCTTTCCCGTCAAGGGGTTCCCCGATGGTGTTGATCACCCTGCCCAGGAGACCCTCCCCCACATTGATCGAAGCGATCCGCCTGGTGCGTTTCACCGAATCCCCTTCCTTGATCAGGTCGGACGATCCCAGCAGTACGGTCCCCACATTATCCTCCTCCAGATTCAGCACGATCCCCAGAACCCCGCTGTCGAACTCGATCAATTCATTGGCACGCACCTTGTTCAGGCCATAGATCCTTGCGATCCCGTCCCCCACCTGAAGCACGGTACCCACCTCTTCAAGTTCCACTTCACTGCTGAATCCCTCGATCTGTTTCTTGAGAATTTCTGAGACTTCTGACGGTTTGATCTGAGCCATTTCGGTTTACTTTTCAGTATGTGATTTCATCAATTGGTTTCTCATCTTCTGGAGGCCTCTCGCCACGCTTGCATCGTATTGCATGTCTTCAATGGTCAGGATGAATCCGCCAATGATCTCCTCATCCAGGCTCTGGGTCAACTGGACCTCCTGTTTGAATGTTTTCATGATCAGTGTGCGCAGCTTGTTCACCTCCTGCTCATCCACCGGCTGTGCGGTGACAAGGGTGGCAGCCCTGATCCCCTTTGCTTTTCTGTAAAGATCCCTGAAATTCCTGGCGATGGCGGAGAGGTAAAGTTCCCGCTTGTTTTTGATCACCAGGTGGATCATGGAAAGTGAGATCCCGGAAAGCAAATTTTTCAGCACGCTGTCCGATATCCGGCATTTTTCGCCCACAGACAGGGAGGGCTGGGCCAGAAGGGCCTGATACTCCGCCACCCTGCAGGCTTCACCGAGCACCTCCATATCCCGGTAGACCTCGTCCAGGATCTTCTTTTCCTTTGCGCTCTGAAACAGGGCTTTGGCGTACCTGACAGAAATCTGGCTTTCGTTCATATGTTCCTAATTCAGGTCTGCCTCTTTGATTAGTTTGTCCACCAGCTCTTTCTGGGCTTTGGTCTCTTTCAGCCTGGCCCGCAGGATCTTCTCGGCGATCTGTACAGAGAGCCCTGCCACCTGTTGTTTCAAATCTTCCACGGCGGCTGCCTTTTCTGACCTGATGGAATCCCTGGCCTGCTTGATCAGTTTCTTTGCCTCAACGGAAGCCTGGTCCCTGGCATCGGCAATGATCCTTTCCCTGACCTCTTTGGCTTCCCGCATCAGGGCGTCCCGTTCAGCCCTGGCCTCTGCAAGGATTTTCTCGTTATCCGCCTGCAGCTTGGCCATCTCCTTCTTCGCTTTTTCGGCGGCGTCCAGCGCATTCCTGATGCTTTCATTACGCGCCCTGACAGCAGACAGGATGGAAGGCCAGGCAAATTTGCCCAGCACAAGCAACAGGATCAGGAAAAAAAGCGTGGACCAAAAAATCAATCCGATATCCGGTGTGACTAAGTCCATATCTGTTTGGTTTTACCGTTCTTTAAAAGGGACCTGCAACCAACCGTTGCAGGTCCCGCGTTCATTCTCAGGATCAGCTGTTTGACATCATGGCTACCACCACGGCAAACAAGGCCACCCCTTCAATCAGCGCAGCGGCGATGATCATGGCCGTCTGGATTTTTCCTCCGGCTTCCGGCTGACGGGCAATGGCGTCCATGGCCTGTCCCCCGACCCTTCCGATTCCGAGTCCTGCCCCGATCACTGCTAATCCTGCTCCGATTGCTGCTAATGTTCCAGTCATAATGATTAATGATTAAATGAACGACTATTCATGGTGATGCTCCGGCATCGCCAATCCAATAAATAAAGCTGATAACAAGGTGAAAATATAAGCCTGCAGAAAGGCAACAAGTATTTCGATACAATCCATAAAGAGAACCATCACCAGTGAGGGAACCGACATGCCCACCGACTTGAAAATAAAGATCATTGAAATGAGGCTCAACACAATGATGTGGCCGGCCGTGATGTTGGCGAAGAGACGGATCATCAGTGCGAAAGGCTTGGTGAACATCCCGATGATCTCCACCGGGATCATGATAGGAGCAAGCCACACGGGGACGCCCGGTGTATTGAAAATATGCTGCCAGTATCCGCGGTTCCCGCTGAACTGGGTGATGAGGAACGTGAAAACCGCCAGTACCATGGTGACCGCAATGTTCCCAGTGACATTGGCCCCGAAAGGAAAAAACGGGATCAGCCCCATGAGGTTGTTCAGCAGAATAAAGAAGAAAACCGTCAGCAGGTAAGGCATATACCTTTGGTATTTCTCTTCACCGATGTTGGGCCTGGCCACATCCTCTTCGATGAAAACCACGACCGGTTCGAGGAAACCCTGAAGTCCCCGGGGCTCGCTGATCCCGGTTTTCTTATATGAACTGGCCAGGGTGAGGAATACCCAGAGCAGGATGATGACCGAGAGCATCATCATGAACACGTTCTTGGTTATGGAGAAGTCCAGCGGCAGGCCGGCTTCCACCAGTTCCCCGTGCTCATCCAGCTCAACGATCTTCCCCTCCAGGTTCTGCCCTTCATGCATTCCGTGTCCCATCTGGAACCCCAGATGGGAATGCCCGTGGGCGATCTTCCTGGAAGAGAACAGGTGAAAACCCGAATGTTTGCTGTAGAGAATGACCGGCAGGTAGACACTGACATGCTCCCCGTCGGGCCTGGTCAGGATATGCCATTCATGCGAGTCCGCAATATGCTCCATGATATACTCTCCTGCATTGAATGCTTCCTCGTGGTCGTTTGCGCCATGGGAGGGATCAGTGGCTTCATGGGTCTCTGAATGCCCTTCCTGAGCCAGCAGTACGGGGGCCGGTCCGGTCAGTAGCAATCCAAGGAATAACGTGGCAAGAAAAGGCAGAGATTTACAACGCACTATTGATCTAATTATTTGTTCCTCAGCATCTTAAGCAGGTGAATTGCCAGAAAAAAAGTAAAGACTAAATATAGTGTAAAAAAAATTAAGATAAATGCTTTGGTCAGATTTTTTGTAACCACCCAGACCACCAGCAGAAATGCGAGATACAGGAGGAATTTGAGCCCGATTCCGGCCAGCAGCAGGGCCATTCCGTCCCGGTCGTTTTTCCTGATCCCCCTGACCGCCACAAGGTAGGATATCAGGGTAATGAAGGTGACTGCCGAAAGGGTGGCCAGGTAGGTTCCCGTTGAAAGGGCACTGGTAAAGTGGGGAAGAAGCAGAACTCCGGCGACCAGCATCAGTGAAGCCAGTACCAGGAGCTGCCATGTAAACCTTATGGAATCAATCATTTCCGCGTCCCAGGAAATCCTTCAGAACGATATAGAGCCCGGCGAAAACACCCAGCACCGTCAGGATGGCAGTATAGACAGGCTTTTCAGTAGCGGCACGCTGATCCAGTTTGGAGCCTGCCCAGTAAAAAAGAAGTATGATGGCGATCATCTGGAATCCCATGCCCGAGTAACGGGCAAAGGTCTTCATGCCCGAGGTGTCAGGGTTTTCCTTCTTTTGGTTTTTGGACTGGTTGTTCGGTGCTGATTTCTTTTTTTCCACCCATATCACATTTGCCGGTAAAGACCGCTCCCGGTTCTATGGCAAGTTTTCCGGTTTTAATTTCACCGTACAACTTGGACATGGAGCGCAGGGAAAGTAACTCCTCCACGACCACTTTTCCGTCGACTACCCCTTCCACTTCACAATTCTTGCAATGTATCTCTCCTGTGATTTTACCGGACTGTCCCACGAACACCTTCCCCCTGGTACTGAGGTTTCCGACCAGGTTTCCATCGAAGCGGATATTTTCACTGGAGGAGATGCTCCCTTCAATGGTAGTCCCCGCGCTGATCATGTTGATCTTGTTGGTACTCTCGTTTTCACCCATTTTTGCCATTGTCCTGCTTTTTTTCTTTATGCAAAGTTAATCATTATTCTGATCACCGTCATAGGCCCATTTGAGGTACATGGCTCCCCAGGTGAACCCTCCCCCGAAGGCAGAAAGAATCAGATTGTCCCCCTTGCGAAGCCTGGGTTCCCATTCCCATAGACATAGCGGGATGGTCGCGGCAGTGGTGTTCCCGTATTTCTCAATATTGATCATCACTTTCTCTTTCGGGATCCCCATCCTCCTGGCCACAGCTTCGATGATGCGCATATTGGCCTGGTGAGGAACCAGCCAGTTCAGCTCCTCGGGTGTAAGGTGGTTCTTCTTCATGATCTCCACTGAAACATCGGCCATTTTCGAGACAGCCACCTTGAATACGGCCTGCCCTTCCTGAAAAACAAAATGTTCCCTCGCGTCGACCGTTTCATGGGAGGGCGGCCTCAGTGAGCCACCCGCTTTCATGAGCAGGTGCTTCACCCCGCTTCCATCAGCCTCCAGGATGGCATCCCTAACGCCCAGTCCCTCTTCCACCGGCTCCAGCAGCACCGCTGCCGCTCCGTCACCGAAAAGGGGACAGGTGGTCCGGTCGGTGTAATCGGTGATGGCAGACATCATATCTGCCCCGACCAGCACAACCTTCCGGTAGTTACCGGACTGTACCAGGCTGGCGGCCACCTGCATCCCGTACACAAAGCCCGAGCAGGCGGCAGACACATCAAAAGTCCAGGCATTCACAGCACCCACCTTGTCGCCGATCAGGTTGGCTGTGGAGGGAAAGTGGTAATCCGCAGTAATGGTGGCCACAACGATCACTTCAATTTCCTCCGGTTTGGTCCCTGTCTTTTTGAGCAGTCCCCTGACCGCTTCGGCACCCATATCCGAGGTGGCCCCCTCTTTCAGGATCCTTCTTTCCTTGATCCCGATCCGCTGCATGATCCATTCATCAGTGGTATCCACCATGGTACTCAGCTCATCATTGGTGAGCCTGTATTCCGGCACCCAGCCATGAATACCCGTGATACCTGCTTCAATCTTGCTCATTTTTCCAGTTCTTCTTTAATCCGGTTAACCATGCCCGCCTCAATCACCTCACAGGTGTGCACCAGCATGCTCTTGACAGCCTTTTCTGTGGAAATACCATGTCCGATGATCAGGGGTGCATTCACACCAAGGATGGGGGTTCCCCCGTAATTCTCAAAATTAAACATTTCAAAGTAACCGTTCCCGATCCCCTTTGAGGAAACCACCCTGTAAAACGCCTCCGCCTCCTTCAGCATCATATTACCGACAAAACCGTCGGTGACGATGACATTCGCCCTGCTGCTGATGAAGAGCTCGTTGGCCTCCAGGTTTCCTATAAAGCGGTATTCGGCGGTGCCTTTCATCAACTGGTAAGCACTGCGGGCAACGAGATTGCCTTTGCTCTCTTCCAGTCCGACATTCAGCAAAGCTACCTCGGGTTCTCCAATTCCGTGAACCAATTTGGAGTAAATGGTACCAATGGAACCATACTGGTATAAAACATCGGGACGGGCATCGGGATTCAATCCCACATCCAGCATGATCGAAGGCTCGCCTCCCAGGTTGGGGATGGGCGCGGCAATGGCGGGACGGATAATGCCGGGTATGGAAGTCACGATCTGCATGGCGCCGACCAGCATGGCACCGGTGTTCCCGGCACTGCAGAATCCGTCGATGGATCCGTCCACAATCAGACGGTGTCCCAGAAAAACACTGGCTCCTGGTTTGGATTTTAGCGCCTTCAGGGGATGCTCCTCCATTCCCACCACATCAGGGGTATGAATCACGCTCAGCCGGCTTCCGTCCAGCTGATTCTCCTCACAATAGCGCTGGAATAGTTCCCTGTCACCGATCAGGATGATATCCACATCCCCGGGAAGTGAATCCAGTGCAAGGATGGATCCGCGTATGGTCGATCCGGGCGCAAAATCGCCCCCCATCATGTCGATACCGATTCGCATGGGTGGTATGAGAGCCACCGGAGTGGCAATTAGCTTACCCTAGCTCAGCTTCGGAATCGATGACGAGTTTACCCTTGTAGTAGAGGTTTCCGTCCACGTAGTAGGCGCGGTGGCGCTCATGGACCGTACCGGTGGTGGAACAAGTGGAAAGTGTGGGTACTTCTGCTTTATAATGGGTCCTTCTCTTATCCCTTCTGGTCTTCGATGTTTTTCTTTTGGGATGTGCCATAGCTAATTGTTTTTTTCAATGATTCCTTTTAATGCGTCCCACCTGGGATCTGTCAGCCTTTCCGGATTGCTCTCCTTGATTGTCAGCGACTTTAGTCTTCTGAGCATTTCGGGATCGCACCCCGTACGGCCATGCTCATCGACCGGATGCACACGCTGCACGGGAAGGGAGAGAACGATGTACTCATACATGATCTGTCCCACTTCAATTTCATGGTCTTCAGGGCGGATCATGATCACATTATCTTCCAGCTCCCCGGGTGTATCACCCAGCTTGACAAAGACGGTCTCCTCGTGTGCGATGATCTCCCGGAACAGGTCGAGACAGCGGTCACACGCCAGGGAGACCTCCCCCGTGAATCTGAAATGAAGCGCCATGAACCCGGCCTTCTTTTCCAGCTCCACCGCTGCCCGAACACTTCCGTTTCTGAGGTCCGGATTGTCAAAAGATGCAAAGAACAGGTCATCCAGCTCAAATGAAAAATGGTGAACACCTTCTCCCACACCGGATATCCTCACCGCATATGTCCCCTTTCCGCTCACCGATCTTCAATTTGGGTGTGCAAAAGTATAAATTTATCTCATATAAAAAAACTAATTCCTCCCTTTAATGATTGTGAGCAAGAGCGGATTAACGGGTTCGGGCCGGCGCCGGGCCTATTTGATCATCTGCTGGATCGTCTCGATCAGCGAATCGATGAAGAAATGATCCTTGGTAAGATAGCGGTTGGCTCCGTTTTCCAGGAACTCGGCGAACAGATCTTCATCCCCCTGTCCGGTGAGGATCACCACGGGGACCTTCTTGTCGATTTTCCGTATCTCCTTCAGTGTTTCCAGACCATTGAGGCGGTCCGAGTCCCTGTCAGCCAGGACATGGTCCAGGACAATCAGTCTTGGGTTCTGGTCCAGGTTCTCCAGGCACTCCTCCCCCGTGTTGTAACAGACCACATGGTAGTCCTGCCTGCTCTGAAAGGTGTATTCCAGCAAGTTCAGGATCATCTTGTCGTCGTCGATAAAGAAAATCAGCTTGCCCATGAAAAGAGAGTTGTATGGCAGTGTCGGATGCAGTAAAAGTAACAAATATATTTCACCAACAAAAAGCGGTTGAATTGTCCGGTTATGGACGGTTATTTTACGAAAGCGGACACCCCCGGGTTACCCCCTTTTAATTATCTGCCTGATCGATAACCGATTGATTGTTTTGGCACCAAGCTTGATTTGACATACGGTTGCATAACCCATTAACTGTTGCTCCGATGTCGCTTTTCAAGAATTACTTGCTTTCCCTGACACGCAATGCATGGAGGGACAAGTTCTTTTCGCTGTTGAACCTGCTGGGCCTCGCTGTGGGAATCACCGCATCCATCCTGATCTTTCTCTATATCCAGGACCAGGCCACCTATGACCGGCACAATGAGAATTATGACCGGATCTACAGGCTGGAAAGTGATTTTTTCATCAACGAGAAACAGGATCTGATCGCCCTTGTTCAGATCCCCCTGGCCCCCACCCTGAAAGATGAGTTCCCGGAGATAGAGGCCTACGCACGGATTCTGCCCCAGCCCAGCCTCTATTTTGAAAAGGGTGAGGATTCCTTCAAGGAGGACAGCCTTGCCTTCGCAGATTCAACCATCTTCAAGGTGTTCACCATTCCCTTTGTCGCAGGGGATCCCCGAACCGCGCTGCAGGATCCCTTCACCATGGTGGTCAGTGAAACCCTGGCCCGGAAATACTTCGGATCAACCGATGTGATCGGGGAGAACATGAAGGCACTGGACGGTTCCAACTACACCATTGTGGGTGTGTTTGAGGATCTTCCCGACAACGTTCACCAGCACTTCAACGGACTGCTTTCGGCAAAAACCATCGAGGAACAGATCGGCACGGAACGTTTCAATGACAGGTCTGCCAGGTCCTTCTGGAATGTGGCGACCTATGCCTATGTGCTCATGGCGGAAAATACGAATCCCGATATGGTCCTGTCCAAATTCCCCGAATTCTATGAGAAATATATGGCACAGCTGGGGAACCAGATCAAGGCGACATTCAACCTGCGGATCACCCCCCTGGCCGACGTCCATTTCCAGAAAGACGAGCTCCAGTATGACCAGCCCAAGGGCAACATGAATTATGTGTACATCATGGGGATCATCGGTGTGCTCCTGATCGTTATCGCAAGCATCAATTATACCAACCTGACCACTGCCAGGGCTACCCGGCGGGCCAAGGAGATCGGGATCCGGAAAGTGGGCGGGGCCTCCCGGAAAACCCTGCGGTCGCAGTTCCTTGGAGAATCGGTACTGATGGCCATTGCTTCCGGTGTGTTGGCAGCATTCCTTACCCTGCTGATCCTCCCCCTGTTCAATCAGATCACAGGCAAAACCTTCGGGTGGGAGATCCTTGTCACACCTTCCGTCCTCCTGTTCATCACCGGGATCTCCCTGCTGACCGGTTTGCTGTCGGGGATCTACCCCTCCACCTACCTGGCTTCTTTCAATCCGGTCAGGATCCTAAAAGGGAACGGTGTGAATTCCTCCGACCGGGGATGGTTGCGGAAAGGGCTGGTCATCGTCCAGTTCCTGATCTCCGCCGTCATGGTTATCGGTTCACTGATCATCGCACTTCAGATGCGGTTCATACAGCATAAGGACCTGGGGTTTGACAGCGACCGGATTCTGCTCTTTACCCTGAATGATACGGCGGTATTTAACAACGTGAACGCTCTCCGGATGGAGATCGAAAGACATCCCGCTGTCGAGGGCACCACCCTTTCATTCACAGCTCCCGGACGCAATGTGGGAAAACAGGTGATGACCGCAGAAGACAACCAGGGTGAGATGCAGGAAAAAACCTTCAACCTGATTGTAACCGATTACGATTATCCGGAGGTCATGGGGATCACAATGGCCAAGGGTCGCTTTTACAGCAAAGATTTCGGATCCGATGAGACCAATTCGGTGGTGATCAACGAAGCCCTTGTCAGGGAAATGCAGTGGGGTGAGGATGCCATCGGAAAAAAATTCATTGTGGGAGTCAATATCGAAGGCGCCAATAATCCGGAAGCCGAAGTGGTCGGTGTGGTCA
Source organism: uncultured Bacteroides sp. (assembly GCA_964575865.1). Lineage (GTDB taxonomy): Bacteria > Bacteroidota > Bacteroidia > Bacteroidales. Next base: position 7,908 of record CAZNSZ010000056.1, on the reverse strand, counting down.
GGGACTACAATTACGGATCCCTCCACAATCCCATCGATCCCCTGGTGATCCTCTGCAGGGAAAATTTTCCCCAGCTCCGCCTGCTTCACGTCAAAGCAGACAAAGTGGAACACATGCCGGAGGTCCTCGACTGGGTGGTCGAGAAGAGGGAGGCATTCAGCCCCGCCTATCCCATTCAGTACAGCTACCTGAGTGATGAACTGAAGGAGTTGTACGAGGAGGAGCGGATCGTGCTGATCCTTGTGATCTCCTTTACGGTGCTGATCATTTTCATAGCCTCGCTGGGCCTGCTGGGCCTGGCCTCCTTCATGACCGTAAGGCGAACCAGGGAGACAGGAATCCGCAGGGTGATGGGGGCCTCGCAGAACCAGATCCTGACGCTCTTCCTCCTGCAGTTTACAAAATGGGTGCTCATATCCAATGTGATCGCCTGGCCCCTCTCCTATCTTGTGATCAAACCCTGGTTGCAGGATTTCACATACCGGATCAACTTTCCCTATTGGGTCTTTGTCTTATCTTTGCTGTTGTCGCTTCTGGTGGCACTGATCACTGTAAGCTGGCAGTCGGTCAGGGCCTCCAGGATGAACCCGGCGGCTTCCATCAGGATAGAATGATCAAACCGGGACTACTGGGAGAAACATACATTGCAGACGGATCGCCGGCGCCCGTATCGGATTTCATTCCCGATATGTCCGCCGAGATCTATTACGAGGTCGTTCGGATGATCGGCGGGAAATTGCTGTTTCTGGAAGATCACCTGGCCAGGCTCGAACACTCCCTCTCAGGATCGGGGATCCCCTTTCCGGGAAAAAACAGGATCAGGGAAAGCCTCCTGTTGCTGAAGCGGAACAATGCCTTTTCCGAAGGGAACATCCGGATCTGCATCCAGCAAACAGTCGCCGGCTCGCATCACCTTTACTGCTATTTCGTCCCCTACCTGTACCCTGAGATCTGCATGTATAAAAGCGGTGTACAGGTCATGACTTTCCCCCATGTCAGGCCCAATCCGGGGATCAAGAAATGGGACGACCGGTTCAGGACTTCCGTGAGCCGGTTCATCAGCGAAAACGGTATATATGAAGCCATCCTGCTGAACCACAGGAACGAGATCACCGAGGGAAGCAGGTCCAATGTCTTTTTCATCACCTCCCGGAACCAGCTGGTCTCTGCGCCCGAAGAAGACATTCTCCCGGGAATCACACGCAGGTACATTCTGGAGATCTGCCACGCGGAAAGGATTGAAGTAATCCACCGCCCAGTCCGCCTGGAGGAGCTTCACCGTTTTGAAGCCTGCTTTATTTCAGGGACCTCACCCAAAGTGCTTCCCGTGTGGAAACTGGACGGTGTCGAATTTGAAGTGGGCCAGTCCACCCTGCAAAACCTGATGGACCGGTTCGAAGGGGTGATCCGGGAAAACCTGGAAGACCCGGACCAATCACTGGAGCAAGGAGAACAATGACGGTGTAAAAAGTGTTATATTCGATATTCGAAATCCTAAAACGAACCAAATCATGAAACACCTGTCCGTTATCCTTTCTGTTATGCTGGCCCTGGCGGTCGCCGATCTCAGGGCACAGCGGATCTATCATTCCAACGGGGGCGAAGTGATCTTTTCAGGCGCCGATGTATCATTTAACGGGGTCGATGTGGGAACCAACCTCAGGTTCACACTGTTCTTTCACACCCAGCACCACCTCAACCTGGACCTCACCAACAACATCGGGTTGTTTACCGGTTTCGGTATCCGGAACGTCGGATTCATCGTGGAAGACCTTTATCAGAATGTGGGTTTTTCGGGAGTGGACAGCAACCATCCCGATTGGAACAAGACCACAAAGGTCAAAAGGCGCAGCTATTCCCTGGGTTTTCCGCTGGCACTCAAAATCGGATCATTCAACAACCATTTCTTCTTTTTTGCAGGAGGAGAGTATGAATGGATGTTTCATTACAAGCAGAAGCTTTTCATTGACGGGAATAAAACCAAATTCACCGAATGGACCAGCGACCGGACCAATGCGTGGGTTCCCTCCCTCTTTGCCGGCGTTCAGTTTCCCCAGGGATTCCGCCTGAAATTCAAATATTACATGGATGATTTCCTGAACACCTCTTTCCAGGGGGTCGATTTCGGGCAGCAGGTGGACTATTCGCAGTTCGAAAGCACTGGGATGTGGTATGTATCCCTCGCATTCTTCATCAATAAGAAACACCTGGATAAACTGAAGGACAGTGCAGGCTTTGATAAATCTGCCGCACTCTGACCTACGCGGAGCTAACAACAGGCATCGTTGCGGGAGATTGGGGGGGTGTATTGCCCAATTCCGCATGATTGATTAACTTTGCCCATGCCTTCGGGAAACGGGGTGTTAGCTCAGTTGGTTCAGAGCGCATGCTTGACAGGCATGAGGTCACTGGTTCGATTCCAGTACATCCCACAGACAAGCCTTTAATCTAAACGGTTGAAGGCTTGTTTTTTTTTAGCTCATCGATCAGTTCGGGAACGAATGAGAGGGGCCTGACATCCAGGAGTTCGCTTAACCGGGGAGCCACCTCCCTGTAGAGCATCCGGTTGATTTCAGCGGCGTGTTCCCGGTTGACGGAGTATGGCTCAGCTGAATGGGTGCGTTTTCTTACAATCCCCAGTCCGTAATCGGTATCCAGGACACACACCTGAAGACTTTCCGGGTGGTGTCTGCGCAGGTAAACGATGGTTTTCCATACATCCCCGTTCCAGATTCCGGTCCACCCCTCCACCTCCTGTTCTTCCTTTGTGGGGAAGTGTTTGGTCGGCATGGCTGCCGCTTCATTGAGCGGGAGGCAGTCGTGCAGGATGATCACTCCCCCGGGACTCAGATAATTCAGAGAATTCATCACATCCTGGAGCGAAGCTTCAAAAGAATGTAACCCGTCCACCAGTACTGCATCCAGTTTTCCGAGCCGGTCCAGGAAACCTTTGCGGTATTCGAAGAAAGCATCGCTTGTCTCCTGAAAAAAGTGGCTGCGCAGGTTTGCGGGATTCAGGATCATCCATTTGGCCTTCTTCTCCCAGGGAATTTTAAACGCGGGGTCAATAGCCACCTTATTGCGGCACCTGACAGGAAAAAATGACGTGCCGCTGCGAACGCCGATTTCAAGGTAGGTCCTGTATTTTGCAGCTTTAACAACCGCCTGTATCAGGTCAATTCTCGTCATGGATTCCCCCCTCGTTCAGAACCCCGTGCTTTTCTGATGGCTGTCCATCGTTCTCCGAATGCCCTTGATGATTATTTTCTCAGGGTGATCAGCACCACCCCGTTCCCGCCACGTGTTCCGTAAATGGCCGCTTCGCTGCCTTTCAGCAGGTCGATGGTCCTCACCTGGCAGGGGGAGATCCATTCGATGTTCGAAGTGGGGGTGCCATCCACCACACACAATGCCTGGGACTGGCCGCTGAATGAATTGTTCCCCCCCCGGATATAGATGTTCCCGCTGCTAACCTGGACCCCCGACAATTTATTCTGGATGAGGTCAAAAATGGTGTTGTAACTGCAGAAATCGTTGTTCTCCGATTCCAGGTGTTCCACTGCGTAGAGCAGGTCCTTCTCACTGATAAAGCCGTATCCCACCGCTTTTTCCCGGTTGGCTTTGCTGTCAATGAAAATCAGGTTGATCTCCAGGGTATCGGTCTCTGCATTCACTCTTTTGGACACTGCTTCAAAGGTCTGGGGCTTGATCTGTATGACATCCTTCTCAAAGCAAACGATGTTGAACTGCCCCAGTGAATCGGTGGTGATGGAGGTCTTGGCTTTCTTGGCCTTCACCTCGACATTCTTCACCGGATACCTGTTAAAAACCGTCAGTTTTCCGTGTACCACCCGGTTCTGTGCAATCATCGGGACCATGAGGAGCATCCCGGTGGTGATGGCCAGTAATCTTTTCATTTTCCTGAGTTTTTCCTGTTCAAAGATACCACACTTTCCCGGTTTTATGTACCTTGGGTCTGGTGATCTGTTCGCGTTGTAATGTTTCTATCCTCTTAGATGAATCCCATGGCAAAAAGTTTAATGTCCGTCATCCTGCTGACCGCACATCTTTTTACCCAGGCCCAGGATCTGCCCACCCTGTCAGAAAGACTGGGATATGAGCGCGATGCCATCCTGCTGATCGTCCATGCAGACGATCTCGGGCTGGCGCAATCCGTCAACAGTGCCTCCGTCGCTGCATTCGGCAACGGGGGCATCACATCGGGAAGCCTCATGGTGCCGTGTCCCTGGACCAATGACTTTGCACGCATGTACCGCGAGCATCCGGGGATGGATGTGGGGATCCACATCACCCTCAATGCCGAATGGGAGTATTACCGGTGGGGCGGGGTTTTACCGGCCACAGAGATTCCGTCACTTCTCGACGGATCGGGATACCTGCATCCAACGGTGGAGGAGGTTGCCCGGCATGCAGATCCTGCAGAAGTTGAGAGAGAGGTCAGGGCACAGATCGAGCGCGCCCTTTCACTGGGAATCGAACCGACCCACCTGGATACCCACATGGGCAGCATCGGTGCCAAACCTGAATTGTTCGGGATCTACCTGAAGCTTGGGAAGGAGTATGGCCTCCCCCTGCTGCTCCCCCGGTTCTGGATCATGCAGCTGCCGGAATCTCAGCGGGAAGCCCTTGCAGGGGAAGTTGTGCTGCTGGACGGATTGTTCATGCTGAATGCGGATCCGGGACCTTCCGGCTGGGCGGATGCCTATGAGGGGATGCTGGACCGGATGACCCCGGGATTGAACCAGCTGATCGTTCACCTGGCCTATGACAATGCTGAGATGCAGGCCGTTGCGGTGAACCATCCCGATTTTGGTTCTGCCTGGCGGCAGCGGGATCTGGATTTCGTCTCCGGGGAAGCATTCAGAAAAATGATCCGTGACCGGGGGATTCATCTGGTTACATGGAAGCAGATCAGGGACCTCCCCGATCTGCCTTAGCAACTGCAACTGCCACGTCCGTGTATCCTGCGGATTATTCGCCCGGATACCTGATCTCCGGCACCCCGTTCTTCAGCTCAACTGCATGATAAATGGCGGCAAAGGCAGCCGATATCCACATCATGGAGATAAAGACACCCACGAACAGCAGGACCAGTCCGCCCAGTACGATGAAAATAGCCAGGAATCCCATCAGGAAGATCTGCCACCCGTGGCCCCTGGTCATATCCCAGCTGACCCGAAGTGCATCCATCACATCCATTTCGCGGTCCACCACCAGGTATTGAACGAACGCCAGCCTGCAGGCGAAAATAATGCCCGGAACGATCAGCATGACAATACCCAGTCCGACGATCACCCCCACCACGATGTTGGCGACCACGGCATTCCAGTAATTCCGCTGAAACACCACGAACATATCCCGGATCTCGATGCGCTCACCACGCACCGCTTTCAGGTAGACCCAGTTGGTCCCGTATCCGATGGGGCCTGCAACGAATACGCCGTAGGCAATAGCGAACATGACCAGGGGCACAAGGAACCAGGAAAACTGGTCCACCTTCCACTGAAAGAAACCGACCGGTCCGCTCAGAACTGCATAAACAATGCTGACCACGAGGAGTTCCACAAAAACGGCCCATATCACCTTCCATCCGATGGAATAAGACCTTCCCGCATCGGGCTGGAAATCATATTGCTGATTATCATAAATGGTTACCATCTGCTTGGGTTTTTCAGGTTTACTGGATCAAAAATAGGCCACAGGGAAAGCTGTTCCAACAGACTAAAGTAGTGTTCCGCGAATTCCTACTTTGGTCGGGGATCCGGCGCCCCTCAACTTAAGTAGGAAATTGGGGACCGGGGTCCCCAGGTCCGCTCATTTGTTGTATCTTACCCTCTCCTTTGCAGTTATGGGAGAATCCTGGCACATCATACTGGTATTGATTCCGCTGATCGCCGGTGCCATCGCTGTCTTCTTCTCCTTTCAGCTCATGAGGCGCTACCGGATGCCGTTCATCAGCAGCTACTTCTATTACCTGGTATTTCTGTATATCTTCGGAGTGTACAGCCTTGCCGGATCAGGACTGATGGAACAGGTACTTGGCCGGATGGACGCACAGGTCAGGGTGATTCACACCGCTCGCTTCTTCACCCTCCTGATGGGCATGCCTTTCCTGATGCTCTCTAAATTCATGCTGATCCGTTCGGCTGCAGAGTTCCTTGGGAAAAAACTGCGTGCTGCCTTTACGGCCCCCTATTTTTTGGTTGCGGTGGTACTGTTCGTATGGTACGCCTTCCTGGTGGTGCGCTTCACCCGTTTCGATATCGGGGAATACAACCGTCTGATCTATCTTCAGCGCTGGGCATTCACCGCTTTCATGGTGCTGGTCTATCTTTCCTGGGCCCTCTGGTGGGGGACCCGGTCTCAGAGGATTCCTGATCCTGCACAGAAAAAATTCCTCCGGTTGTACCTTTTCTGGTACCTGCTCTACATGATATTCACCACCGTCACCCTTCACCTGGCAGGATGGCACCCGGTGGTTCCCTATATTTTTCTGTTCCTTTTTCTCTCCTGGCACCTGTTGCCCATCCTCTTCCTCAGCTTATATCTGGAGAAGCACCATGCCATCTCCCCGGAGGCACAGAGGGACTTTGAATCGCGACTGGCTGACTTCGCTTCCGTCCACGAAATCACCCGGCGCGAACTGGAGGTGATCAGGCTGATCTGCAAGGGATGGTCCAACCAGGAGATCAGCGACAATCTTTTTATTTCACTGCAGACGGTGAAGGACCATGTCCATCACATTTTTGTGAAGACCGGCGTAAAGAACAGGGTACAGCTGACCAACATGATCCGGATGAAATAAGACCATGGAACGCATTGAGAAGAGAGATGAAGTCCTCAGGGTCCTGACAGATCTGGGCATTCCATATGAGCTTACGGAGCATCCCCCGGTCCCTACCGTGGAGGATGCCCTCCCTTACTGGAACCAGATTGATGCCACCCACTGCAAAAACCTCTTTTTCCGCAACCACAAGGGGAACCGGCACTACCTGGTGGTTTTCCGCCACGAACAGCAGCTCAGGATCCGGGATCTGGAGCAGCGGCTGAAGCAGGGTAAAATTTCATTTGCCTCTCCTGCGAGGATGGAGCGCTACCTGGGACTCAGCGGCGGATCCGTTTCGGTTTTCGGACTGATCAATGACCGGGAAAACCATGTCCACCTCTTCCTGGATGCCCGATTACAATCCGCTGAAAAGATCAGCTTTCACCCCAACGAAAATACGGCTACCCTGGTCATTGCATTCCCTGACTTTCTGAAATTCCTGGACTGGTCAGGAAACAGTTATGAATTCATCACCCTTTACTGAATAATCCACTGAAATAAACGCCTCATCATGGAAAAGAAAAGAAACATGAGACAACATGTGTCCCTCGTGGGTGCATTGCACGTGGGATTCGGGATCCTCGGACTGCTGGGTTCCCTGGCCATTTACCTGACGTTCAAATTTGCCTACGGATTCATTGAGGAGGAACCCCTTGTGGAAAGCATCTTTGCGCTGGTGGGCAACTCGCTCTCCCTGATCATCCTGTTCATCAGCGTCCTGGGCATCATCGGGGGAGCGGGTCTTTTCTCATACAAATCCTGGGCCCGTGTGCTGGTCATGATCGTCTCTGCCATCAACTGCCTCAATGTTCCGGTGGGAACGGCAAAGGGAGTCTACAGCATCTGGGTGCTGATGCAACCGGAGACCATCGACATGTTCGATGCGCAGGAGTGATCTCCCCGGGGCTGAGTGATCACTGCAGCATTGTGCGATCACAGAGGAATTGAGTGATCCAAGCAGCATGGAGTGATCCCCGCCGGATTCCCTGATCTGCCTGGCGCGGCAATCAGTAGCGTACCCGTTCCCGGTAATGGGTATGGAGCAGTTCGTGGGATTTGTG
>CAZNSZ010000055.1:21940-30602 GCA_964575865.1 uncultured Bacteroides sp. | reverse complement strand
TGAGATGGAGATCAGATATCTGAAAAGGAAAGAGGTGAATGATGTACGCTGGGATGCGACGGTGGCCGCATCCGGGAGGGAAACCATTTATCCTTACAGCTGGTACCTTGATCGGGTGGCGGTGAACTGGTCTGCACTGGTGATGGGCGATTACGAGTACCTGATGCCGCTGGTCTGGAAGCGGAAGTGGGGAGTCCCCCTGCTGTACCAGCCTTTCTATACCCAGCAGCTGGGGATTTTCAGCCGCCAGTATGTGGATCCCCACCTGGTGTCCCGTTTCCTGGCCAGGGTGCCTTCCCGCTTCAGGTGGGCGGAGATCAATTTCAATGCCGGCAATCTGGTGAGTGAGGCACCGGAGCTGACCGTGACCGACCGCACCAACTATGTCCTGGATCTCCGGGACGGGTATGGGAAGATCAGTGCGGGATACAGCACCAATGCCCGGCGCAATATCCGGAAAGCGGAGGCTTTCGGAGATCCCGTAAGCAGGGACCTTACCGTCAGTGATCTGATCGCATTGAAGAGGAAGCATGATGTGGTCGACCGGGGGGAAAAGGATTATCAATGGCTGCAGGCACTGCTGGAGGATCTGGTTTTCAGAGAGTCGGGGATCATTTACTCCGCCGGAGAAGGGGAAGGAGCGGATGCAGCGGCATTTTTCTCACTCAGCCGGCAGAGGGCCATCTACCTTGTTTCCGTTTCCAGCGAAACCGGAAAAGAACGGCGGTGCATGTTCCGGATCGTTGATCAGTTCATCAGGGACCATGCGGGATCTGGTCTGGTCCTGGATTTCGAGGGATCAATGATCCCTTCCGTGGCCCGCTTTTTTGCAGGGTTTGGGGCCGGGACCGAGACCTACCAGCATGTGGGTTTCAGAAGATTCCCCTTTAACTGGCTGAACAGGTGACCAATGAGAAACCGAACGGGCATCCGGCTGTTATCTTCCCTCACCCGTTTGGTGGGACCCTCAAGGCTGTTTCGCCTTGCCGGTCAACCTGACATCTTCCCCTTTTATCACGTGGTATCCGATGAATCCCTTCCCCATATCCGCCACCTCTACGGGTATTTCGGGGTGAAGGCATTTGAACGTGACCTGGACCAGCTGCTTTCGGTCTGGGAGCCGGTCAGCCTGCAGGACTATCTGGCGAACCGGGAAGGGAGTGAGGGGGGAGGCCGGGGGCGTAAACCGGGAAAAGATGGCCGGAAACCTCTCATGCTGCTGAGCTTCGATGACGGACTGGCCGAATGCCACGGGATCATTGCCCCGTTGCTGAAGAAGAAGGGGATCCCTGCCCTCTTCTTTCTCAACAACAATTTCATAGATAACAAAGGATTGATGTACCGGTACAGGGCCAGCCTTCTGGTGGACCACGTACTGAAGGATCCCGCGGCCCTTGACCGGGCTGCCGGATTCCTCAGGGTCAACCAGGAGCAGGTGGTGCCTTTGCTGCTGACCGTCACCCATGCCCAGCAGGTCCTGCTGGATCACGTCGCCGGTGAGCTGGGATATGCGTTTGATGCATATCTGGGAGAACACCCGGTCTATATGTCCACCAGCCAGATCAGGGAATTGCTCCAGTGGGGATTTGACATCGGCGCCCACAGCATGGATCATCCGAACATGGAGCGGCTCTCTGCCGAGGAGGTAACAGGCCAGGTGCTGGAAAGCGTTCTGGATCTGCAGGAGCGTTTCCTGGTACCCGTCACCGGATTTGCATTCCCATTCTCCAGCCTGGGAATTCCCCGCAGCACCATCACGAAACTGCTCGGACAGGGTGTCACGCTCTTTGGGATATCCGGGATCAGGGAGACCGGTCATGTCCGGTTTATACAGCGCATTGACATGGAACAAATGGCACTTCCGGCAGCCGATACCCTCCGGATCAAGCTATTGCGCAGTCTGTTGCGAAAAATGACCGGAACACAGAGAATGAGATCCTGATCAGCCGGTGAAGACCACATCCCCGTCACCGTCCTGCAGTGAGAACTTCCGTGGCAGGCTCCCCTCCAGTTTCTTATGGCAGAAGATCAGCTGGGGCATGGAACGGACGGAGAGGAACCAGTGGCGATGCGGGATAAGCGCTTCCCTGAGCCCTTCGTTCCGGATGGTGGCATGGGAACATCCTGCACGGATCATGGTATCCAGCAGGGTCCGGGCCATATGGGGCAGGTAGCTGCCGTGAGGAAGGATCAGGTATGGGGCCGCCAGCTTCCGGTCATTGATCAGCAGCCAGAGCCATCCTGGTTCGTCTTTCCCTGGGAGCTGGAACCTGTATAGCAGGTTTTCAAACCTGCCGGAATGGCTTGAAAATGGATAGGCGGGATTCCGGGCCTCCGATTCGGATACCCATGGATACCGGAGGATCCAGCTGAATATTTGGCCGTCCCTTCTGAAAAGCGAATCCTTGGTTGTAAAGGAGGAGAACTCCCCGGGTGTCGGACCGGATCCCTGGAAACATTCGGTGATGCATTCCCCGAAGGGCTCAGGCGAATATCGCGCAAGCTTTCTTTCGACCACCCGGTTGATCAGTCTGTCGGCAAATGGAAGCAGAGGCTGAAGCGCCGTTCTTCCCTTCATCAGATCGGCCGAGGCCGCCCTCAGGTAATAGCGCGCACCTTCCCTCCGGACCAGCAGACGGAATTGTCCCGAACGGTCGTACACCGCTTTGGATGCCGGTGCATAGTTGGTATACATCAGTCGTCCTTTCCATTCTGCCTCAGCCTGTTCAAGGAGCCGTGAGGAGATCCCCTGCCTGCGGTATGCGGGCAGCACATAATTTCCGCTCAGCCAGGCAAAGCGGTGCATGCGGCCCTTCCCATCGAAATACCAGTCTGGCAGCAATGTCCTGAAAGCGACCAGATCATTTCCCTGCCGCATTTCGTAAAGCACGGGATCATCAGGGAGTGCACGCGGATTGTGCTGAAAGGAGGCAAGTCTGAGGGGAGAGACGGGGACCAGGGAGGATGAGGGATCGTACCGCTGAGAGAGGTGGGCATCCAGCTGCTTCAGGGTATAAGACCTAGCCTCCAAACCCGGCGGGATTATTCGTTATGGATCAATCTGTCGATTTCTGCTTCGCTCAGGTTGGCACCGGTCAGCTTTCCTTTCTCGCACTTCAGGGTCCGGGCAGGGAAGCGCTTGATCAGGTTGTAATTGTGGGTGGCGATCATCACTGCCCTGCCGTTCCGGCTGATTTCGGTGAGGATTTTCATGATCTCGTCTGATGTGGCCGGATCAAGGTTCCCGGTGGGCTCGTCTGCCAGGATGATTTCCGGATCGTTGAGCAGTGCCCTGGCAATGACCACCCGCTGCTGTTCCCCTCCGGAAAGCTGGTGGGGCATTTTATATCCTTTGTAACCCAGGTCGACCTTCTCCAGGACCTCGGCGATCCTGTCCTTTATCTCGCTGTTGTTTTTCCAGCCGGTGGCTTTGAGTGTGAATTCCAGGTTCTGGTCTACTGTTCTGTCCGTGAGCAGCTTGAAATCCTGAAAAACGATCCCCAGCTGCCTTCTGAGCAAAGGCACCTCCCTGCGTTTCAGCTTATGGAGCTGAAATCCCGCCACCTCCCCGGTCCCTTCCAGCAGGGGCAATTCGGCATTCAGGGTTTTGATGAGGCTGGTCTTCCCGCTGCCCACCCTTCCGATCACATAGATCATCTCGCCTTTCTCCACCCCCAGGTCCACCTCTGACAGGACCAGGTGATCGTCAATGGCAATCTTTGCATGCTCCAGGGTGATGACGTTATCCAGTGCCATAGCATCTTGGTATATCCGGCTAAAATAAGAATTAATCCCATACTAAAAGTTAACAGGGGACTGTTAATTAAAAAGGAAAACAGCCAAAAAGGCCGTTGGGATAATTCGTAATTTTATTCAATTAATCCCGCACATAATGATCTATCTGAAAAAGAGTCTTCCGCTTGCTATACTTCTGCTGATGAGCCTGGCCGTGCACGGACAGAAAAGCGCGGTGTACGCATACGGGGACAATGGGTACCTGAAGGGATTGGAACTTTATGAAAAGAAGAAATACGGGGCTGCAAGGCATACCTTCGAGCAGTACCTCGCACAGGGACCTGAGACCCGGTCGGAAATCCGTTCCGAGGCTTCATACTACCGGGCCATGTCGGCGGTCGAGCTTCACAACGACGATGCCGAATTCCTGGTCTATTCCTTTATCAACACCTATCCCGAGAGTCCCCACGTCAATGATGCTGCTTTCCGGCTGGCAGATTATTTCTATGAAAAGAACAGCTGGGCCAGTACCATTTCCTGGTATAACAGGGTGGACCGGCACAGGCTGGACCGGGCCCAGCTGTCGGAGTACTATTTCAAGAAGGGATATGCCTATTACATGCGGAACGATTATGACGGGGCACGCGCCAATTTCTACGAGATACTGGAGGTTGAGTCCCCGTACCAGGCTCCGGCCATCTATTATTATTCCCATATCCACTACGAACAGGAGAATTGGGAGACAGCCCTGATGGGATTCCGGAAAATTGATGATGACCCGCTCTTTTCAAATATCGCTCCCTACTACATTTCACAGATCCTGTTCATGCAGAAGAAGTACGGCGAGGTGATCGATTATGCGCTTCCTTTTATGGATTCGGTCTCCGACAAAAGGCTCGGCGAGATGTCCAAGATCGTCGGGGAATCCTATTTCATCATGGGAGAATATGCCGGGGCAATCCCTTACCTGGAGACTTACCGCGATCATGCGGGCGCCACCACCGTGCATGACCGCTACCAGCTTGCATTCGCTTATTACAGCATCGGGGAGTACGGGCAGGCCATGACACTGTTTGAGCAGATCAGTTATGGAGATACCGAGATCGCCCAGAGTGCACTCTATCACCTGGCGGACTGCTATATGCAACTGGGGGAGAAGAACAAGGCCAGGATCGCCTTCTCCAAGGCAGCCAACATGAACCATGACCTGAAGATCCAGCAGGATGCCCTCTTCAATTTTGCGAAGGTAACCTTCGAACTCTCTTACGATCCGTTCAATGAGGCCATCCGGGCATTCGAACAGTACATCCGGACCTATCCGGCCGCTGAGAACACCGATGAAGCCTACAATTACCTGGTGATGGCCTACCTGGCCACGAGGAACTATGCCCTGGCCATGGAGTCCCTGCAGAAGATCAGGATACGGACTGAACAGATCGACAGGGCACATCAGAAGGTGGCTTTCTACAGGGGATTGGAGCTTTACAAGAACCTGAGGTTCGATGAGGCGGTGGATGCCCTGGAGGTTTCCCTGCAGTATGCGCAGTACGATCCTGTCATTGCTGCCCGGACCCATTTCTGGCTGGGGGAGGCTGCCTACAGGAACGGCGACCGCACCGCGGCCCGGATGTATTATGAACAATTTCTGGAAAACAGCAGTGCACCCCGGCAGGAAGAATATGTGATGTGCCTGTACAGCATGGGATACCTTTTTTTTGACGACGAAAACTACGGCAGGGCGCAGGAGTGGTTCAACAGGTACCTCCGTCAGGCGGGAAACAATCCCACTGCCACCGTGGCGGATGTATACAACAGACTGGGGGACTGCAGTTTTGTGCAGACCGACTACGCCAGGGCCATGGATCATTATGACCGTTGCATCGCCACCGGGCTGTCGGATGTGGACTACGCCATGTTCCAGAAGGGATTTACCCTGGGCCTGCTGGACCGTCCGGGAGAGAAGGTGGAGGTGCTCAACAGGCTGATCCGCCAGCAGCCCAATTCCAATTTTGTGGACGATGCGCTGTTTGAGATCGGCCGGAGTTACGTGGTGCTGAATCAGCCCGACAGGGCACAGTCCTATTACGAACAACTGGTGAATGAGCACCCCAACTCCAGTTATGTGAGCAAATCCCTGAACCAGCTGGGGCTGATCTATTACAACGGGGGGGAATACGACCGGGCGCTCACCTATTATGAACAGGTGGCCTCCCGTTACCCGGGTACCCCTGAGGCCGACAATGCCCTGAACAGCATCAAGAACATCTATGTGAGAAGCGACAACGTGGATGGTTACCTGGCATTTGTGGGGGGGATCGGACAGGATATCTCGCTCAGGGAGCAGGACTCGCTCAGCTATACTGCCGCGGAGATGGTGTATATGCGGGGCGAATGCCAGGAAACCGTAAGGGCCCTGGAAGATTACCTGGATGACTTTCCGGGCGGGCGCTTCCTGCTGAATGCCCATTATTACAAGGCCGATTGCCAGCTGAAAATGCAACAGAATGATGAAGCGCTGGAGTCGCTGGACTATATCATCGCACAACCCAGGAACATGTTTACCGAACCGGCGCTGGTTGCCGCATCTAAAATCAACTTCAGGGAGGAAGATTATCACCGGGCAGCTGACAACTACCGGAAACTGATCGAGGTGGCGGAACAGAAGAACAATCTTTCAGATGCACAGGTTGGTCTGATGCGCTGCTATTTTGAACTGGGGGAATACTCCCAGGCCATCGCGGCAGGCAGGGATGTCCTCCAGATGGAGCGGATCCAGGAGGAGGTTGAAAGGGAGGCCAATTACAAGATCGCCAAATCTTTCTATGAACTGAATGAGGTCGATTTTGCCTTCGATTTCTTCCGGAAAGTGGCCGCAGAGGTGAATACCAGGGAAGGGGCCGAGTCCAAATACATGGTGATCGAGATCCTCTATGACCGGGGCGAATACAAAACAGCCGAGGAAGAGGTATACGGATTCATCGAAATGAATACCCCGCATCAGTACTGGATGGGAATGGCATTTCTGACGCTGTCGGACATTTACATTGCCATGGGGGATGAATTTTCTGCGATCAATTCCCTTCAGAGCCTGATTGACTACTACACCATCCCGGATGACGGCATCATTGCCAATGCCAGGCAGCGAAGGGCAGCACTGATCGAGGAGGCGGAAAGCGATATCGCCCCTGAACCCGAAATGAACCAAGAATGAAGCCAATGATGATGCAACAGATATCTGCCCCCCGGATGATCCCGCTGAAGAATCTACTGGTCATAGCCACACTTATCCTGCTCCCGCTGGTGCTGACGGCACAGCAGGAAGAGGTGAGGGTGGTCAAACCCTACACGCCCACCCTGTCAGGGGCCCAGAAGATCCAGATGCTCCCCGGACTGGATGAGGAGATCGGTTTCCAGCCCCCTCAATTCGAATATTCCCTTTACCCCAAGCGGTATGACAGCCAGTTCCGCGCCCAGCCCATCCGCGCGGCCAGGATGGTCAAAATGCCCCTGGAGAAACTGTACAAAAGCCAGTTGACCCTTGGATTTGGGAATTACCTCACCCCGCTGGCCGAACTCAACCTCAGTCAGCTCAGGTCCAGGAAGGGGACCTTCGGGCTCAATGTCCGCCACCACTCCATGAACGGCAAGGTCAGACTGGAGAACGACCTGAAGGCCCCTGCAGGCTTCAATGAGAACAGCCTGGAGCTCTATGGTGACCGTTTCATGAAGAATGCGGTCCTTGAATATGACCTGGGAGCAAGCTACAACAGCTATGTGCATTACGGGGTGGAACCGGAACTTGATACCGTGCTTGAGCGTGAAGATGCGGTCCATCCCTACTTCGTGGCCGAAGCCGGACTGGGACTGCACTCCATGCATGCGGACTCGTTCCATTTCGATTACAACGCGAAGATCGGGTACTACTATTTCACCCACCAGTTCGAAGAAGCCGAACACGGTGCCAGGCTGGATTTTGATTTTCATAAAAAACTGCGGGTCATCGACCTGGCCGGTGAAGCCGGAGCCGCATTCTACGGGCACAGTGCGGACTGGGACACGGTGGTGGGGAACCATACCATGTTCTGGCTCAATCCCTATATAGCCAAAAGCGCACCCGAATGGCAGTTCACCGCCGGCATCAATATATACGGCGATATCCGGGAACAATTCCTCACGCTGCACTTCTATCCGCGCGCCTCCTTCCAGTTCCACATCGTCCGGGAGGTACTGGTTCCCTATTTCGGAGTGGACGGGTACCTTGAAAGCAACAACTACCGCTCCATGGTCGAAGAGAATCCCTACGTGGTCCCGGGACTCTCGGTTCGTCCCACCAGCCATAAACTGATCGGGTATGCCGGATTGAAGGGCCGGTTCACCGATGCATTCATGTGGAATATCAGGGGCAGTTACTCCATTATCGATGACCAGTATTTCTTCATCAACGATACCACCAGCGAACTGAGGAACCAGTTCACGGTGGTGTACGACGACATCTCCCTGCTGAACCTCCAGGCCGAGTTCACGGTCCGTCCCACCGATGCCTGGAAATTGTTCCTCAAAGGCAACTACTACAGCTACGCCATGGTAAGGGAAGAACAACCATGGAACAAACCTGCCTTCGATATTTCCCTCCAGGCCCGTTACAACATGAGTGACAAGATCCTGGTCAACATGGGGGTCTATACCATCGGCTCCCGCTATTACGAGGATTTCTCATCTGGCACGGAGGCCACCCTCCCGCTTACCGTCGATGCCAACCTGGGACTCGAATACCGCTACACCAAACTGCTCTCGTTCTGGGTACGCTTCAACAACCTGGCCGCCCAGCGTTATTTCCTGTACGCCAATTACCCCTCGTACCGGTTCCGGGCGATGGTGGGGGTGACGTATGCATTGTAAAGCTTTGCTTTACAATGGGTTAGAGGTT
>CAZNSZ010000055.1:5892-21840 GCA_964575865.1 uncultured Bacteroides sp. | reverse complement strand
CTAACCTCTAACCAACTTCAATGCACCTAACCAACTTCACCTTCCGAGAGAATGCCGGCGAAAAAAGCGAATGGCTTATCGATAATGTGAGTCTGGGCAGTATTAACCTGGTGGTGGGAAAGAATACCAGCGGTAAAACGCGGACCCTGAATGCCATCACCGATCTGGTGCGTATGATACGCGGAAAAGGGACCGGAGCCACCGGGCCGGTATCCTACCAGATGCATTTTGGCAACGGAGATGCTACCCTCAGGTACGAGCTGGAGTATGACCTGGATACCATCCGGATGGAGCGGTTGTACGAGGGGGATGAAATGGTGCTGGACCGGGGGGAGCAGGGGAAGGGGGCCATCAAGTATGAGGCCACTCCGGGGTCCCTGTTCCTGGATTTCGAGATACCCCATGACCAGCTGGCGTGCTACGCCAAAAGGGACCGGCTTCAGCATCCGTTCATCGAACTGATCCACGATTGGGCGATCCGGCTGCGCAGGTTTGATTTCAGTACGGACCTGGGCAAAAGCCGGTATGCCCTCAAGGCTGCGTTCCAGGCCAGGGATCTCGATCTGAGCGTCACCGGATCATCCCTGGTTCCTTTGCTTTCCATCGCAGGTAAGGAATTTTCAGGCTTTCACGAACAGGTCCTTCAGGATATGGCCGAGATCGGATATGAGCTGGAGGACTTTGGAGTGGTCAGGTTTTCAGAGCCCTATACCCCGGCCGACCAGGATCGATATGCCGTATATACCACGGAGAAGGGACTGGAGAAACAGGTCACCCAGCGGGATATGTCCCAGGGCATGTACCGGGCATTCTCCGTGATTGCGCAGCTGGACTACTATATCATGCAGGGGAACAGGGGGTTTGTGATCATCGATGATATCGGGGAGGGACTGGATTTCTCTCGGGCCAAGCAACTGGTCCAGCTGCTGATCGCAAAGGCCAAGGCCTCGGGGATCCAGCTGATCATGTCCACCAATGATTCATTTATCATGAATGCGGTGGATATTGAGAACTGGGCGGTGATCGTCAGGGACGGGAACAAGATCAGCCTCTTCAATTATGAGAACTCCAAGGAGATCTTTGAGGAATTCAAATTTACCGGACTCAACAATTTTGATTTTTACGCCAGTGAATTCTTTAAGACCGGTTTCACTGACCTGGAAAACGAAGGGGACCGGAAAGAATGAAAAAACTGGCCATTTTTGTTGAAGGCCTTACCGAACAGATCCTGGTCAGACACCTTTTGCAAAAGCTGCTGGATCAGAACCGGATCGCCATACAGGCAGTCAAAATCACGGGCGGACACAACGTACGGATGTCCTTTACGGTCATGCGGGCCGCTCATGTGGATTACCGCACGGATTACTATGTGTTGATTTACGACTGCGGAGGGGAATCAAATGTGAAAGGATACCTCATGTCGCAGCGTGAGAAACTGGTAGCCAGCGGATACACCCGGATACTCGGATTGCGTGATGTCTACCCCACTTTCGGAAGGGAGGAGGTGCCAAGGCTGATCCGGGGACTCAATTATCAGCTGCCCCAGAAACAGGCTTTTACCCGCATTTACCTGGCCATCATGGAAACGGAGGCCTGGTTCCTGGGAGAGTACCGCCACCTCAAAAAAATATCCCCGAAGTTAACTCCCGGGTTCATTGAAAAACACCTTGGATTCAACCCCTGCACGGAGAACATGGAGGAACGCGAACAGCCGGCAAGGGATATGAAGGCTGTGTACCAGCTGGTGGGGCACGATTATACAAAGAAACGAGACAGGCTGAATGCGGTGGTCAGTAAGCTGGATTTCAAATACTTCACCACTGACCTGGCTCATAAGATGCCCAGCCTGGGAGCGTTTGTGGAAGGGCTGGAAAGGTTTTTTCATGAATAAGGCGATGGAAAAGGATTCAGAGGCAGTGGTCAGGGATTTGGAGGCAGTGGTCAGGGAATTGGTCGGGCAACTGGAAGCGAAGGGTGATCCGGAACGCCGGGCCAAGTCGGTTACCTATTTTCCCACTTCCATGCGGGTCATCGGCGTCTCTAACCCGGAATTGTACCGTTTGATCCGGCAGTTAAAGAAGGGATATCCCGGCTGGGCCGACAGGGAGTGGATCAGTTTCTGCCTTGCCCTTGCCCGGACCGGCATCTTCGAGTGCCGGGGAATCGCACTTGAACTTATCGGAAGAAGCATACCGCTTCTTCATGCCCTGAACCGGGATGAACTTACGGTGCTCGGTGAGGGACTGGACAACTGGGCCTCGGTGGACCATTATGCAGTGGGTGTGTATGGAGTGCTGTGGAGATTGGGAACGGTCCGTGACAGGGATATTGAAGAATTGCTCGGTTCACCCGATCCGTGGAAACGGAGAATCGCGGTTGTTTCTACGGTTGCCCTGAACCTGAAATCAAGGGGAGGGACAGGGGATACGGCACGCACCATTCAAGTCTGCAGGATGGTTGTGGACGATCGCCATGATATGATCCAGAAAGCCCTGTCCTGGGCATTGAGGGAACTCTCCAAAAGGGATCCGGAGGCGGTTTCCGGTTTCATTGATCAGCACAGGGAACGACTCGCCGGGAGGGTGATCAGGGAGGTATCCCACAAATTGCAGTACGGGACCAAGAACTGATCCCTTTATTCAACGGCTTTAATGTTGATAACTTAACTGGTATTCAGTGATTTCTGCGCTGGTATAATGGACTTTTTTTGCTATTTTTACCCGAACCATTGAGAAGCCGGGGATTGATTTTTAAGTGGCTGATAGACAGATTTTTAACACAAGCTTTACCACACTTATCCGCAGGTGGTCTGAGGCGGGGAAACGTTTCCTCCAGAAAGACCGCCAGGTTTTTTATTGCATAGGGGGGTATTGGCTTGTGCATTTGCCGAACTTCCGTCAGGTCAGTGGTCCATGATGTTGAACCAGAAATAATATTAAACGATATGAGTGAAGAAAGAAAGATGGATACCGGGAGTCCTGTGAGGCCCAAAGATTATTCTGCGGAGAGTATCCAGGTACTGGAGGGTCTGGAAGCTGTGCGTAAAAGGCCTGCCATGTATATTGGCGATGTGAGTGACAAGGGATTGCATCACCTGGTATATGAGGTGGTGGATAATTCCATTGATGAAGCCCTGGCAGGGCATTGTAAAAATATTGATGTGACCATCAACGAGGATAATTCAGTGACGGTGGTCGACGACGGCCGGGGCATACCTATTGATATCCATGAGAAAGAAGGCAGATCCGCCCTTGAAGTGGTGATGACCGTACTCCATGCGGGGGGCAAATTTGACAAGGAGTCCTATAAGGTCTCAGGGGGGCTCCACGGGGTCGGGGTTTCCTGCGTGAATGCCCTCTCAACCACACTGAAGGCAGAAATCCACCGCGGGGGAAAGGTATATGTTCAGACCTATCAGCGGGGGATCCCGGACGGACCGGTCAAGGAGGTGGGGACTACCGACAGGACCGGAACCATTGTAACCTTCAAACCCGATGACACCATTTTCACAGTGACGGAATACCGCTACGAGATCCTGGCTTCCAGGCTCAGGGAGCTGGCATTTCTCAACAAAGGGATCCATCTTACAATTAAGGATCTGCGTGAGAAAGAGGAGAATGGGAACGGCAATGGGAACGGGAACGGAGACGGGAACGGAGACGGGGAGCACGACAACGGCTACCGTCAGGATCATTTTTATTCCGAGGACGGGTTGAAGGAGTTTGTGGCATTTCTCGATGCGACCAGGGAAAAACTGATCGATGAAACGGTGCATATCGAGACCGAAAAGAGCGGGGTTCCTGTGGAGATCGCACTGCAGTATAATACCTCGTTTTCAGAAAATGTCCACTCCTATGTGAACAACATCAATACCATTGAAGGAGGGACACACCTCTCCGGATTCCGGCGGGGACTGACCCGCACCCTGAAGTCCTATGCGGAGAAATCAGGGTTGCTGTCCAAGCTGAAATTCGATATCAACGGGGATGACTTCCGGGAGGGACTCACTGCCATCATCTCCGTAAAGGTGGCTGAGCCGCAGTTTGAAGGACAGACCAAAACCAAGCTGGGGAACTCGGACATCATGGGGGTGGTCGACCAGGCCATCAGCTCTGAGCTCGCACACTACCTTGAAGAGCACCCGAAGGATGCCCGCCAGATCGTCTCCAAGGTGATCCTGGCGGCCCAGGCAAGGCATGCAGCCAGGAAAGCCAGGGAGCTGGTCCAGCGCAAGAATGTGTTGTCGGGTGCGGGACTGCCCGGCAAACTGGCGGATTGTTCGGAAAAGGATCCAGCCGTTACCGAGATCTATCTGGTGGAGGGGGACTCGGCAGGGGGCACCGCCAAACAGGGAAGGGACAGGACGTTCCAGGCGATCATGCCGTTGAGGGGAAAAATACTCAATGTGGAAAAGGCCATGGCGCACAAGATTTTCGAGAACGAAGAAATCAAGAACATATTCACTGCACTGGGTGTGAAGATGGGGACTGAAGAGGACAGCAAGGCCCTTGACCTTTCAGGTCTCCGTTACCACAAGATCATCATCATGACCGATGCGGATGTGGACGGTTCACACATTGCCACCCTGATCATGACCTTCTTCTTCAGGTACATGAACGAGCTGATCAAGAACGGCTACCTCTATATCGCCACACCTCCGCTTTACCTGGTCCGCAAAGGGAAGAACGAAAGGTATTGCTGGTCTGAAGAGGAGCGGGAAGCCTTCATTGCGGAGGTGGGAGGCGGAAAGGAAGCCGGGATCCACATTCAGCGTTACAAGGGTCTTGGCGAGATGAATGCCGAGCAGCTCTGGGATACCACCATGAATCCGGAGAACAGGACGCTGAGGCAGGTTTCCATCGACAGTGCAGCCGAAGCGGACCGCATTTTCTCCATGCTGATGGGAGATGAGGTGCCGCCCAGGAGGGAGTTCATCGAGAAACATGCCAAGTACGCCAACATTGATGCCTGATGGTATCTGAATATCAAATCCATGCCTATGCTCTGGAAAATCCCATTGTTCATCATGTTATTTCTTATGGCCTCCTGTCAGCCATCCGGAACGGAACGGAGCGCTGACGGTGCATCGCCCAAGGGAGCAGGATCTCACGATTTTCCATGGTATGATCCGGATCGCTCCTTTGAGGAGCGGGTGCAACTGCTCATTGGCGAAATGACCCTTGAGGAGAAGATCAGCCAGCTCACCCACGATGCAGCACCTGTTGAAAGGCTGGGGATCCCCGAATACAACTGGTGGAGCGAGGCGCTGCACGGGGTGGCCAGGAATGGAAGGGCCACTGTCTTTCCCCAGCCCATCGGGCTGGCGGCCACTTTTGACAGGGACCTGATCTACAGGATATTTTCCTCTGTATCTGATGAGGCCAGGGCCAAATTCGAGGTTTCCCAGCAGATAGGGAACAGGGGGCAGTATGCCGGTCTGACCTTCTGGACCCCCAATGTGAATATTTTCAGGGATCCAAGATGGGGCCGCGGGATGGAAACCTACGGGGAGGATCCCTACCTGACTTCCCAGCTGGGGATTCAGTGTGTGCTGGGCCTGCAGGGGAACCATCCCAAATACCTGAAAACCGGAGCGTGCGCCAAGCATTACGCAGTGCACTCCGGGCCGGAGGCCCTGCGGCATGAGTTTGACGCCGTGACCACTATGAAGGACCTGCATGAAACTTACCTGCCGGCCTTTAAAGCACTGGTTACTGAAGCCAATGTGGAATCGGTCATGGGTGCCTATAACCGGGTCAACGGGGAACCCGCCTGTGCATCCCAGATGTTGCTCAGGGATATCCTCCTCGGGGATTGGGATTTTCAGGGACATATCCTGAGCGATTGCGGGGCCGTGAGTGATTTCCATACCGGTCACCGCGTAACCGCTGATGTGGCCGAATCTGCAGCCCTGGCCCTCAATTACGGGATGAGCCTGAATTGCGGGAATTCATTCCCTGCATTGAAGGAAGCTGTTGAACGCGGACTGGTCACCGAGGAGACCATCGACGAGCGGCTGGCCACCCTGATCATCACCAGGTTTGAACTGGGACTCTTCGATCCCCCGGAAATGAATCCTTTCAGGCACCTGGATGCATCGGTGATCAATTCGGAAGCGCATGCTCAGCTGGCCTACGAAGCAGCGGCGAAATCAATCGTGCTTTTGAAAAACAACGGAGTGCTCCCGCTGAAACCGGACCTGAAGAAACTCTATGTGACCGGACCGCAGGCCAACAACGGCACCGTGCTCATGGGGAATTATTACGGGATCAGCGGGAACATGGTCAGCATTCTGGAAGGTATCGCATCCAGGATAAGTGCAGGGACCACCATGGATTACAGGATGGGGGTCATGGATTATCAGGAGACGGTCAATCCGGTGGATTGGGTCACCGGCGGAGCCAGGGAGGCAGAGGCAACCATTGCCGTTATGGGAATTTCGCAATTGCTGGAAGGCGAGGAAGGGGAATCTCTGGCATCCTCCACCAGGGGAGACCGGCTCGATCTGGGGCTGCCCTCCCATCAGCTGGAGTTCCTGAAAAAGCTGAAAAAAGACAATGACCGTCCCGTCATCGTGGTGCTTACCGGAGGCAGCCCCATCACCATGCCCGAACTGGAGGGACTGGCCGATGCCATTCTCTGGGTGTGGTATCCGGGCCAGGAGGGAGGCAATGCGGTGGCCGATGTGATCTTCGGGAACCGGGCCCCGTCCGGCAAGTTGCCCATTACCTTCCCCGTCTCCGAGGAACAGCTCCCTCCCTATGAGGATTATTCCATGCGTGAGCGAACCTACCGCTACCTGACATCCGAACCCCTCTATCCGTTCGGATACGGATTATCTTACACGGAATTTGAATTCGGGAACCTGCAGCTGGACAGGCAGGAACTGGCAGCCGGGGAGAACCTGACCGTCTCCCTGGAGGTCAGGAACAAGGGGGAATTCGATGCCGGAGAGGTTGTACAGCTTTACATCACCGTACCCGATCCGGCGGGGAACCAGCCCAGGTGGTCCCTGAAAGGTTTTCAGCGGATCGAAGTTGCAGCCGGGGAGCTGGCGAGTGTTACTTTTGAATTGGGGCAGGAGGAGCTGCAGCAATTCGATGAACAGGGAGACACCCGCCTGCTTCCGGGAACCTATACGCTGTATGTTGGAAATGGATCACCGGGTCCGAGAAGCGAACAGCTCGGTGTGGAAATGGTGACCGCCACCTTCCAGGTGAACTGAACCGGATTCAGGCTCCAGGCAGATCCGGGATTGACCTGTAGCCAAGACCTCGTTCCTGCTGATCAATACAGGCTAATCCTGATTCAGGCGAGGTTGGCTTCGGTGATGAGCCGGGGAACGATGGATTCCCATCCGACTGCCATCAGGTGGATCCCGTGGATCCCCTCTTTCCGCCTGACCGAATCCATCAGTTCAAGAGCGATCTCCACACCGATCTTTTCATGATCGTCTTCCCTGCTCTCTTCAAATTTGCGGAGGATGGCAGGGGGTACCGTCACCCCGGGGATCACATCATTCAAATACCTGGCCATCCGCAGGGTGCGAATGGGCGTGATGCCTGCCAGGATATAGACCTTTCCAAGCACATCCCTCTGATAAAGCGCTTCCAGCCAGTCGTCCAGGCGCTGTGTGTCATAGATGAGGTTGGTCTGGAAAAACTGTGCCCCGGCGTTAACCTTTTTCTGTTCCCTTAATGCCTGGAAGCGGGGTTCGGAAGCAAACGGTGAACCGGCGGCTCCCAGGAACAGGCGGGGAGCGGACTTCATTTTTCTCCCGTCCAGGTATATCCCCTCGTCGCGCATCCTCCTGAGGATCCAGAGCATCTGGACCGCATCCATGTCGAGGATATTGGTGTTGCTGGTGGGGGAGGGACCGATGCGGGCATTGTCGCCGGTAATGCAGAGCACATTGTAAACACCCATCAGGTTGGCACCCATGATGTCCGACTGGAGTCCGCTTCTGGTCTTGTCCCTGGCCGCGATCTGAAGAACGGAATCTGCTCCCAGGTCTGCCGCGGTTTTGCAGCAGGCCATGCTTGACATTCTCGGGCTGGCCGATGCACTGTCCGTAAAATTGACCGCGGCCACCATCTCTTTCAACATCTCAATATCCCTGATCAGCTTTCCTGTTGCGGTGCTGAGCGGCGGAGAGATTTCGGCGGTCACCACGAACCTGCCGGACCGGAGCTGGCGTTCCAGGTTGGAAACGGGCTCTTCATATCCCGGCGGATGGTAGTCCGCATCACCCTGCCACCATTCAGGCTGCCTGACCGGACGGAACACCGCCTCCCAGGTTTCCTTCCTGAATGCTTTATCCCGGGATAGCCTGCTTCTGATCAATTTGCCGGTCCCGACATTTCTGACCGACCGGACCACATCGCCCCAGGTTTCAGTTCCTACCTTGTCCCAATCCAGTGGAGGCAGGACCTCCATCAGCAGTTCCTGCCGGTTCATCCGGCAGGCGCGTTCATAGATCCTGTACCAGATGCAGGGCCGGGTCTGGTCCACATAACACTTTTCAGGAGTGGATCCGCCACAGGGACCGTTTCTCATCCCCTTGGGACATTCCATGGGGCAGATGAAGGCGGTCTCCTGCAGCAGGCAGTTCCCGCACATCCGGCAACCGAACAAAGGGCCTTTCACCCACCGTTCGATCCAGCGCAGCACCCGCTTCCCCAACCGCTCTTTCTTGAATGGATAGAAGGGCGGCTGCCATCTCCTCCCAGGTGTAAACAGTGCCATAA
The DNA here is from genome assembly GCA_964575865.1 of uncultured Bacteroides sp. Lineage (GTDB taxonomy): Bacteria > Bacteroidota > Bacteroidia > Bacteroidales. Next base: position 13,093 of record CAZNSZ010000055.1, on the reverse strand, counting down.
TATCTCTAACCCCTAACCATATTGCTCTAACTCCTAACCCCTAACCATTATTATAAAAATAATCCGTAAACCGCATGGCATAATCATCCCTGGCCAGGACAAGGTCAGTGGCCCTGACAAAGGCAGTGATTTTGGCCGGATTGGCAATGGGACAGGTAAGCCCGTAAAGGATGGAGAGCGCCATGTGGGCGCTGTTCAGTACCTCCCGGTTGGGCAGCCCGAAGGAGATGTTGCTCGATCCCTGGGTAATGTTCAGACCCAGCCGGTCATGCACCAGTTTGATCGTTTCCAGGGTCACCAGGCATGCCCTGGGATCTGCACTGACTGCCATGGCCAGGGGATCAATGATCACATCTTCCCTGGGGATGCCCGCACCCATGGCCCGTTCGAGGATCTTTTCAGCGATCCTGAACCGTTTCTCGGGATCATGGGTGATCCCTTCATCATCCATGACCAGCCCGATTACGGCGGCACCGTGGTCCCTGGCCAGCGGCAGGATCGCCTGCAGCGATTTCTCCTCGCCGTTCACTGAATTGATGAGCGCCTTTCCCTTCACCACTTTCAGGGCGGCTTCGATGGCCCTGGGATTGGGAGAATCAATGCATATGGGTACATCGAATGAATCCTGAATGGCCTTCACCGCTTCGGGGAGGAGGGAGGCATCGTCCACCCCCGGATATCCCACATTCACATCAAGCAGGTCCGCACCTGTTTTCAGCTGGGATTCCGCCAGTTCAAGAACAACCTTGAATGTGCGTTCCTTCAGGTCGTCCACCAGTTTCTTTCTCCGGGTGGGATTGATGCTTTCTCCGATAATGACCACGGGCCCCTCCGTATCGATGATGACCTCTTTGGTGGTACCTTTCAGAATTGTCTGCATGGATGGGTGGCTTTATTGGGTTTATATGAGTCTTGTTGTGGTGATGTTTCTGAATTACGGTTTCTCTGTTTATGCCGTTCAGGGATACAGGTTACATCAGCCCGGTGATGTTTCCTTCATTGTCAATGCTGATCTGCTCCGATGCCGGATGGGCGGGAAGCCCGGGCATGCGCATGATGTTCCCTGTGATGGGGATCAGGAATCCGGCACCGGATGCGATCTCGATCTCGCGGACCGTGATGATGAAATCCTTGGGCCTCCCCAGCAGGGCAGGGTTGTCAGAGAGTGACTTCTGGGTCTTGGCAATACAGACAGGCAACGCTTCCAGTCCGAGTTCGGCAATCTTCTGGAGGTCCTTTTTCGCCTGCGGGGCATAGTCCACATATTCGGCGCCGTAGATCCTTGTGGCAATGGTTTCGATCTTCTTTTTCACATCCCATTTCCAGTCGTACATGGGAGTGAACAAGGGGGGATCGGACTCTGCAACTTCCACGACCCTTGCGGCCAGTTCCTCCGCACCCGCACCTCCCCTGGCCCAGAGGTCCGCCACCGCACACCTGATGCCCAGGGAGGCTGCCTTGTCCCTGATCACCTGGATCTCTTCCTCCGTATCGGAGCTGAACCTGTTGATGGCGATCACCGGTGTCACGTTGAACTTGGAGATATTCTCCAGGTGTTTCTCCAGGTTGGGCAGGCCCTTGATAAGCAGGTCGCAACCGGGTTCTTTCAATGCATCCAGGGCCGCACCACCATGGTATTTGAGGGCCCGTACCGTGGCGGTAAGTACCACCGCTTTGGGTGAGAGGCCGGCGCTTTTGCATTTGATATCGAAGAACTTTTCGGCCCCCAGGTCGAAACCGAATCCGGCTTCGGTGACGGTATACTCTGAAAAGGTCATGCCCATCCGTGTGGCGATCACTGAATTGGTTCCCTGTGCGATGTTGGCAAAGGGACCACCGTGGATGATGGCCGGATTCCCTTCCATGGTCTGTACCAGGTTGGGTTTGATGGCATCCTTCAGCAGGGCAGCCATGGCCCCCTCGGCCTTCAGGTCACGGGCGTAAATCGGCTCCCTGTTGTGGGTGTACCCCACAAAGATATTGCCCAGCCTATCCTTCAGGTCCCTGATGTCGGAGGAGAGACAAAGGATGGCCATGATCTCTGAAGCGGCGGTGATATCAAATCCGGTTTCCCTGGGAACTCCCGAAGTGGTGCCCCCCAGTCCCACAATGATCCTGCGAAGGGCCCGGTCGTTCATATCCACCACCCGTTTCCAGGATATGGTCCTCGGATCGAGCCCCAATCCCCCGTTCTGGCTCTGGATGTTGTTGTCGATCAATGCTGCAAGCAGGTTGTGTGCTTTTTCGATGGCTGAAAAATCCCCGGTGAAATGGAGGTTGATATCCTCCATGGGCAGCACCTGTGAATACCCCCCTCCGGTGGCACCGCCCTTGATCCCGAAAACGGGCCCCAGCGAGGGTTCCCTCAGCACCACTGTGCTCTTTTTCCCAATCCTGTTGAGGCCTTCGGACAACCCGATTGAAACGGTTGTTTTTCCCTCTCCGGCCGGGGTGGGGGAGATGGCTGAAACCAGGATCAGTTTGCTTTCTGCTACCTTCTCCTCATCGATCAGCGAGATCGGGATCTTCGCCTTGTACCTTCCGTACATTTCGATCAGTTCCTCTCCGACGCCCAGCGCAGCAGCGATCTCCTGGATCGGCTTCAGTTTTACCTGTTTGGCTATTTCCAGATCATTCATGGGTTGCTATTTGGAGTTACACCTTAAAAATAGGCTGATTTTCCCGGTTGGAAGGGAAGTGAATTGTCAGGATTTGATGCTATTTTAACAAAATACACGAAAATGGTATAAAATAAACGTTAAGTGCGTTCCCTCAGCTTCCTGAACTGGCTGGGGGTATACCCGGTAAATTTCCTGAATTGCTTGTTGAAATGGCTGGTGTTGTTGAATCCGCAGTCATAGCTGATGTGCACCACACCCATATCAGTATTGAGGAGCAACTGTCTGGCAAAGTCGATCTTGATCTTGTTCAGGTATTCGAAAACCGACATCCCGGTGGCATGCTTAAAAAACCTGCTCACCGATGCGGGAGCCATATGGACTTCGCCGGCAACCTGATCCAGGGTGACCTCCTCCCGGTAGTTCCTCATGAGGAATTCGTGAATGGTGCGCACCCTGCTGTTGGCGGTCCGGAAACTGGTGCGTACATAATCGGAACTGGCCAGGTAAGTGAATGATTCACTCCTTCCGATCATATCCATGATCTCGTAGAAATGCATCAGTCGCTTGATGTTGTTGAGGTACGGCAGCTGAAGCATGAGCCGGCTGACCTGGTTGAGTGTATCCCCGGTGATGCGCACCCCCCTTTCTGCGAACCGGATCGCCCGGTTCACGTATTTGAATTCGGGCAGACCGGTGATCCCATCGGGCAGGATCAGGTGGTTAAATATCAGATAGACCGATTCCAGTGTGCGGCCGGAGTGGGGTTTCTGCTCAGGGATATCTGAGAACCAGACATGCGGGATCCCGGGGCCGATAAATATCAGGTCGCCGGGGTAAAATGCTTCCACGGAGTCCCCCACAATGCGCCTTCCGCTCCCTTCTGTGATGAAGCTCAGTTCAAATTCCTGGTGATAGTGCCAGCGGCTCTGATCAATATGGTCCTGAAAGACCCCGATGTGAAACGATTCTTCGGGACGGGGTGTGATATGTTCCAGAACTCCTTTCAAAATGATTCTATTTTGTCTAAAAATACGAAAAATGACAATAATGTATTTATAATTTTAAAGGAGCCTGGGACAAAACAGATCTTAATCGCTATATTTAAGGCACTTTAACTAAAACTACAATCCAAACAATTACACCATGGAAGCCTTGCTGGTAAAACTGGGAGAGGCGGTTGAAGCCGGAAAAGTGGATAAAAATTCCCCGTACCCCCCACAGATGAAAGGGGAGGACGGAGCGGACGAAATTGCGCGTCAGGCCCTGGATCAGGGGATCTCACCGGGCGATGTCCTCTCGCAGGCACTGGTTCCCGCCATGGACCGGGTGGGCCAGAAATTCTCGGAGAACAAGATCTTTGTGCCGCAAATGCTGATGTCCGCCAAAGCCATGAGTGCCGCCATGGCCCATCTCAAACCCTTCTTTCAGTCAGGGGACGTGAAGACCAAAGGGACATTTATCATCGGTACGGTGAAGGGGGACCTGCATGATATCGGTAAAAACCTGGTTGCCATGATGGTGGAGGGAGGCGGTTGGACCATTGTGGACCTGGGGGTGGATGTGAACGAGGATACCTTTAACCGGGCCATCGAGGAAAATCCGGGTGCCATCGTGGGACTCTCTGCCCTGCTGACCACCACCATGGCCAACATGGAGGAGATCGTCAGAAAAATCAAAGAACTCCATCCCGGGACCCGGGTGCTCGTGGGGGGAGCTCCCCTGAATGACGAGTTCAGGGCCAGGATCGGAGCGGACTTCTACTCACCTGATCCGCGCGGAGCCGTGGAGTATTTGAAACAATTCGCCGCTTAAAGATTGAAAACATTCACCGTCAGGCTGGTCCCGCTGGACAGGGAATATGCTGTCCTTGAGGGAACCCCGCTGATCGATATGCTGCATGAAGCAGGAGTGGATTTCCCCTGCGGGGGCCGGGGCAGGTGCGGTAAATGCAGGGTAAAGGTGCTGGAGGGGGATATCCCGGCCGACAGGGCTCACCTGGAGCGCCTGAAAAGATGGGGGACAGGTTCCGGCTGGCGGCTTGCCTGCAGGAGCCGCTGTTATTCGGACCTGGTCCTTGAGGTGGGACAGTACGAAACCCTCATCATGGCGGATGAGACCCCGTTTGAATTCAGGCCGGGAAGCGGACTGGGGATTGCTTTTGACCTGGGTACCACCACGCTGGTAGGGCAGCTTCTGGACCTGGAAACGGGCAGGATCCTGGCTGTTGAGAAATCCCTCAATCCACAGGGTCGCCTTGGCAATGACCTGGTCACCAGGCTGGAAGCTTCTCTGAATGATGGCGGAAGGCAGGCCACCAGCCTGATCCGCACAAAAGTCGGGGAGATGGTGGAAAGGCTGATGGAGGGATACGGAACGGGTTTTGAATCCATGGTCATGGTGGGGAATACGGTGATGCACCATTTCTTCTGCGGACTTGATATCACACCGCTCTCCTTCTATCCATTTGAGTCGCCCGACCTGAGAACGGTCAGCTTCACCTCGGCGGAACTGGGATGGAAACCGGCATGTGATCACATCCGGTTCTATCCTCCGCTGGGCAGTTTTGTGGGCAGCGATGTGCTGGCCGGGATACTGGCCACCGGCATGCACCTGAAGGAGGAATATTCCATTCTTGTAGACCTTGGAACCAACGGTGAGATCGTTGCGGGGAACAGGGATCGCCTGTTGTGTGCTTCAACTGCTGCGGGTCCGGCCTTCGAGGGATCGTGCATCTCCTGCGGGATGCCGGCTGCCGCGGGTGCCATAGCCTCGGTGAATGCAGAAGGGGATGGCCGGAGGTGCAGGGTGATCGGGGGTGGGACGGCTGCCGGGATCTGCGGAAGCGGATTGATCGATGCTGTGGCAGTGCTTCTGGACGAGGGAATCATTGGCAGCTACGGGGAAATTCTCTCCGGGCATGAGGCCGTAACAATTGAAGGTTCGGTAGCGCTCACCAGAAAAGACCTGCAGGAGTTTCTGCTGGCCAAATCCGCACTGGCCACCGGGATTAAGATCCTGCTGAAAAGACTGGCGATTCAGAAGGAACAGGTCTACCGGCTCTACATCGCCGGCGGATTCGGAAGTTACCTGAACCTGGCGCATGTCCTGAGGACAGGGATGTTCGATTTTCCTGTGGAGAAGATGGTTCCCCTTGGAAATACTGCCCTGATGGGGGCTAAAATGTTCCTTTTTGAGCCAATGGAAACTTCAGAGGTCATCCGTTCGCTGACAACCCATGTGCGTCTGGAGGCAGAGCAGGGATTTCAGGATGAATTCATTGAGAACATGGTGCTGCCTGCCCCCTAACCTCTAACCCCTAACCCCTAACCTTTTCAATCCAAAAGTGTGCTTCTTTCAGCTTTCCGGTATTTCTCAGCCAGTTTCAGCAGGGCTTCGGCCCTTCCGGATTCCTGCAGGTAAAGGTTATTCGTCTCTCCGGGATCCACGGCCAGGTTGTACAGCTGATAGGGCGGAAGGGTGTCGGTTTCGGGAGATCCCGGAAGGGGATCGCTCCATCCCCCGGAATCAGGGCAGAGGATCAGCTTCCAGTCTCCCTGCCTGATGGCAAATGAACCGTTGACGGAGTGGTGAACAGTGGCTTCCCGGATGGGACCCCGGCCTGTACCCGTCAGTACCGGAAGGAGGTTGTAGCTGTCCACTCCTGCATGCTGGGGCAGCGGGTGATCCAGGATGGCAGCCACAGTGGCGATCAGGTCGGTCAGGCAGATCACTTCGCTGCTGCTGGTGCCGGACGGAATTTTCCCGGGCCACCTGGCCAGGAATGGTACCCGGTGCCCGCCTTCGAATATATCTGCCTTGGCCCCCCTGAACCCGGCACTTGGATCATGGCCGAACCGGGCAAGGGTCCCGAAATCTGCTTCCGGTGAACACCCGTTGTCGCTGGTGAATATGACCAGGGTGCGGGATCCCAGCCGGTACTTGTCCAGTACCTCCAGAACGGCGCCGACCGTGTGGTCCACCTGCAGCACGAAATCCCCGTATGGATTGGTACCGCTGGTCCCCTGAAACTGAGGCAGGGGCAGAATGGGGGTATGGGGAGCAGGAAGGGCGAAGTAGAGGAAGAAAGGACGGTCCGGGTGACCGGTGGCCATCTTTTCAATAAAGTTCACTGCCTTTTCTGTCAGGGTGGGCAGCACTTCATGGTGCCTGAATCCGGGTGCTGTGGGACCCAGCCGCCACCAGCCCATTTCACTGGTATCCTGCGTGTAATGATCCGGTACGTGTGTAACATGGTCATTCTCGATGTAAACATAGGGAGGGATATCCAGGGAAGCCGGGATCCCGAAGAAATAGTCGAATCCCACCTCCACCGGTCCTCCCGTGAGCGGTTGGGTAAAATCGATGCTGTCGGATTTCCCGTCCACATGTTGCCAACCGAGCCCAAGGTGCCACTTGCCGATGCAGGCTGTGGCATAGCCGTGTTCCTGAAGAAGTGTTCCCACGGTCACCTCCTCCGGTCCGATGAGCGGATCGTCATAGCTCCAGAGCACCCCGCTTTTCAGCCGGGTTCTCCAGGCATACCTTCCGGTCAGGATGCCGTACCGGGTAGGGGTACATAC
>CAZNSZ010000055.1:0-5792 GCA_964575865.1 uncultured Bacteroides sp. | reverse complement strand
CGGGACTCCTTCCCGGATGGTGAAGAAAGCGATGCCGCCCATGCGGTTCCCCATGTCGTCGAAGGCGATGGTACCGGTCAATCCCTCGTACTCCATGGCCCTCAGTGCCTCGCTGATGCGCTCCCTGTCCGTTCCAGCAATCCTCACCGCCCGGGTGATCATGGAAACCCCGTCATAGGTGAACGCCGCTTTCAGAGGGGGGAGCTGACCGGTCAGTTCCCTGTATGCGACCTCGAAATCGCTGCCCGGCCCGGACGGCATAAATCCCGGAGAAACGAGTTCAATCCCTTCCAGGCCTTTCCATGAAGATGATCCGGGCTCCAGCCCGGTGATCAGGCCCAGGGTTCCAAAAATCCTGATCTCAGGCAGGAGCCGGCGGACATTGTCAATAAGGTCCATGGTCAGTTGGGAGCGGTAGGGGACCACCAGATGGGTCACCCGGTTCCGCTTCAGCAGGACCGGGACGAAATCAGGGCCCGGTTCAATGGTGTCCATCGGGATCAGCAGGGGTTCACGGATGCTTTCCCGCTGTGCGATCCTCACAAAACTTCTTGCGGCATGAAGGTGATCGTATTCCTGGTCATATACCACGGCTACCCGGCTGTTTGCCTCCGCCTGGATTCTGATGAGTATGGCCGCTGCCTGCTGGTCGTCACTGGGGACCACCCGCATGAAAAAGGGGACAAATGCCTGGGAGAGGGTCGATTCTGTGGCGAAAGTCTCCACATAGGCCAGGTGTGATTTGGTGGCCACCTGCTCGGCCAGATGTCCGTTCCGGCCGTCCAGCGCTCCCGCCATGGCCACAACCCGGTCTTCAAAGACCAGGCTGACCGATTCCTTGGAGCCTGATCCCCACGGTCCTTCGGCACTGCGGACCACCAGCCTGAAAGGGATGCCACTGGGTCCTCCACGGGCATTGGCGTGGTCAACCGCCAGCCTGGCGGCGGTCATGACCGCCGTCTGGTGGCTGTCGGGGATCATCAGGCCAATGGGTATGAAACCGGGATCCCGGCCTTCATCCGGGTCATTGGAGCGGTCCGTCTGCGCATGCAGGGACAGGGCCAATCCCAGGGCCGCGGCATATAGCAGGATCCTTATCAAAGGATTGGATTATGGGAGTTTGAAGATCTTTCTTCCCACCGCCTCGGCCACTTTCCGGAGATCTTCCACAAGCATCCCGAACTCCTCCGGGAACAGTGACTGGGAACCATCACAAAGGGCCTCTTCCGGTCGGTAATGCACTTCCATCAGCAGTCCGTCCGCACCGGCGGCAACCGCTGCCCGGGACATGGTAGGCACCAGGGAGCGCAGACCGGTCCCGTGGCTGGGATCCACGATCACCGGCAAATGGGTGCGCTGCTTCAGCAAAGGAATGGCATTCAGGTCGAGGGTGAACCGGGTGGAGGGCTCGAATGTGCGGATACCCCTTTCGCAGAGGATCACCGAAGGATTTCCGTGGGCCAGCAAATACTCTGCCGCATGCAGGTATTCGTCGATGGTGGCCATCATTCCCCTCTTGAGGAGGATCGGTTTGGAGAGCTGCCCCGCCTCCTTCAGCAGGGGATAATTCTGCATGTTCCTGGATCCGATCTGCAATATATCCGCATATTCCGCGACCACTTCGACCTGGCGGGTATCCATGACCTCGGATACCACAGAAAGCCCTGTTTCCATGCGTGCCCTGGCCAGCATTTTCAATCCTTCCACCCCCAGTCCCTGAAAGCTGTACGGGGAGGTTCGAGGTTTAAAGGCGCCGCCCCTCAGGATGCTGGCTCCTCCGGCCCTTACCAGCCTGGCGGTTCCGGCCAGCTGCTCCTCATTTTCCACGGCACAGGGCCCGGCCATGATGACCACTTCGTTTCCCCCGATGGGGATCCCGTTCACATGAATGACCGTGTTCTCCGGTTTTGTCTTCCGGCTGACCAGGTCCGGATTCGCGGAGGTGGTGTCGGGAATACTGCAAGTATCCGTTTTCATCGCTGTTTCCGTCGGTTTGGTTTGCAGTTTGCTCAAAATGGAGCCACAATTTAAGGATTATATGAAGAAGATTTCCTGCTTATTTCCAAGAACATGTTGCGCAGCGGGCTATTCCACCTTCCAGGTGGCGGGTGTGAAATGGTACTTTCCGTTCCGGAGTTCCGCCATCCAGATGGGACCCACATCGTTCCAGGAAGCATCGAGGATGATCTCGCCGGTGATGCCCTGGTATCCCTGAAAGGTCTCCAGGTCCGTGAGCAGATCCCTGATGCGCGCCTTGTTCAGACCCGCCTTCTCGATGGCTTTGATGGTGATGTTCATCCCGTCGTAGGCGTGTGCGGCAAATACATCCGGCTCGATCCCGAAGCGTTCCCTGTAGTTCTTCTGGAAGGCCTTCAGGGCAGGGATCTCCGCATCCGGGTTGTACTGGCAGGTGGTGACCACCCCTTCCGCATTCTCACCCGCGGTTTCGATGAATACCGGATTGACCGCCCGGTCGGAAACGAATACGGGATAGTCCATCCCCATCTCCTTCATCTGGTTGATGATCAGGGCCATCTCCAGGGCGTTCCCCCAGAGCACCACCACCTCCGGATTGGCGTTCCGGATCCGTTCCAGCTGGGTGGTGAAATCGGTCTCACCGTCCTCGAACCTCACCTCCAGGACAATGGGGTGCCCGATGCGGGTGGCTGCATCCCTGAATTCCATCACGCCCACCCTTCCGTACCGGTTATTGGCCCGGAGCACGGCCACGCGGTCATATTCTTTCTGCTTGTGGATATAATCCACCAGGGCGTAGCAGCTTTGCCGGTCGTCAGCGATCACCCGGATCACCCAGGGTATGTTGGTCTCCGTGAAGGTGGGATCCGGATCGCCGCAGTTGACCACGGGGATTTCAAGTTTCAGCGCCACCCTTATGGCCACATGGGAATTGATGTCATCGATGGTCCCCAGGATCACCCAGGCCCCTTCGTCGCTCATTTTGACCACTTCGTTGGCTGCGGCTCCCCACAATCCCACATCGTTGTGCGGCATGATGGCATAGGGCAGGCCCTTGTAGCCCCCCCGGGCATTGGCCTCTTCTGCCGCCAGGGTCACCCCGTTGAGCATCTGGATCCCCTGGGGGGTCAGTACGCTTCCCTCCAGCGGTGCCAGCACCCCGATGCGTACCTCGGACAGTCCGGTTGGTTCCGGCTTTTCCCTGCCGGCCCCGGTAAAGGCCTGCGGCTGCTGGAAATGATAGATATAGGCATTCTGATAGTTTCCGTAAGGAAGCATCTCCGAGGGGGTCTTCCCGTAATTTTTCTCCTTGTACTGACCCGACAGTTCCGCTGCCGGACCTGCCGACCAGAACAGGGCCGTGATCAGTAACATGCTCCCTCTTATCCTGTTTGCTGTTTTCATGGTGGTCTTCTTTCTGTGATTTCTTCCGTTAATCCGCCCAGTTCGCCATGCGTTACTTCAGAAGGGTACCCCGGCTCAGCCCGTAGGAGGTGGCCACCCAGATGTGGTCCCCCTGGAAATCCACCCCGATGGTGAAGTTGTGGGCGATCCCCGTCTGATCCGGAACGGTGGATTTCTTCCCTTCATTGTAGTAGACCCGCTCTCCCCCGGCATCGGTCTTTTTGTAGGTGATCCACTCCTGGCTGTTGAAGCTGCTCAGGCCCTCATCGGTGCAGAGGAAGACCACGTCGCCGTTGGCCCGGAGGAAGTTGATGAAATTACTGGCCAGTCCGCTGTCATGGTCAAAGTATCCTTTCCAGTGGGTGCCGTCATACCTGCTCATGCCGAAATAGGTGGCCACCCACAGGATCCCGTTGTCGAAGGAGACCGCAGTGGTGATATCATGGACCACGCCATCGTCCGGGAAGAGGTCGATCTCCATTTCACCGTCCGGATCCGTATAATCCCTGAAATTTCCGGTCTCTTTCTGGTACTCGATAATCCCTCCCCCCCAGGCGGCGATGAAGATTTTGTTATCCCCTGCGCAGACGCTGTAGGTCCACGGCTCGTGCATGGGTGCGTTCCTTTCGGTATAAATGGCCCACTCCTCGGTGTAGGTGTCATACCGGCCCGCACCGCCCCCGGTGGCGGCCCATACATCCTCCTGGTCGCAGACCACCGTATAGATCACATCATTGGCCAGTCCGCTGTTGAACTGGGTGAAGGTGGTGAATTCGCCTCCGGAGTAACGGTTCATTCCGCCCAGGGTCCCGATCCAGACATCGCCGGTCAGTTCGCTCACATCGATGGAAAGGACGCCCGGATGGGCCAGACCGTCCTCCTTGCCAAAAGTGGTGAACTGATCGTTCTCATAGAGCACCAGCCCTTCGCTGGTCCCGATCCAGACCCGGTCCCCGTCGGCCCGCACGCAGTAGATCTTGTTGGAAGGAAGGCCGTCCTTGGTGGTGAATGTCTTCCAGTTGCCGTAGACCGGCATGGCTGCCTTCTTCGCTTCCGGGTCGGAGGCAAAGAGACCGATCGGAAGGATGAGGCAAAGGATGAGTACAAACGCTTTTCTATTCATGGGTTTCATATTTTTTTCTTGACATGGAGGCCCGCAGGACCTGCGCTTCCTCTTCGTAATATTCAGCGTCGCGGAGCGACTTCAGGTATTCCACCAGGTCATTGAGCTGGTCCTTCAACATGTCGTTGGCCACGCCGTGCTCGTCGTGGTCGTTGAACTTGGTCCAGATCTCCTCCAGGGTGGCCGCCTTCCCGTCATGCAGGTAGGGAGGGGATTCATAGATGTTATTGAGCTGTGGAACGTCGAATTTCATGGGATCGTCCGATTGGGCCAGGGTCCCCACATCGGTCATCTCCAGGTTGGTGAAATAGGGCGGGGGATGACAGGTGTAGCAGCGGTTCGCCTCCGGGATCTCGTTGCCGAAATTATCGTGGGTGCGGTAAAAGATCTCCTTTCCGCGGGCCTGTGCCTCGGTCAGTTCCCCGTGGGGGTTGTACCGGAGGTTGGGGGGATTCTTGATCCCGGTGATGATGTAAGCCACCAGGGCATCCAGTTCGTCGTGGGTGAACGCTTCGGTCCTGGTCAGGATGGTGCTGAACCGCATGCCGTCCTGTTTGTAAATGGTCTGGTTCTTCCCGTTCCATTTGTAGGGGGGGATGTCGCCGATATCCCTCAGGGTCTGTACATTGGCCAGGTTCCTTCCCATATCGGCGCCTGCCATGTTGTACACCAGCCCGTCTTCATGGGCGTCTGGGTGACAGGTGTAGCATGCATACTGGTTCTGGAAGGTGCCCTTTGCATTGTTCAGGACCTGCCGGCCGTGCCGTGCCACCGTGACCCGGCGGGGGCCCTCCAGGTCGATGGATGCGACCTGTTCCCGGGTCCTGGTATCGATCACCGCGATGCGGTCGTCCAGCCGTTCCGCCACATAAAGCCTGGACCCGTCCGGTGAGAGCACAAGCCCTTTGGGATTGGCGCCCGTCCGGATCCTTCCGGATACATAGCGGCTGCTGATGCCCAGGTGGTTGGCATATATGGCCAGTTGTTCGTCTGAAGATTCGCTCAGCAGGGACCGGATGGCATCCAGGTCGATCTCCGTGACCTGGTTCACTCCGGAATGCGACACGTAGGCCTTTTTACCGTCGGGTGAAATGGCCAGCCCGAAAGGATCCGGGTAGTAGGCATTGGGTTCATCAAGGAGGAGCTGGACCATTCTTCCCCCGTTGTCCCGCTCGATGATCCCGATCCCGTGTGTCATCATCCATCCCCGCTCGATCTGTACGGCAGGGATCAGGTTTTTGGGACGGATCAGGGTGACCAGCACCAGGTCGCCGGAAGGGGTCACCCG
>CAZNSZ010000054.1:0-31032 GCA_964575865.1 uncultured Bacteroides sp. | reverse complement strand
CGACTTTCGACTGACGACTTTCGACTGACGACTTTGCAGCCTCTTATCTCATTAATGACTGAATATCATTGACTTCTTTGGGGGCGTAGCGGGAGAGGTTGATATTTCCGTCACCGGTGATCAGGATGTCGTCTTCGATGCGGACCCCGATGTTTATATACTGTTCATAGGCGGGGGTGACCTGCCGGATGAATGCTTCCAGTTCCAGGCTGTCGATCCTGGATCCGAAGATCTCGTGAATCTGCGCCAGTCCATTCTCCCTGAAATAGAGCCCGGGTTCGATGGTGAGCACCATCCCCGGGGCAAGGGGCCGGCCGTAGGCCGAATCCGGAGACATTCCTCCCCGGACGGAGGCGAAAAATCCGCCGTATTCACCCACGTCATGCACATCCAGGCCCAGGTAGTGGGAAGAGGGGTATAGCACATAGAATTGCTGCTGCCACCAGGAAGTGCTGTCTGTGATCAGTCCCAGTTCATAGAGTCCCCGGGTGATCACCTGGCTGGCGATCCGGTGACCCTCTCCCAGAGCAGCACCCGGCTGCATGGCTTCGATGGCCTGTTTCTGTGCCTCGAGCACCAGGCTGTAGATGGTCTGCTGTTCCGGGGTGAAGCGGCCGTTCACCGGGATGGTGCGGGTGATATCGGCGGTATACCAGCCATATTCGGCGCCGATATCCATCAGCAGCAGCTCCCCGTCCTCCATCAGCCTGTCATTCCTTTCATAATGGAGGATGGTGCTGTTGGGACCCGAACCGACGATGGAGGGGAAGCCCGGCATGGCAGCGCCATATTCCAGGAACGTCCCTTCAATGACCGATTCCATTTCGAATTCATAGCGGTCAGGCTCACACGCTTTCATTACATTGACCAGTGCCCGAGCCGTAATGTTGCAGGCTTTCTGCAGCCTGGCCACCTCCAGGGGATCCTTGAAGATCCGCATCTCGTCCACCCATTCCGCCAGGGGCATAAAACGCGGCCGGGTACCCTGCCCTGCCAGGCGCCCCAGGTCCTCCAGCAGCGCCCCGTCGGACAGGTCCGTGTACACCGGTTTTCCGGAGGTCATGACAGCGCGGAGCAATCCGCGCATCTCAGCTGAAGTGAGCAGGCTGTCCGGCCCGTAGAGGGCCCTGACCCGCTCTTCCTGCATGGGGCTCCCCTCATAGATCATGGAGCGGATGGAATGGGGAGGCATGCCCAGAGCAAAGTGACCTGTGGCCCCTTCCAGCACCAGGTATGACCCGGGGGCTTCGTATCCGGTGAGATAGAAGAAATAATTGCCGGGCCTGAACCGGTGCCGGTTCTGGTCAGACGGGATCCCGGATCTGAGGACCACATAACCTTCGGTCATTGGCAGGGTGACCCTGTCGCGCCTTGCACGGTAACGTTCCCTTAGTTCCGGGGTGACCGACAGGTCAGACGGATCGGGAGTGACCGGGATGATCCAGTTCCTTCCGCCGGGAAGGCGGCATCCCGAACCGGCAAGGATCAGCAGGGCCGTGATGGCGAGCTGAATGGTTCTTCTCTTCATACCAGGCCTGAAATACAGGGTTGCATGACCATCCGGTTGACGGCAGGGCCGCCCTTCCGGAGGCTCATGTGGCAAAAGAATGGATGGTCCTGGCCACGATATCCGCACATTCCATAAGCTGTTCCTCAGTGATCACCAGGGGAGGAGCGAACCGGATGATGTGCTGGTGGGTCGGTTTGGCCAGCAAACCGTTCTCCTTCAGGGCAACGCAAACGTCCCAGGCAGTTTTTCCGCCGGTGGGTTTGATCACGATGGCATTGAGCAGTCCTTTTCCCCGGACCAGTTCCACCATGGGGGAATCGATTTTGCTCAGCGCCTCGCGGAATCTGGCACCCAGTTTCTCTGCGCGTTCGGCCAGGTTCTCTTCTTTGATCACCTCCAGTGCAGCAATGGCCACCCTGGCTGCCAGCGGATTGCCTCCATAGGTGCTCCCGTGTTCGCCGGGCCGTATGGTAAGCATGACCTCATCGTCCGCAAGCACCGCCGAAACGGGATAGACTCCCCCGGAGAGCGCTTTCCCGAGGATCAGGATATCAGGCCGCACCCCCTCGTGGTCGCACGCCAGCATTTTCCCTGTACGTGCCAGTCCTGTCTGGACCTCATCGGCGATGAACAGCACGTTCTTTTCCCTGCACAACTTGTAGGCCCGGCTGAGGAATCCCTCATCCGGTACGTACACACCCGCTTCTCCCTGAATGGGCTCCACCAGGAATCCGGCCACATGCGGATCTTCCAGCGCTTCTGCCAGTGCATCCGTATCGTTGTAAGGGATGGTGATGAATCCAGGGGTGTACGGTCCGAATCCTTTATATGAATCGGGATCGGTGGACATGGAGATGATGGTGATGGTCCGTCCGTGAAAATTTCCCTCGCAGACGATGATTTTGGCTTCGTTTTCGGGGATCCCCTTCTTCTCATAGGCCCATTTCCGGCATAGCTTCAATGCAGTTTCGTCCCCTTCGGCACCTGAATTCATGGGGAGCACCTTGTCATAACCGAATGTTTTGGTGATGTACTCCTCGAACTCTCCCAGCACGCTGTTGTAAAACGCCCTGGATGTCAGGGTCAGTCTGCCGGCCTGGCTGTTGAGGGCGCCAATGATTTTTGGATGACAATGTCCCTGGTTCACAGCTGAATAGGCTGAAAGAAAGTCATAGTACCTCTTTCCTTCCACGTCCCAGACATACACCCCTTCGCCCCGGTCCAGGACCACGGGCAGCGGATGGTAGTTGTGTGCACCGTATCGTTCCTCTCGTTCGATGTAATCTTGTGTGTTCATATGGCAACCTCTGTTCTGATTTTATTAAATTGAGGGTTAAAGTTAATAAAACATTGTCTCAATGGAGAAACTACATGAATTGATTACCAGAAGGTGGAGTCCCGTGGCATTCGATCCCAGGCCGGTGGAAAAGGATAAACTGCTCCTGCTGTTCGGAGCGGCAGGTTGGGCACCCTCGGGAAGGAACGCCCAGCCATGGAGGTTCGTTTATGCCAGCACCGACATGCCGGAGTACCCGATGTGGTTTGACCTGCTGGACACGGGCAACCAGGCATGGGCCAGGACGGCTCCCCTGCTTGTACTCGGACTGGCCCAGGCAGTTTCCACATACAAGGAGCGTCCCAACCGGCTGGCGCTGTACGAGGCGGGGATGGCCGTATCCAACCTGTTGCTGCAGGCCACATACATGGGCCTTCACGTGCACCAGATGGGGGGATATGACCATCAGCGGGCCAGGGAGGTCCTGGAGATCCCTGATCGCTATGAACCCTGCGCCATGATGGCGGTGGGATACAAAGGGGATATCGCGCAGCTGCCCGGGGAGTTCAGGGAGAGGGAGACCAAAAAGCGGGAACGGATGGAGGTGAGCCGGATCCTGATGGCAGGGAAGTACAAAGAGGTTAAAAATTGAGCGACAACCTTATGTTGAATCTTCTGCCTGTCAGGTAATTGGGAACCCCGAACTGACCCGGGATCCCCTGCTGGTCCGAAATGGTCCTGATCCACAGGTAGGAGGCCTCGTTGTTGATGCCCAGCAGGTTAAAGATCTCACCGCTGATCCAGATACTTTCGAAGAACCGCAGCGGATTTTTCGGTCCCAGCAGGTCGGTTTCCCGCTTGATCACCTTGGAGAAACCGATATCGACCCGCCGGTAGGGTTTCATGCGCAACCGGGTATAATACTGCTCCTCGTTGGGACTGCTCAGGGGCAGGCCCGTTCCGTAAAAGGCATTCAGGTGGACCTTGTAGCCTGGATTGTTGGGGAAATAATCCTGGAAATAGAGACCGAAAGTAAACAGCTGGTCGGTGGGCCTGGGGAACTGGCCCGCTTCCACGCTGACATACTCCCCGTCAACGAATTCGTAGTAGAAGTCCCCTTCCACATCCTCCCTGGTCTGCAGCAGCGAAAGGGTCATCCATGATTCCGCCCCGTGCACGAACTCCCCGTTGAGCTTGAAATCGATTCCCCGCGCAAAGCCCGTGGAAAGGTTCTCCCCGGCATAGGAGAGCCGGACATTCTCGATCTTGTAGGGGATCAGGTTATCCAGCCATTTGTAGTAGGCCTCCGCGGTCAGTTTGAACGGCCTGTCCCAGGCGGTGAAGATGTAATCCCCTCCCAGCAGGAGGTGGATCGAACGCTGGGGAAGGATCTCATCATTGACCGATCCGTCGGGCATCCGCATCTCCTTGTAGAAGGGGGGCTGGTAGTAGTATCCGGCCGATAAATGGAACATCATGTCCCTTTTCCACCGGGGCTGGCTGCTGAGGGTGATCCGCGGGCTCCACAGGGTGGTGCGGTTAAAATTCCAGAGGGTGGTCCTCAGTCCCGTGGTCAGAAAGAGGTCGGCCCAGGCGGGATTCAGCTCCCAGGTATGCTGCACAAATCCGCTGAGCTGGTCATAGGCGATCCTGTTCTCCGAACGCTTCGATTTTCCGAGCAGCAGCTCCTCACCGTTGTTGGGCAGGACATATCCCGATGAATCGATCAGTTCCCACTCGCTGATGCGGTCGAAGAAATCCTGGTACTGGTAGGAGATGCCCCACTGGAGCCTGTGCTGGCCTGTCTGGTAATCCCCCAGGTGGCCTGCGGAAACCACCATGGCATCCAGGTAGTTCCTGGCATGGGTGAGCAGGGTTCCGATCCCCACATTGAGGATGCTGTCGCCATAGGTTTCCGACCCCAGGGTATTGTCCAGTTCATTGATCAGGTACTGCCCCAGAATATCATAGGTTTCCTGTTCCGAGGTGCGGAAGGCCGATCCGGTGAACTTCAGGGAAAGACCCTCCACCGGCCTGTAATTCAGGGAGAGGGCCCCCAGGTAGGTATCGAAACGGTCCACTTCCTGGCCCTCATAATAGATCCTCAGGTTCAGTGGGAGGTCCTTGGTGCCGAATTCCGTGTCCCTGGTGCTGGGGATGAACTGGTACCTGTTGGAGGAGTAATTGCCCAGAAAGGAGAGGTCCACCTTCCGCGAAAGCCGGTAGGTGAGCAGGGTCTGGAAATCGGAGAACTGCGGTTTGTAATCCCCCGAGGTTTCCAGGGTGTTCAGCAGGTAGGAAGTGGTCTTGTACCGGTATCCTGCCAGAAACGTGAATCGCTGATTCCGGGTGGCTCCTTCCAGGTGCGCAGAGGCTCCCAGCAGGCTCACAGAAGCACTCCCTGCCATTTTGCGGGGACTTTTGTAAGTGATATCCAGGGCCGAAGACATTTTGTCCCCGTAACGTGCATCGAAGCCCCCTGCAGAGAACTTGACGGAGGATACGAGGTCCGAGTTGACGAAGCTGAGCCCTTCCTGCTGTCCCGATCGCACCAGAAACGGCCTGTATATCTCCACATCATTCACATAGACCAGGTTTTCATCGAAGTTCCCTCCCCTGACCGAATACTGGGAACTGAGCTCATTGCTTGAACTGACGCCCGCCTGGGACTTGATGATCGCCTCCACCCGGCCGGTGGTGGTCGGCATATAGTTGAGGTCCTCCAGATCGATCCGTTGAAAGGTGCTGGCCCGCTCCTGCCTCCGGGTGACCGACACTTCCTGCAGCGCCCTGATATCGTGCTGCAGGGTGATCTCGCGGATCTCGTGCTCGCCGGGCTGCAGGCGGATGGCGAATTGCAGGGTCTTGAATCCCACACAGGAGACCACCACCGTATACGACCTGCCCGCCGGCACCTCCAGTTCAAAACTTCCGTCGACACGGGTCATGGTCCCTGACTGCGTTCCCAGCAGGCTGATGTTGGCCAGGTCGACGCCTCCGCCGATGCTGTCGACTACCCTGCCCGTGAGGATCCCCAGTTCCTGGGCGGACAGCGGGCCCAGCAGTGCGGTGGTCAGAAGGAGTTGTAGCAGCAGGGATTTCTTCACGGTCTCAGCTTTGCCGGATATCATACAAACTGATCAGGGTGTGGAAAAATTGTGCTTTGGGGCTACTGGTCGTCCTGTTTGAAATCGCCCCTTTTAAGCGATTCGAAGAACCTGGCCCATCGCATGGGATCGAAAATGGTGTAGTAGGGGTATTGCCCGGCAGTATACATCTCATTGTATTGTTGTTTCATCACCTCCCTGTAATTGATGGTCGGACTGGGGCCGAGGTCATTCATCCTGATCTGGGTCTTGATCAGGGCGATGTTGTGATAGGCCCTTTGCTGGTCATCATCCGGGAGCTCCAGGGCCAGGAAGGCTTCTTTGAACTCATGGTAGGTCTTCCAGGGATAGATCCTCACTTCGGCCAGCTGGAAGGTATCGCTGACCATGTAAATATCGGCCGGATACTGCTGTCCCCCGAGGCTGTCCGGGATCACGTGGATGGTCCCCTTGAATCCCAGGTGGCTGAACAGAATGGTATCGTTGGGCCTGACCACGAAGGAGAACATGCCCCTGCGGTCGGATGTGGTCCCCCTCCTCTCATTCAGGATGATAATGTTCACATGGGGCAGGGTCTGGTTCTGCAGGTCCCTGACGATCCCGGAAAACTGTACCAGCTCCTCCTCCTGGCTTACCCTTCGCTGTGCCCCCGTGTCGGGGACGAGGAAAACCAGCAGTATGATCCCTGTGAACCAGAAGGGTATCCTGCTATGCACCTGCGAGAACATCCCCCAAAAATAGGCAAAAAAAGAGGGATCGGGCAGGCATGCCCGCATAATGCATTATTTTTGTGAAATATTAACAACCGGCCACCATGGTACGTCAGCACCAGATCACCCTGCCTCCGTATCCCAGGGGGTGTCACCTGATCACCCGCAGGGTGCTGGAAGCCTGCGGAGAATTGCCCGGGACCGGGTTAATGCATGTACTGATCAAGCATACGTCCGCCGGGCTCACCCTGAATGAAAACGCCGATCCTTCGGTCAGGCAGGATATGGATTCCTTCCTGGATCACCTGGTGCCCGAGAATCACCCGGTATACACCCACATTTATGAAGGCGCCGATGATATGCCTGCCCACCTGAAATCAAGCATCGTGGGCAGTTCGGTGACCATTCCCGTCACCGGCGGAAAGTTGAACCTGGGAACCTGGCAGGGCATCTACCTGTGCGAGTTCAGGGACCATGGCGGAGCAAGGAGGCTGGTGGTGACCATCCTGGGGTGACCATGTTTAAGAATAGTTCCCGTCCCCCGTTATTTTCTCTAATTTTAAGCCTTACCAAACCGATGAACCATGGCGAAACTGGTACTTCTCGGGGATGAGGCCATCGGCCAGGGTGCCCTTGATTCGGGAATCTCCGGGGTCTATGCATATCCGGGCACACCTTCCACTGAAATTACGGAATACATACAGCGGTCGCCCGAAGCGGCAGGGCGGGGGGTCCACCGGGAGTGGTCGGCCAATGAAAAAACCGCCATGGAGGCAGCTCTGGGGATGTCCTATGCCGGGAAAAGGGCCCTGGTCTGCATGAAGCATGTGGGGCTCAATGTGGCGGCCGATGCCTTTATCAATGCCGGGATCACAGGGATCAACGGGGGACTGGTGGTGGTGGCGGCCGATGATCCCTCCATGCATTCCTCCCAGAATGAGCAGGACTCCAGGTTTTACGGGAAATTCTCCATGGTTCCGGTCCTGGAACCGTCCAACCAGCAGGAAGCCTACGATCTGACCCGGTATGGCTTTGAGCTTTCAGAGAAATCCGGATTGCCGGTACTGCTCAGGATCACCACCAGGCTGGCCCACTCCCGGTCCCTGGTAGAAAGAACAGAGGCGCTCCCCGAGAAGGAGCTGCGGCTGCCTTCGGACCGGACCCAGTTCATCCTGCTTCCGGCCCTTGCCCGGAAACGGTACCGGTCGCTTCTGGACCTTCAGGATCAGCTGATCAAGGAAGGTGAGACGGAAGGATGGAACAGGCCGGAAAGTGGAGGCGATCAGGCGCTGGGCATCATCGCCTGCGGTCTCGCTTACAATTATTACCGGGAGGTGGCCGCGGAGGCAGGGCTGGATTATCCCGTACTGAAGATCATGCAATATCCCGTTTCTTCATCGCTGCTGAAGGAATTCATCGCTGGTGCAGGGGAGGTGCTGGTACTGGAAGAGGGTGCCCCGATGCTGGAAGAATCGATCCGCGGACTGCTTGATTGCGGGCCGAAGGTCAGGGGAAGACTGGACGGATGCTTGCCCAGGGACGGCGAGCTGAAACCGGAACTGGTGAAAGAAGCGCTGGGAATCCGGTCCCCCGGGATCCGGAGCGTCCCTGAACTGGTGAAGAACAGGCCCCCCGCACTGTGCAATGGCTGCGGGCACATCGATATGTACAACGCGCTCAGTGAAGCCCTGGCCCCCTACGGCCCGGGCAGGGTTTTTTCAGATATCGGATGCTACACCCTGGGCGCGCTGCCCCCCTACAACGCCATCAATTCCTGCGTGGATATGGGAGCTTCGGTCACCATGGCCAAGGGAGCCTCTGACGCAGGCCTTCATCCGTCGGTGGCGGTGATCGGGGATTCCACATTTACCCATTCGGGGATGACCGGTCTGCTGGACGCGGTGGTGGAGGGGACAGCGGTTACGGTGATCATTTCGGACAATTCGACCACAGGGATGACCGGCGGGCAGCAGTCCCATGCCACAGGCAGGCTGGTGGAGATCTGCCGGGGCATCGGGGTGGAGGAAGCGCACATCCGGGTGATCAATCCCATGCGAAAGCACCATGTGGAGAACGTTAAGGTGATGGAGGAAGAATTAGCTTTTGAAGGGGTTTCTGTGGTGATTTCCCAGAGGGAGTGCATACAAACGGCGAAGAAGTCGAAAGTCGCCAGCCGGAGGCTGGCAAGTCGAAAGTCGAAAGTCGAAAGTCGAAAGTCGAAAGGGGGTTAGGAGGTAGGGGGTATAATGGTAGATTATAAATTATAAATGTTATAATTGGCTTATGAAAAGGGATGTGATACTGGCCGGGGTGGGTGGACAGGGGATTCTCTCCATTGCCGCGGCCATCGGGCTGGCAGCGGTAGATGCCGGGCTATACCTGAAACAGGCTGAGGTGCACGGGATGAGTCAGCGGGGCGGTGCGGTGCAATCGCACCTGCGCCTGTCGGATCAGCCCATCGCATCGGACCTGATCCCCCTGGGAGGCTGCGACATGATCCTCTCGGTGGAGCCGATGGAATCACTGAGGTACCTTCCGTACCTGGCGCCGGACGGCTGGTTGATCACCAGCAGCCGGCCCTTTGAAAACATCACCGGTTACCCCGACCGGGAAGCACTGTTCAGCGAGATCGCAAAAATCAGCAACCACCTGATTATCCATGCCTACGAAATTGCCAGAGAACTTGGGTCCCAGAAAGTCTCCAATATGGTGATGGTGGGTGCCGCAGCCGGACAGCTCGGACTTGAGGAGGAGCGTCTGGAGGCAGCGGTCACGCAGCTGTTCAAAAGGAAAGGTGACGAGATCGTCCGTCTGAACCTTGCGGCGCTGAAGGCCGGCAGCGAGGCCGCCCGCGAAGCCGCCCGCCAGGGAGAATAGGCCACGGTCGTGCCCGTGATCTGCAGGTGACGGGCCGGTGCCATGGGTGCAAAACATTTACCAAGGGAAGCTGTTATACACAAAAACCATCACCCCATGCTTACTCAGAAGGATTTTCAGCAGATCGGGCAACGAGGCATCACCATCGATGAGATCAACCGCCAGATCAGTTACTTTAAATCGGGATTCCCCCCGGCAGATATCCTCATGCCGGCCACACCGGGACAGGGGATCATCTGCCTGAGCGAAAGGGAAGAGGAGCACTACAGGGAGGTGTACAACGCCCATGCGCCCGATTCCCGCATTACCCGTTTCATTCCCGCATCGGGTGCAGCCACGCGCATGTTTAAATCGCTTTTCGAGGCACTGGATGAGCTGGAGGGGAAACCCGGAGTTGCACAACACAAATGGGTGGAGAAGCATCCCGAAATTGATCAGTTCCTGGAACAACTTCCGGAATACCCTTTTTTCGAGGACCTGAACCTTCCACAGGGAGCACTCCCGGAGGAAATTCTGAGGAGGGTCCTCTCAAAACCCGGGCTCGATTACGGAAGCATGCCCAAAGGGCTGTTGAAATTCCACAAATACCATCAGGGGGACCGCAGGACCTCCCTGGAGGAACACCTCCGTGAAGCAGCTGCCTATTGCGGCAACCGGGACGGTACCCTCAGGATCCACCTGACGGTCTCGCCGGACCACCTGGAGGGATTCCGGGCAGAAGCGGACCGGGTCCTGCCGTATGTGGAACAGGAGACCGGTCTTCATATCGACCTCAGCTTCTCCTTCCAGAAGCCTGAAACCGACACCATTGCCGTTGATCTGCGAAACGAGCCTTTCCGCCAGTCCGACGGATCGCTGCTCTTCAGGCCGGGCGGGCACGGTGCCCTGATCCGGAACCTGGATGCCCTTGATTCTGACCTTCTTTTTGTCAGCAACATAGACAATGTGGCGCCCGACAGGACCAAACCGATGCGGATCCGTTACAAACAGGTTCTGGGCGGTATTCTGCTGGAAATCCGTTCGCAGCTGTTTGAATTCCTGAACCATCTGGAAGGGGAGGAGCCAGTTGAAAAAACAATGCTCGGCCAGATGGTCGCTTTTCTTTATGAACGGTTGGGTATGGCCATCCCGGAAGGGCTCATGGAAAGGGATGCGGCCGCTCTCCGTCAGTGGCTGATCTCCGCCATGAACCGGCCCATGCGGGTGTGCGGAATGGTGAGGAACGAAGGGGAGCCGGGGGGCGGGCCCTTCTATGTCCGCTCTGAATCGGGCGAGGTTTCCCTCCAGATCGTGGAATCTTCACAGATCGATATGGGGGATCCCTCCAAAGCAGCGCTGGTTGCACAATCCACCCACTTCAATCCCGTGGACCTTGTGTGCAGTGTCCGGGATTACAAGGGCAGGAAGTTCAGCCTGACGGAGTACGTGGATCCTTCCACCGGTTTCATCTCCAGCAAATCAATGGGAGGCAAGGAACTCAAGGCACTTGAATTACCGGGTCTGTGGAACGGGGCCATGGCGCACTGGCTCACCCTTTTCGTGGAAGTCCCCCTGGAGACTTTCTCCCCGGTCAAGACCGTATTCGACCTGATGCGCCCGGAGCACCTGACCTGGGTGTGATCCGGTAAATCTCAGTCATTGACCAGTCCCGATTCATAAAGCAGTGTCCAGCCCTCGATCCAGTTGTTCGAGCCGAACGCGCCCTTGAAAGTGACCGTTTCGAACCAGTCGTTTGTGAAGGGTGCCATCCGGTCAAATTCCGTGGTGGGGGGCAGCAGGGTATATCCGTTTCCGGAAGAGATTCCCGGATCCTCATATGCGGTGAGCCAGGCACGTGCCGAATCGGCCAGTATGGCGTTCTTATCCACCGGCTCTTCTCCCGTTTCAGTTGAAACCCTGTAGGGTTGCTGCATGTCGGCCTCCGGAAAAAGGATATTGGACCTGAGGGCCAGCCTTCCCGCTTCAAACAGGTCCCAGGTATCTCCGGCCAGCGAGGTAACCATGATCCGGACCCCCTTTCCCGGGTGAAGCATGATCGAGTTGTTCAGTTCTGCGCCGCCGTATCGGAGAAAATTGATCGCCTCCTCGGCCTCTCCGGTGGGCGACCTGATCAGGGTGGCATTGTGGACCAGCGGGAACCTGCCCGGCAGGGAGGGAATGGCCTGGAGCCCCCCCGAGATCTCCAGGCATTTGTCCGAATCCGGGCTGTTGATCCCCAGCCAGAACTGTCCCTTGCCGTGGTATCCCTGGTCCATATCAAAAGCATCGTCCCCGCAGAACGCCACCACCAGGTTTTTACAGTTCACGTCTCCCCCGAAAAATTCCACGCCGTCGTCCGCATTGGAGATCACCTCCACATGGTCGATGATGGTCTGGCGGCCCACTCCGCCCAGGGTCAGGCCGTTGATCTCGTTCCCCTCACCGATGTTGGTCCCGCCGTGCCTGATGGACACATAACGCAGGATTCCCGAATTGTCGTCGTCGTCGATACCGCCATACACTCCCCTGGGCTCGCTGACAGGGATCCCCTCGATCATGGCCTCCCCCGATTCCGTATTGATCGTGGCATTCCCCAGAATGATCAGCCCTCCCCATAATCCCCTGGCTTCCAGTGGAACACTTCCTTCAAGATCATCACCTTCGACGGTGAAAATAATGGGATCGGTCTTCGCTCCTTCCGCAATGATCTTCCCGCCCCGGGCGACGATCAGGGCACTGGCCAGGCTTCCCTGACCGGTCCTGGCCCGGATCACCGTCCCCGCCTCGATGGTGAGGATCTGCCCGTCATTGACGAAAACGAAACCATTGAGGAGATAATCCCTGTCCCTGGTCCAGGTCACCGTCCCGGTCCCGCCCCCCTGGTCCGTGATGGTCTCTTCGTTATTCAGCACATAGTCACTCCGCCTGCAGGATCCAGCCGAAAGCAGAAGGAGCGGGATAAAGAGGGCAGCCAGAAGCCTTCGCAACGGGGACCGGTGTTTGGTTACTGGAAATTGCATGGTGGTGTGTCTTGTCAGAAATTGATTTCAAAATTGAGATAGAGGAAGGGCTCGGATCCCCCGTTCCTTGCGTATTCGACCCAGTCCTGGTAATTGAGCGAAACGTGCAGAAAACGGATCGGGGTGTACTGCACCCCGGCAATGATGGCACTCCCGTCCCTGGCGAGGTTCCATGGGATCTCCTCCTCGGGCAGCACATTGGAAAAGAGGTGGTCGTACCTGGCAAATATTTCCCATTTCTCCGAGAAGGTATAGGTGGAATAGGCGGAATAACCGTAGCGGTTGCGGTCCTCGTTGAACCTGTAATTGAGCTGCAGGTTGTATTCGCCCCCGATCCGCCATTTTTCCAGGCGGTACCCAGCGAAACCGGAGATGGTCATCTGCGGCGATTCGCTGCGGGTGTGGATGGCGTAATAGGCCCTCAGGGTGAGCCCTTTGACCGGGACCAGGGTGACGCCAGCTCCCACCTTGAGGACCTCATCGAACTGGAGGTTCTTGTATCCTTCTCCATTGCTGATGATCAGGTCTGCAGAGATGAGGTCCGAGGGGGAGTACTGGATCCCGGCCCCCAGGTCCGCACTGGGGCCGAAACTGAATTCATCCATAAATGACTTGTACAGGTAGCGGTATCCCCAGAACCTCTCCTGCACTTTGAACTGCAGCATATCGAACAGGCCGAACCAGGTGGTCACCGGCCCGTTCCGGTAACTGAGGTACGCGTTCTTGAAGTATGTGTACCTCCTGATCAGGCTGAATTCCGACACATCGTCCGGACTGCCGATGTCGAGTTTCACTTCTGCTGAAAAATGAGGGCTCAGCGAGCGTTCGTAACCGAAGTATGCCCTTTTCACCTCGAATTCGCTGGATTGATTGTCCGGATCGAGGTTCCAGTTAAAGTGTGTATAGATCCTGGCAGATACGACACCGGGCGGCGGTTCCTGATCATCCTGTGCCTGCAGCGCATACACCAGAGACAGGCACAACAGCAGCATAATGGAAAACTTCATGGGTCTGGGCTTGAAATGTTCACAATATTAAGGAATCCACTCCTTTGAAAAAGAATTTTCCGGATTGCGAATTAACAGTTTTGACAAGTTTTATTAAGATTTTGTTAAAATACCGATTTCCTCAGCCAGATGAAAAGGTTTAAATTTGAGGGGATACCCCGTAACGGATGCAAGATATGAACTGGAACAAATTCAGGATACTGCTGGTCGATGACGAAAGGGACATCATCGAGTTCCTGAGTTACAACCTTCGGGCCGAAGGCTTTAACATCTTCACGGCCGCCAATGGAAGGGAAGCTGTGAAGGTGGCCCTGGAAGTCAGACCCGATCTGGTGCTGATGGACGTGATGATGCCGGAAATGGACGGGATCGAAGCATGTGAGGAGATCCGGTCCCATCCGGAACTCGGATCCACACTGGTCGCCTTCCTGACCGCCAGGGGAGAGGATTACTCCCAGATCGCCGGATTCGAGGCAGGAGGCGATGACTACATCACCAAGCCGGTCAAGCCCAGGGTGCTGGTCAGCAGGATCAAGGCACTTCTCAAGCGCAGGGCTGCTGTGGAGGGGGGTAAAGGAACCAGAACCGCCGAACAGGCCGGTTCCGGAGACCTGGTCATCGACAAGGAGCGTTACCTGGTCATCCGGAAAGGGAAAGATATCACCCTGCCCCGCAAGGAATTTGAGTTGCTTTCCCTGCTGATCTCCAAACCCGAAAAGGTGTTTACCAGGGAGGAGATTTTCGACCGCGTATGGGGCGATAACATCGTGGTCGGGGACCGCACCATTGATGTGCATATCCGCAAGCTCCGGGAAAAAATCGGAGAGAAATACATCCGCACAGTCAAAGGCATCGGATACAAGTATACAGATCACTGAAGCCTGCCTGTCAGAACCTGAACGCAACACCGCAGCTACTCATCGAGGAATTCCATTTCTTTGACTTCCCTGGCAAACTTATCCAGCGATTTCAGCATGCTGATATCGGCCTTGACCAGCTGTACCACATTGAGCAGTAGGTTTTTCGTCTCGGAGAGCATTTCGATGTAGGTTACGCTGACCTTCACACCCTTCTGCTTTTTCTTGAGGATCTTGATCCTGTTCAACAGGATTTCATTGATCATTTCGATCAGCTCGTCCCTCCTTTTCACCATGGCGTCCAGCTTTCCGAATTCCTTCTGCATCAGCATTTGCTCCAGGTCCTTGAAGAATTTGCCGGTCTTTTCGGTGAACTCCTTCAGGTGTGCTGCCTGATCCCTGTCGAGCGGATGGTTGTTGTCCAGGTGGTCATAGGCGGGACTGACGACGTGGTAGAGCGAGTTGCTCATCTCCTTGAGGTAGTCCACCACCTGCACATAATAGGGCCCGCTGTGCAGTTCCTTTTCTTCAAATTTCCTCAGGGTGGAGGGGAGGTCCTCCCTGAGCTCCTTGATGCGCTTGGTGAGTTGCTTGGAATCCTTTCGAAGCTTTTTAAGTGATTTGTGCTTCTCCCGGAAGAAGTCGGAATAGGTCTCCTGGAGGATCCTGGAGGTCTCACTGACAGCTTTGGTGACCTCATCGCTGCAGGAATTGAGCACACCGTATGAAGCGGTGATGATCTCGCTATCCTCCTGCTCCTCCTTCGCCATCCGCTTTTTATGGAAGGCATGGGTCCTGATCAGGATGTATATGGCAATGGCGATCAGGACCAGGATCACAGGCATTTTTCCAAAGAAAATCACCGTGGCAATGAGGAACGAGGCGGCGAAGGCGCTGAATGCGGTAAAAAACCATCCGCCGATCACGGTCAGTACCCCGGTGATCCTGTAGACTGCACTTTCCCTGCCCCATGCACCGTCGGCCAGGGAGGTACCCATGGCCACCATAAAGGTGACATAGGTGGTGGACAGGGGAAGCTTCAATGACGTACCGAAGGCAATGAGAATACTGGCAACCACCAGGTTGACCGATGCCCTCACCAGATCGAAGGCCACTTTTTTGGATTTTTTATCCTGGTCAGGGATCTCCTCAAAACGCGACTCGATAAACCGGTTGACCCTGTTGGGAGCCACCCTGCTGATCCCGTTGCTGAGTTCCACCGACCGGCGAACGATGAATCTTGACAGGGAGGAGGATGCGAACCGCTCCGTTCCTTCCCCCTGTCTGCTCAGATCAATGGTGGTGGCCGTCACCGACCGGGCTTTCTTGGAAAAGCGGAGGGTGAGGACCATGATGAGCCCGGCTGCGATCAGGAAGTAGATGGGGGTATCCACGGGCGCCTTCAGGGCCTCCATCATGAACCCGTCCGGCGAACCCGAACCTCCGGCCATGAATGCTTTGAATGATTCGAATCCTGCAAGCGGGACCCCGATAAAATTGACCAGGTCATTCCCCGCAAAGGCCATTGCCAGCGCGAAGGTTCCTACCAGTACAGTGATTTTCAATACATTGAACCTTGTGAAAGCGGCCAGCAGCTGGAAAACGATGGTCCACCCCACAAAACTGATCAGAAGGATCCGGAAGGAGTGATCGCCGATGAAAGTGAGCATTTCCTCTGTGACCAGGGTCGATCCCTTTGCCCCTTTCATGAGCAGGAAGTAGAGGATGGCCGTAATGGCAAATCCTCCCCAGACCCCCGTCCAGTATTTGGCCGTCTTTTTGAGGTTGAAAGAAAAGGCCAGCCTGACGATCCACTGGATGATCATTCCCACCGTGAATGCAATGACCACAGAAAGGAAAATTCCGACAATGATGACCACTGCCCGTTCCGTGTTGATGTGTTCGCCCAGGTTGGCCATCACGCCGTCTCCGGCCTGCCTGATCTTGAAAATGGCAATGGCCACGGCTGATCCCAGTATCTCGAAGACGATGGAAACGGTGGTCGAGGTGGGCAGTCCCACCGTATTGAAGAAGTCCAGCAACAGGATATCGGTCAGCATGACCGCCAGGAAGATGATCATGATGTGGCTGAAGGCGAACATCTCCGGATGAAAAATCCCTTTCCGCGCCACCTCCATCATCCCGTTGGAAAAGACCGCACCCACCAGGACCCCGGCAGCAGCGATAATCAGAATGGTTTTAAAGGGGGCAGCTTTTGATCCGATGGCCGAATTGAGGAAGTTGACCGCGTCGTTGCTGACACCGACAATCAGGTCTGAGATGGCCAGCAGGAACAGCACGCCAACGATCAGAATGTAGTAGGCTTCCATGAAAAGTAATTGTTAACAGGCTCAAAAATAGGGGTAATAACAATCGCCCCACATTAATTTTACGTTAAATTAACCTTACCGGAAAATGAAGTTATAAGGTCTTGATATATCTTATTTTAGGATCTCTTGATTCGAAAGGGTTCCTAAATTTATTCATTAATTTTAAACTTCAAAAATAAGAACTGGCAATGGAAGTGATTCATGTGAGCCTGCTCCAGCCCGATCTGGTCTGGGAAGATATTGACGCCAACCTGCAAAACCTGGAGGGGATGATCGGCAGGGTGCCGGAGGGAACGGACCTGGTGCTGCTGCCTGAAACCTTCTCCACCGGATTCACCATGCGGTCGGAACAATTCGCCGGGGAGGAGAACGGGAAGGCGGTTTCCTGGATGAAACAGATGGCGGCCCGGAAGAACCTGACCCTGGCCGGAAGCCTCATCACAAGGGACGGTGGCAGGATCTTCAACCGGTTGTTCTGGGTGACCCCTGAGGGCATCGGTGGGAGGTACGACAAGCGGCACCTGTTCAGGATGGGGAGGGAGGATGCGCATTTCCTGCCCGGTGACCGGAGGGTCATTTTCCGCCTGGGCGGATTCCGTTTCCTGCCGCAGGTCTGTTACGATCTCCGTTTCCCGGTATTCGCCCGGAACCGGAACGATTATGATGTCCTGTTCTATGTGGCCAACTGGCCCGCTCCGCGGCAGCCGGTCTGGGAGACCCTTCTGAAAGCCAGGGCCATTGAGAACCAGGCATATGTACTGGGAGTGACCCGTGTGGGTACCGATGGGGAAGGGGTGGACCACCTGGGGGGCACCTGTGCACTGGATCCGATGGGGAATCCCATCAGTGTGCTGGGCAAGGAAGAAGGTGTGGTCAGTGTGAGCCTGGATCTGGATGAGCTGAAACGGTTCAGGGAGAAATTTCCTGCATGGAAGGATGCGGACCGGTTCCGCATCGACGGTGTGGATCCCTGAGCAAGCTGGCCGGGATCACCGGCCCTGGATCAGCATCCGCATCCGCATCCGCCACCGGAATGATCGTCACAGGAACCGTCCTTGCACTCGTCGTCATTGCATGATCCGTTCCCGTTTCCGCAGCCGCACCCGTGACCGTGCTGGTGAATGTGACCGTGTGCCAGCTCATCTTCCGTGGCACTGCGGATGCCGGTCACTTCGCCCTTGAAGTAAAGATCGTTCCCGGCCATGGGATGGTTGAAATCCATTTGGACCGCGTCTCCCTCTACGGCGAGCACCTTTCCGTTGAGCCTCCTGCCTTCGGCATCCATCATGGGTACGGTATTCCCTATCTTCATCAGGGTTTCGTCGATCTTCCCGTCGATTTCGAATACCGATTTGGGAACATGAACGATGGCATTTTCGATCACGGGACCGTAGGCGTCTTCCGACCTGAGAAGAAATTCGAAACTTTCCCCTTCGGTGAGGCCGCCGATGTTCTCCTCAAACTTGGGGAGCAGCCCTCCGGTACCGAACAGGAAGGTCAGCGGATTGTCACCGGACAGGGACTCGACCACCTCGCCCTTCTCGGAACCGTTCCTTAACTCATACACAATGGAAACCACTTTGTTCTTTTCTGCGATCATGGGATTGTCATCTTTTTCGAAGGTGCAAAGAAAAGAAACTTTTCTTTCTTATGAAAACCGGGGCTCCGGTATGTGGGCGATTTAACAATTATTTATCAGGCTCCTGATCCTCCCCGGCAACCTGGGAGACGGGCGGGTGGTCGCTGCTTTTCGGCTCTGCCGACGACCTGTAACGGATCAGCGAGATGGCCATCAGGATGCTGGAGACCAGGATCACCAGCAGGAGAATCCCCGGGTTGAATCCAGGCTGAATAAGCTCCGCGGGGATGGAATAGAACAGCAGGATGGTGATCAGGCCGCGGGGTGCCATCCACACCTCCGGGGAGATGCTCCGGCGGATGATCAGCCTGAAGTAGGCATAGCGGATCCCGTAAAGGATGCCGATAATCAGGAGGCTCACCATCCAGACCTTCAGGTCCAGCAGGCTGGACAGGACGATGGTGAATCCGAAGATCACAAAAAAGAAGGTGCGCACCACGAAGGAGGACTCCAGGGTGATGGTCTTGAAATCGTGAAAGATACCGGCCATCTGCTTTTCGTTGAGGAACCGGCTCATCCTGCCCGGAAAAAAGATCTGCCGGTTGGAGAGAATCAGGCCGAAAACCAGGATGATCAGCAGGCTGGAGAGGTGGAACATCTTGCTGAGGGCATACAGCAGGATCAGTACCGCGATGAGCAGGAACAGCTTCAGTTCCGTCTTGATCTTCTGGAACAGGAAGATCAGGAAGTAACTGGTGACCAGGGAGACCAGGACCGTCAGGGTCAGGTTGAGCAGGACCGAAAGGCTCATCTGCCCTATACTTTCAGCTTTCATGCTGGAAATCAGGAAGTAGAACAGCATGATCCCGAGGATGTCGGAAAAGGTGCTCTCGTAGACCATGAATTCCCGCTTCTCCTCGTCCAGTGCCGCGACGCTTGGAATGATAATGGCCGAACTCATGATGGAGAGCGGAACGGCGTAAAGCAGCCCGGTGGTCATGTCCACCCCGATGTACAGGGTCATGACCCCTGCCACCAGCACCGCCGAAAGGATCAGGGTGACCAGTGCTGCAAAAAAGGCCCGGCTGATCACACGTCTTTTCTCACCGCTGAGCTTCAGGTCCAGGGATGCCTCCAGGACGATCATGATCAGACCGACGATCCCCAGGACTTCCAGGATCGGTGTCAGGGAGGGGGCCTGCAGGGGGGTGGCCTTCACCAGCAGGTGGAGCAACATGCCCAGCAGGATCAGGAGCAGCACGCTGGGTATGCTGTAGCGCCTGGCCACCAGGTTGAACAGGTAGGAGACGATCACGATCAGCGATCCCACGATGACCAGTCCGTTGGAGTCGAAGAGGTGTTCCATCAGAAGAATGCGTTGAACCCTACCCTGAAAACCGGATTGGAATAGGGGGACCTGCTCGATTCATTCAGATTCCAGAGCACCATGATGGAGATGGAGTTGTAGATGCCGACCCGCTGGGTGATCCCACCTCCCACCAGGAGCCCCTGGTATATGAACCTGCCGTCATCCGGGAAATTCGGGGCATAATAGTACTGCTTCTCAAGGCTCAGTCCCTCATATTCCACATGGGCGAACAGGTCACTGAACAGGTTGATGGGGAGGAATTGTTCTGCATGGGTGATCAGGGCAAACCGTGCAAAGCCCTTCAGCCCGAAGACATGGGTCTGATAGGAATAGGGATAATAACTGGTGGCTCTCTGTGACTGGAATATATAGTGCGGGCCAAGGCCCACCGCGAACCGGTCACTGACGTGGTAGCCCACCAGCGGGGCCACCTCCACGTAGGTCATGCTTCCGAAAGAGAGCCAGAACTCCGGCACAAGGAAAAACCTGCCTTTGCGTGTCACCTCCTCCGGCTGGGCCAGGGTGTTTCCCGCAATGGACAGGAACAGCAGCAGAACGGCGAAGATCTTCCCTTTCATTGTTATGTTTGTTCCTGTGCCCCGCTGGCGGGCCGGTCCCTGAACGCTCAGCCCGGGTATGTGCAGCGGGGGTGTCGAAAACAGTTGCAATTATATGCAAAAAAGAGGGGTTTTGCGCTGAAAAGGCTATATTTTTAAACCTTTAAACAGCAGGTTATGGTCATATTGATCACAGGAGCAAGCAGGGGGATCGGAGCAGCTGCAGCCCCGCTGCTCACAGGAGCAGGACACACGGTATTGCTGATCTCCCGCAACAGGAAAAGACTGGAGCAGGTGGCGGAACTGTGCAATGCAGGGAGTGAGAAACAACTGGCTTATGCCGTTCCGTTCGATCTGTCGGAACTGCCGGCGCTGGATGCGGAGTTCAGTGAAAGGATCCGTAGCCTGGTTCCCCGCATCGATGGCCTGGTGAATAACGCCGGACAGCTGATCAACAAACCCTTTTCCCAGGTATCGGCCGCAGAGGCAAGGGCCCTGTTCGACATCAACCTGATCGCACCGGCCCAGCTGATCCGGATCTGCCTCCCGCTCATGAAGGAATCGGAACTGAAACACGTGGTGAATATCGGGAGCATGGGGGGATTCCAGGGCAGCAGCAAGTTTCCCGGGTTGTCCTACTACAGCGCATCCAAGGCCGCCCTGGCCTCACTTACGGAGTGTCTTGCCGAAGAACTGAAAGGGGAGGGGATCAGGGTCAATGCGCTGGCGCTCGGTTCCGTGCAGACAGAGATGCTCGCGGAAGCGTTCCCCGGATTCAGTGCCCCCCTGGGTCCCGGTGAGATGGGACGGTTCCTCACCTGGTTCGTCCTGGAGGGCGGACGCTATTTCAACGGCAAGGTGCTGCCGGTGTCCGTCTCCACGCCCTGAAGGCTGCCTGTTGTCAGGGTCTGATCAACTGTTACTGAAGGAAACAGGTTTTCCGGGACCGGTTGTGTTGTTCTGATGGTTACAGGTTGTCCAGGTCCGGTTTCCGTACCAGGTTCTTTCCGCCGTATTCTTTCGGTTCCAGCTTTCCGTTCAGCAGCATGGAACCATTGAGTGCCAGGGCACGCATTTCATCTTCCCCCGGATAGATGAATACGGGAGCGATGAAACCGACCCGTTCCTTGATGGTTCCCGTGAGATCGGGATTGTGCGCGATCCCTCCGGTGATCAGGATCGCATGCACTTCCCCGCCCAGAACGGCCGCCATGGCTCCGATCTCCTTGCTGATCTGGTAGGCCATGGCATCCTGGATCAGCCTGGATTTGGGATCCCCTTCCCGGGCACTCCTTTCCAGCCTGCGGGCATCGTTATAGCCCATGTAGGCGAAAATCCCCCCCTTGCCGGTCAGCATATCATCCGCTTCCTCCCTGGTATGACCGCCTTCAAAGCAGAACCTGACCAGTTCACCTGCAGGCAGGGTCCCGGATCGTTCCGGTCCGAAAGGCCCTTCTCCGTTCAGGGCATTGTTCACATCGATGACCCGCCCCTTCTTATGGGCTCCCACCGAGATGCCGCTTCCCAGGTGCGCCACGATCAGGTTCAGGTCCTCATACTCCATTCCCCTTGAATGGGCGTAGGTGCGTGCCGTGGATTTCTGGTTCAGGGCATGGAAAATGGAGATCCTGTGGAACAAGGGGTGACCGCTGATCCGGGCCACATCCTGGAGCTCGTCCACCACAACAGGATCGGCGATGTAGGCTTTCGCTTTCGGGAATTTCTCCAGCAACCGGTGGGCAATGAGCCCTCCCAGGTTGCTGGCGTGGTCACCCATGATCCCTTTTTCAAGGTCATGGAGCATGGCCTGGTTGACCTCATAAACCCCCGATTCGATGGGGTGGATAAGCCCGCCCCTGGCGACGATCAACCCGACCTGATCGAATGGAACATGGTTCTCCTGTACCTCCTGAAGCACCAGGTTCATCCTGAATTCCAGCTGATCGGCCGTTTTTCCGTACGCATTCAGTTTGTCCGCCTCGTGCCGGATGTTCTTCAGGAAGACAAATTTGTTGTCGCAGGTGACGGCGATCTTGGTGGAGGTGGCTCCGGGATTGATCGCAACGATATAATTTGCATCCATTTTGAGCTGGTTTTTAGCCCCATATTCAGGGTTTTCTCTCTTCAGTGGCCGTCACAGCAGCCAGCAGGATAGAATCGAATTTTGCCTGTTCAGAATCGGATCTGGAGGTGAGGACGATGGGTGCCGAAGCCCCCACGATCATGGAGGCTACCTTGGCCCTGGCAAAAAACACCAGGGTCTTGTAAAGCACATTTCCCACCTCGATATCGGGCATCAGCAGGAGATCGGTATCCCCGGCCACTTCGCTCTTGATCTCCTTGTGCCTTGCACTTTCGGAGGAAACGGCATTATCGAAGGCGAGGGGACCGTCCACAATACAGTTGAGGATCTGGTCCCGCTGGTTCATTTTCGAAAGGAGCGCCGCATCGGTGGTGGCGTTCATGGCGGTATTCACCTTTTCAACCGCACCCAGCACCGCCACCTTGGGCTTGGAGATCCCGAGCCTGTTGAGCACCTGGACCGCATTGTTGAGGATCCCTATCTTTTCGGTCAGGTTGGGAGCAATGTTCATGGCCACATCGGTCACCGCGATCAGCTTGTGGTAGGTCTCCACCTCAAAATAGGCGAAGTGGGAGAGAAGGTTCCCGGTTCTGAGCCCGAACTCCTTGTTCAACACAAACTTCAGCATGTCTGAGGTCCCTACCTTTCCCTTCATCAGCACATCGGCTTTGCGGTCGTGCACCAGCCGTACCGAAGCTTCTACCGCCTCCAGCGGGGTGTCTGCCTGTATGAATTCAAACCTGGAGAGATCGAGGTTCAGGATCTCGGCCATCCCGAAGGTCTTTTCCTTGTCACCCACCAGAACGGGCCGGATGATTTTCTGGCGGGCCGCTTCCACCACGGCGTTCAGTGAATGGGCATCCTCCGAGGCGGCCAGGACCAGTTTCTTGGGCTTGTGTTTCTTATCCAGCAGATTTTTGAGCTGGGAGAGTTTCGTCAGCATAGCATCAGTTTATCAGCAACATTTCTCGATGATCTTGTAGGTGTCTGTGGCGATCACCAGTTCTTCATTGGTCTTTACGACCAGGGCGGTGACCCTGGAATCGGGTTTGGAGATCACCCTGTCCTCCCCCTTCACTCCGTGGTTCATGGGTTCGTCGAATTCCAGTCCCAGGTACTCCATGTTCTGGCAGATCATCCTTCGGATATTGAAATCGTTTTCCCCGATCCCTCCGGTAAATATCACACAATCGAGCCCGTTCATAATGGCCGCGTAGGCCCCGATGAATTTCTTCACCCGGTAGGCATACATGGTCAGGGCCAGGTTCGCCCGTTCGTTCCCTTCATAATAGGCCAGTTCCAGGTCACGCATGTCAGATGAGATCTCAGAAATCCCCACCATGCCGCTCCTTTTATTGATGAGGTTGCTGATCCCCTTCAGGCTCAGGTGCTCCTTATCTGCCAGGAACAAAAGGACCCCCGGGTCGATGTCTCCCGTCCTGGTCCCCATGATCAGTCCGTCCACCGGCGTGAATCCCATGGAGGTGTCCAGGGATTTCCCCCGTTCGATGGCAGTCACCGAGGCGCCGTTTCCAAGGTGGCAGGAGACCACCTTCAGCTGACGGGTGTCCATCCCCATGATCTCACTGGCCCGTTTGGAAACATACTTGTGGCTGGTCCCGTGGTAGCCATACTTCCGGATGCCGTATTTCTCATAATACTCCCGGGGGATCGCATACATGTATGCATGGGGGGGCATGGTCTGGTGGAAGGAGGTGTCGAACACCGCGATCTGGGGGATCCCGGGCAGGAGCGAATCCACCGAAATGATCCCTTTCAGGTTGGCCGGGTTGTGCAGGGGGGCCAGCTCGATGCACGCTTCGATGTCCCGGATCACCTCCTTGGTGATCAGTACGCTCTCCTTGTATTTTTCACCTCCCTGGACCACCCGGTGCCCTACGGCGACGATCTCCTGAATATTATCTATGACGCCGTGCTCCTTATGAACCAGGGCCTCCATGATCAGGTTGATCCCGGTGGTGTGGTCCATGACCGGGGCAATGTGTTTGTAACGGTCTTTTCCTGCGGGCAGGTGCGAGATCACCGCATCGGTGAACCCGATCCGCTCCACGATCCCTTTGGCAACAACCTCCGCCTTGTTCTTGTCCCCCATATCAAATAACTGGTACTTGATGGAGGAACTGCCACAGTTCAATACGAGTATAATCATGAATATCAGGCTGTTTTGTTATGTTATTGCTGGGGGCGCTTTTTCAGGCCCGCTGCCTGGTTGGAGGTGATGGCCACCAGGTTGACGATGTCGCTCACCGAGCATCCCCTCGAGAGGTCATTGATGGGTGCGGCCATCCCCTGGAGCACCGGGCCGATGGCTTCGGCTTTGGCAAGCCGCTGCACCAGCTTGTAGGCCACATTCCCCACATTCAGGTCGGGGAAGATCAGCACATTGGCATTGCCCTGTATCACACTGTCCGGGGCCTTGCTGCTGGCAATGGCCTGGATCAGTGCCGCATCGGCCTGCAGTTCACCGTCGATGATCAGGCTGGGGTCCATCTCCCTGGCCAGCCTGGTGGCATTGACCACCTTATCCACCATGGGATGTTTGGCGCTTCCCTTGGTGGAAAAGCTCATCATGGCGATGCGCGGCTCGAATCCGAGGATGGAGCGGGTGGTGCCGGCGGTGGCCACGGCGATCTCTGCCAGCTGCCGTTCGTCCGGATCGGGATGCACCGCACCGTCTGCAAATACGATCACCCCGTCCTCTCCAAAGGAGGTATCAGGCAATATCATGATAAAGGCGCCCGAAACAATGCTGATACCCGGTAAGGTCTTGACGATCTGAAAAGCAGGCCTGAGCACATCGCCGGTGGCGTTCCGGGCACCGGCCACCTCTCCGTCGGCGTCGCCTGCTTTGATCATCAGGGTCCCCAGGTAGAGGGGATCCTCCACCAGGCGGGAGGCCTCTTCCCTGGTCATGCCCTTGGATTTCCGGATCCCGTAGAGAAGCTCGGTATACTCCTGCTTTTTCTCGTGATCCCTGGGATTGATGATCCGGGCCTTTTCGATGTTCTTCAGCCCGTACTGGAGCGCCAGTTTTTCCACATCTGACGGGTCGGCAAGGAGGGTCAGGTAGCACAAACCTTCACGAATAATGGCATCGGCGGCCATCACTGTCCGTTCTTCGTCTCCCTCCGGAAGAACGATCCGCTGGCAGTCCGACCTGGCCTGCTCTCTTATTTTTTCAATTAAATTCATTGATTATCAACTATTTGAGTTTGAATAACAGCAGCTTTAAAGGTACAGAAAAAAAAGAAAGCCTCTTCCGGCGGGGATAAGGATTTCCCATATTGTGTAACATCTTTTGATTTTTCTGGCGCAAATCCTTGACAGGTGTATAAAAATGATTTAAGTTTGTATCGCAGACTAAATTGTATAACAAACAAATCTGATGTACCATGAATAACCCGAAACCTTCTGTCGAAATCAGGCGCAGGCTGATGCTTACGATCCATCAGGACGGCCTTCTGGATATCCTGGCCGGACTGGTGATCGCCACCTTCGGGCTGGTGCCCCTCCTGGACGAATCAGGCATGAACAAGGGGATCCGTTCCCTGCTCCTGCTCTTCCTGTATATGCTTGAAGTGGGTGGTATCATGTGGCTGAAGCGGGCGATCACATGGCCCCGTACGGGAGTCGTACAGCTTGCGCGGAAGACCACCTCCAGGATGGCAGTCACCATGCTGGTCATCAATGTGCTCCTGTTCGTATTTTTTGCCGGATCGTCACTGCTCCGTCTCCCCGTTGCCGAAGCCCTGGGTCCCTACAGCCTCTCCATCACTCTGGGACTGCTTTTCCTGATACTGCTCACCTCCTCCGGGGTGGTGCTGCGGGCACCCAGGTTCCACCTCTACGCGCTCTGTGTACTGTGTATGTATATTCTTTCTGAACATCTTTTTCTGAGGGGGATCACCGGGAACCATGGCATCCCGCTGGCCTCCTTCCTTTCGGGCGGGGTGACTGCCGGTTCGGGAGGCATCCTTCTGATCAGGTTTCTTAGAAAATATAGAGTAGTTAAAGAGTGATTTACGAATTTTACATAAACAAATGCTTGAACTTATCGACCGCACCATCCATGAGCCGGGGAGGCTGCACATTCTGATCTATCTCTATTCGGTGGAAAAAGCAGATTTCACATTCCTGCGGCTCCAGACCGGAATGACCCAGGGCAACCTCTCCTCGCACCTTCAGAAGCTGGAAGCGGCCGGCTACATTTCCATGGAAAAGAAGTTCAGGGACCGGCGGCCGCTGACCCTGGTGAAGATCACGGATGCCGGACGCCATTCTTTCCGGGAATATGTGGTGGGAATGCACGGTTTTTTAAGCGATCTGAAGGAGATGGTGAAGTAATTTCACTGCCGGAATAAAGGGTTGCCGGGATTTCCATGGAACCTGACCACTTTCTGCTATATTTGTCCTTCAGTTCGATCCTTTCAAATTCATTTCTGCATGAACACCCAGACAGAGAGCGGCCCGCACCTGAAAGAAAAGATGGACCTGCTGGCTGCCCGCATGGATGGTGAATTGTATACCGACCAGGTCCGGCGGATCATTTACTCCACGGATGCATCCGATTATAAAGAGAAACCCCTGGCAGTGGCCTATCCCCGGAACGAGGAAGATATCCGCGAACTGGTCCGTTTTGCCGGAGAGAACGGCATTTCTCTGATCCCGAGAACGGCGGGCACTTCACTGGCGGGCCAGGTGGTGGGGAGCGGCATGGTGGTTGATGTTTCCCATTACATGAATAACATATTGGAGATTAATGAGAAAGAGAAATGGGTAAGGGTGCAGCCCGGTGTGGTCCTGGATGAACTGAACCTGGCCCTGCGGGGCACCGGATTGTTTTTCAGTCCCGAGACATCCACCTCCAACCGCAGCATGATCGGCGGGATGATCGGGAACAACAGCTGCGGACTCCATTCCCTTGTTTACGGAAGTACACGCGATCACACCATATCAGTGAGAGCAGTTCTGAGCGATGCATCAGTGGCCGAATTCGGACCGGTGGACGGGAAGGGATTGAGGGATAAATCCACCCTGGACAACCTGGAGGGAACCCTCTACAGCAGGTTGCACACGCTGCTTTCCGACCCGGACAACCAGAAAGAGATCAGGACCCATTTTCCCGATCCCCGCGTGGTGCGCAGGAATACCGGGTACGCTTTGGATGAACTCCTTGACAGTCAGTTGATCATCGGGGGAGGGAAGAAGTACGGCGACTTCAATCTGTGCAGGCTGATCTCCGGATCCGAGGGGACCCTGGTATTCATCACCGAGGCAAAACTCAATCTGACCCCTCTGCCGCCTGCCAACAAAGCCCTGGTCGCCATTCACTTTGAATCGGTCATGGAGGCCATCCGGGGGAATCTGGTGGCCCTGCGGCACATGCCCACAGCCGTGGAACTGATGGACAAGACCATCCTTGACTGCACCAGGGAGAACCTCTCCCAGCGAAAGAACCGGTTTTTTCTGAAAGGGGATCCCGGGGCCGTTCTCATGGTTGAAATGGTGGATGACGATCCCGGCACGCTTCAGGAGCGGATCGCCGCCATGGAAGGGGAGATGCGGGAGAGGAAACTGGGATACCACTATCCGGTGGTCACGGGCAGGGATATTTCAAGGGTCTGGGCCCTCAGAAAGGCCGGACTGGGGGTTCTTTCCAACCTTCCCGGAGATGGCCGGCCGGTTTCGGTGATCGAAGATACAAGCGTGGCGGTGGAGGTCCTCGAGGATTACATCGCTGATTTCAACCTGTTGCTGGAGCGGTTCGGACTGGAGTGCGTCTATCATGCGCACATTTCGGTGGGAGAGCTGCACCTCCGGCCCATCCTGAACCTGAAGGATCCGGCGCACGTTCAGTTGTTCCATGACATTGCCCTGGAAACCGCGCGGCTGGTAAAAAAATACAGGGGATCCCTCAGCGGCGAGCACGGGGACGGCAGGTTACGCGGGGAGTTCATTCCCATGATGGTGGGAGAGAAGAATTTCGGGCTGATGCGCGGGATCAAGGAGCTGTTCGATCCTGCCGGGGTGTTCAATGCGGGCAAGATATTCGACACCCCTCCCATGAATACCTTCCTGAGGTTTGGCGAGGGGCATGTCTCCCCGGAATACCCGACGTTTTTCGACTACTCCAGGGAAGGGGGATTCATGAAACTGATTGAAAAGTGCAACGGATCGGGTGATTGCCGGAAGACCGAGCTCACCGGAGGGACCATGTGCCCCAGCTACATGGCCACACGGGACGAGATCGCCACCACGAGGGCAAGGGCCAACCTGCTCAGGGAGATGCTGTCTAAACCGCTGAATAACAGACCATTCGACCAGCAGGAAATCTACGATATCCTCGATCTCTGCCTTTCCTGCAAGGCCTGCAAATCGGAGTGTCCCTCCAACGTGGACATGGCCAAGCTGAAGGCAGAATTCCTCCAGCACTGGTACAGCCATCACCCGCCGTCGCTCAGGACCAGGCTGATCGCAAATATTTCCAGGGTCAATGCACTGGGAATGCTTCTGCCCTCCCTTTTCAATGCTGTGGCCACCCGGCCGTTACCGGCCCGGTTGCTCAAGAATGTGCTGTCCTTTGCCCCGGAGCGTTCCATACCCACCCTGGGGAAGGTGAGCCTCAGAAAGTGGATCCGCCGGCACCTGAAAGCCCTCAACGATTCCCTGCCTGAGGACACTCCACGGGTCATACTGTTCGTTGATGAATTCACCAATTACAACGATGTTGCCCTGGGGATGACCACCATCCGCTTACTCAACCGGCTGGGGATCAGGATACAGGTAGAGAAGCACACGGTGAGCGGCCGCACTTACCTCTCCAAGGGAATGCTCAAAAAGGCCCGTGCCATTGCCAGGAAGAATGTGGCCCTGCTCGCTTCGCGGGTCCATGCCGGATGCCCGCTGGTGGGGATCGAACCCTCCGCCCTGCTCAGCTTCAGGGACGAATACCCTGAGCTGGTCGGTAAGGACCTCGCTGCAAAAGCACAGGAGCTGTCCGCC
This sequence comes from uncultured Bacteroides sp., assembly GCA_964575865.1. Taxonomy (GTDB): domain Bacteria; phylum Bacteroidota; class Bacteroidia; order Bacteroidales. The sequence goes on along the minus strand of CAZNSZ010000054.1, from coordinate 1,748 downwards.
CATTGTATGACTGTGGAGGAATACCTCGCCGCCAGGTTCGGGGAGGGATTGATCGACCGGAGCCTGTTCACCAGGGAGGAAAGGGAGATCAGGCTGCACGGGCACTGCCAGCAAAAGGCCATTGCCAGTACCGATCCGACACGCGTTCTGCTTTCGATCCCCGAAAACTACCGGGTGGAGGAGATTCCCTCGGGCTGTTGTGGAATGGCCGGATCCTTCGGATATGAGAAGGAACATTACGACATCTCCATGAAGGTCGGGGAGCTGGTCCTTTTCCCTGCAGTGAGGAATGCCGGAGCCGGAACGGTGATTGCCGCACCCGGGACCAGCTGCAGGCACCAGATCAAGGACGGTACCGGGACAATGGCCCGGCATCCGCTGGAAATCCTTTACCATGCACTTAATTGACCCGGTCAGCGGGATATGAAGAACTGGATCAACACCATACGGAAACTGCCCCTCTGGGCAACCATATTCATTGGAATGGGGCTCGGTATCCTCTGGGGACTGGTCGCGGTCCGTACCGGCACCGAACCCTTCACCAACGACTGGATCGCACCATGGGGACGGATCTTCCTGAATCTGTTGAAGCTGATCGCGGTTCCCCTGATCTTCGTTTCCCTGGTAAAGGGGATCTCCAGCCTCACGGACATCACCAAACTCTCCCGGATCGGGTACAAGACCATCCTCATCTATGTGGTGACCACCGTGATCGCCACCTCGGTAGGACTGGTGCTGGTGAATGTGGTCAGGCCCGGCAACTTTTTCCCCGATGACAAACAGGAAGAGTACAGGGAGAAATTCAGCGGTCAGATCGAGATCCGCCAGGAATCGGCCCGGGAAATCGAGGAGCAGTCCCCGCTCCATTTCTTCGAGGAGATGATCCCGGAAAACATCGTCAATGCGGCCGGGGATAACGGCAACATGCTGCAGATCATTTTCTTTGCCATCCTGTTCGGAGTCGCCCTGGTGCTGGTTCCCGGGGAAAAAACCGGTCTGGTCAAGGATTTCTTCGAGGGACTGAACGATGTGATCCTGAAGATTGTGGACCTGATCATGCGGTTTGCCCCCGTGGGTGTGTTCGCGCTGATGGCATCCCTGGTGGTGGACTATTCCGGTGATGCGGATATCTTCACTGCGCTGGGGATGTACATGGTCACCGTGGTTGCCGGGCTGTTCCTGCTCATCGTGGCGTTTTATCCCTCGCTGATGCGGCTGTTTGCCCGCATTCCCGTCGCCAGGTTCCTTAAGGGGATCCTTCCCGCCCAGCTGGTGGCCTTTACCACCAGTTCCAGTGCAGCCACCCTTCCGGTGACACTGAAACAGGTCACCGGCGAACTGGGAGTTTCCAAATCCATCGCCAATTTCGTGCTCCCGGTGGGGGTGACCATCAACATGGACGGGACCAGCTGTTACCAGGCCATCGCTGCAGTTTTTATCGCGCAGGTATTCGGAATTGACCTGACCCTTGGCCAGCAGCTGACCATCGTCCTGACGGCGACCCTGGCATCCATCGGCTCCCCCGGAATCCCCAGCGGAAGCATCGTCATGCTGATCATCGTCCTGAATTCGGTGGGGCTGCCGGTGGAGGGCCTTGCGCTGATCCTCGGGGTGGACCGTCCCCTGGACATGCTGCGGACTGTGGTGAATATTACCGGTGACTCCGCCGTATCCTCCATGGTTGCCCGGTCGGAGGGGGAGCTGGACACCGAACTGTCCCAATGAAATAACCGGATCCTCTCCGGATT